>JBFWXB010000054.1:0-27910 GCA_050187875.1 Variibacter sp.
CCGGATGCGGCGGGCCCTCGTCAACCGTCGGATTTTCGTCAAATCCAAAGATGCGCGCTCCCTCTCCCCGGCGGGGAGAGGGTTGGGGTGAGGGGGTGCCGAGCTATCGAGAGGACTGAGCCTCTCACCCGCCCCCACCCCTACCCTCCCCCGCAAGCGGGGGAGGGTAGGGGAGGGGCGACCTTCTCCCGCCGGGGCGAGGTGAAGGAGCGCGTGGGCGATGCCGTGCGAAGCAATCTACAGCAGCGCGGCGAGCTGCTCCGGCGTCGTCGCCGGCAGCGAGCATGTTTCGCCGGCGCAGACGAAGGCGGCGGCGCCTGCCGGCGCTGCGGCGAGCTTGTCGCGTGCCGGATGGCCCGCGGGCAAGGCGTCCGCATGCGGTGAGCGCATGACCATGCGATCGAGCCAGGGCTGCGCCAGCGCGGCGCGCGTGAGCGCGTCGGCATTCGCGCCCGCGCCCGTCACCACGATCTCCCTGGCGCGCAGGCGCAAGTCGAGCGCATTGAGCAGCGCCGCATGACCGAAAGCATTGGCGGCGGCTGTCGGCAGCAGTCCGTCGAACAACCGGTCGGCGCGTGCGCGCCACGCATCGTTGCCCGTGGCGACGGCGAGGCGCACGAGATTTTCGGCCGCGGTCGCGTTTGCATTTGGCGTTGCGTCGTCGTTCGTCGCGTGCGGGCGCACGACGAGACCTTCGGCATCGTCGGCGGTGAGGAAATAGCCGCCGTTGTCGGGATTGGCGTAGTGACGGTCGAGCGCCGTCTGCCATGCGATCGCGTGCGCGAGGAAAGCGCCCTCTCCGGTCGCTTCGTTGAGCGCGAGCGCGGCGCGGATCATCGCGGCGAAATCCGACGCGAGCCCCGGGAAAAGGAGACGGCCATCCCGCCACGAATGGCCGAGCCGATCGCCGCGCGTCATCTGCGTTGCGACGAAAGCGAAGGCGCGCTGGGCGCGATCGAGCCAACCCGGCTCGCCAAAGACGAGCGCCGCGCGTGTGAGTGCGGAAATCATCAGCCCGTTCCAGTCGGCGAGGACCTTGTCGTCGAGGCCGGGCCGGACGCGCTTTTCGCGCACGGCGAGGAGTTTTTCGCGCAACACCGCGAGCTTGCCCTCGTCCGCTTTGCTGCGGGCGATGTTGCGCGGCAAGTCCTTCAGGCGGTTGAGGATGGTGCGGCCTTCGAAGTTGCCTGCGGCGGTCACGTCATAGACTGCAGCAAATTGAGCGGCGTCGGCGCCGAGCACGGCCTCGATCTCGGCGCGCGACCAGACATAGAACTTGCCCTCCTCGCCTTCGGAATCGGCATCGAGCGAGGACGTGAAGGCGCCGCCCGCATTGGTCATCTCGCGCGCGAGCCAGCCGACGGTTTCACGCGCACGCCGGCGATAGAGATCGTTGCCGGTACGCCGCCATGCGAGCGCCAGCAGCTCGAGGAGCTGCGCGTTGTCGTAGAGCATCTTCTCGAAATGCGGGACGAGCCAGCGCTCGTCGACCGAATAGCGCGAGAAGCCGCCGCCGAGGTGATCGTAAATGCCGCCCTCGCAGATGTTGCGCAGCGTGATATCGATGACGCGGAGATAGCGGTTGAGATTTCCTTCGTCATCACCGGGCCGACGCGAAGCGTCGTGACCCGGTGATTCATCTCCTTGCGAAGACTCGATGGATTGCCGGGTCAAGCCCGGCAATGACGATGGAAAGGCAGAGCTACGCCCCTCCTCACGCGTCCCCGCACGCCAGAGCAATTCGAATAGCGACGCCTGCGGAAATTTGGGCGCGCCGCGCAATCCGCCATGCACCGGATCGATGGCGCCGCCGAGCTGCTCGGCCAGCCGGTCGAGCTCTGCGAAGCCGATCACGACGCGCCCGGCGGGACGTGCGCGCTCCGCGAGGCGCTCCATCAGCGCGCCGCGATTCTGTTCGATCTTGCTGGGCTCCTCGCGGAACAGGCGCGCCACCTCGCGCAGCACGTCGGTGAAAGCGGGGCGGCCATAGCGCGACGTGTTCGGAAAATAGGTCCCGCCCCAGAACGGCTCGCCCTTCGGCGTGAGAAACATCGTCAGCGGCCAGCCGCCTTGCTCGCCCAGGTGATGCAGCGCGTTCATGTAGATCTGATCGATGTCGGGACGCTCCTCGCGGTCGACCTTGATGTTTACGAACAGGTCGTTCATCACGGCGGCGGTCGCGGGATCCTCAAAACTTTCGTGCGCCATCACGTGGCACCAGTGGCACGCGGCGTAACCGACGGAAAGAAGGATCGGCTTTCCGGTCCGCTCCGCCTCGCCCAGCGCCTGCGGGCCCCATGGCCACCAGGCGACGGGATTGTTTTTGTGCTGCAGGAGATACGGGCTCGTCTCGGAGCCCAGCCGATTCTGATGATGAGATGCGGATTGCGAAGCGGTGGACGTCATCGGCGATATCCGTGATCCGGAGCAATTCCAGGAAAAGTGGAACCCGGTTTTTCCGTCCGGAATTGCGAGAAATAAACGCTTGGAACGGATCATCGATCCTCTGCAACGATGATCCGCTCTAGATGTCCCGATTCTGAAGTTCGTAATACGTTGCCACGCGCGCTGATCGAACTTCGGAATCGAAGGACACTGGCAAGTTAATGATTCTAGTGCGGCTTTGGATTTGAAGTTCCTGTCTGAGCAGGCTGCAAAATCTTAGGAACTTCAAATCCGCCACACGAGGTGCCAGGACAACGCAAGATGCGCCGAGAAGATCGCACGCGTGTTCACGCGGGCCGGCGGGCCTTGCCTGCGGTCGCGCAGGCCGAATAGGTGATGCTGCCGTCCGACGCCGTGGGCAATGTTGCGAGCAGATGAGCGCGCAGCCGAGCCCGCTGCTGCTCGTCTAATCGCGCGACTGCTTGCCCGGGTGGCGAAAAGGGGAGCGTCTGTGCCGCCCAATAGTCGGCGAAATCCGGGAAGCTTTTGCTGGCTTCAATGCTCGTCGTGGCGATGGCTTGATAGCCGGCGGCGTCGAAGCTGGCGCGCAGCCCGTCCGGCATGGCTTCAGGCACGATGGGCGATCCCTTCGCCTCGCCTCCCACATGCTGCACACCCGACATCATCGGCGTGTACGGCGCGCGTTCAATTTTTTCTGAGCGCTGCCACGTGTAGCCGGCCATGACGCCGCCTGGCCGCAGCACGCGTTTCATCTCCGCAAAGGCCTTCGCGCGGTCCGGCAAGAAATGGAACACCAGCGCAGATGCGACGACGTCGAATTGTTCATCGTCGAACGGCAGGCTGAGCGCATCACCGACATGGAACGTCGCCGGCGCGACCTTTTGGCGCGCGTACGCGATTTGCTGGGGAGACGGGTCGACGGCGCTGACCGATTGCGGCGCGCAGTGTTTCAAGATCAATTCCGTGAAGGCTCCGGTGCCGCAGCCGACATCGAGCCATCGCGCGCCCTTTGGCGGATCGAGCCAGACGAGGAATTTTTCGCCGACAACCCGGCTCCAGCCGCCCATGAACCGTTCGTAGTCGTCGGCCGCATCGAATTTGACGGAGACCTCGGCCATCGTCCTCCTCCTCCCTGTCCGATGAGGTTGCTCCGCCTGTCGTCTTGTTCGGGGTCTTTACTTGACCGCAGAGCCGTCTCGGCCGTTTCTTCTCAATCACTATAGCATAGGGGAACGGCGGCGGGATGCCGTGCTCTCACGGGGCTGTTGGCCGGCAATGGCGCTGCACCAAATCTTGGCAAGTTCGGCCAGATAGTGGTTCGGCATGAAGTGATTGAGTTGTTATGAAATGAATTCAGATTCTGAGCTTGGCACAGATACTATCTTTGCCCTGTCATCCGGGCGAGGTCTGGCGGCCGTCGCCGTGATTCGAATCTCGGGCCCCCGGGCTCGATTCGGTCTCGAAACGATGATCGGCCGCGTGCCGCCGCCGCGGCGTGCAAGCCTGGCCACGGTCCGCGATCCGGCGACAAAAGAGCCGATCGATCAGGCGCTTGTGCTCTGGTTTCCCGGACCCGAAACGGAGACCGGCGAAGATGTCGCTGAGCTCCAGATCCATGGCGGCCGGGCCGTGCTCGAGGGCACCTTGAACGCCCTCGCGCGGCTCGACGGGTTGCGGCCGGCGGAGGCCGGCGAGTTCACGCGGCGCGCCTTCGAGAACGGGCAGATCGACCTGACGACCGTGGAGGGGCTCGCCGACCTGATCGGCGCCGAGACGGAGGCGCAGCGGCGCCAAGCCTTTCGGCAGCTCACCGGCGCGCTCGGGCATCGGGCCGAGGGGTGGCGTGAAAAGATCCTTCAGGCCTTGGCGCTGATCGAGGCGGGCATCGATTTCGCCGATGAGGGCGATGTGCCGGCCGAGCTTGGGGCCAAGGTCCGGCCGTTGGTGGCCGAGCTCGCGCGCGAGATTGCCGAGACTTTGAAAGGTGCTGCGCGCGCTGAGCGCGTACGGGACGGCCTGGTCGTGGCCATTGCCGGCCCGCCCAATGCGGGGAAATCAACGCTCTTCAATACGCTTGCCCGGCGCGACGTCGCGATCGTTTCGGCCATTCCGGGCACGACCCGGGACGTGCTCGAAGTGCATCTCGACCTCGCCGGATATCCCGTGACGGTGCTGGACACCGCCGGAATCCGCGAGTCGCAGGACCCGGTGGAGCAGGAGGGTATCGCTCGGGCGCGCACCCGCGCCGCCACGGCGGACTTGACGCTCTGGCTCACGGAGCCGGGCGCGCAGGTTGCAAAAGAGGCCCATGAATCAAAGACTTGGCACGTGTTTACCAAGGCCGATCTGGTCGATTCGCTCCCGAAACCTTCGCGCGAGTTGCGTAAAGGTGAGCGGTCGGCGACCTTTTCGACCTCCGCGGTGACCGGGCAAGGCCTGGAGGAGTTGCTTCAAGCGCTCGAAAGATTTGTCGAAGAAGCACTCGGGCAGGGCGAGGCCGCCCTGGTCACGCGCCAGCGGCAACGCCTATTGCTAGAGAGCGCGGCGGCGGCATTGAATCGCGCTTCGAAGCTTGCGCCTGGCAATGACGACCTACTGGCTGAGGAACTGCGGGCTGCGGCCGCCGAATTGGGCCGGCTCTTGGGCCGTATCGATGTCGAGGATGTGCTCGACGTGATCTTTCGCGATTTCTGTATCGGCAAGTGATATTCGCGTCGATTGGGCGGCCCGACCGGCACCGGAATTGTTTCACGTGAAACATCGGCGTCTAAAAGACTCTTCAAGGTGGCTCGGCTTTGCGCTAAGGCAGAGGGACTTTTCGGAACTTTTAGAATGACACGCTTCGACGTCATCGTGATCGGCGGCGGACACGCCGGCTGTGAGGCCGCGGCGGCCGCGGCGCGCTTGGGGGCGGTCACGGCCCTGGTGACGCACCGGTTCGCGACGGTCGGCGCGATGTCTTGCAATCCGGCCATCGGCGGTTTGGGGAAGGGCCATTTGGTCCGCGAGATCGATGCCCTCGACGGCCTCATGGGTCGGGTCGCCGATGCCGGCGGCATTCAGTTCCGTGTGCTCAACCGGCGCAAGGGCCCGGCGGTGCGTGGACCGCGCGCCCAGGCCGACCGAAAGCTTTATGCCGCCGCGATGCAGGCGGCGATCCGGGAGCAGGCGGGCTTGACGGTCATCGAAGGGGAGGTCGACGACCTGCGCCTGGCGGATGGCCGCGTCGGCGGTGTCCGGCTGGCCGACGGTCGATCTTTCGACTGCGGCGCCGCGGTTTTGACGACCGGGACTTTTCTTCGCGGCCTGATCCATATCGGCGAAACGCAGATTCCGGCCGGCCGGGTCGGGGAGGCGCCGGCAATCGGCCTCGCCACGACCTTGGAGCGGCTGGGGCTTCGCCTCGGGCGGCTGAAGACCGGTACGCCGGCTCGCCTAGACGGCCGGACGATCGATTGGGTGGCGCTGGAGATGCAGGACGGCGATGTTCCGCCGGAGCCCTTTTCCACGCTGACGGATACGCTGCCGAACCCGCAGGTCCAATGCGGGATCACCCGCACGACGGCAGCGACCCACGCGCTCATCAAAGCCAACGTCCATCGCTCGCCGATGTATTCCGGGCAGATCGCGAGCCGCGGCCCGCGCTATTGTCCCTCTATCGAGGATAAGGTCGTACGCTTTGGCGACCGCGACAGCCACCAGATCTTCCTCGAGCCCGAGGGCCTGGACGATCCCACCGTCTATCCGAACGGCATCTCCACATCGCTGCCGGAAAGCGTCCAAAAGGAGATGATCGCAACCATTCCAGGACTGGAACGGGCCACGATCGTGCGGCCGGGCTACGCTATCGAGTACGATCATGTCGACCCGCGCGAGCTCGATGCCGATCTGCAGGTGCGACGGATGCCGGGCTTGTTTCTGGCCGGGCAGATCAACGGCACGACCGGATATGAGGAGGCGGCCGCCCAGGGGCTCGTCGCCGGGTTGAACGCCGCCGCGCTTACCGGCGGGGGCGGTCCGATCACCTTCGACCGGGCGGAAGGTTATCTCGGGGTGATGATCGACGATCTCGTCACGCGCGGCGTCTCCGAGCCGTACCGGATGTTCACCTCGCGCGCAGAGTACCGCCTCTCTCTCCGCGCCGACAATGCGGACCAGCGGCTGACACCGCGCGGCTTCGCCATCGGCTGTGTCGGTCCGGAGCGCCGGCGCGCGTTCGGGGAGAAGGCGACGGCTCTGGATGAAGCGCGTAAGACTCTGAAATCTCTCTCCGTTAGCCCCTCGCAAGCGAATCGATTCGGACTCGTTCTGAATCAGGACGGTCAGCGTCGCAGCGCATTCGAGCTTCTGTCCTATGCCGATGTCATCCTGGAGCGGCTGACCGCCATATGGCCGGAGCTCACTGCCATTCCGCAGGCGCTTGTTCCCCACCTTGAGGCGGATGCCCGCTATGCCGTGTATCTCGATCGGCAGGCCGCCGACGTTGCAGCCTATCGGAAGGATGAAGCGCTCGCCCTCCCCGTCGATCTCGACTACGCCGCCGTCGCCGGCCTTTCCATGGAGGTTCGGCAAAAGCTCACGGCGCAGCGGCCTCGCACCATCGGTCAAGCGGCGCGGATCGACGGCGTGACGCCGGCGGCGCTAACGCTTTTGGCGACGCGGGTCCGGCGCGATGGAAGACGCAAGACGGACGCGGCGTAAATGCCCCGTCCGCTGGCAAAAGACCTTGTCGATGCCGTCGCTGCCGATCGCGCGCATGCTTTGGCCGGACACGACGTTTCACGTGAAACATTGGAACGCCTCGATGCCTTCGTCGCCCTCTTTCTCGAGCGGCAAGAGACGCAGAATCTCGTCGCGGCATCGACTGTCAGCCAAGTGTGGTCGCGACACATCATCGATTCGCTTCAGTTACGAAACGCCCTGCCCGATGCGAAAACGTGGATCGACCTCGGCAGCGGCGCCGGATTCCCGGGCCTCGTCCTGGCTTGCGCCCTCGCCGGCACGCCGAACGCCCGGGTTGATCTCATCGAAAGCCATCAGCGCAAAGCGGCTTTTTTGACCGATGTAGTGCAACGGCTGGCGCTGCCGGCCCTTGTTCATGTTGGGCGAATCGAGGACATACTGCCACACTGGGGGGAAGTTCCCGATGCCGTTACGGCGCGGGCGCTGGCGCCACTCGAGAAATTGCTGAGCTGGACGGCCCCGCTCATCAAAAAAGGTGCAAAAGGCGTGTTCCCGAAGGGACAACATGTTGGGTTGGAATTGACCGAGGCCTCGAAATCTTGGAGAATCCAAGCCCAACGGTTGCCCAGCGTCACCCACCCCGACGCGGCGATCCTGGTCGTGGAAGCTGCCAGCAGGCGGACCAAGTCGTGACCGTAATTGATTCGGCCTCGGAACAAACGTCCAGCGCGCCCGTCCGGCGGCCGCGCAGCCTTGTGCTGGCCAACCAGAAAGGCGGCGTCGGCAAGACGACGACCGCCATCAATCTCGGCACCGCCCTGGCCGCGATCGGCGAGCGGGTGCTGATCGTCGACCTCGACCCGCAAGGCAATGCCTCGACGGGCCTCGGCATCGACCGGCGCAACCGCAGCCGCTCGACCTTCGACGTCCTCATGGGCGAGGCGACGCTGCGCCAGGCCGCGCGCGAGACGGCGGTGCCGCGCCTGCACATCGCCCCCTCCACCATGGACCTGTCCGGCTTCGAGCTCGAGGTCGCCCAGCACAAGGATCGCGCTTACCGCCTCCGCCGCGCCCTCGCCGACGTCAACCGCGGCGACGCCGGCGATTACGATTATGTCCTCATCGACTGCCCGCCGTCGCTGAACGTGGTCACGGTCAATGCCATGGCGGCCGCCGACGCCGTGCTCGTGCCGCTGCAATGCGAGTTCTTCGCCCTCGAGGGGCTTTCGCAGCTCCTCAAGACGGTGGAGCAGGTCCGCGCCACCCTCAATCCGGCGCTGACCATCCACGGCATCGTGCTCACGATGTACGACGTCCGCAACAAGCTCTCGGGGCAGGTGGTCACCGACGTGCGCAGCTTCATGGGCGAGAAGGTCTATCAGACAATCATCCCGCGCAATGTGCGGGTGTCGGAGGCGCCGTCCCACGGCAAGCCGGTGCTGCTTTACGATCTCAAATGCGTCGGCAGCCAGGCCTATCTCAAGCTGGCGTCGGAAATCATTCAGCGGGAGAAGGCGCTGCGGGCGGCGTGAGAAGAACATGCGGATTTATGTTCATTTGTTTGTGCCGCATAGTGGAGAAGAAGAGCAGGCTCAGGAAAGGGAACGGCCAGGGAAAGGGAAAGGAAGTTTGGAGGTGTCGGGCACGGTTTGGCGCCGGACAACCTCCGGACAACTTAAAGAAAGGCCGAAAGACCGAGGGGCGGGTTGAGACGAGCGCGTCCAACGACTTCGAGGTGGGTGCGCCAGATGACTTGCCCCGACACGACCGAGGTGAGGTTCGGCTTGCCGGTGCCGAAATGGCGGATGCGGGAAAGAAGGGGTCGGCGCGCCGGAGGGTTGGACCGGCAGAGCTGGCGATGCCTTGGGAGGGCAACGGCCCAATCCGTGGCGGCGGTACTCCCTAAGGGCGTCGCGGCGTTCCGCGCCGCAGCCGACGACGAAAGCGAGCCGGCGGCCTAGCCAAGCCGCCTGAGAGTTGCAGACAGAAGTGGTGCGAAGCGTAGAGAGCGATCAAAGGCGTAGAGAATGACCATGGCAGACGAGGCGGCACGTTCGCGGCTCGGACGGGGATTGGCGGCGCTGATCGGCGACGTCGATGACGAATCGGCTGTGGTCGAGAAGGGGGGGCGCAGCCAGCGCCGCGTCCCGATCGAGTTCCTGCGCGCCAATCCGCGCAATCCGCGCCGCACCTTCGCCGACGAGGAGCTGAACGAGCTTGCAAGCTCGATCCGCGAGCGCGGCGTGCTGCAGCCGATCCTCGTGCGGGCGGCTCCCGGCGCGTCCGACGCTTATGAGATCATCGCCGGCGAGCGCCGCTGGCGGGCGGCGCAGCGCGCCAGCCAGCATGATGTGCCGATCGTCCTGCTCGAAGCCAACGATCAGGAAGCGCTCGAGCTTGCCATCATCGAAAACGTGCAGCGCAGCGACCTCAACGCCGTCGAAGAGGCGATGGGCTATCAGGCGCTGCTCGATGAGTTCGGCCACAGCCAGGACGATCTGGCCAAGATCGTCGGCAAGAGTCGGCCGCATGTCGCCAATATGCTGCGGCTTCTGAGACTTCCCGACACGGTCAAAGCCTATCTTCGCTCGGGCAAGCTTTCCGCCGGGCATGCGCGCATGCTGGTGGGCCAGCCGAACGCCGCGGAACTTGCCGACGAGATCGTCGCCAAGGGTCTCAATGTCCGCCAGGTCGAGGCGATGGCGCGGGCCGACGGCAAGAAGCAGGCACGCGAGGTGCGGCGCGAAGCGCGCGGCGGCGGCAAGGACCCGGATACGATCGCCCTGGAAAAGCGGGTGTCCGATGCGCTCGGCCTGCAGGTGTCCGTGTCGCACAGGGGCGAGGGGGGTGTCCTGCAGATTTTCTATCGGGACCTGGAGCAGTTGGACGAGGTGCTGCGGCGGCTGGACCGGGCTTGACGCCTTTGTTCTTCTCGCAATTCCGGACGGAAAACCGGGTTCCACTTTTCCTGGAATTGCTTTAGCCGCGCGCCGTGGCCGGAATGGCGCTCCCCGCGGCAAATTAAGGCAAAGCCGACTTAGCGCCTGCCGCTGACTTGAGAGGGAAGGCAGTCGTCTGCTAATGGCAGACGACTGGGAATCTGCCGGCGCAGACGCGCCGGCGTGGAATTCCGCTGAGTTGCTTTCACTGCCACGGCGCGGGGCGTCTTATGCCGCCGCCAGAAGCGTTCACAAATCCGGCGCCGTTTTTGGCAAGCCGGCACAGAGGGATGGGGCTCGATTGATGTCAGGCGCGATCCAATTTTTCACACGCTTGTGTACGGCGGTCGTCATGCTCGCGGGCATTGCCGCCGCGGCACCCGCAGCCCACGCCCAGGGCGCATTCCACGGGTTCGAGGGACGCTGGAGCGGCAGAGGCACGATCACGCTGTCGAGCGGCGCGCGCGAATCGATCCGCTGCCGTGCGATCTATGCGGTGACCGATCATGCCCGCATCCTGACCCTCGATCTGCGCTGCGCGAGCGACAGCTACCAGATCAATCTCACCACCAATCTCGTCAATCGTGGCGGCACGGTCTCCGGTACCTTCAACGAGACCACGCGCGGCGTGAGCGGCAGCGTCGCCGGGCGCACCAATGGCAGCCAAATCGAAGCCGTTGCGACGAGCCCGAACTTCAACGCCAACTTCTCGGTGAACACGCGCGGCAGTACGCAAGCGGTGTCGATCCGCTCGCCCGGCAGCGAGTTGTCGGAAGTCCACATCACGATGCGCAAGGGCTGAGCGGCGGCGCGCGCAACGATGCTCACGCACGAACGCCTTCACCTCTCCCCGCTTGCGGGGGAGAGGGAGTGCTTCCTTCGCGCCGGCGCGACGCGTCTGACTGATCCGTCATCCTGAGGTGCGAGGCGCAATAGCGCCGAGCCTCGAAGGACGACGGCCCGAGACAAGCAATCATCCTTCGAGGCTCGGCCTTCGGCCGAGCACCTCAGGATGACGGCCGTGGTGCGGCGCGCCGCTTTTCAATTTCGTGACGAAAGGAAGGCTCGTGAATCCTCTCGGTGTCATGCCCGCGAAGGCGGGCATCCAGTACGCCCTGTCTGCATATGATCCGCTAGGCCTGCGAGTACTGGGTCCCCGCCTTCGCGGGGACGACACCCCGTAATTTGCCGACGCTCACCGCAGCGATGCGATCGACTTGAGGCCGAGCTTCTTCGCGAGCGTCGCGAGGAACATCGTCGTCGGCCGCAGGATCAAGAGATCCGCGGTGAGCGCCGCGAGCATCGCGAAGGCGCTGAGCCAGCCGAACAGACGCAGCGACGGCAGATCGGAAAACACCGTCACCGCCAGCCCGCAAGCGAGAACGACCGATGTGAGAATGAGCGCCGGACCGACCAAGATAGTGGCGCGCTCGACGCCGACCGCGGGGTCTTCATCCTCGCTCGTTTCAAGCCGCAAGCGGTTGAGGAAGTGAATCGTCGCGGAAAGGCCGAGCCCGAACGATACGGTGAGCGCGACAACGCTCGCGAACTGCAAGCCCTCTCCCATCAGCCACAGCACGGTGCCGGACAGCACGACCGGGAAAATGCCGGGCAGGATGCTCGCGAACATCACCACCACCGAGCGGAACGCGAGGCCGATGAAGGCCGCGACAAAGATGAACTCGATGGTGAGGCCGAGATTGAGCTTGTGGATCATGCCGGCACTGTTGCGCGCGGCAATCGCCGCGAGGCCCGTGACCGAGATCGTGTAGCCGGGATGGGCGACGCGCACGGTCTGCAACGTTTTGTCGAGCTTGTCGATGACGGGGAGGAGTTGACTCGCATCGACGTCGGGAATGCGGCCGGTGACGACCACGGCATCCTGATTGGCGGAAATGAAGCGCCGCACCAGATGCTCCGGCAAGAGATCGACATATTCCTTCAGCGTCGCGACATCCGTTTTGCCGGCCTTCTCGGCGAGCCAGCGCCGCAGCGTCTCTAGCGACCAGACGTTGCCGACGCCGGCCTGCTTTTCAAGGATGTCGTGGACGGCGGCGATCGTCGCCAGCGTATCCGGCGCATAGAGCGACGCACCTTTGGGGAATTCGATCAGCACGTCGATCGGGTTGGCGCCGGTGAGTTTCGCGTCCAGCCGTCCGCTCGCCTGCACCGCCTGCTGCTTGTCGGGCACCTGGTCGGCGAGACGATAGCGCGGCTCGAGGCTCGCATAGACGAGCGCGAGCCCGGCGACGACGATGACGCTGATGAGACTGTAGAGTCCGGGATGGCTAACCATGCGCACGGCGATCCACGCACAGAACCGCCGCAGCACATTGACGCCGGTATCGACGGCCTTCACGCGCGTCGCAAATTTCTCCTCGTTGCGCACCAGCAGGACGCCGAGCACGGGCACGAGCGAGAGAACCGCGAGAAGCGCGATCACCGTCGCGATCAATCCGGCTTCGCCGAAGGTGCGGATGAGATCGGAGTTGGAGAACTGCAGCGCGATGAAGGAGACGGCGGCCGTCGCATGCGTCAGCACGCAGGCCGGTCCGACGACGAGGATCGCATCGCGAAACGCTTGGATCTTGCTCTCGCCGGCGATGAGGCGGTCGCGTGCGGCGAAGGTGAGCTGCATCGAATCCGAGAAGCTGATCACCATGATCAGCGGCGTCATCACGTTGAGGAACATGTTCAGCCGGAAGTCGAGCCAGCCGAGCACGCCGAGCGCGAGCAGAATCGAAAGGAGCGGCGGCGCCGCTGCGACGATCATGAAGGAGACGCGGCGGAAGAACAGGATGGCGATGACGCAGCCGGCGATGAAGCCGATCGCATTGTAGACGAGGCGGTCGCGTTCGACGGCGTTGCGGATCTCGAGCTGCATCACCGGAACGCCGGAGAGCTCGCCCGTCAGCCCGCTGCCTTCGAGGTCCTCGGCGACGATCTTACGGATTTCGCCGACGGTGTCGCGCAGGCCGTTGCTCTGCACGACTTGCGGATCGAGCGCGAGAACGACGAGCGCCAGCGTGCCGTCCTCGGAAAGCAGCTTGCCGCGGATGATCTCGTTCGAGCGGACGCGCTCGATGAGCTGCTTATAGGCTTCGCCTTCGGGCAGCTTCTGCGGGAACAAGGCTTCCGGAATCTTGCCGCCTTCCGGCGGCTGGCGCGCCGAGAACAGCGAGACGACGCCGCGCGTGCCGTCGACGAGCTGCACGTCGGTGACGAGGTCGCGCAGCTTGCTCAGCGGCTCGCGATCCAAGAGCGTCTTGCCCTCGACGACGATGAGAACGTCGAACTCGCTCGAGGGGAAGCGTTTCGTCACCTCCTCGTACTGCTTGAACTCGGGCGTGTCGGAACGGAACAGCTGGCTCAGCGAATCATCGACCTTGAGCCGCATGACGCCGAAGCCCGCGAGCACCGCAAGCACGATCACCAAGAGCGTGGTGAGAAGCGGAAAGCGGATGGGGATGAGGCCGAGCTTCTCGACCCCGAGGGCGATATTGTGTTTCGGCGGCTGCTCCAGCGGCACGCCGCTCGCATATTTCGGACTTTCGGGTGCCACGGGCCACTCCGGTTGTTCACGTCCCCGGCTACAGGAAACCGCGGCGAGGGACAAGGCGGAGGGGGCATTAGGCCGAAGCGGCGAGCCCTCGCCAGGCTGTCATGCCCGCGAAGGCGGGCATCCAGTACCCCCTGCCGGCGTCGTATCGTGAGGTCACGGACTACTGGGTCCCCGCCTTCGCGGGGACGACAATCGGGCAATCCGAGCCCGCTCTTTACTTAAGACGACCCCCACCGCGCGGCGCGCTTCTCGGCAAAGGAGGCGAGGCCCTCGACCGCTTCGGCGGACTGGCGCTTCGCGGCATGTTCGGCGACGAGGCCGGTGAAGGTCGCATTGTCCATCGCCCCATAAGAGAACCGCAGTGCCAGCGCCTTGGTCTGCGCGATCGCGTCAGGCCCGTTGGCGAGGAGATGATCGACGATCCGTGCGCCGGCGGCGGCAAGCTCGGCGAGCGGCACGACCTCGTGGACGAGCCCGATGCGGTGCGCTTCCTCCGCGCCGAAGCGCTCGCCGGTCAGCGCATAGCGGCGCACCTGGCGCACGCCGATGGTGTCGTTGAGCTGCGGGATGATGATGGCTGCGGTGAGCCCCCAGCGCACCTCGGCGATGGAGAACATCGCGTTGTCGGCGGCGACGACGACGTCGCACGCAGCAACGACGCCGGTGCCGCCGCCGAAGCAGCCGCCTTGCACCAATGCGACCGTCGGCACCGGCAGCAGATTGAGCCGCTGCACCGCGTCCGCCGTCGCGCGCGAGACGCGCACATTCTCCGCGGCGGACGCGTTGCGCACGGCATCGATCCATTTGAGATCGGCGCCGGCCTGGAAGTGACGGCCGTTGCCTTTGAGGACGACGGCGCGCAGGCCCTTGACGGGGCCAAGCGCATCCATCGCCGCAATGAGACCGTCGATGAGCTCGCCGTTATAGGCGTTGTTCACTTCGGGCCGGTTGAGGGTGACGGTTGCGACGCCACGCGCGTCGACCTCCCACAGAACCGGCCCTGCCGTTTGCGATGTCGTCAAAATGCGTCTCGATCCTCGTTATTGCGATTGCGTGTAGACGGCCATCTCGGTGCGCGCGTCGGCGAGCGAGAACCAGCGATGCTGCTCGTTGCGGAACGCACGCCAGTGGTCGAGCACTTTTTTGAATTGCGGGCTCTTGGCGCCTTCCTCGTCCAACACTTCTTCGAGCGCGGCGCGCAGCGCCTTGATGATCTCCGGCGAGAGGACGGAAACCTGCGCGCCTTGCGCAACGACGCGGGAGATCGCCTTGGCATTCTTGGCGTCATAGGAGGCCATCATCTCCATTACCGTCGTCACGCCGGCGGCGCGCAGGATCGCCTGGTAATGCGGCGGGATCGCCGCCCATGCCGCCTTGTTGACGTAGAGCGCCTGATTGGCCTCCATTTCGAGGACGCCGGGCAGATAGTAATATTTCGCGACCTTCTGGAAACCGAGCCGCTCGTCGTCATAGGGGCCGACCCACTCGGCGGCGTCGATGGTGCCCTTCTCCAGCGCCGGGTAGATGTCGCCGCCGGCGATCTGTTGCGGAACAACGCCGAGCTTTGACAGCACCTTGCCGCCGAAGCCGGCGACGCGCATCTTGACGCCCTTGAAGTCCGCGGGCGTCTTGAGCTCCTTGCGGAACCAGCCGAACATCTGCCCGCCGGTATTGCCCATATTCGTCGCGACGACGCCGGCGCTGTCATACATTTCATCGACCAGCGCCTTGCCGCCACCGAACATGTACCAGGCGTAATGCTGGCGCGGCGTCATGCCGAACGGCAGCGAGCCATCGAAAATGTATGTCGGGTTCTTGCCGATGTAGTAGCCGCCGTAGCTGTGGCCGCACTCGACGGTTCCGTTCGAGACCGCGTCGAGCACCTGCAGGCCGGGCACGATCTCGCCGGCGGCGAAGGCTTCGATCTGGAATTGCCCGCCGGTCATCTCGCCGACGAGCTTGCACAGCGAGGGCCCGGCGCCCCACAGCGTGTCGAGACTTTTCGGAAAGCTCGATGCGAGCCGCCACTTCACCGGCGGATTGTTGTTGCCCTGCGCGCGGGCGGCGCTCGTCGCAGCCGCAACGGCGGCGGCGCTGGCTGCAGCAAGATGACTGAAACTCCGTCGCGTGATCGTCATGCGTTTTCTCCCTCGTGACTGCGCTTAAGGCGGCCGTGCCCGTTTCGGGTCTGTTGCGCGGGGAAGCTTAGCAGGATGCGCGACGTTGATAAGTGGGCCGGTGTGACGCTTTGCCGTATGGAAATTTTTTCTAGGCGCCGCGCAGGAAATCGAGAAGCAGGCGCGCCGTCTCTTCCGGCTGCTCCTGCTGCACCCAGTGTCCGGCGCCGGCGATGAGATGCACGCCGCGCATATCGGTGCAGGCCTCGTGCTGCATCGTCTCGACGTCGCCGGGTTTCTGGTACACGCCCCAGTCACTTGCGCCGGCGATGAAGAGCGAGGGCACGTCGATCGTCAGCCCGCCGAAGAGGCCGAGATCGGCGTTCGCGCCGGAGGTGCGCGCGCGATACCAGTTGAGGCCGCCCTGGAATCCCGTGCGCGCGAAGGCGTCGCTATAGACGCGCAGCTCGTCATCGGTGAGCCAGCGGCACGCGGCGATCTCTTCCGGCGAGGGCATTTCCGGCGCGACCGTTTCCGCCATGCCCTTGTCGAGATCCATGACGTAATAGGTCGGCAGCTTCGCCAATTCCTCCGCGCGCCAGGCGGCGAGGCGGAACGGTTTGTTGGCTTTCCAGTCGGCGCTTTTGTGATGGTAGTAGGCGCGCAGGAAATCATGCACGCCTTGCGGCGCGCCGTGCATGTTCGGGTTCGCCTCGCGCGTCGAGTAGTACCAGTGATAATGCTTGCGCGGACGCGGCAGCGCCGCGAGGTCGTCGAGGAATTTCGGGCGGCCGGAGACCGCGCTAATGTTGAGCGTTGCGCTCGCCCCGCCGAGCGGCAGCGCCGGCGGGCCGGAAAACGGCGCGCTCATCATCACGCAGGACTTGAACATGTCGGGGCGGATCAGCGCCGCGAAGGCCGCGACGGTCGAGCCGAAATCGTGGCCGATGACGCTCGCGGTCTCGCGAAAGCCAAGCGCAGCGGTGAGGCTCACCGCGTCATGCACGACGTTGCTCATGCGGAACGCGCTGAGATCGGCGTCGTAGTCCGCATCCCAGCCGGTGGTCTGCCCGTAGCCGCGCTGGTCGGGCGCGATGACGTGGTAGCCCGCTTGCGCGAGCGGCAGCATCACCTTGCGCCAGCTATAGGCGAGCTCGGGGAAGCCGTGCAGCAGCAACAGCACTGGTCGCCCGATGTCTTCGAAGCCGGCTTCGAGGACATGCATGGTGAGGCCGTTGACGCCATTCACCATGCGCGAGCGGATGCCGGCGGGGAGGTTCGTCGCATCGATCATGGTGTGTCGCGCTCTCCCGTTATTTCCTCGTCATGCGCGGGCCTGACCCGCGCATCCATCAAAATAGGAATCTTCGAAGAGGATGGATTGCCGGGTCAAGCCCGGCAATGACGATGTGGATGGCCGGAACAAGTCCGGCGATGACGGTAAAGCAGACCTGCTTTTCTTTCCCTCTCCCACAAGGGGAGAGGGAAAGAGCTGCGGATTGCCGCCCGCGCGTTTCTGAAAACTCAATCGCGATCGCGCGCTGCCTGCTGCAGCAGCGCGACGACGTAAGGCGCGAAGGAACGGGTGGTCTCGATGCGGAACGCGTCGGCCGCGATGCGCCAGAGCACGATGCCGGCTTTGCCGAGCAGCGTGCGCGTGCAGCTCCCGGCCGGGAACGCGCCCAGATGCAGGTCAAGCGGACAGCCGGCGTTGATGACATCAGCCGCGTCCGGGCCGCGCACGAAAATCCCCGCGTCGCGCTGGCTGATGTCGATCAGCCCGTGGGCAAGATCCTCGAGCCTTGTCTCGAGCGCGCGGGCGAGCTCGGTCGCCTGCTCCTCCGGCGCGAGGATCAGCCATTCGTCGGGGCCGAGCCAGAGCACGAAACGGCCGCCCTCGTCGCGCGCGACGCCGTAGGCCTCGCGCGGCATGTCGAGGTTGAGGAGGAGGCCCGCCGCCAGCGCCGCCGCGCCGGCACCGCGCAAGATCAATCGCTTGCAGGGGCCGACATCGGCGATGGTCACGCCAGGGGCATTCGTCTCGAGGGCGCGCCCCGCGAAGGGGCCGCGTCGCGTGAGCGTGTGCGCCGGCGCCGGTTCAGACATGCAGCCGCTCTCCCTTTTCATCGACGAAGATCGGCGAAACGACTTCGACTGCAATATCGCCGCCCGGCATCGGCACCTGCAGCGTCTCGCCCATGCGCGCGCGTCCACCGGCGACGAGCGCGAGCGCAATGGGACGATCGAGCGCGACGCTCCAATATGACGACGTGACATGCCCGAGCGCCGGCGTGCCGCGCGGCGCTTTGCGTTGCGCGACGATCTGCGCGCCTTCTTCGAGCTGTGTCGTGTGGTCCGTCGTGAGCAGTCCGACGAGCTGCGGCCGATCCGTCTTCAGCATGTCCGGCCGCGTCAGCGAGCGCTTGCCGACGAAATCCTTCTTGTTCTTTCCGATCGCCCAGGTGAGCCCGACATCGTCCGGCGTCACCGTGCCATCCGTCTCCTGGCCGACGATGATGTAGCCCTTCTCGGCACGCAGCACATGCATCGTCTCGGTGCCGTAGGCGCAGCCGCCCATCGCCTGCACATAGGTGTAGACCTGCTCCCACACGGCGCGACCGTAATCGGCTGGGACGTTGATCTCGTAGCCCGCTTCCCCGGTGAAGCTGACGCGGAAGAGCCGCGCGGGCACACCGCAGACACGCGTCTGAGTCACCGCCATATGTGGAAAGGCGGCGCTGTCGAGCGGCAGATTGTCGACGAGCGGCATGATCGCGTGACGTGCATTCGGCCCCTGCACGGCGATCACCGCCCACTGCTCGGTGACGGAGGTGAGCGACACGTCGAGGTCGGGCCATTCGGTCTGGCGATAGTCTTCCATCGTCGCCAGCACATGCGCGGCGCCGCCGGTCGTCGTCGTCACATGGAAGCGGTCGAAGGCGAGGCGGCCGATGACGCCGTCGTCGACGATGAAGCCCGCCTCGTTCAGCATCACGCCGTAGCGGCAGCGGCCGGCCGCGAGCTTCGCGAACGGATTGACGTAGATGCGTTCGAGGAATTCCGCGGCGTCCTTGCCGACAACCTCGATCTTGCCGAGCGTCGTGCCATCGAAAATGCCGCAGACGCTGCGCACCGCTTTGCATTCGCGCCGCACGGCGGCATGCATGTCTTCGCCATTGCGCGGGAAATAATGTGCGCGCTTCCAGGTGCCCACGTCTTCGAAAACGGCGCCTTGCTCGGCCGCCCAGGAATGGATCGGCGTCTCGCGCACGGGGTCGAACAGCATGCCGCGGCTCATGCCGGCGAGCGTGCCGAACGTCACCGGCGTATAAGGCGGACGAAAGGTGGTGAGGCCGATCTCGGGGATCGGCTTGTCGATCGCGCGCGAGACGATCGACAGCGCGTTGATGTTCGACGTCTTGCCCTGGTCGGTCGCCATCCCCGTCGTGGTGTAGCGCTTGACGTGCTCGATCGACTGGAAGCCTTCGCGCGTCGCCAGCGCGAGGTCCTTGGCGGTGACGTCGTTCTGGAAATCGACGAAGGCCTTGCCTTGCGGCGGCGGCATTTCGGCGATCTTGCCGCCGAAGCTTTCCAACGTGTTCTCGACAACTACGCTGCGTCGTGGCGCGCCCTTGCATCCGGCGTCCTTCGCGGCTTCTTCACCGGCGCGAAAGCCGTCGGCGAGGACGTCGCCGAGGCCGAAGACGCCGCGCGCGCCGCCGACCGCTCGCTCGCGCTGCGCCGACTGCGACGGCAGATACGTCTGGCTGTCGGCGTCGAAAGCAAGCTTGCCGCGTGATTGCGAGAACAGATGGACGGAGGGCGTCCAGCCGCCGGACATCAAGACGAGATCGACGCCGGGCGCCTCGCTCGCGCGCACCGCGCCGTCGTTGCCGCGCTGGCCGAGGCGGGCGCTGCTCACATGGCGGCGGCCGGACGTCTCGACGATCGTCGTCGCGGTCTCGATGCGGATGCCAGCCGCTTGCGCGGTGTCGACGAGAGGCCCTTGCGGGTCGGGTCGGAGATCCGCGATCAGCGCGATCGAGCCGCCGGCCTGCGCGAGGTCGAGCGCCGCGCCATAGGCTTCGTCATGCGCCGTCGCGACGAGGATGCGCGTCCCGGCACGCACGCCGTAGCGGGTGAGATAGGTGCGGGCGGCGTCGGCGAGCATCACGCCCGGCCGGTCGTTGCCAGCAAAGACGAGCGGGCGCTCGATCGCGCCGGTCGCGAGTACGACCTCCGTCGCGCGCACCTGCCAGAGCCGCTCCCGCGGGCGCTCGCCCGCTTGCGCCGGAGGAAGATGGTCGGTGAGCGATTGCGCGAGCGCGACGAAATTGTCGGCGTAGTAGCCAAACGCCTGGGTGCGCGGCAGCAGCGTGACGTTCTCGCGCGCCGCGAGCGCCGCGAGGGTTTCCGTAAGCCAGGCCTGCGCCTCATAACCGTCGATGCGCGCCGTCGTCTCGGCGAGGAGCGAGCCGCCGAGCTCCGCCTGTTCGTCGCAGAGGATCACGCGCGCGCCGCTCTCGGCTGCCGCGAGCGCGGCGGCAAGGCCCGCGGGGCCGGCGCCGACGATCAGCACGTCGCAATGCGCGAAGCGGCAGGCGTAGCGGTCCGGATCGGGATCATGCGGTGCGCGGCCGAGCCCGGCCGCGCGGCGGATCGCGGGCTCGAAGACCTTGGTCCACGGCGCGAGCCCGAAGGCGCGCGGTCCCATGAAGGTCTTGTAGTAGAAGCCGGCGGAGAACAGCGACCCCATCCGGTCGTTGAACGCGCCGACGTCGAAGCGAAGAGAGGGCCAGCGGTTCTGGCTCTGCGCGGCAAGGCCTTCGTAAAGCGTGACCTGCGTCGCGCGCAGATTCGGCGTCGTGCGCCCGCCGCCGCGATCGACGGTGACGAGCGCGTTCGGCTCCTCGCTGCCGGCGGCGAGGATGCCGCGCGGGCGATGATATTTGAACGAGCGGCCGACGAGATGCACGCCGTTCGCGAGCAGCGCGGAGGCGAGGGTGTCGCCGGCAAAGCCGGTGAGGCGGCGGCCGTCGAACGTGAAATTGAGCGGCTTCGATCGATCGATGCGACCGCCGGCGGGCGTGCGATATTTCTGGCTCACGGCGCCGCGCCCTCCGGCGGCCGCTCGCCGGTCTTGTAGGTGCACGCGAATTTGTCGCTCACCGTGTCGCGGATGGCGTTGAAGAATTGCCCGCAGCCGTGCACATGCCGCCAGCGCTCGGCGAAGCGGCCCTTCGGGTTGCTGCGGCGATAGAGAAACGACGCCCATTCCTCGTTGCTGAGCGCCGACGGGTCGTGCGGCCGCGCGAGATGCGCCTGGCCGCCGTAGCGGAACTCGATCTCCGGGCGTGCGCCGCAGTAAGGACAATCGATCAGCAGCATGCTCGCCTCAATGCGCCACTGCCGCCGCGGCGGCTTCGTCGATCAAGCGTCCGGTGACGAAGCGCTCCATGGTGAACGGCGCGGCGATCGGGTGCGGCTCGTCGCGCGCGATGGTCGCGGCGAAGACGTGGCCGGAGCCGGGCGTCGCCTTGAAGCCGCCGGTGCCCCAGCCGCAATTGACGAAAAGCCCTGGCACCGGCGTCTTGCCGATGATCGGCGAGCGGTCGGGCGTGACGTCGACGATGCCGCCCCAATTGCGCAGCATGCGCATCCTTCGGAACATCGGGAACAGTTCGCAGATCGCGTCGAGCGTGTGCGTGGTGATGTGCAGGCCGCCGGTTTGCGAATAGGAGATGTACTGGTCGGTGCCGGCGCCGATCACGAGCTCGCCCTTGTCGGACTGCGAGATGTAAGCGTGGATGGTGTTCGACATCACGACGCACGGCATCACCGGCTTCACCGGCTCGGAGACCAGCGCCTGCAGCGGGAAGCTCTCGAGCGGCATGCGCACGTCCGCCATGCTCATCACGACCGAGGTGTGGCCGGCGGCGACGATACCGATCTTCTTGGTGGCGATATCGCCGCGCGTGGTGGTGACGCCCGTTATGGCGCCGCTCGCGTCGCGGCGGATGCCCTTGACCTCGCAGTTCTGGATGATGTCGACGCCGAGGGCGTCGGCGGCGCGGGCGTAGCCCCAGGCGACGGCGTCATGGCGCGCCACGCCGCCGCGTCGCTGCAGGGCGGCGCCGAGCACCGGATAGCGCATGCCCGGCGCGATATTGAGGGGCGGGCAGAACTCTTTCGCCTCCTCGGCGGAGAGCCATTCGTTGTCGATGCCGGCAAGGCGGTTGGCGTGGACGTGTCGCTTGAAGACCTGGATGTCGTGGATGTTGTGCGCCAGCATGAGGACGCCGCGCGGCGAATACATCACGTTGTAATTGAGCGCGTGGGACAGCCCTTCCCAGAGCTTCATCGCGTGCTCGTAGAGCGCCTCGCTCTCCTCCCAAAGATAGTTCGAGCGGATGATGGTGGTGTTGCGACCGGTATTGCCGCCGCCCAGCCAACCCTTCTCCAGCACGGCGACGTTGCGGACGCCATGCTCCTTCGCGAGATAGTAGGCTGTGGCGAGCCCGTGACCGCCGGCGCCGACGATCACCACGTCGTAAGCCGGCTTCGGCTCCGGCGCGCGCCATTGCCGCGGCCAGACCGGGCTCGCGGACATCGCATTGCGCAGGAGCGCGCCGAACGAGAACTTACTCATGAGCCGCATCTAACGCCCGCTTGATGGCGCGAGCAAACCGGTATCCACTATCCCTTCCACGATCGCCCGCCTGATTGGAACCCCCCGCATGAGCCTCCACGACGACAGTATCATTATCGATGGCCTGATCATCTCGAAATTCGGACCCGACGTGTTCGCGGACATGCGCCGCGGCGGCCTCACGGCGGTGAATTGCACCTGCTGCGTGTGGGAGAATTTCACGCAATCCATGCGCAACGTGATGCAGTGGAAAAAGTGGTTCCGCGAGCATGGCGACCTCATCACCCAGGTCTACACGACCGCGGACATCAAGCGGGCGAAAAAGGAGGGCAAGACCGGCATCATCCTCGGCTGGCAGAACCTCTCCGGCATCGAGGACCAGATCGGCTATCTCGAGCTCTTCAAGGCGCTCGGCGTCGGCATCATGCAGATCGCCTACAACACGGCGAACCTCGTCGGCACCGGCTGTTACGAGAAGGACCACGGCCTCACCGATTTCGGCCGCGAGGTGATCGCGGAGATGAACCGGGTCGGCATCCTCTGCGACCTCTCGCATGTCGGGCCGAAGACCAGCGAGGACGTGATCCTCACCTCGAAGAAGCCGGTGACCTACAGTCATTGTCTCCCGGCAGGATTGAAGGAGCATCCGCGCAACAAGTCCGACGCGCAGCTCAAGTTCATCGTCGACCACGGCGGCTTCGTTGGGGTGACGATGTTCACGCCGTTCCTCAAGCGCGGCGTCGATGCGACCGTCGACGACTATGTCGAGGCGATGGAATACGTCATCAATATCTGCGGCGAGGACAATGTCGGCTACGGCACCGACTTCACGCAGGGCTACGGGCAGGAGTTCTTCGACTGGATCACGCACGACAAGGGTGACGGACGGCGCCTCACCAATTTTGGCGAGGTGATCAATCCGAAAGGCCTGCGCACCATCGGCGAGACGCCGAACCTCACCGCCGCGATGGAAAAGCGGAAGTGGCCGGAGGCGCGCATCCGCAAAGTGATGGGCGAGAACTGGATGCGGGTTCTCCACGACGTGTGGGGCGCGTGATGGGCAAGCCCGCCGTTTCGATCGAGGTCGATGATGCGACCGGCCGCTGGTATGTCGACGGCCTGCCGATGATCTTGATGCCGCAGCACTTCTTTCTCAACAACCACTACGCGGTCGAGAACGCGCTCGGCACCGAGAAGCTCAACGCGATCCTCGCGCCGGCAGGACATCTTTCGGCTTATGTGTGGTGCGAGCACGAGGCGAAGCAGCATGGCTTGAGCGGCGAGGATGTGTTCCGCCACTACATGAAGCGGCTGTCGCAACGCGGCTGGGCGCAGTTCGAGGTCGTCGCCGTTGACGGCAAGACCGGCCGCGCGGAGGTGAAGGTCACGCAATCGATCTTCGTCACCGGGCGTCACGGCGGCGAGCCGCGCAAGCTGTGCGGCATGTTCGCGCCGTGGATGCACGGCTCGCTCGAATATGTCGCCAAGGCCGCGGGCGGCCCATCGCGACTTGTCGCGCGCGAGGTGTATTGCCAGGGCGAGGGTAATCACGACCATTGCCTGTTCGGGGTGACGGAGGCGTGAGGCTTTGTGCCGCGGTCAGCCCTCTCGGTCGTCATGCCCGGGCTTGACCCGGGCATCCATCTTCTAAGCAAAATGGATGGATTGCCGGGTCAAGCCCGGCAATGACGAGTCAGAAAATGCTGGAACGTCGTGCCAGATTCGCGCTGCGCGCGCCCCGGAATGACAGAGGAGGACTTAGATGGGCCTACTGGACGGGAAAATCGCGCTGATCACCGGCGCGACGAGCGGCATCGGCGAACGATCGGTCGAGCTGTTCGTCGAGGAGGGCGCGACGGTCATCTTCACCGGGCGCCGCCAGCGCGAAGGTGAAGCTGTCGCGAAGCGCATCGGCCCGAAGGCGCAGTTCATCCAGGCCGACGCGACCAGCGAAGCCGACTGGGTGCGCGTGATCAAGGCGACGATGGACAGGCACCAGCGTCTCGATGTGCTCTTCAACAATGCCGGTGGGCCGGCCCCAACCGGCGGCATCGAGAGCGTGCCGGTCGACGGCTTCGACGCGGCGATGGCGCTGCTCATCCGCTCGGTGATGCTCGGCATGAAGCACGCCGCGCCGATCATGAAGCATCAGCGTGCGGGCTCGATCATTAACAACGGCTCGATCGCCGGGCACCTCGCCGGCTACTCGTCATCGATGATCTATTCGGCCGCGAAAGCCGCCGTCATCCATCTCACGCGCTGCGTCGCCATGGAGCTCGGCGAGCATTTCGTGCGGGTCAATTCCGTCTCGCCCGGCGCCATCGCCACCGGCATCATGATCAAGGCGCTCGGCATGGAAGCGTCGAAGGCGGACAGCCTCGCCGAGGAGATGAAGGCGATCTACGCGAAGGGGCAGCCGATCCAGCGCGCCGGCATCGCCGACGACATCGCGCAATGCGCCTGTTGGCTCGCGTCCGACCGTTCGACCTTCGTCAACGGGGAGGATATCGTCGTCGACGGCGGCATCATCGGCGGCCGCATGTTCTCGCCG
This sequence comes from Variibacter sp., assembly GCA_050187875.1. GTDB lineage: Bacteria > Pseudomonadota > Alphaproteobacteria > Rhizobiales > Xanthobacteraceae > JAFKKS01. The sequence goes on from JBFWXB010000054.1 coordinate 24,908, forward strand.
TACCAGGCGGGGTTGAAGCAGGCGAAGCAGAAGTTCGGATTGGAGTGATTTGGTCGAGGCAGCGCAAATAACGCCAAGTGTCATCCCCGCGAAAGCGGGGATCCAGTAAACACTGAGCCCTATTATGAAGACCGGGATTACTGGATGCCCGCCTTCGCGGGCATGACAGCGGAGTGATAGGAGTTCCCATGCCCACCATCGACCCTAACCGCGTTCTCGCCGACCTCACAAAGCTGCGCAGCTTTGGCGTCTACAAGACCGGCGTGCATCGCCCGACCTTGTCGGACGAGGACATCGCGGCGCGCGCGTGGTTCGCGAACCGCATGAGCGAAGCGGGGCTCGATACGACGATCGACGGCATCGGCAATATCCTCGGCAAGACCAAGGCCAAGGGCCGCAAGGTGCTCTCCGGCTCGCATCTCGAATCGCAGAATCACGCCGGCTGGCTCGACGGGGCGCTCGGCTGCGTCTACGCGCTCGAGGCAGCGCGGGCGATCGCGGCGGAAGGCGGCGATGGCGGCGTCGATGTCGCCGTCTTTTGCGACGAGGAGGGGCATTTCGGCAATTTCCTCGGCAGCCGCTCCTTCACCGGCAATCTCACCGAGGAGGACATCGATCGCGCGCGCGACCGCACCAATGGCGTGACGACGCGCGACGCGCTCAAGAAAGCCGGCTATGCCGGGCGTCCGCGCTTGCAGGCGGAGAAGGGCCGCTATGCCGCATTCTTCGAGGCGCATATCGAGCAGGGTGACACGCTGGAGCAGGCGGGGCTGCGCATCGGCGTCGTCACCGCGATCGTTGCCATCTGGCAGTACAAGATCATCGTGACCGGCGAGCAGAACCACGCGGGCACGACGTCGATGAAGCGGCGGCAGGACGCCGGCCTTACGCTGGTGCGGCTTCTCAACGCGATCGACAAGAAGTTTCCCGAGGTCGCGGGGCCGCGTAGCGTGTGGACGACGGGCCGCATCACGCTCGAACCGGGGGGGCCAAGCATCGTGCCCGGCCGCGCCGAGGCGCTGTTCCAGTTGCGCGACGCCGACCCGAAGGTGCTCGACCGCATGCATGAGACGCTGCTCGCGCTCGTTGCCGAAGCGAACAGCGAGCGCATCCCTGTCGAGATCCAGCGCCTCGCCGCGAGCACGCCGGCGGTGATGGATGAGACGTTGCTCAAAGCGCTCGACGCGTCAGCCGAGCAGCATGCGCCGAACGCGCATCTGCGCATGCCGAGCGGCGCCGGCCATGATGCACAATATCTCGCGCGGCTGATGCCGGCGGCGATGATGTTCGTGCCATCGATCGGCGGCATCAGCCATCATTGGACCGAGAACACGAAGGACGACGACATCGTGCTCGGTGCGCAGGTATTCGCCGACGCGATCGCGCGGGTGTTGAAGGGGTAGCTGCGCGCGATACGCTTGAGTTCGTCATTGCCGGGCCTGACCCGGCAATCGTCCTCGAAAGAGTCTTTGAAAATGGGATGCCCGGGTCAAGCCCGGGCATGACGCAGAACAATGGGTGTCGTCCCCGCGAAGGCGGGGACCCAGTACGCCGCAGCGTCGCCGTAGACCGTGAGGACAGTGGTTACTGGATGCCCGCCGGAGCTTGCACTCGGGCTGGCCGAAGGCCAGACCCGGGTGCGGGCATGACACGGAAGGGGCTGGGAGAACCACCAGATCGGTCCCGCGCTACCATTCGGAACCATAAGGGCATCCGCGCATTCAGACCTCTCGACAGCCTCGCGTGACGAGGCCGGCACGAGGTCGAAGCGCCATGGCTTTCACGGACATCGCAACGCCTGCGTCGCGCCGTGCTCGGCGCGCGAAGGCCGCGGTTGCCGATGCGGCAAGGACCGTGAATGCGAAGTCGCGGTCCGGCGCGCCGGCAAAGCAGCCGTCTGCGTCGACGCTCAAGCTCGCGCGACAGCTCAAGCTCAAATACACGACCGCTGATGCGCTCACGATCAAGCGCAAGCGGCATGGCGCCGGGTTCAGCTATCTCGCGCCAGACGGCAAGCCGATCCGCGAACCGGCGTCGCTCGCGCGGCTCAAAAGCCTGGCGGTGCCGCCGGCCTATGTCGATGTGCTTTACGCTGAGGATGAGCGTGCGCACCTGCAGGCGACAGGGCGCGACGCCGCCGGACGCCTGCAGTACCGGTACCATCCCGAATGGCAGAAGGTGCGCGAGATCCGCAAGGCGCGCCGCCTTGCAAAGCTCGCGGAATTGCTCCCGCGCATCCGCCGCAGCATCGCGCAACATATGAGCGGCGACGAGCCCAACCGCGAATTCGTCCTCGCCTGCGTGATCGAGCTGGTGGCGCGCACCGCCATCCGGCCGGGCAGCGAAAGCTATGCCCGGCTGCGCGGCACGCGCGGCGCGGCGACGCTCCTCAAATCGAATGTCGTGGTGGACGGCGACACGATCACGCTGCGCTTCAAGGCCAAGGGCGGCAAGCAGGTGCTGAAGGAATTTTTCGCACCGCGGCTTGCCGCGGCGATCAGGATTCTGCGCAGGCTTGCCGGCAAGCGGCTGTTCCAGTTTCGCAACGAGAACGGCGAGGTGCGCGCCGTCAACGCGCAGGAAGTCAACCGCTTCCTGTGCGATGTCGCGGGCGCGCGCATTTCGCTGAAGGACTTCCGCACGCTGCTCGCCTCGGTGACGGTGCTCGATGCGCTCGCGCGCGAAGCGCCGGCGACATCGAAGCGCGGGCGGCGCCGGCAGGTGCTCGAGGCGATCCGCCTGGCGGCGGAAGACCTCGTCAACACGCCGGCGATCTGCGCCAAAAGCTACGTGCACGAAAGCGTGGTCACGGCCTTCGAGGAGGGCGTGCTGGAAAAATTCGCGGAGACGCTGCGCAGCACGCGCTCGACCGCCAAGCGCGAGCAGGTGCTGGCGCAGGTGATGGCAGAAGCTGCGGCGGCGTGAGGCTCGCTCCATCCTCCCCCGCGCAGCGGGGGAGGTGGCCGAGCGTAGCGAGGCCGGAGGGGGCGCCCCCCCCCCCCA
>JBFWXB010000055.1:0-26495 GCA_050187875.1 Variibacter sp.
CCTCCCCGCAAGGGGGAGGGTGAAGCACCCGACATAGAAATGCCCGGCGCGAGGCCGGGCATGTCCTATTCATGCTCCGCCTTGCCGTTCAAGGCAAGAGGCCGCGGATAGTGCCTTACTGCTTTTTCGGCTCCGCAGGCGCGGCGGCCGGCGCTTCGGGCGCTGCCGGCTTCGGAGCCGCAGCCGTGCGCTCGATCTTCGCCTCCTTGCGCAGCTTCGAGACGAGTTCCGCCTGCGACTTGCGCGTAAGGAAGCTCTCGATCTGGTCCTTCACCTTGTCAAAGGTCGGGATCGGCTTGTCCCGCTTATCCTCCACCTTGATGATGTGCCAGCCGAACTGGCTCTTCACCGGATCGGAGAGCTTGCCGGGCTCGAGCTTGAAGGCGACTTCGGCGAATTCGGGGACCATCTGCTCCTTGGTGAAGTAGCCGAGGTCGCCACCCTCGGCGCCGCCGGGGTCCTTCGACTTCTTCTTCGCAAGCTCGGCGAAATCTGCGCCCTTCTTGAGCTCGGCAAGCACCGCCTTCGCCTCATCCTCGGTCTCGACCAGGATGTGGCGAGCGCGGACTTCCTTTTCCGTGCCCATCTGCTTGACGGCCTCGTCGTAAACCTTGTGCATCGCCTCGTCGGTGAGGGCGGCCTTGCCCTCCTGGCTCAGCAGCGCCTCGCTGAGCAGGCGATTGCGCGCAAAGGCGAGCTTCGTCTTGAAGGCGGTGGTATCGGCGAGCTTCTTCGCCTCGGCTGCCTGCGCGACGAGGGTCGTGTCGGTGAGCAGGGTGAGCACGTAGTCCTTGCGGGCATCCGGCGCCATCGGGGGCAGATTGGCGCCGATCTCCTCCTCCGCGGCCGCAACATCGCTGGCCTTGATCTCCGTGCCATTGACGCGGGCGAGAACCGGGTCGGCGTCATCGGCGAGCGCGGGGGCGGGTGCGAACGCGGCTGTGGCGAGGGCGGATGCCAAAGCGAGCGCCGCGAGCAGCGGCTTGGCGCGCAGCGCGCTGGCACGCGGCGTCTTGGCGCGCAGCGGCTTGGCGTTCCCGGCAAGGCTGCCGTCGGCAGCGGGCGAGAGCGAAGTCATGGTCATCCTTTTATGGCTATCAGGGGCCCGCGCGATCGGGCGGCGGACACTCCGCCATCCGCTGCGCGCTGGCAATGGCGATTTGAAGGCGTCGGGCAGGATGTCGCGCCAAATAGGCGAGAATTGACAACGTTTGGGCCCCCTCCTATCTCTCGCCCTGCTCCGCTCCTGTGCCCGGAGCCAGCCTTTGCTCGCGCCAGACCCGAAAGAACCGTATTCTTCAGGTGTTCCGAGCCTTTAGGCCGGACATGCCGGCGCGCAGCACGGCACCCCACGTTTAAGGAATCGCAAGGTCATGATCGGCGCCATCGCCCGCAAGCTGTTCGGAAGCGCCAACGACCGGCGCATCAAGAGCTTCCAGCCCCGTGTCAACGCGATCAACGCGCTGGAGCCGGAGCTGGCCGCCCTCTCCGACGAGGCGCTGCGGGCGCGCACCGAAATGTTCAAGCAGCAGCTTGCCGACGGCAAGACACTCGACGACATCCTGGTCCCCGCCTTCGCCACTGTGCGCGAAGCGGCCAAGCGCACGCTCGGCCAGCGCCACTTTGACGTCCAGCTCATCGGCGGCATGGTGCTCCACCAGGGCAAGATTTCCGAAATGAAGACCGGCGAAGGCAAGACGCTGGTCGCAACGCTCCCGGTCTATCTCAACGCGCTCGCCGGCAAAGGCGTGCATGTCGTCACCGTCAACGACTACCTCGCCTCGCGCGACGCCGAGTGGATGGGGCAGATCTACAAGTTTCTCGGCCTCTCCGTCGGCGTGATCGTGCACGGCCTCGATGACGACGAGCGCAAGGCCGCCTATGCCTGCGACATCACCTACGGCACCAACAACGAATACGGCTTCGACTATCTGCGCGACAACATGAAGTACCGGCTGGAGGACATGGTCCAGCGCGGACACAACTTCGCGATCGTCGACGAGGTCGACTCGATCCTGATCGACGAGGCGCGCACGCCCCTGATCATCTCCGGTCCGCTCGACGACCGCTCAGACTTCTACAACACGATCGACGCCTTCATTCCCGGCCTCGACAAAGAAGACTACGAGGTCGACGAGAAGCAGCGCACGACCAATCTCACGGAAGTGGGCATGGAGAAGATGGAGCAGCGCCTGCGCGACGCGCAGCTCCTCAAATCCGACTCGCTCTACGACATCGAGAACGTCACGGTCGTCCATCACGTCAATCAGGCGCTCAAGGCGCACAAGCTGTTCCAGCGCGACAAAGACTACATCGTGCGCAACGGCGAGGTCGTCATCATCGACGAGTTCACCGGCCGCATGATGCCGGGACGGCGCTTCTCCGAGGGTCTGCACCAGGCACTCGAGGCAAAAGAACACCAGCCGATCCAGCCCGAGAACCAGACGCTCGCCTCGATCACGTTCCAGAACTACTTCCGCATGTACAAGAAGCTCGCGGGCATGACCGGCACCGCGCTCACGGAAGCGGACGAGTTCCTCGACATCTACGGCCTCGAAGTCCTCGACATTCCGACCAACCTTCCGGTCCAGCGCGACGACCAGGACGACGAGGTCTACCGCACCGCGGCGGAAAAATACCGCGCCATCATCACACTCCTGCGCGAATGCAAGGAGCGCGGCCAGCCGGTGCTTGTCGGCACCACCTCAATCGAGAAATCCGAGCAGCTCGCCGAGGCGCTGCGCCAGGACGGCTGGGAGCAGCACGATTTCTCCGACCCCAACGCGTTCGCAGAGCTATATTCCGGCGACGAGAAGGCGACGGCGAAGAAGGTCTTTGCCGTCCTCAATGCGCGCTACCACGAGCAGGAAGCCGCAATCGTCGCGCAGGCGGGCGTGCCCGGCGCGATCACCATCGCGACCAACATGGCCGGCCGCGGCACCGACATCCAGCTCGGCGGCAACGCCGACATGCGCGTGCGCCAGGAACTGCCGGACCTCGACTTCGCCGAGCGCCAGGCACATCCGCGCGCCGAGGAAATCCGGGCGGAGATCGCGAAGCTCAAGGAGAAGGCGCTCGCCGCGGGCGGCCTCTTCGTCCTCGGCACCGAGCGCCATGAAAGCCGGCGCATCGACAATCAGCTGCGCGGCCGCTCCGGCCGTCAGGGCGACCCCGGCCGTTCGAAGTTCTTCTTGTCGCTCGAAGACGACCTGATGCGCATCTTCGGGACCGACAAGCTCGACGGGATGCTGCAGAAGCTCGGCCTCAAGGAGAACGAGGCGATCGTCCATCCCTGGATCAACCGGGCGCTCGCCAAGGCGCAGCAGAAGGTCGAAGCGCGCAATTTCGACATCCGCAAGAACATCCTCAAATACGACGACGTGATGAATGACCAGCGCAAGGTCATCTTCGAGCAGCGCGTCGATCTCATGAAGGACGAATCCGTCGGCGAGACGGTGGCCGACATGCGCCACACCGTGATCGACGAACTCGTCTCACGCCACGTTCCCGAGAACGCCTATCCCGAGCAGTGGGACACCGCTGGCCTCAAGGACGAGACGCAGCGCATCCTCGGCCTCGACCTGCCGGTCGACGAATGGGCGAAGGAAGAAGGCATCGCCGACGAGGAGTTGCGCACGCGCATCGAACGCGCCGCCGACGAACACATGGCGGCGAAAGCGGCGCAGTGGGGACCGGACGTCATCCGCTATGTCGAGAAGTCGATCCTGCTGCAGGTGCTCGACCATCTCTGGCGCGAGCACCTCATCATGCTGGAGCATCTGCGCCAGGTGATCGGGCTGCGCGGCTATGGCCAGCGCGATCCGCTCAACGAGTACAAGTCCGAGAGCTTCCACCTCTTCGAGACGATGATCCAGCGGCTGCGCGAAACCGTGACGGCGCAGCTGATGCGGGTCGAGATCATGTCGGCGCCCTCGCCCGAGGAGCAGGAAGACCTGCCCTATATGGAAGCGCATAAATTCGATCCCGATAACGGCGAGGACGAGATGGCCTTCGCCGATGCGGCGCTTGCCCCCTCGCTGCGCAGCGACGAGCAAGCGGCGGTTGCGCGCAATCCCAACGACCCGACAAGCTGGGGCAAGGTTGGCCGCAACGAGATGTGCCCCTGCGGCTCGGGCAAGAAATACAAGCACTGCCACGGGCGCTACGCGTGACGCCCGTCATTCCGGGACGCGGCTGAAAGCCGCGGGCCCAGAATCCATAATCCCGGTGCTGCGGCGTATGGATTCCGGGCTCGCCGCTGATGCGGCGCCCCGGAATGACGAGGCGAGGCCACAGCGGTATTATTGACGGCCTGCCCCGCTCGCTTCACTAATCCGCTCATGCGCATCGGCTACAAGGTCTGGCTCGTCGGCGGCATTCCGATCGCGATCGCCGCGGCCATCGCCGTTGCCGCCTGGGCGCTGCTTAACGAGGCCGAGCGGGCGCGCGACGGCGCGAGCCTTGCCGGCACCATCTACCGCAACCTCGTTCTCGCGATCCGCGCGCGCGACGACTATCTCCAGGCGCAGCCGGGCGATCGCGCCGAGCATGCGACGCGCTTCACCGAGAGCGCCGAGCAGGCGCGCCACGATCTCACCGAGCTGGAACGGATCGCGCGCGGCTCCCAGTATCGGCACAACGCATCGGCCTCCTACGACGCCTTGACGCGCTACGCCGAGCGCATGCGTCAGTTCAAAGTCGTGACGGTCCTCAACGACCATCTCGCCGTCGAGATGCGCGAGCGCGTCGCGTCGCTGACCAAGCTCACCGCCCAGGCGCGCGAGCGTCAGCGCGCCTCCAACGCCGACGTCATCACCTCCCTCAACGACAAGAACGAGAAGCTGCGCGCTATCCGCGAATTCGTCGACCGCGCGCATGAGCTGCGGGCGCAGATCGCAGCGGTCGCCCTGCAGGAGCTGCAGCGCAACTACGGCACCAACTGGGACGCGATCTCGAACGCGGACGCGGCGCTGACCCGCGGCATCGCGCAGCTGCGCAACGTCGCCGACGAGCTCGCGCAAATGCTGCGCGCCGAGAAGCGCACGGCAGACGCGCAGGAGCTGCTTTCGCTCGTGACCACCTACGTGATCCTGGTGGCCGGCCAGCCCGACCCGACGACGCCGGAACCGACCGAGGGGCCGCGCCGCGTCCGCGCGGGCCAGGAGCTTTCCAATTGGGCGGACCGCCTTCTCAAGGTGAGCTCAACGGGGCAGCGCGCCCTGCAGGACGAGGTGGCGCAGCTCGTCACCTATTCGACGCAGGCGAACGAGACCGAGCAGGCGGCGCAAAACGTCGCCATCGAAACGCTGAAGCTCGGCCAGCGCACGACCGAGGCTTTCGCACGGCGCGACGCCGAGCAGGCTGCCGCCATCGTCGGCGACAGCAAGAAGCTTTCCGACGCCGTCGACGCCCTGCCGATTTCGCCGCTGGTGCAGACCGAGATCATCGACGCGCTCGACCAATGGCGCACGCGGCTCACCGCCGCGACCAAGGGGCTGCGCGAACAGAATGCGATGATCGCCGACATGGACACGACGGCGGCGTCGATGATCGAGGGCGCGCGCACGCTCAACGACGTCTTCGCCGCGGAAGCCGCGCGCATCGGCGGCGTCGTGCGCCAGATCCTCGTGCTCGGCGCCACCATCGGCCTGCTGCTCGGCGGCATCACCGCCTTCTTCGTTGCCCGCTCGATCACGCGGCCGGTCAAGAGCCTGCAGCAGGACATGCTGGCGCTGGCGCGCAATCCGCTCGCCGGGCCGATCCGCCACGCGGAGCGCCGCGACGAGCTCGGCGCCATGGCGCAGGCGGCGAACTATTTCGTCACCGAGATCGGCCATCGCGAAGCCGCGTTGCGCCAGGCGAAGGAGGCGGCCGACGACGCGCTCACGGAGCTGCGCCGCACGCAAGCGGACCTCATCCAGTCGGAGAAGCTTGCGTCGCTTGGCCAGCTCGTCGCCGGCGTCGCGCACGAGATCAACACGCCGGTCGGCATCGCGCTCACCACGGCGACGACGCTGGGCGAGGAGGTGAAGAGCTTCGGCGATGCAGCGGTTGGCGGGCACCTGGCGCGCTCGCGGCTCGAGCATTTCATCGCGCGGATGAAGGAAGGCTCGCACCTCCTCTTCGCCAACCTCACGCGCGCCGCCGATCTCGTGCACAGCTTCAAGCAGGTCGCCGCCGACCAGGTGAGCTCGGACCGTCGCGTGTTCGATGCGCGGACCTGGATCAACGAGCTCCTCACCAGCCTGCGTCCGGTTCTGCGCAAGGCAGGGCACGAAGTGACGATCGATGCCCCGGAGGGGTTGACGCTCGACACGTATCCCGGCGCGCTCGGGCAGGTCGTGACCAATCTCTTGATGAACGCCGTCTCGCATGCTTATGCGCCCGGCATCGCGGGGCGCATGACGATCGCCATCAGCGAGCCGGAGCCAGGTCAAACGCGCATCGTCTTCAGCGACGACGGCTGCGGTATCGCCGCGGAAGACCTCAATCGCGTGTTCGACCCGTTCTTCACCACGGCGCGCAGCCGCGGCAACACCGGGCTTGGCTTGCACATCGCGTTCAATCTCGTCACCGCGACGCTGCAAGGGCGCATCGAGGCCGCGAGCACGGCGGGCGCCGGCACACGTTTCACGATCACGATCCCAACCCGCATCGGCGAACCCGCCCCGTCGATGGATGCGGTACCGGCCTAGAACGCAGGAAACCAAAGTGTCGTCCCCGCGAAGGCGGGGACCCAGTAACCACAGGTCTTACTGTATCGCGATGCCGGGCGTACTGGATGCCCGCCTTCGCGGGCATGACAATCGAGAGGCACGCAAGTTGGGAAATCGAATGTCGAGAAAAATCGCAACAGCAACGTGCGCCGCGTTCTTGCTGACATGCATCCCCGCACACGCAAAGACCCTCGTCTTCTGCTCCGAGGGCAACCCGGAAGCGCTCAACCCGCAGCTCGCGTCGACGACGACCGGCATGAATGCGGCGCGGCCGATCTTCAACAATCTCGTCGAGTTCGTTCCCGGCGAAACGACGATCATGCCGGCGCTCGCGGAAAGCTGGACGATCTCGGATGACGGCACGGTCTATACGTTCAAGCTGCGCCCGGGCGTGAAATTCCATTCGAGCCGCGACTTCAAGCCGACGCGCACGCTCGATGCCGACGACGTCGTGTTCTCGCTGATGCGGCAATGGAAGGAGGACCATCCCTACCATAAGGTCTCCGGCGCGACGTACGACTACTTCCAGGATCTCGCTATGGCGGGAATGCTCAAAGCGATCGAGAAGGTCGATCCTCTCACCGTGCGCATTGTGCTGACGCGGCCGGAGGCGCCGTTCCTCGCCAACATGGCGATGCCGTTCAACTCGATCCACTCGGCGGAATACGCCGCGCAAATGCTCAAGGCGGGAACGCCGGAGCGGGTCGACCAGGAGCCGATCGGCACCGGGCCGTTCATGTTCGCCGGCTTCCAGAAGGAGATCGCAGTGCGCTACCGCGCCTTCGCCGACTATTGGGGCGGCCGCCAGCCGATCGACACGCTCGTCTTTTCGATCACGCCCAATCCCCTCATCCGGCTCACCAAGCTCAAGGCCGGCGAATGCCAGGTGATGGCTTATCCCGACCCCGGCGACATCGGTGAGATCGACAAGAATCCATCCGTCGAGCTCCTGAAACAGGAAGGGCTCAACGTCGGCTACATTGCGATGAACACATCGCGCGAGCCGTTCGACGACGTGCGCGTGCGCCGCGCCATCAACATGGCGATCGACAAGGCGACGATCGTCGAGGCCGTCTATCAGGGCGCGGGTGCGGCAGCGAAGAACCCGATCCCGCCGACGCTGTGGTCCTACAACGACGCCATCAAGGATTACGCCTACGACCCAGCAGCGGCGCGCAAGCTGCTCGAGGAGGCCGGCCTTCCGCAAGGCTTCGAGACGGACCTCTGGTACATGCCGGTGAGCCGGCCGTACTACCCGAACGCCAAGCGCGTCGCCGAGCTCGTGCAGACCGATCTCGCCAAGATCGGCATCCGCGTGCGGCTCGTCACCGACGAATGGACGCGCTATCGCGCGCGCCTGCAGGCCGGCGAGCCGTCGATGGCGCTGTTTGGCTGGACCGGCGACAACGGCGACCCCGACAATTTCCTCAACGTGCTGCTCGGCTGCACCGCGACGCGCCCCGGCGGCAACAACATCGCGCGCTGGTGCGACAAAGATTTCGATTCCCTCGTCGCGCGTGCGCGCGTCACCTCCGACCAGGCCACGCGCGAGCGCCTCTACAAGGAGGCGCAGGTCATCTTCCACCGCGAGGCGCCATGGGTGCCGATCGCGCATTCGGTCGTCTTCATGGCGACGCGCAAAGGCGTAACGGGATTCAAGATGGACCCGCTGGGCCGGCACATTTTCCAGGGTGTCGATTTTAAGGAGTAGGAAAGCGGCGGCGCGTTCCTCTCGGCTGTCATGCCCGCGAAGGCGGGCATCCAGTACCCCCTGCATTAATTTTATTCGAGAGACAGGGCGTACTGGGTCCCGCCTTCGCGGGGACGACACCCCGTGGACCTCATCCCTGCAGCATCGCCGCGAGCTTCGCCTTCAGTTCCTCCTTCGCCGGTGCGGCGGCGCGCAGCACCGCGCTCGCTTGGAGAAAATCGAGCAGGCGGAAGGCGCCGACATTCGGCCGGACGATGATCTCCGGCGTGCCGGCCTTGAGCTTTTCAGCGACCAGCGCGTGCCCCATGATTTGAATGGTAGAGAACAAAGCTTCCCAAGGCTCCGGTATGCCGCGGGTCGCCGACGGCCCGATCGAGGTGTCGATCGCGACCACGAAATCGGCGAGGCCGCGCAAACCGTCGAACGGTAGCGGGTCGGCCGCCGCGCCGTCGACGAGAACGCGCTCACCGATGCGCACCGGCCGCACGAGACCGGGCACGGCCATCGAGGCCGCGAGCGCCGGGCGCAACGGCCCCGAATCGAACGCCACGGCGACGCGCCCGTAATAATCCGTCGTGACGACGCGCAGCGGAAAAGCGAGCTCTTCGAACGTCTCGGGGATGTCCGGCGGCAAGAACGCCGCGCAGAACTTCTCAGCATCGATGAGCAAGGGATTGCCGAGCGGCGCGCGCAGAAGCGTGGCGAAGCCGCCGGTTCGCGCCGCCATCATGCGGCGGAACACGTCGCCGCGGTCATGCACCAGGCTAACGACGTGACGGCGGATATCCTTGCCGCTGATCCCCGCAGCAAAGGCTGCGCCGATCGCAGCGCCGATCGAGCTGCCGGCGATGAGGCGCGGCTTGGCGCCAAGCTCGTCGAGCGCCTCCAGCATCGCGATATGCGCGAGGCCGCGCGCGCCGCCGCCGCCGAGCGCGAGCGTGAAGCTGCGCCGGTCGCCCGCCCGTGCGCGGCTTGCGGGACCGGCTTGCGGCGCCCTAGGCGTGACGCCCTCCCCCGCTGTGGGCGTCACGCACTTTCACGCGCCGGCCTCGCGCGCGAAGCGCCAGCCGACTTCGGCGAGCGGCTGCACCAGCGCGGCGCGGCCCGGGGCGTTGTCGCTCGTCGCCGTGCCGTCCCGCACGCGGCCGACGATGCCCTGCAGGATCGCGGCGAGGCGGAAGAAGTTATAGGCGAGATAGACGGGCAGATGAGCGCGCGGATCGAGCCCGGTGCGCGCGACGTAAGCGTCGACATAGGCCGAAAGCGAGGGAATGCCGAGCACATCGAGATCGAGCCCGACAAGCGTCGCCGTGCCGGCGCCGCTTTCCGACTGCGGCATGAACCATTGCATGAGGTGATAGGTGAAATCGGCAAGCGGATCGCCGAGCGTCGAGAGCTCCCAGTCGAGCACGGCGAGGACCTGCGGCGCGTCGGGCGCGAGGATGATGTTGTCGAGGCGATAGTCGCCATGCACGAGCCGCACCGGAGAAGCAGGCGGCAGATGCGCCGGGAGCCACGCGATCAGCTGCTCCATCTCCTCGATCTTCTCTGTCTCCGACGCGCGATATTGTTTCGACCAGCGATCGACCTGGCGCCGGATGTAATTCTCGCCGCGGCCGAAGTCGCCAAGCCCGATCGCCGCGGGATCGAAATTGTGCAGCCGCGCCAGCGTCGCGTTCATCACGTCGAACACGGCGCGGCGGTCATCCGGCGTCGCGCCCGGCATCCCTGGCTCCCAGATCACGCGGCCTTCGACGAAGCCCATGACGTAGAACGGCGTGCCGACCACGCTCTCGTCGGCGCAATACGCGAAGGGCTCGGCGACGGGAAAGCCGGCGGCATGCAGCGCACTGATGACGCGGAACTCGCGATCGACGGCGTGCGCGGAGGGGAGCAGCTTTCCCGGCGGCTTGCGGCGCAGCACGTAACGGCGCGCCGGCGTGTCGAGGACATAGGTGGGGTTCGACTGGCCGCCGCGGAATTGTCGAACCGCGAGCGGTCCGGCGAAGCCGCGCACGTGCACCGCAAGGTAGGCTTCGAGTGCCGCAACATCGAAACGCAGCGCCGGCGCGACCTCCTTCGTGCCCGAATAAGCCGCTTGCCGGTCGATCTTCGTCATGGGTCAGCGCCTTTGTCGCGGCCGTCGCTTGCGAAATTTGAAGCGTCAAACGGTAATGCGGGTCAAGCCTGTCGCCAACGGACTCATCGCCATCACTCCAGCGCCAGCTTCATGCCCTCGTGGCTCGCGACGAAGCCGAGGCTTTCGTAGAAGCGCAGCGCGTCGGTGCGCTTCTTGTCGCTTGTGAGCTGCACGATCGCGCATTGGCGCGCGCGGGCGAGATCGATCGCGGCTTCGATCATGCGCCGGCCGAAGCCACCGCCGCGGGCTTTGGCGGCGATCCGCACGCTTTCGATCTGCGCGCGCCACGCGGCGCGGCGCGAAAGCCCGGGGATGAAAGTGAGCTGCAGACAGCCGGCGATCGCGCCGCCGATCTCGGCGACCAGCAGGCGGTTGTTGGGGTCGCACGCGATGGCATCGAAGGCGTCGTAATACGGCGCAAGCTCGTCGGCGCGCTCACGCCCGCCGCCGAGGATGTCGTCGGCGAGCATGTCGACAATCGCGGGCATCTCCTCACGGCGGGCATCGCGCAAGGTGAGCGGCGCGCTCATGCGTGGACGACAAGGTCGGGCATGTCCCGGGTTCCTTCTCTGATGCACCGGAGGCCGCAACCGGCCATGGCATGTTCGCAGTGCTGCGAAGAGATGTGGAGAGCCGATACCACACCCTGCGGCAGAACCGCGCAAACGCCGCTTTTACCAGCATCCTCAAGCGCTTAAGAGGCGCTCGCGATTTCTTGACAGCCTATACCCCCATCAGTATGGTCCGCGCGGCCTTTGGGGGCGGCGAAGACGCTTGGTTTTCTTCGGTTTTGCGGGTGTCGGGACGCATGCCAGACGACCCACGCAAGGACGAGCAACCGAATGTTCCGTCGGCCGAGGAGGCTGCTCTTTCCGCGAGGCTCCGGCATCTCGGTGAGGGGCTAGGCCGGGCAGGCGTTGGTCGGCCGGTCGAGCCTCCATCCGGTACGCGTGGACAAGCCGATCCCTCGGCGATGGCGCGCGGCCTTCGGCTTTCGGCCGAATTGGTCGGCGGCGTGATCGTTGGGGCCGGGCTCGGCCTGGGGTTCGACTACCTCGTTGGTAGTTCGCCCTGGGGCTTCATCGTGTTTCTCTTGTTCGGCTTCGCCGGCGGCGTGCTCACGGTGATGCGTTCGGCGGGGGTCATTCCCTCGCGCAGGATTTAAGTTTCCGCGGCGACGCCGCACCACCCCAGCGGGATCAAGACCCGCATTGTCGACGAGGACCGATCCGGTCATGGCTGCCGACCCGATCCACCAATTCCAGATCAACAAGATTTTCCCGCTCGGCACGATCGGCGGCCACGAGATCGCTTTCACCAATTCAGCGCTGTTCATGGGGATCGCCGTCGTCGGCATCGCGCTCCTCATGATCGCGGCGACCGCGAGCCGCAGCCTCGTCCCCGGGCGCACGCAGTCGCTCGCCGAGGTATCCTACGAATTCGTGGCGGACATGATCAAAAGTACCGCCGGCACGGAGGGGATGCGCTTCTTCCCGTTCGTGTTCACGATCTTCATGTTCGTTCTGTTCCTCAACGTGCTGGGCATGCTGCCGCTCGCTGGCTTCGCCGTGACGAGCCATATCATCGTCACCGCAGCCCTTGCCCTCCTCGTTTTCTTCACCGTCATCATCTACGGCCTCGCGCATAACGGCTTGCGCTTCTTCAAGCTGTTCGTGCCGAGCGGCATCCCGATCTACATCCTGCCGCTGATCGTGTTCATCGAGATCATGTCGTTCCTGTCGCGGCCGATCTCGCACAGCGTGCGACTTTTCGCGAACGTGCTCGCGGGCCACATCACGCTGAAAGTGTTCGCCGGCTTCGTCGTGATGCTCGGCGCCTTCGGCATCGGCGGATGGCTTGGCGCCGTCCTGCCGCTCGGCATGACGGTCGCGCTCACCGCGCTCGAGCTCCTGGTCGCGTTCCTGCAAGCCTATGTGTTCGCGATCCTGACCTGCATCTATCTCAACGATGCCATCCACCCGGGCCACTGATCCACACCGGCCCATCCTCAGAATCCAGCAAACCTCGAAAAGGAGTTTTCCTATGGACCCGATCGCCGCGAAGTACATCGGCGCTGGCATTGCCTGCATTGGAATGGGCGGCGCCGGCGTCGGCGTGGGCTCGATCTTCGGCCACTATCTCGCTGCCGCGCTGCGCAACCCCTCGGCTGCCCAGGGCCAGTTCGGCAACCTGATCTTCGGCTTCGCCGTGACGGAAGCGCTCGGCATCTTCTCGCTGCTGATCGCACTGCTGCTTCTCTTCGCGCTCTGATCATCGCCACTCGGTTCGTCATGCGCGGACTTGACCCGCGCATCCATCGCAAAAGTTTCTTGATTCGTTGATGGATTGCCGGGTCAAAAGGGCGTTCACGCCCGTCTTCGACGGGCTATGCCCGGCAATGACGAAGAAGCGGGCCGCTGGAGTCATTGATGGCTGAGACCAATTCGCACACCGCAGTGCCGGGCGAACACGGGCCGAAAACGTTCCCGCCGTTCGACCAGCAGACTTTTGCGTCGCAGCTCGTCTGGCTCGTGATCGCCTTTGTCGCGCTCTACGCGCTGATGGCGAAGGTCGCGCTGCCGCGCGTCAGCTCGATCCTGCAGGCGCGCCGCGACCGCATCGCCGGCGACCTGGCGGAGGCGGAGCGCCATCGGCAAGAGTCCGAGGCCGCCGGCGCAGCCTATGAGAAGGCGCTCGCCGACGCGCGCAACCGCGCGCAGGCGATTGCGAACGAGACCCGCGACAAGCTGATGAGTGAAGCGGAAACGAACCGCAAGGCGCTCGAAAGCAAGCTCAACACGCAGCTCGCGGACGCCGAGAAGACGATCGCCGCGACCAAGGCCTCGGCGATGAACAATGTCCGCGGCGTCGCCGTTGATGCGACGAAGGCGATTGTCGAGCGGCTGATCGGAACGGCGCCGGCCGACGGCGCCGTCGCCCAGGCCGTCGAGAACGCGCTCAAGCGCTGAGGATCAAGACGATGTTCGAAGCCGAATTCTGGGTCGCGGTCGCCACGATCCTCTTCGTCCTGGTGCTGATCTATTTCGAGGTGCACAAGCAGGCGTTCGCTGCCCTCGATGAGCGTCGTACGCGCATCGAGGCGGAGCTCAACGAAGCGCGCCGGCTGAAGGAAGAGGCGCAAAAGCTCGTCGCCGAATACAGAGCGAAGCAAACGGAAGCCGAGAGCGAGGCCAAGACGCTGATCGAAGGCGCGCGGGCGGAAGCCGAGCGCTATGCGCACGAGATGCACGCGAAGATGGACGAGTTCGTCGCGCGCCGCACCAAGATGGCGGAGGCGAAGATCGCACAGGCGGAAGCGCAGGCTTTGGCCGACGTGCGCGCCGCGGCGGCCGACGCCGCCGTGACTGCCGCCAGCGACATTTTGGCGCAGAACACCAAGGGCAAGGTCGGTGACGACCTCATTGCGCGCGGCATCGCCGATGTGAAGGCGAAGCTCAACTAACTCTCGCGGCTTCCAAGACAATCGGCGTTGGCCTGCAACGCCGCCAGACAGAAAACCGGCCGCTCACGCGGCCGCTTTTATGTCAGCTTCATTGCCATGCTTGCGCGTCGAATTCCGGTTTCGCCATGCTGATCCGCGCGGCGCGCATTCTGTGCCGTCGCACTCGAAGACTACGCTTTCCTCACAAGGGTGCACCAACGCACCGGGGCATCAGGGAGGCTCAAGATGTCAGACGCATTCTCACTGTCACGGCGGCAGCTGCTGGCAGGCGGCTCGGCACTCGGCGCGGCGGCGCTCACCGGCGTTTTCGCGGGACCGGCGCAAGCCAAGGGGCCGATGCTCGGCACCCAGGCGCCCTACTTCTATCGCTTCAAGCTCGGTGACGCGGAAGGCACGATCGTCTCCGACGGCACGCTGCCGCTCGGCGATCCGCATGCCAACTTCGTCAACATCGCGGCGGAAGAGATGGACCGCCAGCTCGCCGACAACTTCCTGCCGAAGGCAAATGCGGTGCTCGAGCAGAACGCGCTCATCGTCAACATGGGCGAGCGCACGATCCTGTTCGACACCGGTATGGGCCTGATGAAGAACTTCGGCCCGACGACCGGCAAGCTGATGAACAGCATCAAGCAGTCCGGCATCGATCCCGCGACGATCGACGCGGTGGTGATGAGCCACGCGCATATCGACCACTGCGGCGGGAACATGAACGCCGAAGGCAAGCCGAACTTCCCGAACGCCCAGTACTACATCATGCAGGCCGACTACGATTACTGGACCGACGAGAACAAGGTACCGAAGGCGTTCGGCGACTTCCTCACGCAGGCGCGGCGCAACCTGACGCCGAACCGCGACAAGATGCACTTCTTCAAAGACGGACAGGAGTTCCTGCCCGGCGTGCACGCGATCCACGCGCCGGGACACACCGTCGGGCACACGATCTTCGTGATCGAATCCGCCGGCAAGCAACTCGCCTATATCGGCGACCTCTCGCACCATCCGGTACTGTTGCTCGAGAAGCCCCTGACCGAGTTCAAATACGACACCGACCCGAAGCAGTCGGCGCAGTCGCGTTTGAAGAACCTCACGATGCTGGCAGACAAGAAGATCCCGCTCCTCGCCTATCACTTCGCGTGGCCCGGCATCGGCCACGTCGCGAAGCAGGGCGACGGCTTCCGCTACTACCCGCTCGGCATGACGATGGAGCTGTGAGGCGCCAGCAGACTGATCGTCATTGCCGGGCTTGACCCGGCAATCCATCTTCTTGCGAAGAAAATTGATGGATGCCCGGGTCAAGCCCGGGCATGACGACTTTCTCGGCGACCACCCTCCCCCTTCAGGGGAGGGATGATCCCTACTCCGCCGCTTCGCTTTGCGAGACCGGTGGCATCCAGCGCAGCACCGGCGCGCGGGCAGCGCGCGTCTCGTCAAGGCGGCGGCGCGGCGCATGATAGGGCGCGCCGGTGAAGCGCGTGGTGTTGCCCTTCTTCGCCGCCATCGCAAGATCGCGCAGCGCGGCGATGAAGAGATCGAGCGAGGCCTTGCTCTCCGATTCCGTCGGCTCGATCAGCATCGCGCCGTGGACGACGAGCGGGAAATACATCGTCATCGGATGATAGCCCTCGTCGATCATCGCCTTGGCGAAGTCGAGCGTGGTGACGCCGGTGCCTTCGAGCCAGTGATCGTCGAACAGCGCCTCGTGCATACAGGGCTGATCGCCGAACGGCAGCGACATCACATCGCCGAGCGAGGCGCGAATATAATTGGCGCTGAGCACCGCATCTTCCGACGCCTGACGCATGCCGTCGGCGCCGTGGGCGAGCATGTAGCTCATGGCGCGCGAGAACATGCCCATCTGGCCGTGGAACGCACACATGCGCCCGAACGGCTTTGCGCCCTCCTCCGCTTCCGAGAGGTGCTCGACGAAGCGCACGCCATTCTTGTCGGCGA
The DNA here is from genome assembly GCA_050187875.1 of Variibacter sp. GTDB lineage: Bacteria > Pseudomonadota > Alphaproteobacteria > Rhizobiales > Xanthobacteraceae > JAFKKS01. The sequence goes on from JBFWXB010000055.1 coordinate 15,981, forward strand.
TGACGTAAGGCACCGGCATGAACGGCGCGAGTGCGTCCGAAAGGACGACCGGGCCCGCGCCCGGCCCGCCGCCGCCATGTGGCGTCGAGAACGTCTTGTGCAGGTTGATATGCATGGCGTCGACACCGAGGTCGCCCGGCCGGACCTTGCCGACGATCGCGTTGAAGTTCGCACCATCCGCATAGAAGTAGCCGCCGACGTCGTGCACCGCCTTGGCGATGGCGACGACGTCGCGCTCGAAGAGCCCGCAGGTGTTCGGATTGGTCAGCATAATCGCGGCGACGTCTTCCGAGAGGTGCCGTTTCACCTCCTCCGCGTCGACCGTGCCGTCCGCGCGCGCGGGAAAGCCCTCGACCTGATAGCCGAGCAGCGCCGCGGTCGCCGGGTTGGTGCCGTGCGCGGAATCGGGAACGATCACCTTCGTGCGCTTCTCACCGCGCGCGGCAAGCGCCGACTTGATCGCCATCATGCCGCACATCTCGCCATGCGCGCCGGCCTTCGGCGTCATCGCGACCGCCGGCATGCCGGTGAGCTCACGCAGCCAGCGGCCAAGCTCGGCGATGAGTTCGAGCGCGCCGGGAACGGTCGAGAGCGGCTGCAGCGGATGCACGTCGCCGAAGCCAGGGAGCCGCGCCATCTTCTCGTTGATACGCGGATTATGCTTCATCGTGCAGGAACCGAGCGGGAAGAGCCCGGTATCGATGCCGTAGTTCTTTTGCGAGAGCCGCACATAGTGGCGCATCGTCTCCGGCTCGGTGAGGCCGGGAAGGCCGATCGGCGCCTTGCGCTCGAGCCCGCCAAGGCGCGAGGAGACCTTCGCCGGCTCGTCGAGATCGACGCCGGTGACTTCCGGGCGGCCGACCTCGAAGATCAGCGCCTCCTCGACCTGCAGCGCGCGGTTGCCGGTGAAGGTCTCATGCGCGGTGCCTTCCGCGCTCCCGGCTTCGGTCGGACGGCCTTGTCGGTTCAGCATGATGACGTTCCTTGCGAGACTCGGCAGGGGCTCTCGGTTGTCACCTCTCCCGCTTGCGGGGGTGGTCGACGAGCGCTGCTCGTCGGGAGGGGGGGCGGGGGCCCCCCCCCCCTCCCCAACCCTCCCCCGCAAGCGGGAGAGGGAGCGCGCTCCTACCCGGAACAAGCGTCCGTGTATTCCTGACCATCACGACAGCACCTCCTGCAGCGCGGCGACGTAGGCGGCGCGGTCTTCGTCGGTGTTCACTTCGGTCGATGCGACGATGATGAGGTCGCGCATGTCGGGATTGCCGGGCCATAGCCTTGGCCCCGGCACGCCGCCGAGCACGTCCTTCTTCGCAAGCTTTTCGATGACCGCGCTCGCATCGCCTGGCACGCGGATCGTGAATTCATTGAAGAATGTGTCGTTGAGGACGCTCACGCCCTTCACTTTGCCGAGCGCGTCGGCAAGCGCGACCGCGTTGGCGTGATTGACGCGCGCGAGCCTACGCAGGCCCGCTTCGCCGAGCAGCGTCATGTGGATCGTGAAGGCGAGCGTGCAGAGGCCGGAATTGGTGCAGATGTTCGAGGTCGCCTTCTCGCGGCGGATGTGCTGCTCGCGCGTCGAGAGCGTGAGCACGAAGCCACGGCGGCCTTCCGCGTCGACGGTCTCGCCGGCGAGGCGGCCGGGCATCTGGCGCACGTATTTCTGCTTGGTCGCGAAGAGGCCGATATAGGGGCCGCCGAAATTGAGCGAATTGCCGATCGACTGTCCCTCGCCGACGACGATGTCCGCGCCCATGTCGCCGGGCGGCGTGACGAGGCCGAGCGACACGACCTCGGTGAAGACGACGATGAGCAGCGCGCCGGCGGCGTGCACCTTTTCGGCCAAAGGCCGCAGGTCGCGCACCTGCCCGAACACATCCGGGTTCTGCACGACGACGCAGGAGACCGTGTTGTCGATCTTGTCTGTAAGATCCTCCGCCGCACCGTGCGGCGCCGGCATGACCACCTCGTCGCCGGCGAGGCGCGACACCGTCTCGATCGTCTCGGCGTAGTGCGGGTGCAGATTGCCGCTGAGCAGCGCTTTCTTCCGTTTCGTTACGCGATGCGCCATCAGCACGGCTTCGGCGGCCGCCGTCGAGCCGTCGTACATCGAGGCGTTGGCGACATCCATCGCGGTCAGCATCGCCACCTGCGTCTGGAACTCGAAGAGATATTGCAGCGTGCCTTGCGCGATCTCGGGCTGATACGGCGTGTAGGAGGTGAGGAACTCCGAGCGCTGGATCAGGTGATCGACGCTCGCCGGCACATGGTGCTTATAGGCACCGGCGCCGACGAAAAACGGCACGGAACCCGCCGCGACGTTCTTGCTCGCCATGCGGCCAAGCGTGCGCTCGACCTCGATCTCGCTCTTGCTGAGCGGCAGATCGGGCAGCTTGCGCAGCGCCTTGTCGCGCGGCACGCCGACGAAAAGATCGTCGATGCTGCCGACGCCGATGCGCGCCAGCATCTCAGTGCGGTCTTCGGGAGTGAGCGGCAGGTAACGCATCCGTTTGGCCTCTCAAGCGAACGAAAATGTGGGGTTGACGACGATCTCGCTCTTCACGGAATTGGCGATGAAGCATTCCTCGTGAGAGCGATGGTGCAGCGTATCGATGTCGGCTTGCGTCGGGCGCTTGGCGCCGCTGAACGTCACGGCCGGGTTGAGCGTGATCGTGGAAACGTAGAGCTTGCCGTTCTCGTTCTTGGTCATGACGCCATGCGCGGCGTCCTCATAGCGGTCGACGACGAAACCCTCCTTCGCCGCGAAGGCAAGGAAGAAGAGCATGTGGCAGCTCGACACGGCGGCGACGAGCGCCTCCTCCGGGTCGACGGCTTCCGCGACGGAGTAAGGAAGCCGAACGCTCGACGGCGCCGACGAGCCGGGGACTTCGAGGCCGTCGAACTTCCACGTGTGGCCGCGGCTGTAGCGATTGTCGGTGAACGCGGCGTCGCCGCGCGCCCACACGATCGTCGCGTTGTATTCGTGGGTCATGGCGCACCACCCTCTCTGTCATTCCCGCGAAAGCGGGAATCCAGTAACCCCTGCATCGCTTTTGGTCGCGAGACTGGGCGTACTGGGTCCCCGCCTTCGTGGGGACGACACCAGAGAGAGCCGGGCATGACACCGAATGTGTGGAAGCGCTTCCGCACCACCATCACGCCAGCGTTGCGAGAAATTCTTTGTACGCCGCCTCGTCCATCAGCTCGTTGACGTCGGCCGGGTTGTCGAGCTTGAGCTTCATGAACCAGCCCTTGCCCTGCGCGTCCTCGTTCACCGTCGCCGGCGCGCCTTCGAGCGCGGCGTTGACCTCGACGACCTCGCCGGCAAGCGGCGCATAGACTTCGCTCGCCGCCTTCACGGATTCGACGACCGCGGCCTCGCCGTTCTTGGTCAGCTTCTTGCCGACGGCCGGCAGCTCGACGAACACGACGTCGCCCAGCTGCTGCTGAGCGTAGTCGGTGATGCCGACAGTCGCGACATTGCCGTCGACCGTTACCCATTCATGATCTTTCGTATAACGCATCCTCATCGTGGTGCCTCCCTGCGCTCTCAGGCGCGATCATCCTTTGCGATAGCGATGCGGCGCGAACGGCATTGAAGCCACCTTCGCCGCGAGTTCCTTCCCGCGCACCACGAGCACGACAGGCGTGCCAATGTCCGCGAAGCCGCGCTTGACGTAACCCATGGCGACGGGGCCGCCGACGGTCGGGCCGAAGCCGCCGGACGTGACAGCGCCGATGACGCTGCCGTCGTTCGCGCGGATTTCCGTGCCTTCGCGCGCCGGCGCACGGCCCTCCGGGAGGAGGCCGACACGCACGCGCGCGGGGCCATTCGCGAACTCGCCCTTGATGCGCGCATCGCCAGGAAAGCCGCCTTCCGTGCGGCGGCGCTTCTGGATCGACCAGGTGAGTCCCGCCTCGACCGGCGAGGTCGTCGTGTCGATGTCGTGCCCGTAAAGACAGAGCCCGGCTTCGAGGCGCAGCGAGTCGCGCGCGCCGAGGCCGATCGGCTTCACCTCCGGCTCGCGCAGCAGCAGTTCCGCAAGTTCCGCGACCTTCGCGCCTTTCACCGAAATCTCGTAGCCGTCCTCGCCGGTGTAGCCGGAGCGGCTCACATGCGCGTCGATGCCGGCGATCTTCGTGCTCTTCGCCGTCATGAAGGCCATATCGGCGACATCGGGCGCATGGCGCGCGAGGACCTCGGCGGCCTTCGGCCCCTGCAGCGCGACCAGCGCGCGATGGTCGGCGCGAAGGAGCTTCACGTTAGCGGGCAGATGCGCCTCGATATGCGCATAATCCTGATGCTTGCAGGCGGCATTGACGATCAGCATCAGCACGCCGTCTTCGTCCGGGTCTGACGAGCGCGTCACCATGAGATCGTCGAGGATGCCGCCTTCCGTATTGAGAAGCTGCGTGTAGCGCTGCTTGCCGTGGCCGAGATTGACGATGTCGGCCGGCACCAGCGCCTCGAGCGCGCGCGCGGTGGTTTCGTGATCGGGGCCGGTGAGGAAGGCCTGGCCCATATGCGAGACGTCGAACAGGCCGGCGGCGCTGCGCGTATGGTTGTGCTCGGCGAGAATGCCGTCGCGATACTGCACCGGCATATCGTAACCGGCGAACGGCACCATGCGCGCGCCGAGGCGCAGATGCAGGGCGTGCAGCGGCGTCACCGCGAGCGGGGAATTGGCGTCGGACGATTGGGCTTCGCTCATCGCGGGCTCCGTGTACGAGACTTCGCCGGGCGCCATTGCCCGTCGAGGCCCCCTCTGTCACGGAACCTGAGAGATTTCACCGCGACGCGCGCGGCTTACTCCGTCGGTGAGCCGAACGCAGTCAGCGCGCGGCTTCTTTCCAGAGGCTCATCATCCTGCGGTCCTTTTGCCTGAGCGTTTCCGGGGCGGTTGCGCCTTCGGCTCCGGTTTCGGGCTGCGCCCTCCCCGGTCTCTCCCGCAGGATTCGTCTGATTGGGGGGCGATCCTATTGGCCCCCCCGCTCAAGTCAACCTGTCGGTTTTTTCGTGCGGGGCTTTTTCGCCGGCTTGCGCGGCTCCTTCATGCCCTGCTCGTCGAAACCGACATAGAAAATGTAGGCTTCCATATCGTCCTTCGCGACGACTGGAAAAGTCAGCTCCGGATCGACATAGGTGAACGACACGTTGGTGTCGTTCGGCGGGATCGTCACCGGCACCTGATGGAACTTGCTCAACAGTGTCTTCGGCTCGGGCCCTTCCTTCACCAGCGCGATGCGAAGCGGGACCGTGATCTGCCCCGGGCCGCCCAGGGGCCCGAGGATGATGCGCCCGCGCACGCCAAGCTTCACCGTCATGGTGCCGCCGAGTGTGTGACATTCGCGCGCCGTCTGCGCGAAGGTCGCCTGATAGCGCACATTGGTCGCCGCCTGTTCGGCGCTGCCATAGGTGGTCAGCGTCGAGGCGCCGTTGCGGATATCGACGGTCGGGCACGGCGGCTCGCCTTCCGGGGCCTTCGGTTGCTGCGCCGGCGGCTGCGGCTTCTCGTCAGCGCCGAACATGCCCTTCATCTTGTCGAAGAACGAGTCGAGCTGCGCCGTCGCGGGCGCGGTCGCCGCGCCAAGCCCGATCGCCACCGTGGCGGCCATGCCGAGCGGGCGCAGCGCCTTTGAAGTCATCCAAAGCTTCACGTCATAACCCTTCGCATCGCAATCGCGTCTCCCCCTGCACCGCTTGGACGAACCAGCCCTGTGCAGGCGCAGCATACAAAAAACGATCTGACGAAAAAACGGCGGCCGCTCAAGCGTGACCGTCGCTGTCGAGACGGGCGAACAGCAGATGGTCCTGCCAGATGCCGTCGATGCAGAGATATTGCCGCGCGAGACCCTCGCGCTTGAAGCCGGTCTTCTCCAGGAGCCGTACCGATGGCGTATTGGTCGGGATGCAGGCCGCTTCCAGCCGGTGCAGCCGCAGGCTGCTGAAGGAGAAGCGCGCGATCGCGCGCACCGCCGCCGTCATATACCCCTGCCCGGCATAAGGCGCCCCCATCCAATACCCGAGGCTCCCCGCCTGAGCGACGCCACGGCGCACATTGGCGATGGTGAGGCCGCCGATCAGCACGCTATCGCTCTTGCGGAAGAGGAAGAAGGCGTAGGACTGGTCCATGCGGATGTCTTCCGCATAGCGCCGGATGCGGCGGCGATAGGCGCTCCGCGTGAGGTCATCCGCCGGCCAGGTCGGCTCCCAGGGGGTGAGGAAGCCGCGGCTGAGGTTGCGCAGCGTCGCCCATTCCATGAAGTCGCTCATGATGGGCGCGCGCATGATGATGCCCTCACCCTCCACCGTCGGGAGGGATTCGGCGAAGCTGACCGTGCGAAAAAGAGCCATCGGCGTGGACGCTACAGAGCTGCGGCGCGAACGGCGCCGCCGCGCGGTCAGGCCGCGCGGCGTCCGAGACTTTCCGCGATCGTCGCCGCCCTTTCAAGTCCCGAACCGGGTCCGAGAACTGCGATGGCGGGCCGGCTACGCGCGAGCAGCGCGCGTCCGGCGACGCGGGCGCTCTCGACCGTCACCCCGTCGATCTTGGCAACGAGCTCGGCAGCCGGCAGGGGCCGGCCATAGGAGAGCATCTGGCGCGCCAGCTGCTCGGCGCGCGAGCTGCAGCTTTCCATACCCATCAGCAAGCCCGCCTTCATCTGCGCCTTGGCGCGGTTGACCTCGGTCTCGGTGATGGTTTCCGCGGTCGTCGCGATCTCGTCGATCACGACCTTCATCAGTTCCTGCGCGTCGTTCGCGTCGGTGCCCGCGTAAAGCCCGAACATGCCGGTGTCAGTGTAGGGCGAGTGGAAGGCATAGATCGTGTAGCAAAGCCCGCGCTGCTCGCGCACCTCCTGAAAGAGGCGCGAGGACATGCCGCCGCCAAGCACGTTGGTGAAAATCGACAGGCTGAAAAGATCCTCGTGCTTCTGCGGCAGACCTTCCATCGCCAGCGCGATATGGACCTGCTCGAGATCGCGCTTCTGCACCTTGGCGCCGCCCTGGAAGCGCGCTTTTTCGGGCAGCGGCCCTTCGGGGCCGATGAACGACGCGAAGCGCTTCGAGACATCCTCGACGATCGCCGCGTGGTCGACGGCGCCAGCCGCGCCGACGATCATATCCGGCGCGCGGTAATTGCGCGCGAGATAAGTGCGCAGATTCCTGGCGCTGAAAGCGCGCACCGTCTCCGGCGTGCCGAGAATCGGCCGGCCGACCGACTGGTTCGGAAACGCCTTCGCCTGGAGAAGGTCGAACACGAGATCGTCCGGCGTGTCGTCACAAGCGCCGATCTCCTGCACGATGACGTTCTTCTCGCGCGTGAGCTCGCTCTCCTCGAAGGTCGGGTCGGAGAGGATGTCGGCGAGCACGTCAAGCGCGAGCGGCACGTCAGCTTTGAGCATGCGCGCGTAATAGGCCGTCGTCTCGACGCTGGTCGCGGCATTGAGATCGCCACCGACCGCCTCGATCGTTTCGGCGATCTGGCGCGCATTGCGCCGCGTCGTACCCTTGAACGCCATGTGCTCGAGCAAATGCGAAATGCCGTGCTCGTCGGGCTGCTCGTCACGGCTGCCGGCCTGCACCCAAACGCCGAGCGCGGCCGTCTCCAGCCGCGGCATATTCTCGGTGACGACCGTCAGACCGGATGGGAGGCGCGTCACCTCGACAGTCATGCTGCAGCTCCTGCTTGCGCGGCGCGCGAGGCCGCAAGGATGAGACGTTCGACGGCGGCACGATCGGCCGGCAAGACTTGCATGCGCTCGGGACGGCGCGGCAGATCGGCGAGCCAGTCAGGAAGCACGGGATGCACGCCGCATGCCGCTTCGACCGCGTCAGGGAACTTCGCTGGATGCGCGGTCGAGAGGACGACCATCGGCACATTCGGATCGGCGCTCTCCTTTTCCGCAACCGCAAGCGCAACCGCGGTGTGCGGGTCGGCGAGATAGCCTGCCTCCTTGCGCATGGTGCGGATCATGGATGCGGTTTCGTCCTCGTCGGCGCGGTCGGCGGTGAACTGCGCGCGGATCGCCTCGAGCGCCGCCGGCGCGATCGTGAAGCGCTGCGATTGCGCGAGCGAACCCATCAGGGCGCGCACCTTGCTGGCGTCGCGGCCATAAGCATCGAACAACAGCCGCTCGAAATTCGAGGACACCTGAATGTCCATCGAGGGCGAGGCGGTCGCGATCACCTCGCGCAGCTCGTAGGTGCCTGTCGCGAGCGTGCGAGCGAGGATGTCGTTGGCATTCGTCGCGATCGTCAGCCGCTCGATCGGCAGGCCCATGCGCGCGGCCACATAACCGGCGAAGATGTCGCCGAAGTTTCCCGTCGGCACCGTGAAGGCGACGCGCCGATGCGGCGCGCCGAGCGCGACGGCGGCGGTGAAGTAGTAGACGACCTGCGCGACCACGCGCGCCCAGTTGATCGAATTGACGCCGGAGAGGCGCACACGATCGCGGAAGGCGTGATGATTGAAAAGCCCTTTCACGATCGCCTGGCAGTCATCGAACGTGCCTTCGATCGCGACGGCGTGGACATTGGCATCGTCCGGCGTCGTCATCATCCGGCGCTGCACGTCGGAGATGCGGCCTTTCGGAAACAGTGCCACGAGGTCCACGCGCTTCGCGCCGCGGAAGGCTTCGACCGCCGCGCCGCCGGTATCGCCCGACGTCGCAACGACGAGCGTCGCCCGTTCGTCACGCGACTCGAGAATGTGGTCGAGCAGCCGCGAGAGAAGCTGCATCGCCACGTCCTTGAACGCGAGCGTCGGGCCGTGAAAGAGCTCGAGGACGAAACGGTTCGGCGCAACCTGCACGAGCGGGGTGATCGCCGGATGGCGGAACGTGCCGTACGCATCCTGCGCCATGCGGGCGAGATCGGCGTCCGAGACCTCGCCCCCGACGAAGGGGCGGATCACCCGGCAGGCGACCTCGGCGTAGGGCCGGCCGGCCAGCGCCGCGATCGCCTCGGCGGAGAAAACAGGCCAAGAATCAGGCACATAGAGCCCGCCATCGCGGGCCAGGCCGGCAAGGGTCGCGTCGGCAAAGCCGAGCGGCGGGGAGTCGCCGCGGGTGGAAATGTAGCGCACGGGGAATTCCCTGAGGAAGCTCGGGCGAACCTAGTGGCTGGCGGGCGGCGGCACAAGGAAGGGAGCGCGAGGCAAGTCGCCACCTCCCCCAGCCAGCTTTCTCCCTCCCCCTAAAAAGGGGAGGGTCGGGGTGGGGGTCGTCCTCGTCTTGGCACCCACGACCCCCACCCGGACGGCTTCGCCGTCCGACCTCCCCTTTCAGGGGGCCCCCGTCAGAACCCCGGCTCGCGGCGCTCCTGGCGCGGCCGCCGCAGGCGCGAGCCTGCCCAGGCGAAGAAGGCAAGAGCGAACACGAGGGCAAGACCAAACCAGGTGATCGCGTATTGCAGGTGGTTGTTGGGCAATGTCGGTTTCAGCACGCCGGGCTTGGGAAAACCGCCCGGAGGGACGGGCGTCGCGAGCTCGACATAGAACGGCGCGATCGTTCCCCAGCCCTTCGCTTTCGCCATCCCCTCGAGGTCGCGCGTGTACCAGAGGTTATGGTCGGGATCGTCCTTCGGCGCGAACTCGCCGCGGGCCTCGGGCCAACGCAGGGCGCCGGTCATCTCGACCACGCCCCTCACCTGCCCTTGCGCGCGGCTCTTAGGCTCCTGCAGGCCATCCGGCACGAAGCCGCGATTGACGATCACGACGCTGCCGCCGAGAAGCCGCGCGGGCGTGAATATCCAATAGCCGGGGCCCGACACATCCGGGCGAAAGGCGGAGGCGGCGCCGTAAACACGCGCCTCCTGCTCATGCAGGAACTCCGCCGGAAAGCTCACCGTGCGGTACTCGTTGCCGGCCTTGTCGAGACGCGGCCACGCCTCGCGCGGCGGCAAGGCCATGGGTGGCGCGGAGAGCTTGGCGTCGAGCGCGGCGAGCAGCGCCTCCTTCTCGGCCTTGCGCTCAACCTGCCAGACGCCGAGGCCCGCCAAGATGGCGACGATGATCGTCACGAACAAGCCGAGGAGCAGAACCGAGGCCCAGGGCCGGTGGCGGGTAGACGTCGCCGCGTTCATGCATCCTCGCGGCCGTGCAGACGGCCTTCCGCAGCCTGGAAGCGATGCTGCAGGGCGATCATCAGGCCCTTCAGGGGACGCAGCGGGCCGACGCAGACAAGGACCGCGAGCGGCGCCCACAGGAGCGCGTGGACCCAGAGCGGCGGCGCATATTTCACTTCGGTGACGAGCGCCGCGCCGGCGACGATAAAGCCCGCGATGAGGATCACGAAGACCGCGGGACCGTCGCCCGCATCGGCGAACGCGAGGTCAAGCCCGCAGCGCTCGCAGCGCGGCCGCACCTGCAGGAAGTGATGAAACAGCGCACCCTCGCCACAGCGCGGACAGCGCCCGCGTAAGCCCCGCGCGATGCTCTCCCCAAGGCTCGTCGGATGGTCAGGCGGCATGTTGCGCTCTGAATGTCATCACTCGTCCCCGGGAAAGCGGGGACCCAG
>JBFWXB010000056.1:0-25805 GCA_050187875.1 Variibacter sp.
ATCCGGCGGAATGGGCGGCCCGACCGGCGGCACCGGCTGCGCCAATGCCGTTGTCGTCGTGACAACGAGCAATGCAGCTGCGACTTTCGCACGCAATGGCATCCTCACAACCTCTGACCAATTTTCATTGAACGCGCAACGCGGAACAAAGTGCCGTGATATCCATCGTGTCATTCCGGGGCGCGGCTATAGGCCGCGAGCCCGGAATCCATAACCCCTGCTGCGGCGTATGGATTCCGGACTTGCCGCGGAGCCTGTGCTCGGACGGCGCGGAGCGCCGATCCGAGTGCGGCAATCCGGAATGACAGCCTACTCCTCCGGCGCGTTGACGATCGGGTCGAAGCGCCCGGCGTCGAAGCCGAGCAGGTTCCAGGATTGCTGCATATGCGGCGGCAGCGGCGCCGTCGCATCGATCGTGCCGCCGCGCGGATGCGGAATGACGATGCGGCGCGCGAGAAGGTGCAGCTTGTTCTGCAAGCCGCCCGGCAGGTGCCAGTTCTCGATCGAAAAATATTTCGGGTCACCGACGATCGGATGCTCGATATGCGCGCAATGCGCGCGCAGCTGGTGCGTGCGGCCGGTCACCGGCTTGAGCGAAATCCAGGCGAGGCGCTGCGCCGCCGTCTCGACCACCGCGTAGTAGGTGACAGCGTGACTCGCGCCCTCCTCCCCATGCTTCGCGACGCGCATGAACGAGTCGCGCTCGACCTCCTCCTTCGCGAGGTAGGTCGAGACGCGGCCCTGCCGCGGCTTCGGCACGCCCGCGACCAGCGCCCAGTAGATCTTGCGCGCCGAGCGCGAGCGAAAACTCTTCGCGAGCGCCGCGGCGGCAAAGCGCGTCTTGGCGATGAGGAGGCAGCCAGCGGTGTCCTTGTCGAGACGATGCACGAGGCGCGGGCGCTGCCCGTCCTTCGTCTTGAGGACGTCGAGCATGCCGTCGACATGCTTCACCGTCCCGGAGCCGCCCTGCACCGCGAGCCCCATCGGCTTGTTGAGGACGAGCACGTCGTCGTCCTCATAGAGCGTGATCGAGGCGAGGAACGCGCGCGTCTTTCGCGCCGCCTCGGTTTGCGGCGACACGGCGCGCGGCGCATCGAGATGCAGCGGCGGAATGCGCACCTTCTGCCCGACGCCGAGCCGGGCTTTCGAATCGACGCGGCGCCCGTCGACGCGCAGCTCGCCTTTACGCACGATCCGCTGGATGTGGGAGAACGACAGCCCCGGAAAGCGCGCCTCGAGGAAGCGGTCGACGCGCATGCCGCCCTCGTCCGGCGTCACGTCCACGGTTTGAACGCCGACGCCCTGCGTCGCGGCCGCCGGCGCTTTGCTCGGCTGTGTCCCGCGCTTGGACGGCTGCGCCGCTTGCTTCGCGTCTCGAACCATGATGCTTGTCGTCCCTTGATCCGACGCCTCGCCGGAGCCCCCGACGCCGCGTGCGTTCCCGTCACCCTGGTTTATCTTTCTTTCGCACGCGAAACAGCATGTTCGGCATCGGCAACCGTCCCTATCTGCTGCTTGCCCTGGCGCCGCTGTTCTGGTCCGGCAACCACGTCTTCGGCCGCGCCTTCGCCGAGCATGCGCCCCCTTTCGGCGTCGCGACGCTGCGCTGGACGTTTCCGGCGCTCCTCCTCGGGATTTTCGCCTGGCGGCACGTGCGCAATGACTGGCCGGCGATCAAGGCGCACTGGAAGGTCTTCTTTCTCCTCAGCCTCTGCGGCGGCTCGCTGTTCACCGGCCTCCAATATCTCGGCTTGCACTATACGACGGCGCTGAACGTCTCGGTGCTCAATTCCCTTGGCCCCGTGGCGATCGCGGTCATCGGCGCCATCTTGTTCGGGGACCGCCTGCTGCCGCGCCAGATCGTCGGCATCGCCACCTCGATGGTCGGCGTGCTCGCCATCGTGACGCAGCTCGACCTCGACGTGGCGCTGCACTTCCGGTTCAATTTCGGCGACATTCTCATGCTCAGCACCGTCGTCGGCTGGGGCATATATTCGGCCTATCTGCGGTTCGTGCCGCAGGTTCATTGGCTCACCTTCATCTTCACGCTGGCTGTGTTCTCGGCCATCGAAGGCGCGCCGGTCATGCTTTGGGAACTGGCGCGCGGCCAACGGTTCGAGATGTCCTGGCTCGTCGCCGGCGCCGTCGCCTATGTCGCGATCTTCCCCAGCATCCTCGCTTACGGCGCCTGGAACCGTGGCGTGGCGCTGATCGGCGGCAACCGCTCGGCCCCGTTCCTGCACCTGACGCCGCTCTACAGCGCGGTGCTCGCGGTCGTCCTGCTGGGCGAGCGCATCCGCCTCTATCACATCGTCGGCTTCGTCCTCATTCTGGTCGGGGTTTACCTCGCGGCGCGCAGAGGGCCGAAGCCGGTATCGTGAGCAAGTGCCAACCCGCGCGGTCGTCCCCGCGAAGGCGGGGACCCAGTACGCCGTGCGCTCTCGATTGAAATGAAGACTGGGATTACTGGATGCCCGCTGGAGCCTGTACTCGGGCTGGCCAAAGGCCAGACCCGGGTGCGGGCATGACAGACTGAGTAGGCCTCGCGGCCAAGAAACCTTCTACCCGCCCCTGCGCTCGCGGCGCGCTTTCGCCCAGTAATCGAGGCGTTTTCTGATCTCGCGCTCGAAGCCGCGCTCCGGCGGGTCGTAGAAGGTCTGCCGCTCGAGCGCGTCGGGAAAATAGTTCTGCCCAGAGAACGCTTCCTCTTCGTCGTGGTCATAAGCGTAGCCGCGCCCATAACCTTCGCTCTTCATCAGTTTTGTCGGCGCGTTGAGGATATGCTTGGGCGGCAGGAGCGAGCCCGCCTCCTTCGCGACGCGCATCGCCGCGCCGTATGCGACATAGGCCGCATTCGACTTCGGCGCCGTCGCGACATAGAGCACCGCTTGCGCAATCGCGAGCTCGCCCTCCGGCGAGCCGAGGAAGTCGTAGGCGTCCTTCGCGGCATTGGTGATGACGAGCGCCTGCGGGTCGGCGAGGCCAATGTCCTCGACTGCCATGCGCACCACGCGCCGCGCGATATAGAGCGGGTCCTCGCCGGCATCGAGCATGCGGCAGAGATAGTAGAGCGCGGCGTCGGGGTCGGAGCCGCGCACGGACTTATGCAGCGCGGAAATGAGGTTGTAGTGCCCGTCCTGCGACTTGTCGTAGATCGGCGCGCGCCGCTGCACGATCTCCTGCAGCGCGGTCTGGTCGAAGATCTCGTCCTTGCGCGCCGAGCGCCAGACCTCTTCGGCAAGCGTCAGGCTCGCGCGCCCATCGCCATCTGCCATGCGGATGAGCGCAGCACGCGCCTCATCGTCGAGCGGCAGCGCCCTGCCCTCGATCTCTTCCGCGCGCTTGAGGAGCTTGCCGATCGCCTCGACATCGAGCGGTTTGAAGACGAGCACGCGCGCGCGGGAAAGAAGCGCCGCATTGAGTTCGAATGACGGATTTTCCGTCGTCGCGCCGACAAGGATGACGGTGCCGTCCTCCATCACCGGCAGGAAGGAATCCTGCTGCGCGCGGTTGAAGCGGTGCACCTCGTCGACGAAGAGGAGCGTGCCCTTGCCGGTCTCGCGCCGCGCGCGCGCGGCATCGAACACCTTCTTGAGATCGGCGACGCCGGAGAAGACGGCGGAGATCTGCTCGTAATAGAGGTCGGTCGCCTGCGCGAGGAGGCGCGCGACCGTCGTCTTGCCGGTCCCCGGCGGCCCCCAGAAGACGAGGCTGCCGAGCGTGCGCGTCTCGAGCATGCGCGTGAGGATTCCGTCGGCGCCGAGCAGATGGTCCTGCCCGACGACCTCGTCGAGGCGCGTCGGACGCAGCCGGTCGGCGAGCGGACGCGGCGCGTCGCTCGCCAAGCCGGCCGCCTCGAACAATGTCGCCGTGCGCGGCCGTGCCGCCATCATGCTCTCCTGGCGGGAATCATCCGCCCAAGGTGGTCGTGAGAATCTGTCCGCCGCGATTGACCTTCAGCCGCCATACGCGCTGCGGCGTGCGCGTCAGGCGCTCGATATCCTTGGTGCGCGTGACGGTTTCGCCATTGAGCTCCTGCACGATATCACCGCGCCGCAAGCCAACCATCTGCGCCGGCGTGCCGTCCTCGACCTCCGAGACGACAACGCCCTTTGCGCCCGGATCGATGTGCATCTCGTCGGCGACCGCGGGCGAGATGTTCACGACCGTCGTGCCGAGGAACGGCGAGCGTGTACGCACCTTTACAGGATCGCGCGGCGGCACTTCAGGCGCAGCGGCGAGCGCAATGTCGACATGGATTTCCTTGCCGCCACGCAGAACGCCGAGCCGCGCCGTGCCGCCGAGCGGCTTGGTCGCGAAGCGGTAGCCGAGCGCTTCGGTGTCGTCGACCGTCTGCCCATCGATCGAGACGATCAAGTCACCGACCTTGAGGCCCGCATGAGCCGCCGGACTGCCGGACGTGACGCCGGTCACGAGCGCGCCGGTCGGCCGTTTCAAATTCAGTCCCTCGGCGATGTCGGACGTCACCGCCTGCAACGAGGCGCCGAGCCACGGCCGTTTGACGCTCGTGCCGCCACCCTTCGCCGACGCAATGACAACACGCACCATGTTCACAGGAATCGCAAAACCGATTCCCTGCGAGCCGCCGGAGCGCGAATAGATCGCGGTGTTGATGCCGACGAGACGACCCGAGAGATCAATGAGCGCTCCGCCGGAATTGCCTGGATTGATCGCAGCATCGGTCTGGATGAAGAACTGATAATCGGTGATGCCGACCTGCGTGCGTGCGAGCGCCGAGACGATGCCGTGCGTCACCGTTTGCCCGACGGCGAAGGGATTGCCGATCGCAAGCACGATGTCGCCGATCTGCAACTCGTCGGAATTGCCGAGCTCGATCACTGGAAACGGGCCGCCGCCCTTGAGCTTGAGGACGGCGAGATCGGTGCGCGAATCCTTGAGCACGATCTCGGCTTCGAATTCCCGCTTGTCGGACAGCGCGACCTTCACTTCGGTCGCGCCCTCGACCACGTGGTTGTTGGTGACGACGAAGCCGCCGGCGTCGACAAGAACACCGGAGCCGAGCGAGCGCTGCACCTGCTCGCGCTGCCCCGGCGCGCCGAAGAAGCGGCGGAACACCGGATCGTCGAACAACGGGTTACGGTTCTCCACGACCTTCGCCGCATAGACATTCACAACCGCGGGGGCTGCGCGCCGCACGGCCGGCGCGAAGGAGAGCTTCATCTCCGCACCCGACGCCGGCACGCGGCGATCCTGCGCCTGCGCGCCCTGCGCGCCGAGGATGAGAGTTATCGCAAATCCAAGAGCGGCTGCACCATTGCGGCCCGCTGATCGAAGAAGGGTCATAAGGGTCCGATTCGCTTTGTTGAGCGACACGGATATAGGCCGTCAGGGCGTGTCTATGAAGCCTGCCGCGGCCGGCGTGGCCTTACCCTACTCCGTCATGCCCGGGCTTGACCCGGGCATCCATCGTCTTTGCAAAAATGATGGATTGCCGGGTCAAGCCCGGCAATGACGAGCGATAGCAGTCGCTGGGCGTGTTGTCCGCAATCCTCCAAAAGCAAAAGGGCCGGCGCGAGGCCGGCCCTTTCTCGAAAGGAACGAAGTTCCGATCAGTAGCTCGCCATCACCGGGCCGCCCCAGTTGAAGCGGTAGTTCAGGCGCGCCGTCGCGATATGGATGTTGTCCGGACGGACGCGGAAGTCGTAGAAGCCCGCCGCATCGCCGAGGTCGAACGTCTTGCTGCCGAGATCGACGAAGTTGTACTGCAGGCCGAACGACAGGTTCTGCGTGATGGCGTATTCGAGGCCAGCACCGACCGTGTAACCCGACAGCCACTTGCTGTCCGAACCCGAGCCGACGTTCGGGCCAACCGTGTCGACAACCCGAGCCCGCACGTCCGCGCCGGCGTAACCACCGGTGACATACAGCATCCAGTTGTTGAAGGCGTAGCCGATGCGGCCCGTGCCCAAGAACAGCGTGTTGATGCTGGTCTTGAACTGGTCGTCTGCCGTGCCGAACGGGCTCGTGACCTTGCCCTCGATGCCCGTGCCGGAGAACGAGGCTTCGAGGCCGAACACGATGTTGCCCGTCTGCCAATTGAAGCCGAGCTGACCGCCGCCGACGATGCCGCTGGCATCGGAGCTCACCCGATCACCGGGGACGAGATCGCCCCAAGGCGTCGTGTTGGTGAGGTTGGTCAGGCTCGGATCGGCCCAGCCGCCACCCAGATGGGCGCCGAGGTAGAAGCCGCTCCAGTTGTAATACGGGGCCACCACAGGTGCGGGCGGGGCCTTGTAGACCGGCCGCAGATCGGCAGCGAGCGCCTGCGCAGAGAACAGCGCGGTCGCCGCGGCCAAAGCAAGAGTAATCTTCTTCATAGGGTGAACCCCCTTTGTTGCGTATGCCGTTTCAATAAGCGATGTCCGCCAAATCGTCTATTGCAACGAGGACACAGTACCCACCATTCGACAGGCATTTCATGGTTACTGAAAAGTAATCGCGAGCTTCTTCATAGCAGAAAACGACCGTCGAATCACGATCATGGCAACGGCCGAATCGTCCGATTTTACGAAAAACGCAAGCGTTTCAGTAACATATGAAAGATGACGCTCAACGACACCTGCGCGCCCGCCGCAAACGTGACCGATTTATGTTCTTGCGATGACCATGGAACCACGAATCGCCATCGTGTTGACTTAGTTAATGCGCCGTAAATACATACCGTCAAGTACTGACATCTTGACCTCTCCCCCGGGCATTTGGCGACGGCGGCGGCGTTCCAGAAAGCGTTGATCCCTGAATAGGTTAGCGGTCTCGCCAGAAGTCGCTGCAGCGTCCCAGGAGTAACGAGAGGAGCAGCTATCCGCTCGGCGCGGGTTGCCGCACCGATTCCGCTCACTCACAATGCCGTCTTGGGGGAAATCAGCAGCCTGGCCGCCAGGCAGGACGGGGGACAAGCATGCATACGCCAGCGTCATCGTCGGCGGACACGCGCCGCGCCGTTTCCGCAGCCGTCGTCGGCAATGTTCTCGAATGGTATGATTTCGCGGTCTATGCCTATGTCGCCGTGTATATCGCGCGGAAATTCTTTCCGGCGGGCGATGAAGTCACGGCACTTCTTTCGACTTTCCTTGCTTACGGTCTTGGCTTCGTCGCGCGGCCGCTGGGCGGCATCGTCATCGGGCGGATCGGCGACACCCACGGACGCAAGCTGGCACTGCTCATCACCATCGCCCTGATGGCCGGCGGCACGGTGCTCATCGGCGTCCTGCCGACCTATGAATCGATCGGCGCCTTGGCGCCGCTCCTCCTCGTCTTCGCGCGCTTGCTGCAGGGCTTCTCCGCGGGAGGCGAGTGGGGAAGCTCCACCGCTTACATCGTCGAATGGGCGCCGAAGGGGCAGCGCGGGTTTTACGGCAGCTTCCAGCAGATGAGCGTCGTCGCCGGGCTGCTGCTCGGCTCGGGCGTCGCTGCGCTCCTCACGTCGCTCATCTCCGCCGAGACGATGGATGCGTGGGGCTGGCGCGTCCCGTTCCTGCTCGGCGCGATCCTCGGTCCCGTCGGCATGTATATGCGCCGCACGATCGACGAGACGCCGGCCTATCGCAGCGCCACCGCGACGCCGGCCGCTGCGCAAGCGCCGAGCGAAAGCGGCTTCGTGCTCGCGAGCAAGGCATTCGGCTTTACCATCGTGTGGACCGTGTGCTTCTACGTTCTCTTGAGCTACATGCCGACCTACACCCAGCGCTTCCTCAAAATCACTGCCGCGGAAGCCTTGTGGGCCAACACGATCGGCTTGCTCGTGCTCTGCGTCGCCATTCCGATCATGGGCAAGGTCTCCGATCAGCTGGGGCGCAAGCCGTTGCTGCTCGCCTGCTGCGTCGCTTTCATCGTGCTTCCCTATCCGACCTTCACGTTCCTGCTCTCGGGAGCGTCCTACGCCTCGCTCGTCTGGGTGCAGATTCTCTTCGCGGTGATGATCTCGATGTTCTCCGGCGCCGGCCCGGCGGCGATCGCGGAGATTTTCCCGACGCGCTCGCGCTCCACCTGGATGACGACGGGCTACGCGCTCGCGGTCGCGATTTTCGGCGGCTTCGCGCCGTTCATCTCGGTGTGGCTCATCGACCATTTCAAATCGCCGCTGGCGCATACGTTCTATCTGATCGCGGCCGCGATCGTCTCCACGGTCGTTATCCTCGGATTGCGTGAGACGGCCCACGAGGATCTGCGTTAACCGTGCATATTGCGTTCGAAGACAAGACCATCCTCGTTGTCGGCGCGGCGCGCGGCATCGGCCGCAGTATCGTCGAAGCTTTCGCGACGCGCGGCGCGACGGTGTGGGCCGCCGATATCCTCATCGAGGAGATCGCGGCGGCCCACAAGGACGCGAAGGGCAATGTCCGCGCCGTGCAGGTCGACGTCACCGATCCGCAATCGGTCGCCGCGATGGTCGCGGCGGCGGGCCCGTCCATCGATGTCCTCGTCTATGTCGCGGGCGGCGTCCGCGGCCAGACGCCGAAGCCGATCGAGGAGGTCGAGCCCGACGACTGGCGCGCGATCGTCGACGCCAACCTCACCGGCGCGTTTCTGTGTGCGCGCGCCGTTGCACCACTGATGAAGACGGCGCGGCGCGGCCGCATCATCACGATCTCGAGCCGCGCTGGCCTCGCGACAAGCCTGACCGGCATCCAAAGCTACGCCGCGAGCAAGCACGGCCAGGTCGGCTTCGTGAAGCAATTATCGCTCGAGCTTGGCCCCTACGGCGTCACCGTGAATTCGGTCGCGCCGGGCTTCCTGCGCACGAGCCCCGACTACGAGCGCCAATGGGCGAGCTACGGCGAGAAGAAGCAGCAGGCCTTCGTCGAGCACATCGCGATGCGCCGCATGGGAACGCCAGACGACATCGCCCATGCGGTGCTGTTCCTCGCCTCCGATTATGCGTCCTGGATCACCGGCCAGATTCTGCCGGTCACCGGCTCGCCTCTCGCTTGACCGTGCAATGGAGTGAGCAATGAACGACAAGCCGCGCGAACTCGAACCGTGGCAGTGGCCGGAGGCGCACTGGCGCAAGCTCGTCAATCAGGTCCGCGCCGGGCGCAGCTACCGCCCGAAAGCATGGAAGGGCGGCGCGCGCTGCGCCGTCGCCCTCTCCTTCGATTCCGATCATGAGACGAACGAGCTGCGCGAAGGCGGCAAATCGATCGGCCGCATGGCGTGGGGCGAATACGGCGCGCGCGTCTGCGTGCCGCGCATCCTCAAGCTCCTGAAGAAATACGACGTGCACGCGACCTTCTTCGTGCCTGCCGTCGCAGCGTTGCTGCATCCCGAGGAGCAGGTCCGCGTCATCGCCGAAGGCCACGAGATCGGCATGCATAGCTGGATCCACGAACTCAACTCGGTGCTGCCTTACGAGGCCGAGCGCGACATCATGCTGCGTTCGCGCGACACGCTGGAGAAGCTCACCAAGGTGATGCCCGTCGGCATGCGCACGGCGTCGTGGGACTTCAGCCCGCACACGCTGCGCATCGAGAAAGAGATGAAGCTTCTCTACGATTCATCGCTGATGGCGGACGAGGATTGCTACGAGCTTATGATGGACGGCGAGCCGACCGGCGTTGTCGAGTTTCCCGTCGAATGGGTGCGCGACGACGCCGTCTATTTCATGATGCATCGCTTCCAGTCGCTGCGGCCCTACACGCCGCCGACGGACGTGTTCGACATCTTCCGCCGCGAATTCGACGCGGCTTACGCCGACGGCGGCGTCTTCCAGCTCACTATGCATCCGCATATCACCGGCTATCGCTCGCGCATCTGGATTCTCGAGGAGATCATCCGCCACGCGCAGTCGAAGCCGGGCGTCTGGTTCGCAACCCACCGCGAGGTCGTCGAGTGGGCGAAGGCCAACGCGGCGTAGACACGGCTGTCATTCCGGGGCGCGGCCGTTCAGGCCGCGAGCCCGGAATCCATAACCCCTGAGCTGCGGCGTATGGATTCCGGACTTGCCGCGTTACGGCAATCCGGAATGACAGGCCTACCGCGCCCCCTCCGCTTCCAGAATGCGCACGATCGGCGCGTAACGATGCCGCCGCGCATGCGCGAGCGGAGTGACGCCGTCACGATCTGCGATGTTGACGTTTGCGCCACCGTCGACGAGAAGCTTCACGATCTCGGTATGCACCGCCCCGCCGTCGCCGAGGATGATGGCCTCGAGCAGCGCCGTCCAACCGAGACGGTTGACGTGGTCGCGATCGATCGGCGTCGTGAGCAGGAAGCGCACCGTCTCGACATGGCCGTGATGCGCGGCGGGGATGAGCGCGGTGCCGCCATAACGATTGGTGCTGGCGAGGTCGGCGCCGGCGGCGATCGTCAGCTTGAGAATCTCGAGACGGCCTTCCGCGCCGGCGTAAAGGAAGGCGCTGTCGCGCTGATTGTCCTGCGCATTCACATCGGCATTCGCCACAATCAAAGCGCGCGCAACCTCGACATGATTGCCGATCGTCGCGAGGAGAAGCGCCGTGCGTCCGGAAGCGTCGCGCGCGTCGACCGGCGCGCCGTCGGCGAGCAAGCGGCGCACGGCGTCGAGATCGCCACGCGAACTCGCGCGCAAGAGATCGCCACCAGACGACGGCGCGGAATTCTGAGCCGATGCGGCGCTCATCGCGGTTCCTATCGCCATGCCAAAAACAAAGGCGACAACAACGCCGACGACGCTGCGCCGCGCAAGCCGCATGTTCACATCGTGCATGTTGCACTCCAACGAAAAAGGGCGGCCGCAGCCGCCCTTCGCAAACCATGTGCTAAACCGCGTTACGCGGCGGCGGCTTCCGCCTGCTTCTCCTGCACCGGGCCGGAATCGAGGCCCTTCGCGTCGACGTCGCGGTCGACGAATTCGATCACCGCGACCGGCGCGTTGTCACCGTAACGGAAGCCCGCCTTGATGATGCGGGTGTAGCCGCCGTCGCGCGCCTTGTAGCGCGGACCGAGCACGTCGAAGAGCTTCTTGACCATTGCCGTGTCGCGCATCTCGGAGATGGCGAGGCGGCGCGCATGCAGGTCGCCGCGCTTGCCGAGCGTCACGAGCTTCTCGACGATCGGGCGCAGCTCCTTTGCCTTCGGCAGCGTCGTCGTGATCTGCTCATGCTTGATCAGCGCCGCACACATATTGGCGAACAGCGCGCGGCGGTGCTCGGCCGTGCGGTTGAGCTTGCGATGGGCGTTTCCGTGGCGCATGGCCGTGTTCCTTGTTCCCTCTCTTGTCATTCCGGATTGCCGTGAAACGGCAAGTCCGGACTCCATACTCCGCAGCAGGGGTTATGGATTCCGGGTTCGCGGCCTTAAGCCGCGCCCCGGAATGACACCATCAATAATGATCCTCGAAGCGCTTGGCGAGATCGTCGATGTTCTCCGGCGGCCAGCCCGGCACTTCCATGCCGAGATGCAGGCCCATCTGCGCGAGAACTTCCTTGATCTCGTTGAGCGACTTGCGGCCGAAGTTTGGCGTGCGCAGCATCTCTGCTTCCGTCTTCTGAACGAGATCGCCGATATAGACGATGTTGTCGTTCTTCAGACAGTTCGCAGAGCGCACTGACAGCTCGAGCTCGTCGACCTTCTTGAGGAAGGCCGGGTTGAACGCGAGGTCCGGGATGGCCTCGGCGGCAGCCTCGCGGCGCGGCTCCTCGAAGTTCACGAAGACGTTGAGCTGATCCTGCAGGATGCGTGCGGCGTAAGCGACGGAATCCTCCGCGCTGATCGCACCGTTCGTCTCCACCTGCAAGGTAAGCTTGTCGAAGTCGAGGATCTGGCCCTCGCGGGTGTTCTCGACCTTGTAGGAGACCTTGCGCACCGGCGAGTAGAGGCTGTCGATCGGGATCAATCCGATCGGCGCGTCCTCAGGACGATTGCGGTCCGCTGGCACATAGCCCTTGCCGGTGTTGACGGTGAACTCCATGCGGATTTCCGCGCCGTCATCGAGCGTGCAGAGGACGAGGTCGGGATTGAGCACGACCACGTCGCCAACCGTCTGGATGTCGCCGGCGGTGACGGGGCCCGGGCCCTGCTTCTTCACCACCATGCGCTTGGGGCCATCGCCCTGCATCTTGATGGCGATGTCCTTGATGTTCAGCACGATGTCGGTCACGTCCTCGCGCACGCCGGCGATCGAGGAGAATTCGTGCAGCACGCCGTCGATATGCACCGACTGCACCGCCGCGCCTTGCAGCGAGGACAGCAGAATGCGGCGCAGCGCATTGCCGAGCGTCAGGCCGAAGCCACGCTCCAGCGGCTCGGCGACGATTGTCGCAAAGCGCTTCGGATCGGCGCCGGCAGAAACCTGCAGCTTGTCCGGCTTGATCAGTTCCTGCCAGTTCTTCTGGATAACCGTGTCAGTCATGTTCTCTGTTCACGGGTCTAAAGCCCGTGCTCCCACTGGCCAGTGGGGAAAAACCGGCGGCAACCGGGCGGCCAAGCCGTCCGCCGGATGTGTGATCAGACGCGGCGGCGCTTGCGCGGCCGGCATCCGTTGTGCGGGATCGGCGTCACGTCGCGGATCGAGGTGACGGTGAAACCCGCGGACTGCAGCGCGCGCAGTGCCGACTCGCGACCGGAGCCGGGCCCTGCAACCTCGACCTCGAGGGTGCGCATGCCATGTTCCTGCGCTTTGCGCGCAGCATCTTCACCGGCGACCTGCGCGGCGTAGGGCGTCGACTTGCGCGACCCCTTGAAACCCATCGTTCCCGCGGACGACCAGGCGATAGTGTTGCCCTGCACGTCCGTGATGGTGATCATCGTGTTGTTGAAGCTCGCATTCACATGCGCGACGCCGGATGCGATGTTCTTGCGCTCCCGTCGGCGGACGCGCGTTGCTTCTTTCGCCATTACCGTTCCTTTTTGCGATATCGACGCCGCCGTAATGCCAGCGGCTCCACCAAATCAGCGAGTAGCGAATAGTAAGTAGCGAATAGAAAGACCCTATTCGCTATTCGCTACTCCCTATTCGCTTTGCTTACTTCTTCTTGCCTGCGATGGCCTTCGCCGGTCCCTTGCGGGTGCGGGCGTTGGTATGCGTGCGCTGACCGCGCACCGGCAGACCGCGCCGGTGGCGCAGGCCGCGATAGCAGCCGAGATCCATCAGCCGCTTGATGTTCATCGAAACGTCACGGCGCAGATCGCCCTCGACCATGTAGTCACGGTCGATGACTTCGCGGATCTGCAGCACCTCGGCGTCGGTCAGTTGCGACACCCGCCGATCGTTCGGCAGATTGGTCTTCTGCATGATTTCGGCGGCCTTCGCCGGGCCGATGCCGTGGATGTATTGAAGCGCGATGACGACGCGCTTGTTGGTCGGGATATTGACGCCTGCGATGCGGGCCAAAGCCGGTCACTCCTCAATCGCCGGCCGCTGCCGGCATCCGAAACGAAATCCCTGCGGGTCCGCAGCCACGGCAAGCCTGCTCGATAGCAGCCATGGCAAAATCGCGTCGCCCGCTCCCTTCACTGGGAAGCCAGCAACGCCGTTTCTGTCTGCAGACCGGATGCTGGGTATTAGGGGATTCACCCCGCGTCCGTCAACCTCTCTGGGCGGCATTTTGCCGCCCGGTCAAGGATTTTGACTCGGTCAGCACGGTGTCGATCGCCGCCGTGACCTCGTCGATGCTGGCCATGCCGTCCACCGTCTTCAGGGCGCCCTTTTGGCCGTAATAGGCGATCAGCGGCGCGGTCTGAGCCCGATAGGCGTCCAGGCGGATTTTCAGAGCTTCCGCGTTGTCGTCAGCCCGCACGGTCTCGCCGCGCGCCTTCATCTCGGCGATACGCCGCTCGATGCGGGACAGAAGCTGCCCCTCGTCCACGCGCAGCTCGATGACACCGTCGAGTTTGAGATTTTTTTCCTTAAGAAGCCGATCGAGCGCCTCGGCCTGGGCAACCGTGCGCGGAAAGCCGTCGAGCACGAAACCCTCTTTCGCGTCGGGCTGCTCCATGCGGTCAGAGATGATGCCGACCACCACCTCGTCCGGCACGAGGGCGCCGCGCGCCATGATGTCCTTGGCCTTGAGGCCGACCGGCGTATTGGCGGCGATCGCCGCCCGCAGCATGTCGCCCGTCGAAAGCTGGACGATCCCGTGTTTTTGAACCAGACGCTGCGCCTGCGTCCCTTTGCCGGCCCCCGGCGGGCCAAGCAAGATCAGCCTCATCACACCCCCCTGAAACGCAATCCTTTTCCGGCGCAGCACATTACGGCGCACACCGGAAGTCTATCCATGCCGCGGCCACTCTGGCGAGTCCGATCGGACTATGCACTGGTCGCGTCATTGCCGGACTTGATCCGGCAATCCATCCATCTTTCTTGAAAACGATGGATGCCCGGGTCAAGCCCGGGCATGACGATTCCCGGCTCATCACCGAACTAGCGGCGGCGGCCGCGCAGCTTCGAGCGCTTGATGAGCCCCTCGTACTGATGCGCGAGCAGATAGCCCTGCACCTGCGCCACCGTATCCATGGTGACGCTCACCACGATGAGCAACGACGTGCCGCCGAAATAGAACGGGACAGCGGCGTAGGAAATGAGGATCTCCGGAATGACGCAGACGACTGCAAGATAGATCGCACCGACGACGGTGATGCGCGAGAGCACGTAGTCGATGTATTCCGCCGTGCGCTCGCCGGGGCGGATGCCAGGGATGAAGCCGCCGTGCTTCTTGAGATTGTCCGCGGTCTCGGTCGGGTTGAACACCACGGCCGTGTAGAAGAACGCGAAGAACACGATGAGCGCGATGTAGAGCACCATGAACAGCGGCCGGCCATGGCCGAGCTGCGTCGTGATGATGCCGAGCCACTCCGGCCCCTGCCCCGCATTGAAGTTCGCAACCGTTGCAGGAAGAAGCAGCAGCGACGAGGCGAAGATCGGCGGGATCACGCCCGAGGTGTTGAGCTTGAGCGGCAGATGCGAGGACTGGCCCTCGAACATCTGGTTACCGACCTGGCGCTTCGGATACTGGATGAGCAGACGCCGCTGCGCGCGCTCCATAAACACGATGAAGGCGATGACCGCGACAACCATGACGATCACCGCGAGGATGATGCCGGTCGAGAGCGCGCCCTGACGCCCGAGCTCCAAGGTCGAGACGATGGCGGAGGGAAGCTCCGCGACGATGCCCGCGAGGATGATCAGCGAGATGCCGTTGCCGATGCCGCGCGAGGTGATCTGCTCGCCGAGCCACATCAGGAACATCGTGCCGCCGGTCAGCGTGATCGTCGTCGAGAGTAAAAAGAAGATGCCGGGGTTCGACACGGCATTGCCGGCACCCTGCAGGCCGATTGCGATGCCGTAGGACTGGAAGGCCGCCAACAGCACCGTGAGATAGCGCGTGTACTGGTTGATCGTCTTGCGCCCCTGCTCGCCTTCCTTCTTCAGGTTCTCGAGCGTGGGCGACACCGTCGTCATCAGCTGGATGATGATCGATGCGGAGATGTAGGGCATGATGTTCAGGGCGAAGATCGCCATCCGGTGGATGCCGCCACCGGAGAACATGTTGAACATGCCGAGGATGCCGCCCGACTGCGTCTTGAAGATCTGGTCCCAGGCGGTGGGATCGATGCCGGGCAGCGGGATGTAGGTGCCGAAGCGGTAGACCAGCAGCGCACCGAGCGTGAACCAGATGCGCTTCTTGAGCTCCTGCGCCTTGGCGAGGGCGCCGAAGTTGAGATTGGCTGCCAGTTGTTCCGCTGCAGAGACCATTGCGCTTCCCTCACCGGGTCATTCCGGAAGCCGCAAAGCGGCTATCCGGAATCCATACTCCACAGCTCTTCGGTTTATGGATTCCGGGCTCGCGGCTTCGCCGCGCCCCGGAATGACGGCTAAACACATTGTGCCGAAAGTGGGGTGTAAATCGCCCCGCGTCCAGCCTGAATCATCGGTCTTACGCCGCGGCTTCGCCCGCTTCCGCCTTCGGCGCCAGGATCGTCACCGAGCCGCCGGCTTTCTCGACCGCCGCGACCGCCGACTTCGACGCACCATGCACCGAGAACGTCGCCTTCGCCTTCAATTCACCGCGACCGAGAAGCCGCACGCCACCCTTGGCGCGGCGCAGGACGCCGGACTTCACCAGCGCCTCGACATCGATCGGCGCCTTGGCGTCGAGCTTGCCGGCGTCGATCGCCGCCTGCACGCGGTCGAGATTCACCTCGTTGAGCGCCACGGCGAAGATGTTCGTGAAGCCGCGCTTCGGCAGGCGCCGATGCAGCGGCATCTGGCCACCTTCGAACCCTTTGATGGCGACGCCCGAGCGCGCCGTCTGTCCCTTGACGCCGCGCCCGCCGGTCTTGCCCTTGCCGGAGCCGATGCCGCGGCCGATGCGGCGGCGCACCTTGCGCGCGCCCGGCTTGTCCTGAAGGTCACTGAGTTTCATCGTCCTGCGTCCTTGCTCTTGCTCTTCATGCCTGGGCTCGACCCGGGCATCCATCCCGTCGTCAAAAGATGGATTGCCGGGTCAAGCCCGGCAATGACGAAGAAATTCCCTATTCCCCCACCACCTGCACCAGGTGGTGCACCTTGGCGATCATGCCGCGCGTGTCGGGCGTGTCGGGGAGTTCCGCCACGCGGCCGATCTTGTTCAGGCCGAGCCCGATCAAGGTCGCGCGCTGATCCCCCTCGCGGCGGATCGGGCTGCCGGTCTGCTTCACTTTGAGGGTCTTGCCCGAAGCTTTCTTGGCATTGGTCTTCGTCGCATTCATCGCTCTACTCCCGCGCCCGCGGCGCGCTCAATTCAGTCGGCGGCCGCTTCCGCGTCGCCCTCGCGGCGGCGGCTCTGCAGAGCCGAAACCTTGAGGCTGCGGCGCGCAGCAACCGAGCGCGGCGAGTCCTGATGCTTCAGGGCATCGAAGGTCGCGCGCACCATGTTGTACGGGTTCGACGAGCCGATCGACTTCGCCACCACGTCCTGCATGCCGAGCGTCTCGAACACGGCGCGCATCGGGCCGCCAGCGATGATGCCGGTGCCGGGAGGCGCCGCCCGCAGATAGACCTTGCCGGCGCCGTGGCGGCCAAACACGTCGTGATGCAGCGTGCGCCCTTCGCGCAGCGGCACGCGCGTGAGGCCGCGCTTGGCCGCGTCCGTCGCCTTGCGGATCGCTTCCGGCACTTCGCGCGCCTTGCCGTGGCCGAAGCCGACACGGCCCTTCTGGTCGCCGACAACGACGAGCGCAGCAAAGCCGAAGCGCCGGCCGCCCTTCACCACCTTGGCGACGCGGTTGATGTGGACGAGCTTATCGACGAACTCGCTATCGCGCTCCTCGCGATCGCGGTCCCGCTCACGTCCCTTCCGTCCTCGTTCGGCCGAGGTGCCTGGATGCGTTGCCATCAGAAATTCAGCCCTCCTTCACGGGCCGCGTCGGCCAGCGCCTTGACGCGGCCGTGATAGAGATATTGTCCGCGGTCGAACACCACGTCCTTGATGCCTTGGCCGGTCGTGCGCTCGGCGACGAGCTTGCCCACCGCCTTCGCTGCGGCGATATCCGCGCCGGTCTTCAGGCTTTCGCGCAAGCCCTTTTCGAGCGACGACGCCGCAGCGACGGTCGCGCCCTTCACGTCGTCGATCACCTGCGCATAGATGTGCTTCGACGAGCGGAAGATCGACAGCCGCAGGCGCCCGCCGGCGGCCTTCTTCACCGCGCGGCGCACGCGCGCCTCGCGGCGCTGCGTCGAGGATTGATACTTCGCCATCACCGGCTCCGCTTCTTGCTGGCGGCCGGGAAGAACCAAGCGCCTGCGACGCGGTCTCCCGACGCGATCTCGTTCGTATAAACCCGCTCGTTCGCAACGTCCTCGTAAGTGCGCACGACGATGGCGCGCGGCGAACGGTGCAATTCGAAGAACTGCTCGAGCGTCATTTCTTCTTGCCTTCCTTGCGGAAGATGTACTCGTCGACGTACTTCACGCCCTTGCCCTTGTACGGCTCCGGCGAACGGAAGGCGCGGATTTCCGCGGCCACCTGGCCGACCTTCTGCTTGTCGACGCCGGTGACGACGATTTCCGTCGGCTTCGGCGTCGCGATCTGGATGCCTTCCGGGATCGGATAGACGACGTCATGGCTGTAGCCGAGCGCGAGCTGCAGGTTCTTGCCCTGCACCGCGGCGCGGTAGCCGACGCCGTTGATCTCGAGGCGACGCTCGAAACCGTTGGTGACGCCGGTGACGAGGTTGTTCACGAGCGAGCGGGAGAGACCCCACATCGCCCGCGCGCGCTTCGTCTCCGCACGCGGCGTGATGCTCAACGCGCCCTTGTCGAACGCGGCCGAGACGTCGCCGTGCAGCACGAGCTCGAGCGCGCCCTTCGGGCCTTTCACTTTGACCTTCTGGCCCTCGACGCTCGCCTGCACGCCACTCGGGACGGCAACGGCTTTTTTTCCAATGCGCGACATGACCCTATTTCCTTAGAACACCGTGCACAGGACTTCGCCGCCGACATTCTGATCGCGCGCGTCATGGTCGGCCATCACGCCCTTCGGCGTCGACAGGATCGAGATCCCGAGACCGTTGTTCACGCGCGGCAGGTTGTTCACCGACACATAGACGCGGCGGCCCGGCTTCGACACGCGGGCGATCTCGCGGATCACCGGCACGCCATCGAAATACTTCAGCTCGATGTCGAACTCGGAGCGTCCGTTGCCAAGCTCGGTCGCCGAGTAGCCGCGGATATAGCCCTCGCTCTTGAGCACTTCGAGGACGTTGGCGCGCAGCTTCGAGCCGGGCGTCGCGACCTTCGATTTGTTGCGCATCTGCGCATTGCGGATGCGGGTGAGCATATCGCCGAGAGGATCGTTCATCGACATGGTCGCCCTCCCTTACCAGCTCGACTTCACGAGGCCGGGGATCAAGCCTTTCGATCCCAGCTCGCGCAGCGCGATACGGCTCATCTTCAGCTTGCGGTAATAGGCGCGCGAACGGCCCGTCACCTCGCAGCGGTTGCGGATGCGCGTGCGCGAGCCGTTGCGCGGAAGCTCGGCGAGCTTCAGCGCCGCCGCAAAACGGTCCTCCATCGAGGCGTTCTTATCGCGCGCGATCGCCTTGAGCCGCGAGCGGCGGCCGGAGAACTTCTTGGTCAGCTTGCGCCGCCTCTCGTTCTTCTCGATCGAACTCTTCTTTGCCATCAATCTCTCCAGATTTTCCGCGTTTGAGGTCGCCGCTGGCGCCTCACTGCCGGAACGGGAAATTCAAGCCTGCAAGCAGCGCGCGCGCCTCGTCGTCGGTGCGCGCCGTCGTGCAGATGACGATGTCCATGCCCCACACGGACTCGGCCTTGTCGTAATCGATCTCAGGGAAAATGATGTGTTCCTTGATGCCGATTGCGTAGTTGCCGCGCCCGTCGAAGCTCTTCGGGTTCAGCCCGCGGAAGTCGCGCACGCGCGGCAGCGCGATGTTCACGAGCCGGTCGAGGAACTCGTACATGCGCCGCTTGCGCAGCGTCACCTTGCAGCCGATCGCCTGCCCGTCGCGCAGCTTGAAGTTCGCGATCGACTTGCGCGCCTTGGTCATGACCGGCTTCTGACCGGCGATCATGGCGAGGTCCGCAACCGCCATGTCGACCTTCTTGCGGTCGTTGACGCCTTCGCCGACGCCGATATTGAGCACGATCTTGTCGAGCACCGGCACCTGCATGGCGTTCTTGTAGCCGAACTTCTCGACCAGCGACTTGCGCACGACCTCGTCGTAATGCTTGCGCACGCGCGGCAGCGTCTTCGGCTCGGAGACCTTGCCGGCCTTCGCCGTCACGGCCGCCTTCTCGCCCTTCTTCACCTTGCTCGATTCCTTGGCGGGCTTGTCCGCCTTGGGGGCCGCAGCCGCGTCGCCCTTCGGCGCCGCCTTCTTGGCCTTCTTATCCTCGTCAGCCATCGATCTCGACTCCCGAGCGCTTCGCGAAGCGCACCTTCTTCCGATCCCGGCCTTCGCCGATGAATTTGAATCCGACGCGCGTCGGCTTGCCGTCCTTCGGGTCGGCGAGCGCGACGTTGGAGATGTGGATCGCCCCTTCCTTGGAGATGATCCCGCCCTCCTGCTGCGCGCTCTGGCGCTGGTGGCGCTTCACCATATTGATGCCGCGCACCACCACGCGATCCTCGCGCGGGCGCATCTCAATAACCTCGCCCGTGCGGCCACGGTCGCGGCCGCTCGTCACGACGACCTTGTCGCCTTTCTTGATCCGCGCCGCCATCACAGCACCTCGGGAGCGAGCGAAATGATCTTCATATGGTTCTTGGCCCGCAGCTCGCGCGGCACGGGGCCGAAGATGCGGGTGCCGACCGGCTCCGCCTGAGCGTTGATCAGCACCGCCGCATTGCGGTCGAAGCGGATGATCGATCCATCCTGCCGGCGAATTTCCTTCGCCGTGCGCACGACCACCGCCTTCATGACCTCGCCCTTCTTGACGCGGCCGCGCGGGATCGCCTCCTTCACCGAGACGACGATGACGTCACCGACGCTCGCATATTTGCGCTTGGAACCGCCAAGCACCTTGATGCACATGACTCGCCGCGCGCCGGAATTGTCCGCCACGTCGAGGTTGGTCTGCATCTGAATCATGATGCACCTCTTCCTCTCTCAATAAGCGCGTAGCGCTTTACTTCGCCTTCGAGTCTCCGGCCGGAGCGGCCAGCTTCTCGCCTTTTCTCTCACCACGCACCACCGACCAGCGCTTCAAGCGCGAGATCGGACGATGCTCTTCGATCCACACGAGGTCGCCGACCGCATAGGTGTTGGCCTCGTCGTGCGCGTGATAGTGCTTCGAGCGCCGCACGGTCTTCTTCATCACCGGATGCGTGAACCGGCGATCGATCCGCACGACCACGGTCTTGTCCTGCTTGTCGCTGACGACGACGCCCTGCAGCATGCGCTTCGGCATCTAATGCTCCTCACTTCGCCTTGTCGGCGGCGCGCTTCTGGCGCGCAATGGTTTGGATCCGCGCGATGTCGCGGCGCACCTGGCGCACGCGCGACGTATTCGCGAGCTGGCCCGTGGCGCGCTGGAAGCGCAGGTTGAACTGTTCCTTCTTCAGCTTCAGCAGTTCGTCGCTGAGCTGGTCCGGCGTCATAGCGCGGGCGTCGTCGGCTTTCATGACCGTCCTCGTTACTCGGCGATGCGCTCGACGAAGCGCGTCTTGATCGGCAGTTTCGCAGCGGCGAGCGCCAGCGCCTCTTTGGCGATCTGCACGCTCACGCCGTCGATCTCGAACATGATGCGGCCGGGCTTCACGCGGCACACCCACAATTCGGGCGTGCCCTTGCCTTTGCCCATGCGCACTTCGATCGGCTTCTTCGACACCGGCACGTCCGGGAACACGCGGATCCAGACGCGGCCGGAGCGCTTCATGTGGCGCGTCATGGCGCGGCGCGCCGCCTCGATCTGGCGCGCGGTCACGCGGTCCGGCTCCATGGCCTTGAGGCCGTATTGGCCGAAGTCCAGCTGCGCGCCGCCCTTGGCGGTGCCGTGGATACGGCCCTTATGCGCCTTGCGGAACTTGGTGCGTTTCGGTTGCATCATGGCTGAAGCACTCGTTCTTTATCGGCTCAAGCCGCGTCGCGGCGCGGCCGGCCGGCCTCGCCCTCGGCGAGCTTCTTGTCCTGCGCCATCGGGTCGTGCTCGAGGATCTCGCCCTTGAAGATCCAAACCTTCACGCCGCAGGTGCCGTAGGTAGTGAACGCGGTCGCAACGCCGAAATCGACGTCGGCGCGCAGCGTATGCAGCGGCACGCGACCCTCGCGATACCACTCCATGCGCGCGATCTCGGCGCCGCCGAGACGGCCCGAACAGTTGATGCGGATGCCCTCGGCGCCGAGGCGGATCGCCGACTGCACGGCGCGCTTCATCGCGCGGCGGAAGGCGACGCGGCGCTCGAGCTGCTGCGCGATCGATTCCGCGACGAGCTGGGCATCGAGCTCCGGCTTGCGGATCTCGATGATGTTGATGACGACGTCCGACGAGGTGAGGTCGGCGACCTTCTTGCGCAGCTTCTCGATATCCGCGCCCTTCTTGCCGATCACCACGCCCGGCCGTGCCGAGTGGATCGTCACACGGCACTTCTTGTGCGGACGCTCGATGACGATGCGCGAAACCGCCGCCTGCTTGAGCGCCTTGAGCAGCTCGCGGCGGATTTCCATGTCCTCGTGCAGGAGCTTGCCGTACTCGGCCTTGCCCGCATACCAGCGCGAATCCCACGTCCGGTTGATACCGAGACGCAGGCCGACCGGATTGACCTTCTGACCCATCGGGCTCTCTCCGCTTACGCCGCTTCCTCGACCTGACGCACGACGATCGTCAGATGCGAGAAGAATTTCTGGATGCCGCCGGCGCGGCCCCGGGCGCGCGCATGGAAGCGCTTCATCACCAGGCCCTTGCCGACATGCGCCTCGGCGACGACGAGGTCGTCGACGTCGAGGTCGTGATTGTTCTCCGCGTTCGCGATCGCCGACTCCAGGCACTTCTTCACGTCGCGCGCGATGCGCTTGCGCGAGAACTGCAGGTCGGCCAGCGCCGCGTCGACCTTCTTGCCGCGGATCAGCTGCGCGACAAGATTGAGCTTCTGCGGGCTCACGCGGATGTTGCGCGCAACGGCTTTGGCCTCGTTCTCGGCCAGGCTGCGCTCGCGTCCTTTTTTGCTCATTGCTCTCGCTCCCGCGTCACGCGCCCGGCGCGCGCTTCGCCTTACGATCGGCGGAGTGCCCATAGAACGTGCGTGTCGGCGCGAACTCGCCGAACTTGTGACCGACCATCTCCTCCGTCACGGCGACCGGAATATGCTTCTGGCCGTTGTGAACACCGAAGGTGAGGCCGACGAATTGCGGCAGGATGGTCGAACGGCGGCTCCACGTCTTGATGACGTCGTGCCGGCCGGACGCGCGCGCAGCATCTGCCTTCTTCAACAGATAGCCGTCGACGAACGGACCTTTCCAAACGGAACGTGCCATAAGCTCGCCCTTCCTTACTTCTTCTTCCGCGCGTGGCGGCTCGACACGATGAATTTCGAGGTCGACTTGTTCTTGCGGGTCTTCTTGCCCTTGGTGGGAAAGCCCCAGGGCGTGACCGGGTGACGTCCGCCCGAGGTGCGGCCTTCGCCGCCGCCGTGCGGGTGGTCGATCGGGTTCATGGCGACGCCGCGGTTGTGCGGCTTGCGGCCCAGCCAGCGCGAACGACCGGCCTTGCCGATCGAGGTGTTCATGTGGTCCGGGTTCGAGACCGCGCCGACGGTCGCGCGGCACTTGCCGTGCACGAGGCGCTGCTCGCCCGAATTGAGCCGCATGATGACGTAGTCCTGATCGCGGCCGACGATCTGCGCATAGGTCCCGGCGGAGCGCGCAATCTGCCCGCCCTTGCCGATCTTGAGTTCGATATTGTGCACGATCGTGCCGATCGGCATGTTGCCGAGCGGCATGGTATTGCCCGGCTTCACGTCGACATTCTCGCCGGCGACGATCA
The DNA here is from genome assembly GCA_050187875.1 of Variibacter sp. GTDB lineage: Bacteria > Pseudomonadota > Alphaproteobacteria > Rhizobiales > Xanthobacteraceae > JAFKKS01. The sequence continues at coordinate 23,441 of JBFWXB010000056.1, forward strand.
CGTCGCCTTCGGCGAGACGTTGCGGCGCGAGAATGTAGGAGAGCTCGCCGTCATCGTATTTCAGGAGCGCGATGAAGCTCGTGCGGTTGGGATCGTATTCGATCCGCTCCACCCGCGCGTTCATGTCGATCTTGCCGCGCTTGAAGTCGACCTTGCGGTACGACTGCTTGTGGCCGCCGCCGCGGAAACGCACGGTGATGCGGCCGTTGTTGTTACGGCCGCCGCTCTCGCTCTTGCCCTCGGTCAGCGCCTTGACGGGCTTGCCCTTGTAGAGCGCGGAGCGATCGACGAGCACCAGCTGGCGCTGGCCCGGCGTGATCGGCTTGTATTTTCTCAATGCCATGACGCGCTTACCTCTAGAGACCCGTCGTCACGTCGATGCGGTGACCCTCGACCAGGGTCACGATCGCTTTCTTGACGTCCGAGAGCTGGCCACGCACGCCGCGGAAGGAACGCGTCTTGCCCTTCCGGATCAGCGTGTTCACGCTCTTCACCTTGACGTCGAACAGCTTCTCGACGGCTTCCTTCACCTGCTTCTTCGTGGCGTGCTTCGCCACGCGGAAAATGACCTGGTTGTGCTCCGACGACGTCGTCGCCTTCTCGGTGATCACCGGAGAGAGGATGACGTCGTAGTGGCGCGGCTCGAGCGCTTTCGAGGAGTCCGGGCTCATTTGAAGCGCGCCTCCAGCGCATCCAGCGCGGCCTTGGTCAGAACGAGCTTCTGACGCCGCATGATGTCGTAGACGTTGATTCCCTGGATCGGCAGCACGTCGATCTGCGGCACGTTACGCGCCGCGCGGGCGAAATTCTCATCCACCGCCGCACCGTCGACGATGAGCGCGCTGACGAATCCCAGCTTGCCAAACTGCGCCTTCAGCGCCTTCGTCTTGCCGTCCTTCAGCGTCGCCTCGTCGATGACGACGATGCCGCCGTCCTTCGCCTTCGAGGAAAGCGCGTGGCGCAGCGCGAGCGCACGCACCTTCTTCGGCAGGTCGATGGCGTGGCTGCGCACAAGCGGGCCGAACGAACGGCCGCCGCCGCGGAACAGGTTCGCGCGACGCGAGCCGTGACGCGCCGTGCCGCCGCCCTTCTGCTTGCCGAACTTCTTGCCGGTGCGCCAGATCTCGGCGCGGTTCTTCACCTTGTGGGTGCCGGCCTGACGCTTGGCGAGCTGCCAGACGACGCAGCGCTGCAGGATGTCCTTGCGCGGATTGAGACCGAAGATCGCGTCCGAAAGCTGGACCGATCCCTGCTCTTTACCGTCGAGGGTCGTGACCTTGAGTTCCATCGTCACGCTCCTTCACCGGCTTGCGCTTCGGCGGGCTTTTCGCTCGCCGCTTCCTGGGCCGTCGGCTTCTCGCCCTCAGCATTCGCAAGCTTGAATTTGCCGGGCTTCGGCGCGTCCTTCGGCAGCGACTTCTTCACCGCATCGCGCACCGTGATCCAGCCGCCCTTGGCGCCGGGGACGGCGCCCTCGACGAGGATCAAGCCGCGCTCGACGTCGGTCTGCACGACCTTGAGGTTGAGCGTGGTGACGCGATCGACGCCGAGATGGCCCGGCATCTTCTTGTTCTTGAAGGTCTTGCCGGGATCCTGACGGCCGCCGGTCGAACCGATCGAGCGGTGCGAGATCGACACGCCGTGCGAGGCGCGAAGTCCGCCGAAATTCCAGCGCTTCATGCCGCCGGCGTAACCCTTACCGATCGACGTGCCGGTCACGTCGACGAACTGGCCGACAACGAAATGATCGGCCGTGATCTCGGCGCCGACCGGGATGAGCGCATCTTCGCTCACGCGGAATTCGGCGACCTTGCGCTTCGGCTCGACCTTGGCGACCGCGAAATGGCCGCGCTCCGCCTTCGAGACGTTCTTCGTCTTGCGCAGGCCCGCGCCGAGCTGCAGCGCGACATAGCCGTTACGCTCAGGGGTGCGATGGCCGACGACCTGGCACTGCGCGAGGCGCAGCACCGTCACCGGCACGTGCTCGCCCGCGTCGGTGAAGACGCGGGTCATCCCCATTTTCTGTGCGATCACTCCGGAACGCATTGTTATCGTCCTTCGTCCGCGTCAGCGGTTTAGAGTTTGATCTCGACGTCGACACCGGCAGCGAGGTCGAGCTTCATCAGCGCGTCCACCGTCTGCGGCGTCGGGTCGACGATATCGAGAAGCCGCTTATGCGTGCGCATCTCGAACTGCTCGCGCGACTTCTTGTCGATGTGCGGCGAGCGGTTGACCGTGAACTTCTCGATGCGCGTCGGCAGCGGGATCGGCCCTCGCACCAGCGCGCCGGTCCGTTTCGCCGTGTTGACGATCTCGCGCGTCGACGCATCGAGGATGCGATGATCGAACGCTTTGAGCCGGATGC
>JBFWXB010000057.1:0-25620 GCA_050187875.1 Variibacter sp.
TACACGCTTGCGCAGCGATCGACGGCCATCGCGGTTCGATGGGCGTCCGCGTTGCGTATACCGTGTACGCTCGAAAGTCCGGATCTCGGGGTCGACGCGCGAGGCAGGGGACGTTGACATTGCATCACGGCAAGCTGCGCGGCTCTTATCGGCGATCCGAGTTCGATCAGATCGACCTTGGCAACGAGCCGCCCCTGTCCGTGGATGGTCGAAACGGCGTTCTCGTCGACAAGCGGCGCGTCTCGACCCGCTGGTATTCCGGAACGATCCTGACCGGCCTCTGCGGCGCCGCCCTGATGGGAGGCGCCGTCTATGCCTCGCTCGACGGCGAGGCCTATTTCGCGGCGAGCCCGGAGCGCGCTGAGACGGCGCGCGGCGTCATCTTAAACGGCGAGCGCAACCCTGGCCTGCGCAAGACCGACAAGCTTGCGCTCGCGACCGAAACCCACAATGCGCGCCAGATCGTCCGCATCTCGACGACCACGAAAGTCGGCGACCGCGAGGCCGTGCGCGTGCGGCCTTATGTGCGCATTTCGACGAACCTCGCGCTCTCGACCTCCGAGCTCTCCGCCAATATTCCGGCCTTCAACCAGGCGCGCATCCAATCGGCGAGCATCACCGAGAATGCGACGGCGGCCCCCGACGAGGCGCCGAATGTCGACGACGCCGAAGTCTCTTTCGCGATCCGCGACCTTGGCCCCGTGCTCGTGCGCGCCAAGATCGCCGGCACGCTCTCCCCCGACGATATCGTCGCGCATGTGAAGGACGCGGCCGGCTGGTCCGGCCGCCCCGGCACTTCCCCGGTTCTGGCGAGCGCGCAACCGGGACAGGCTCTCGCCTACGCGACCGATGGCGCCCCCGACCCCTATGCCGGCGTCGAGACGCGCATCGTCCCCGAAAACATCACTCTGCTTCCGAAAACGGCGGCGCAGACGACCGGCGGCAACAGCTGGAACGAGCGCACCGTTGTCGCCAAGAAAGGGGATACGACCGCCTCGATCCTGCGCGACCTCGGCGCCAGCCCCGCCGACGCCAAAGCGATCGCCGACGTCGCCGGAAACCGCCCGATCAAGGAAGGGCAGAAACTCAAGGTCCTCCTCTCCCCCGTCGGGCAGAAGCAGCAGCCCATTCGCGTCATCGTCATGGGCGAGCAGGCCGCGGAAACGGTCGTCGCGCTGTCCGACACCGGCCGCTATGTCTCGGTCGACGCGCAGAGCGCGGAGACGACGCAAGTCACCGAAGCCGACGAGGATGAAGAGGAAACGAGTGGCGCCGTTCGCCTCTACGCCAGCCTCTACGAGACGGCGCTGCGCCAGGGCGTGCCGCGCCCACTCATCGACGAGATCGCGCGCATCTATTCATACGACGTCGACTTCCAGCGCCGCGTGCAGCCGGGCGATTCGATCGAAATCCTCTATCCGGGCGACGACGAAGGCGGCGCCGAGAAAAACGAAGTCCTCTACACGGCGCTCACCATCGGCGGCGAAACCAAACGCTACTATCGCTTCCAGACGCCGGACGACGGCACGGTCGACTACTATGACGAGACCGGCAAGAGCGCGAAGAAGTTCCTCGTCCGCAAGCCGATCACCGCCGGCATCATGCGCTCCGGCTATGGCTGGCGGCGGCATCCGATCCTTGGTTATTCGAAGATGCACACCGGCGTCGATTGGGCGGCGCCACGCGGCACGCCGATCTATGCGTCAGGCACCGGCGTGATCGAGAAAGCGGGTTGGGAAGGCGGCTACGGACGCTACATCAAGATGCGCCACGCCTATGGCTATGAGACCGCCTACGGCCACATGTCCGCCTTTGCGCGCGGCATCAAGGTTGGAACGAAAGTGCGCCAAGGCCAGCTCATCGGCTATGTCGGCTCCACCGGCCTTTCGACGGGCGCGCATGTGCACTACGAAATCCTCGTCAACGGCCGCTTCGTCGATCCCAACCGCATCAAGCTTCCACGCGGGCGCAGCCTGCAAGGCCCGGTGTTCGCAAGCTTCGAACAGGAGCGCGACAAGTTCGACGCTATCATGAACCGCGCGCCCGGCCGCGTGGCCTCGAGCGTTCCCGTCGCCGCCGCACCGAAATCGACCAAGCGCGTCGAGGCCGCCGTCTTCGGCCGCTAGTGCGACGACGCCGAAGGCCGCGTCGCTATTTCACCAGAGCGCATCCGCCCTCAGCGAGCGGCCGCCATCCGTCCTCTCCGGTCAACGCGCCGATGGGCTTGTAAAGGTCCCAGCGGCCCTTTGACTCAGCCGGCGTCTTCGCCTGGAACAAGTAGACCGAGTGGATGGCGCGGCCATCGGCGCGGATGATGCCCTTGCCGAACAGTGGATCGTCCTTCGGAATCTGCTTCATCTTCGCGACGACCTTCGCGCCGTCATTGACAACGCCTTCCAGCGCCGCCGCCGTCTTCAGATAGTGGAGCGTGCCCGAATAGGTGCCGGCCTGCGGCATCGTCGGGACATTGCCGTTGCGCATGCGCTTGGAGAAGCGCTTCGTGAACGCGCGCGTCTGGTCGTTGAGATCCCAATAAAAGGTCGAGGTGAGATTCAGTCCCTGCGCCGCATCGAGCCCGAGCGCTTCGACATCGGTCAGGAACATGAGCAGCGCAGCGAGCTTCTGTTTTCCCTTGAGACCGAACTCCGACGCCTGCTTGATCGCGTTTGTCGCATCGGCGCCGGCATTGGCGAAAGCGACGACCTTGGCGCCCGACGATTGCGCCTGCAGCAATTGCGACGAGAAGTCCGACGTGTTGAGCGGATGCTTGACGCTGCCGATCACCTTGCCGCCGTTCTTCTTGATCGCGGCCGTCGTGTCGCGCTCGAGCGCGGCGCCGAAGGCGTAATCGGCGGCGATGAAAAACCAGGTGTCGCCGCCGGCTTTCGTCATGGCGGTGCCCGTGCTCTTCGCGAGCGCGTAGGTGTCATAAGTCCAGTGCACGGTGTTGGGCGAGCAGGCGGAGCCGGTGAGATCGGAGGTCGCGCCGCTCGTGACGATCGCGACCTTGTTTTTTTCCTTCGCGATCTGGCTCACGGCGAGCGAGACGCTGGAATTTCCAAGGCCGACGATCACGTCGACACCCTCGGCATCGAACCATTTCCGCGCGATGCCGGACGCGATATCGGCCTTGTTCTGATGATCGGCGGCGATCACCTCGATCTTCCATCCCTTCTCGACGAGGCCCGAATCCTCCACCGCCATCTGCGTCGCCAAGGTCGAGCCGACGCCCGTGGCATCCGCGTAAACGCCCGAATTGTCTTCGAGCACCCCGATCTTGATCTTCGGTGCTTCAGCCGCGGCGGCGCTGGCGAAAGACAGCGTGGCTGCCGTCAGGACGCAGAGCGAAAAGAGCCTGAACATCACGAAATCCCTCCCTTGAGACGCTGTCGCCTGACGCCGATTACGCGAGCGCAGCGGCCCGGACCTGCGGCGCGGCTTCGTTATCGGTGAGCGCGCTGAGAATGCCTTGCAGCTTCGCCCGGTCTTCGGCGCCGAGCATGCGCAGCGGCCGCCGCGGCGGGCCGACCGGGCGGCCGGCGATGTCCAATCCCGTGTGCGCGACGCGGATATGCGATTTCGCGCAGATGAACTCGCATAGCGGGAAGAGCTCGTCCCAGAGCGCCCGCGCTTTTGTCGCGTCGGCGGCGTGCACGGCGCTGCGGAAGAAGGCCATCGCCTTGCGCGGCGCAAAGTTGGTGCACACCGGCGCCCAGCCTCGCGCACCCGCCATGAAGGCCTGCAGGCTCGTCGATTCCCAGCCGGCGATCAGCGTGACGCGCGGCCCGAGCCCAAGACGCAGGGCGCTGATGCGCGAGAGGTCGCCGGTGCTCTCCTTGATGCAGCTGACATTGTCGAGATCGGCGATGCGTGCGAGGAAATCGGGCTTCATGTCGACGCCCGTCGTCCACGGATTGTTGTAGACGCAGATCGGCATCTCGATGGCGCGCGAGACGCGCTCATAATGCTCGAACACCTCGTCGGGCGTGAGCGGCCAATACGAGACGGGCAGGATCATCACGCCGTCACAGCCGACATCCTGCGCGTGCTTGGACAGCGCGATGCAGTCCGACGTGGTGCGCGCGCCGGTGCCCGCAATGAGCGAAATGTGCCCGTCGATGTGGCGCGCAGCGGCCGCGGTCGCGGCTTTCATCTCCTCGTTCGAGAACGAGCCGTTGCCGCCCGTGCTGCCGAAGATGCAGACGCCGTCGACCCCATTCTCGATCTGGTAGTCGATCGCCTTGAAAAGCGCAGCCTCGTCGATCCTCTCGCCGTCACTACTCGTTGGCGTCGGAATGAACGTGAACACTCTCGACCAGAATTTTCCATGATCGGCCATGACGTTTCCTCCGTGTTCAATGCAAAGGCAGCCGCCGGTACTGCGACGGACAGTTCGGATCGCGAAAAAAGTTGTAGGGGCCTTCCTGCAGGAAGCGTTCGTGACAGCGCTTCAATCGCTCTTGCGATAGCGTCACGCCGAGGCCGGGGCCCTCGGGCACGCGCACCACATTGTTCTCGGGGTTGAACGGACCTTCCTCGATCACATCGTCCGTTTGCCAATGCAGGATGCACTGCCCAGGCTCGGTGACGGACGGCGTCGCGGCAATGAGATGCAGATACGCCGCAATGCCGATGCCGGTCTCGCCGCTGAAGCACCACCAGCCGATGCCCATGCGTTCGCAGGCGGCGATGAACTTCACGGCGCGTGAAATGCCGCCGAGCACCGCGAGGTTCGTAACGAAGAAATCCGGCACACCGAGACGAACGGCTTTCTGCAGATCGACCGTATGCGTCGAGAACGAAATGGCCGAATGCTGCCGCAGCTTCGCCATGCCTTCGAGCGTCGCCGTCGGGTCCTCGTAGCTGCGGACATTGTAGGGTTCGATCTCGTGCAGGATGCGCCGCGCGGTCGGGATCGACCACGACATGTTGCCGTCGAGGCGCAGCAACGCGTGCGCGCCGATCGCTTCGCGAATGGCCTTGACCGACGCGATCTCGATGCGCGGATCGCCGAGTTGCAGCTTGCCCTCGAACAGGGTCGATCCATGCTCGGCCTGCATGCGCGCGCAGTAGTCGGCGATCTCGGCGGGCGTGCTTTCGCCGCCCGTCCCGTTGCGGCGCTCGCGGAAGGCAAAATATTCCGCGAACGGAATGTCCTTGCGGAAGGCGCCGCCGAGCAGGAGATAGAGCGGCTGGCCGAAGGCCTTGCCGCGAATGTCCCACAGCGCGATCTCGATTCCACCGAACGAGCGAAGGAGCGTGCTGTCACCCGTATTCGGCATCACCTGCAGGTCGGGGACGCACGCGCGCTCGCAGTATTGAAGGTCGAGCGGGTCCGCGCCGATGAGCCGCTCCGAGAGATGCCTATTGATGAGGTCGGCGCATTCCGGCGACGGCGCCTCCCCCAAGCCCACCAAGCCCTCGTCGGTGAAGACCTCGACGATCACCTTGGTGTCGCCGGGATAAGTCCCGACGGCAAAGATGAACGGCACCTCCAGCGGGATGTTGACGGGTGTCGCGCGGACGCCGGTGATCTTCATGGCGTCAAACGAAAGCACACTTCAGGCTGTCTGACAAGCAGGCAGCCGGTCAGTCAGCTTGCGCCGCGGTACGCCTTGGCGTATCAGCGGCCGACGAGGAGCCCAATGAACAATCCAAGCCCATCACTGCCGAAGGTTTCGCGCACCACGCTTGTCGACGAGGTGATCGGCGCGATTCGCCGGATGGTCGCCGAGGAAGGCTGGAGCCCGGAAACGAAATTGCCCTCCGAGCAGGAGCTTGGGCGTCAGCTCGGTGTCGGCCGTTCCACCGTGCGCGAGGCGCTGCGGGTCCTTGGCCATCTCGGTGTCGTGGAATCGCGGAGCGGTCTCGGCACCTATGTGGTGAACCAGCACGTGCCGCCGCACGGACGCCCTCTCGAGCATCCACAGACACCCCGTGGCCTGTACGAGCTCTATGAGTTCCGCCGGCATCTTGAAGTTCCGGCTGCCCGCGCCGCCGCCGAGAAGCGAACGGCCGATCAACTCGCGGCGATCAAAGGCACCTGGCACGACTGTGCGCAGGCAGTGCTCAAGAACAGCCCGATGGAATTTGCGCGGCTCGATTACCGCTTCCACCTGTCGATCATCGAGGCATCGCAGAACCGGTTTGCTGTCGAAGCCTACAAGACGATCGACCAAGCGTTCCCGCAGTATGTGCAGCTCATCTTAGGGCTCGGGCCACTGCGCAGCATGCTCACCTTCCATGACGACCTGATTGCCGCCATCGAAGCGCGCAACGGCGACGCCGCAGAAGCGGCCGCCTTGGAGAACTTCATGGAGACGGACGTGCGCGTGCAGCTCTTGCTGCAAGCCGAGCAGGGACCGGCTTCGGCGTCGTAGAACCGGGTGAAAATAGCCGATGATGTCGGGGTGCGCTTGACGGCGATAGGAAAATATGCACATTGGCGAGTGCCCTCCGCTGCGTCTCGAGGCAGCGGAGGCAATCGCGAAATTCTCTCCGGAGGATTTCGCCGATGGAGCGCCGGGAGGCGCTGGGTCTCCGATCGCAAGGAGGCCCGCGCGCCCCGGATCAGGCTTCGCAACCCTGGTCCGAATCCGGCGCGCATGAGCGGGTCTCGCAAACCCGCTGAGGGGCCTCGCAAGCCCCTGGCGCCTCCCGGCGCTCCATCCCCCTTTTCGGGGAACGGAAAAAAGGGACCTCCGGCGCACCCGGCGCCGTAACTCTCGGGCGGATGATCCATGCCCGTCATTCCGGGGCGCGGCGTAGCCGCGAGCCCGGAATCCATAACCAAAGTACTGCGGCGTATGGATTCCGGACTTGCCGCTAACGCGGCAATCCGGAATGACGATGAAGGCATTCGCGTGCAGCGGCGACTCTTCCTCTCTCCCCTTGTGGGAGAGGGGAAGAAGAACGACCGGCCATCGCAGGATGGCCGGTGCATTTACGATCAGGCCGCTTTTCCGACCTTGCCTTTGCGTGCTGCGGGCACGAAGGCGAGCTTGTTGCCGACGACGCTGGCGCGCAGATGCGAGCCGTCGGGAATCTTGCCGGCGAGAATCTGCTCGGCGAGCGGGTCCTGCACCTCCTTCTGGATCACGCGCTTGAGCGGACGCGCGCCATAGGCGGGATCCCAGCCCTTCTCGGCGAGCCAGATCCGCGCCGGTCCGTCGAGCTCGAGCGTGATCTTGCGCTCCTCAAGGAGCTTCGCGAGCCGGCCCATCTGGATGTCGACGATACGGCTCATCTCGCCCTTCTGCAGGCGATGGAACAGGATGATCTCATCGACGCGGTTGAGGAACTCCGGACGGAACGCGGCGCGCACCACCGCCATCACCTGATCGCGCACGACATCGGTGTCCTCGCCTTCCGGCTGATTGACCAGATACTCGGCGCCGAGATTCGAAGTCATCACGATCAGCGTGTTGCGGAAGTCGACCGTGCGGCCCTGCCCATCCGTCAGGCGCCCGTCGTCGAGCACCTGCAGGAGCACGTTGAACACGTCCGGATGCGCCTTCTCGATCTCGTCGAAGAGCACGACCTGATACGGACGCCGGCGCACGGCTTCCGTGAGTGCCCCGCCTTCGTCGTAGCCGACATAGCCGGGCGGCGCGCCGATGAGCCGCGCCACCGAGTGCTTCTCCATGTATTCCGACATGTCGATGCGGATGAGCGCATTCTCGTCGTCGAACAGGAACTCGGCGAGCGCCTTGGTGAGCTCGGTCTTGCCCACACCCGTGGGACCGAGGAACATGAACGAGCCGATCGGCCGGTTCGGGTCCTGCAGGCCCGCGCGCGCGCGGCGTACCGCCGTCGACACGGCGCCCACGGCTTCCGCCTGGCCGATGACACGCTTGGCGAGCTCGTCCTCCATGCGCAGAAGCTTCTCGCGCTCGCCTTCGAGCATGGTGTCGACCGGAACGCCGGTCCAACGCGAGACGACCTGCGCGACGTGGTTCGCCGTCACGGCCTCCTCGACCATATCGCCGGAACTCTTGGCGTTCTCCTCGATCGCCGCGAGCTTCTTCTCGAGCTCAGGGATGCGGCCATAGGCGAGCTCGCCGGCGCGCTGATATTCGCCACGCCGCTGCGCTTCCGCAAGCTCGTTGCGCGCCTGATCGAGGTCGCTTTTGAGCTTCTGCGCATCGGAAAGCTTCGCCTTCTCCGCCTTCCAGCGGTTGCCGATCGCGGCGGATTTTTCCTCGAGGTCGCTCAGCTCCCGCTCCAGCCGCTGCAGACGATCGCGCGAGCCGGCGTCGCTCTCTTTCTTGAGCGCTTCCTGCTCGATCTTGAGCCGCACGATCTCGCGGTCGATGAGGTCGAGCTCTTCGGGCTTGGAATCGACCTGCATCTTCAGCCGCGCCGCCGCCTCGTCGACGAGGTCGATCGCCTTGTCAGGCAGGAAACGGTCGGTGATGTAGCGGTTGGAGAGCGTCGCCGCCGCGACGAGCGCGGAATCGGTGATGCGCACCCCGTGGTGCAGCTCATACTTCTCCTTGAGCCCGCGCAGGATCGAGACGGTGTCCTCGACGCTCGGCTCCGGCACGAACACCGGCTGGAACCGCCGCGCCAGCGCCGGGTCCTTCTCGACATGCTTGCGATACTCGTCGAGCGTGGTTGCGCCGATACAGTGCAGCTCGCCGCGCGCCAGCGCCGGCTTGAGCAGGTTCGACGCGTCCATTGCGCCGTCAGTCTTGCCGGCGCCGACCAGGGTGTGCATTTCGTCGATGAACAGGATGATGCCGCCGGCGGAGGCGGTCACCTCCTGCAGCACGCCTTTGAGCCGCTCCTCGAACTCGCCGCGGTACTTCGCACCGGCGATAAGCGCGCCCATGTCGAGCGCGAGCAGCTTCTTGTCCTTGAGACTGTCCGGCACGTCGCCATCGATGATGCGCAAAGCGAGACCCTCGACGATCGCCGTCTTGCCGACGCCGGGCTCGCCGATGAGCACGGGGTTGTTCTTCGTGCGCCGCGAGAGCACCTGGATGGTGCGGCGGATCTCCTCGTCGCGGCCGATGACCGGATCGAGCTTGCCGTCGCGCGCCGCTTGGGTGAGGTCGCGGGCGTATTTCTTGAGCGCATCGTAGGCGTTCTCGGCCGAGGCATTGTCGGCCGTGCGCCCCTGGCGCAGCGCCTCGATCGCGGCATTGAGGCCCTGCGGCGTGACGCCGGCATGCGCCAGAATCTTGCCCGCCTCGCTGTCCTTCTCCAGCGCCAGCGCAAGCAGGAGCCGCTCGACGGTAACGTAGCTGTCGCCCGCCTTCTTGGCGATCTTCTCCGCCTGGTCGAAGACGCGCGCCGTCGCCGGCGCGAGATAGACTTGGCCCGCGCCCCCGCCAGAAACCTTCGGCATCTTGCCAAGCGCCGCCTCGACCTCGCGCAACGCTTCGCGCGAGCGCCCGCCGGCGCGGTCGATCAGCCCCGCGGCGAGCCCTTCGGGGTCGTCGAGCAGGACTTTCAGAATGTGCTCGGGGGTGAACTGCTGATGTCCCTCGCGCAACGCAAGGGCTTGCGCAGACTGAATGAATCCGCGCGATCGTTCCGTATACTTCTCAAAATCCATGGGGTTACTCCTCCCTCGGCATGGCCCGGCCGCCCTGACGGCGCAGCCAGATCATCGTCATTGGTCAGACAAGTGCGGACACCGGACGGCTGTCCTCGCCGTGGGATGTAGGTGCGCTCACGATGTCGTGAAAGTGGTCGCCGCAGCAATTTTGCACGGGCTGGCGCCTGCGCGGCGGCTTGGCTACTGAGAACCCGGCCAGTGCCATGGGAGACCGCCAAATGACCGACCGTCCGGTGGGCCACATCGATGCGCTCTATCGCTACCCCGTGAAGGGCCTCTCGCCTGAGCGCCTTGATCAGGCCGCGCTGCAAAGCGGCGCCTATTTTCCCGGCGACCGGCTGTTCGCGATCGAGAATGGGCCCGCCGGCTTCGATCCGGCAGCGCCTGTCCACCAGCCGAAGATCAAGTTCCTGATGCTGATGCGCGACGAGCGCCTGGCGAGCCTGCGCACGCGCTACGATGAGGCCACCGGAACGCTCAGCATCGCACAGGATGGCCAGCCGGCGCTGCGGGCCGACCTCGCGACCGAGGAAGGCCGCGCCGCTGTCGAGGCGTTCTTCGAGCGCTTCATGGCCGAAGGCCTGCGGGGACTACCGAAAGTGCTCCGCGCGCCGCCGGGCTTCCGTTTCACGGATTCGCGCAGCGGCTTCGTTTCGATCCTCAACATGGCGTCGATCGCGGCGGTCGAGGGAGCGGTCGGCGCCCGCCTCGACCCGGTCCGCTTTCGCGCCAACTGCTACGTCCGCGGCTGGCCGGCATGGCACGAGTTCGATCTGGTCGGACAGGAAATCGAGATCGGCCCGTCCGTCCGCCTCAAGGTCACCAAGCGCATCCCTCGCTGCGCCGCGACCGAAGTCGATCCGCGAAGCGGCGCGCGCGACCTCCCCGTCCCGCAGGCGATGCGCGAGACCTTCGGTCATGTCGATTGCGGGGTTTACGCGGAGGTGATCGAGGGCGGCCCGATCAAGGTGGGCGACACGATCGGCGCCCAGACGCCGATCGTGTCGTTGTAAGAGCGCTTACGGCTTGACGTAAGCAAGCACACGGCTGCGCGGATACGCGCCTTCGCCGACACGGTGCCCGTGATTGCCGGAAATGATCACGGGATTGCCGCGCTTGTCGACACCGGTAACGATGCCGACATGGCCGCCGCCGCGACCGCGCGACAGCACCGCGATCGAGCCGATCTGCGGCCCATGCACACGCCTGCCATAGGACACGAACGAGCGCGCCATGTCGGAGCCAGTGCCCTTGTGCCCGGTCCGCTGCAACACGAAGTTCATGAAGCGAGCGCACCACAAGCTGCGACGCCCCGTCGGGTTCGTGCCGAGATAGCGCCGTGCAACGGACACGAGCGACGAGCCCGATCCCGATGCCGCAATGGACATGTCGTTATAGCGATTGCGCACGACCGCACGACGCATGCGCGAGGACTGATGCGTGAAATGGCGGCGCGAAGCATAGTGACGTCGCGACGCATAGTGGCGCCGCGACGCGTAGCCACGACGCGCCATGTGATGCCGCTGTGCGACACGATGCCGATAGATGCTACGCGACATGCGATAGCGATTCATATGCCGCGCATGACGCCGCACGGAGCGGCTCACGAAATGCGCACGATGACGGCCGAAGCCACGCGATGCGTGTCGATAGGAATGTGAGCGGGTGTAACGGTGTGCGCGAAATGCGCGGCGATGCCCGAAACGGGATCGATGCAATTTTCCTTTATGAACTTTTGAGTGATGGACCTTATGGCCGTGAAAACCATGATGCGTTCGCGCCGAAGCCGGAGACACCATGAAAGCCATTGCGAAAGCGGCGCAAAACACAGCACCGCATCTCACGATCGAAGACATCCTTCTTTCCTACTGCCGTTGAAACACGATCCGGGCTGAACGCCCGGATACGCCGCGCAACGGCAGGGACAGCGGTGGCAATACGATGAAAAGTTCCCGGCCTACAGGGATTCATTTCGCGGCGACGGCGCGGCTAAAATGGGGCGCTGGAACTTACCATCGAAATTGAATTGGTTTTAAATGCGTTTTTCGACACCTCGGTCTTATCGAATAAACCACCCCGAATGACTATTCCGTGAACGCGAGCGGCCGGGCAACCTCCTCAAGCGAGCGCCGTTCGGCCTTTATCGCGAAGCGGAACGCAATAATGCCAGCCGCGATCATAAGCACTGCGCCAGCCAGATAACCAAGTAAAAGGCTGCCGCGCGAGCCTGTGTCGATGAGGACGCCGAACAGCGCGGGCCCGATCACCCCGCCGATGCCAGTGCCGATGGCGTAGAAGATCGCGATCGCAAGGGCGCGTATCTCAAGTGGAAACGTCTCGCTCACCGTGAGATAGGCGGAGCTCGCCGCCGCCGACGCGAAAAAGAAAATCACCGTCCACGCGATCGTCTGCGTGGGCGCGGAGAGAAAGCCTTCCGCAAAGAGATAACCGGTGAGCACGAGCAGCACGCCCGCCGCGATGTAAGTGAACGTAATCATGACACGGCGGCCGAGCGTATCGAAGAAGCGGCCGAGGATGAGCGGTCCGAGGAAATTGCCAAGCGCGAAAGGCAGGATGTACCAGCCGACATGCGCGGCGGCTACGCCGTAGAAAGTCTCGAGCACCAGCGCATAAGTGAAGAAGATCGCATTGTAGAAGAACGCTTGCGCCGCCATCAGGCTCAAACCAACAAACGCCTGCCGCAGATGCCGATGCATGAGCGCATTGACGACATCGCGCAGCGGCGTGAAGCGCCGCGGCCGCAGACGCACGCGCGGATGCGCTTGCTTGCTCGCCGTCACCCCCTGCGCGCGCAAGCGCGCTTCGATCGCGGCGACGACAGCTTCAGCCTCCCGCACGTGGCCGTGCGTCATCAGCCAGCGCGGGCTTTCGGGAATCCACATCCGCATGAGGAAGATGATCAGCGCCAGCGTCGCACCGATAAGGAAGGCGGCACGCCAGCCATATTCCGGATCGATCACCGCCGGATCGAGCAGCACGATCGCGCCGAGCGCACCGAGCGCCGCGCCGATCCAGAAGCTGCCGTTGATGACGAGATCGGTCCAGCCGCGATAGCGAGCAGGAACGAGTTCTTGGATCGTCGAGTTGATCGCGGTGTATTCACCCCCGATGCCCGCGCCGGTGAAGAAGCGGAAGAGCGCAAAGCTCGCGAAGTTCCACGAGAAGGCCGTCGCCGCGGTGGCGCAAAGATAGACTGCAAGCGTGATGAAGAAGAGCTTCTTGCGCCCGAGCCGATCGGTGAGCCAACCGAAGAAGATGGCGCCGAGGACGGCCCCGGCGAGATAAGCGCTGCCGGCGAGGCCGACCTCCGTATTGCTGAGCTGCAAGACGGGGCTCGCCTTCAGCGCACCGGAGATCGTCCCCGCGAGCGTGACCTCGAGCCCATCGAGAATCCAGGTGATCCCGAGCGCCACCACGACGAGCGTGTGAAAGCGGCCCCAGCGCAATGCGTCGAGCCGCGACGGGATATCGGTCTCGACGATATCGGAATCGAAGCCGGGCTTTGACAATGACATCCTCCCCGCCCGCCAACGCGACGGGGAGAGAAAAGTTCGGATGGCATCACTGCGAGTGTCATGCCCGCCAACGGGCCCGGCTTCGCCGGCCCGATGACAGGCTCCGGCGGGCATCCAGTAACCTCTGTCTCAATATATCCGAAAGGCCGGAATTACTGGGTTCCCGCTTTCGCGGAAACGACACGTGAAGAGCGCCTCCCCTACGCCGCGCTGCGCCCCAGCGCCGGTGCGGCGCCGATATCCGCGAGGTTGAACGGCGTCGTCTGATAAATCTCGTTGATCCAGTTGCCGAAGAGCAGATGCGCGTGGCTGCGCCAACGATTTTCCGGCTGACGCGTCGGATCGTCTTTCGGGAAATAGTTGCGCGGCAGCGCGATCGGTCTGCCGGACGCGACGTCGCGGAAATACTCGTCGCTCAACGAGTTCGAGTCATACTCGATGTGATTGAACGTATGCAGCGAGCGATGGGCCGGATCGTGCAGCAGGCACAGGCCCGTCTCGTCGGCTTCCATCAGCACCTGCAGCCCGCTGCTGGCGGGAATGTCCTCCCGCTTCACCTCCGTCCAACGTGACACAGGGATGGAAAAATCATCGGAGAAGCCGCGCAGATAGGGCGAGGCCGGCGCCAAGTTCCTGTGACGGAAGACGCCGAAGGCCTTCGCCGGAAGCTGATATTTCGGCATGCCGTGGAAATGATACACGGCGGCCTGCGCGCCCCAGCAGATATTGAAGGTGCCGTGGACGTTGGTTTGCGTCCAGTCGAACACCTCACGCAGTTCGTCCCAATAAGTCACCTCCTCGAACGGCATCGTCTCAACCGGTGCTCCAGTGATGATGAAGCCGTCGAACTTCTCGGAACGAACGTCCTCGAAATCCCGGTAGAAGGAGATGATGTGCTCGCTCGGCGTATTGCGGGCGACGTGATTGCTCATTTTCACGAGCGTCAGCTCGACCTGCAGCGGCGTCGCGCCGAGCAGCCGCGCGATCTGCGTCTCCGTCTTGATCTTGTTCGGCATCAGGTTGAGGAGCCCGATCCGCATCGGGCGGATGTCCTGACGCACGGCATCGGTCTCGCCCATCACCATGACGCCTTCGGCGTCGAGGGTTGCGCGCGCGGGAAGATCGTCGGGAATTTTGATCGGCATCGGCCTTACTCTCAATCGCCCCGAGGCGCCGGAGGCCTGGCCGGAAAACAAAACCCGGCGGGGCCCAATTGCCAGCGCCGGGTTCTAGACACCCCGGCCTTTTAGCGAGTTGTTTTACGTGGCTGCAAGCCGGCCGGCTCAAATTGACCACGAGAGATGGGGCTGATGTAGCGGCAGACCGCATTTTCGTCAAGGAAGGGGCCGATTTGCCAAGCGCGGCAATGGCTTGCCGTCGTGTGCCGATCGGCGACGCGCCCCTTTGAATTTGCCGATGCTTCGCCTATCACGGTCGGCGAGCCCACACGCCCCCTCGCCGCCAAAGGCCGCGTCATGACCGAAAAGCCGCCGTCCTTAGCGGACCTCCGCCGTGAGATCGATCGCATCGATGAAGGTATGCATGCGCTTCTGATGGAGCGCGGCGACATCATCGACCGCTTGATCAAGGCCAAGCAGACGCAGGAGAAGGGCTCTGCCTTCCGGCCCGCGCGTGAGGCCGACATGATGCGTCGCCTGGTCGAGCGCCATCGCGGCCTCCTGCCCCTCGACACCGCGGAGGGCATCTGGCGCGTCATCATCTCGTCCTTCACCTATGTGCAGGCGCCCTATTCCGTGCATGCCGACCTCACGCCCGGCGAGGCGGCGATGCGCGACAGCGCGCGCTTCCATTTCGGCTTTACGACGCCGCTTGTGCCCCATCTCGGGGCCGCCGGCGTCGTCAATGCGCTCAACGCCGCCCCCGGCGACCTCGGTCTCGTTCCCGCCGTCGCGGTGCCAGGGGCCGGTGCCTGGTGGACGCTGATCGAAGACAAAGACGCGCCGAAGATCATCGCGCGGCTACCTTTCATCGAGCGTCCGGATCATCCGGCGGCGCTGCCGGTCTTCGCCATCTCCCACGCCGCGCCCGACGCGGTCGTCAAGGACGTCGAGGTTTGGAGCGTGCGCGTCTCCGGGTGGGGGCCGGCCGCCGCCCGCGCCATTGCGCCCCTCGCCGACGCGATCGTTGTGCCCGATGCCGCCCTCGACGGCGCGGCCCTGCTCGTCTCGGTGCCGCATGGGCGCACGCTCGACGATACGCTTGCCGCCCTTGTCGAAGCCGGCGCTTCCGTGCGCTCCGCGACCCTCGTCGGCAGCCACGCGAAGCGCTATACGGTCAACCGCGCCGCCCAGGCGCCCGGGCGCGGCAAAGCCTGACGCCCCTACGGTGACTTCGGAGTGACTTCAATGTCCGCTGCAAAGCGACCCACGCCGCGCCCCGGCGTGATGCAGATCCAGGCCTATGTTCCGGGCAAAAGCGCCGCGCTTGGTGCCGCGCGCGTGTTCAAGCTCTCGTCGAACGAGACGCCGCTCGGCGCGAGCCCGAAAGCGGTCGCCGCTTATCAGAGCGTTGCCGACCATCTGCACGAATATCCGGACGGCTCGGCGAGTGCGCTGCGCGAGGCGATCGGCCGCATCTACGGCCTCGATCCCGACCGCATCGTTTGCGGCTCCGGCTCCGACGAGCTTCTCAACCTCATCGCCGATGTCTATCTCGGCCCCGACGACGAGGCGATCCACACGACGCACGGATTCCTCGTTTACCCGATCGCGACGCTCGGTTCCGGCGCCAAGCCCGTTGTCGTCGCGGAGAAGAATTTTACGGCCGACGTCGACGCGATCCTCGCCGCGGTGACGCCGCGCACGCGCATCGTCTTCCTCGCCAATCCGAACAATCCGACCGGGACCTATCTGCCGTTCGACGAGGTGAAGCGTCTGCATGCGGGCCTGCCACCGGACGTGCTGCTCGTGCTCGACGCGGCTTATGCGGAGTACGTGAAGCGCAACGACTACGAGGCCGGCATCGAGCTCGTCGCCACCTCCGAGAACGTCGTGATGACGCGCACCTTCTCGAAGATCTACGGCCTCGCGGCGCTGCGGCTCGGCTGGCTTTACGGGCCGGCGCACGTCGTCGACGCGCTCAACCGCGTGCGTGGGCCCTTCAACGTGACCGCGCCGTCGATCGCCGCCGGCATCGCCGCGATCGAGGATCGCGCGCATGTGCAGACCTCGGTCGAGCACAACGCGAAATGGCTCACCTGGCTCACCGACGAGATCGGCAAGCTCGGCCTTCAGGTCACGCCGAGCGTTGGCAATTTCATCCTCATCCATTTCCCCGAGACGAAGGGGAAGACGGCGAAGGAAGCCGACGCGTTTCTCACGTCACGCGGACTGATCATGCGCGGCGTCGCCGCCTACAACCTTCCACATGCGCTACGCATGACCGTCGGCAGCGAGGAGGCGAACAAGCTCGTCGTCGCGGCGCTGCGCGATTTCCTCAACGGCAAAGCATGACCGACACCCCTCTCTTCGACCGCCTCGCGCTGATCGGCACCGGTCTCATCGGCGGCTCGATTGCACGCGCGGCGCGGGCGCAAGGTGCGGTACGCTCGATCGTCGCGACTGCGCGCTCGGCGGCGACACGCCAGCGCGTGCGCGAGCTCGGCTTTGCCGACGTCGTGACCGAGACCAGCGCCGAAGCGGTGAAGAACGCCGACCTTGTCATCGTCTGCGTGCCAGTCGGCGCCTGCGGTGCCGTCGCGCAGGAGGTCGGGCCGCATCTCAAGGACGGCGCCATCGTCTCCGACGTCGGCTCGGTGAAAGCTTCCGTGATGCGCGAGATGGCGCCGCATCTGCCGCCCGACGTGTATTTCGTTCCCGCGCACCCCGTCGCCGGCACGGAGAATTCCGGGCCCGACGCAGGCTTCGCCGAACTCTTCGTCAACCGCTGGTGCATCCTCACGCCGCCCGAGGGGACCGATGCCGCGGTGGTGGAGAAGCTCGCCGCATTTTGGAGCGCGATCGGCGCCAACGTGCAGGTGATGACCGCAGAGCACCACGACCTCGTGCTCGCGATTACCAGCCACCTGCCGCACCTCATCGCCTATACGATCGTCGGCACGGCGGAAGACCTCTCCGAAGTCACGCAGTCGGAAGTGCTGAAGTTCTCGGCCGGCGGCTTCCGCGACTTCACACGCATCGCCGCGTCCGATCCCACGATGTGGCGCGACGTGTTCCTCAACAACAAGGACGCCGTGCTCGAAATGCTCGGCACCTTCAACGAGGATCTCTCGCAGCTCACCCGCGCCATCCGCCGTGGCGACGGCGATGCGCTGTTCGATCATTTCACGCGCACGCGCGCCATTCGGCGCGGCATCGTGCAGATCGGCCAGGATTCGGCGGCGCCGGATTTCGGCCGTATGCACGCCGACCTGCCGCATACCGAGATTCCGCGGCCGTACGCGAGCGAGGGCGACTGACCGACGCCCTCAGAACAGCGGCGCGATCTGCGCAATCCGCACCGGGCCGAGCAGCACATTGCCGTCCTGGAAACGCAGCGGCAGCTTCACCGCCCGTTTGCCTTCGAGCTCCGTTTGCGGTCCGAGCAGCGAAAGGCCCGCCATGAGTCCGGCCTGCAGGCCCTGGCCTTTGCCGCCGAGCAGGCCCTGCAGCACCTGATCGAACCCGGCGACCGTGATGTCGAACGAGCCGTCCGGCTTGCCGGAAGCATTGAGGCCGACATCTCCCTTCGCGACGCCGACGGCGTTGCCTTGCTGAACGCGCAGGCTGGTGAGGAGAAGCCGCCCATTCGCCGCCTGCCATTCCCGAAGCCGCTGCGGCAGCGGCTTCACCTTGAAATCGCTCACGCCGCTGAGCGTCGCCAGCCCGTCGATATTGAGCGGTCCGTTCACCCATTGCGTCAGCGTCGGCACCAGCGCGTCATGCGCCCGCATGGCGAGCTCGAACACCGGTACATCGGCCGAATAGCCGATGGCGTGGCGCACATGGAACTCGAGATGCGCCGCCTGCAAGAGCGGCGATGGCTCACTGGCACCGCCCGCGCGGACGAGCTTCACGCCATCCGCGGCGAGCGACAGGCGCTCCGGCCTGTCCGGCGGGCCGCGTAGGCTCGCCTGCAAAAGCTTCCAGTCGGCATCGAAGGTCACGCCACTTTCGCTCTCGACGACCGTCATCGGGCCTGTGACTTCGGCAATGATGAGATCCGGCTGATAGACTTGGGCGACCGCGACAAGGTTCTCCGCCTTGATGCTGACCGCGACATTGGGATCGCGAATCGTGGCCGTCGGCTCCTCGCAGTTGACTTCGATGCGGAAGGGGTAGCCGCCTACGGTGCGGGAGCGGCAATCATAGGTGCGCCCGAGCTGCGCTTCGCGCGCGATCCAGGCTGCAATCACCTGCTCGGATTTTTGCGCAGCGAAATACCAGAATGCGCTCCAAGCGACCGCCAACAGCAGGACAAAGACCAGCGGGCCGACGATCCACCGGGCTGTCTTGGAAGGCGAATAGGGTTCTCTCATATCGGCTCCGCCGCGGCGCAGTTGCGCAGATTTCGCCCGCTTGTTAGGCGAGCGGCACCCATTGCGCCAGCCCAACCCGCAACGTTTCCGCATGCACCTTGAGAATGCCGCCCCCGAAGACCTGTGGGTTTTCGCCTATGGCTCGTTGATGTGGCGGCCGGGCTTCCCGTTTCTCGAGCGCCGCCCCGGCCGGCTGATCGGGGCGCACCGCGCGCTTTGCGTGTTCTCCCATGTGCACCGCGGGACCCCCGAAAAACCAGGCCTCGTCCTTGGCCTCGATCTCGGCGGCGCTTGCCGTGGCATTGCCTACCGTGTCGCCGGCGCACATCGGGCTGAGACCGTGGCTTATCTGCGGGCGCGCGAGCAGGCGACGATGGTCTATCGCGAGGTGACACGCTCGGTCTGGCTCGACGGTTCGCTGCGCGAGCGCGTGTCGGCGCTCTGCTACGTCGCCGACCGCGGCCACCCGCAATATGCCGGCCGCCTCTCGATCGAGGAACAGCTTCGCTACATCCGCCAGGGGCATGGACGCTCGGGCGCGAATCCCGAATACGTCATCGCAACCGTACGCGCGCTGGAGGCGGTCGGGTGCTACGACGAAACGCTGCACACCCTCGCCGAACGGCTACATGCCCCGTCCGGCAAGCCGGCCGCGCCCGCCGACGACATTACAGGATAACGCTACGGCCCTGCGGTCAGCTCGCATCACGCTGCGTGGAGCGCCGCGCCTCTTCCATCAGCCGCGCCGTTGCACCCTCGATGCCCGACTGCAGGCACTCAAAAAACGTCCGGGCATCGAGCCCCGGCGCAATTGGATCGAGAATCTCGACAACGATGGTGCCAGGATAGCGCACGAACGTGCGGCGCGGCCAGAACAATCCAGAATTCAGAGCGATCGGTACGCAAGGCACCCCGAGATCGGCATACATCCGCGCGACGCCGAACTTGTAAGCCGGTGATGCGCCGGCCGCGCGCCGCGTCCCTTCCGGGAAAATGACGATCTGATAACCTTTTGCCAACGCCACGCGCGCTCGCGCCAGCATGTCGACCATGGCCTGGGCGCCCGCACCACGATCGACCGCAACGGCGCCGGTCTTCGCCGCCATCCAACCGAAGATCGGGATCCACATCAGCTCCCGCTTCACCACGAAGGCCGGCGCCTCGAACAGGCCCGGGAGCATAAAGGTCTCCCAGATCGACTGGTGCTTCGCAGCGACGAGCAGGCCGCCGGGCGGTATCTTCTCCCGTCCGCGGATTTCAACCTTGAGGTCACAAATGACGCGCAGCAGCCAGAGGCTGGTGTGGCCCCAGGACTGGACGATCGCCGTCGTCACAGGGCGCGGCAGCAGCAGCGCCGGCAGTCCGGCGAGAAGATGCAGGATCAGGTTGATATAGAACGCGACGTTGAAGATGAGCGAGCGGAGAAAAATCACGAGAGGCAAATCCGAGAGGCGATCCAAAACGGCGGCGCGCGGTCAGCTTCCCAGCCGGCTGCGATCGCCGGCGACGTCGGTCGTTTCCAAATCCGGCACGATCCGCATGCGGATCTGCGCGTAGACATATTTGAGATATTCCGAAATCAGAAGCCGTGCCGTCGGCAAACTATCCCACCAGGCTTCGTCACGCATCTTATCCGTCACCACGGGAAAGGCGATCAGCTTGACGTCGGGAAGCTGGCGTCCGAGCTCCGCCATGCTGCGCGGCATGTGATAGCTTGACGTCACGACGATCAGCGACGAGAAGCCTTGATCCTTCACCCACCGGCGCGTCTCGAACGCATTGCCGACGGTGTTCACCGCCGAATGGTCGAGATCGACGCAACACTTCAGCAGCTTTTCATAGCGCGGCACGAGCCGGGCCAGTTCGCGCGACGAGGTCGTGCGATGAACACCGGTGATGAGGAGACGCTTCCCGTGTCCTGCCGCCAATAATTCGATCGCATCCGGGATGCGCGACGCGCCGCCGGTCAAGACGACGATGCCGTCGGCATTGTCGCTGAGCGAAACCTCGGCTTTCGGCACCGTTTCGAGAAACCACAGGAAGCCGCCGGCGAGCGCTAAGAGGCCGATGACGGCGAGAAGACCGAACGCGCCGGCGATGCCGCGCACCATGCGATGGAGCGTGCCGGCCGACGGCCGCACGTCGGCTCGTGCGCCTGCGTTCGATTCACGTTGCCCGCTGGTGGTCGGTCCAAGCGACATAATCCACCTAGTCCATCACCGGACTTTAGCCCAAATAAGATGGTCGAGGCGAGGACGCACGGCTATTCAAGCGCGCCAAGCGTGCGGATCACCGTCACGCGCGAGGTAAGCGCGGTCGCAGCGGCGACAAGGACCACAAGGCCGAAGACGCCGGCATAGCCGTCCGGCCCCAGGGCGATGCTGCCGAACAACGCACCGGCTTCCGGCGCATCGCCGATCATGCCGCCGAGATGTGCGCCGAAGAAGCCCATCCCCAGAAAAAACGCCAGCGCAAGGCCGCCGCCGATGGCCGCGCCCTTGAGGCCGAGCAACAGGAAGTGCCGCTGAAACTGCGCCGAGATGTAGCGGTTCTTGGCGCCGACGAAGTGCAGCACCTCGATGATCCCCTTGTTCGTCGCCATCGCGCCTTGCGTTGCAAAAATCACCATCAGCACTGTCGCGCTGAGCACCAGGGCAAGGATCGCCATGCCGGCGAGAACCGCGAGGCGCGTCATCATCCGCATCCGCTGGACCCATCCACGATGATCGTCAACGCTTGCTCCGGGGACCTTGTCCGAGAGCGTGCGGCGCAGACTGTCGAGATCAGGACGCGTGTCGGTCGCGAGCGTCACCACGATCATGCGCGGCACCGGCAATTCGTCGAGCGAAAGCCCGGTACCGAGCCAGGGCTCGAGCAGCTTCGAGGATTCGGATTTGGACAGCGCGTGGACGGTCGCGACACCGGGCGTCGCTTGCACGATCGCGACGGCTTGCGCGACATCGGCCTCGCCGTCGCGCCCGTCGCTCGGGCGCACCTGGACGGTGATCTCGCGCGCCACCTGCGCCTGCCATTCGCCGGCGGCGGCGCGCACGAGCACGACCGCGCCGAGCGTCAGGCCCGCGAGCAGGCTCATGATCGCGACGACACCGATCAGCGCGCGCCCGGCAATGGAGTCGGGCGGCATCACCGGCGACGAGGTGCGCCCGGCGTCCACGTCTTCGGTCGCAGGCTCGCGCGCCGCCATCTCGACCAGTTCGCGCGCTGCGACGCGCAGGCGTGCTTCAGTCGTAGGCATGGAGCCGCCCTTCGTGCAGCACCAAGCGGCGCGCGTCGAATTGATCCATGAGCGCAATGTCGTGCGTCGCGATGATGACCGAGGTACCCGAACGATTGAGCTCGACGAACAGGCGCAGCAGGCGCTGCGCCAGGTTCGGGTCGACGTTGCCGGTCGGCTCGTCCGCGAGCAGAAGCTCGGGGCGCGAGATCACCGCGCGCGCGATCGCCGCGCGTTGCTTCTCACCGCCGGAGAGGACCGGCGGGAGCGCCCAGATACGATCTCCGAGACCGACCCACCGCAGGAGCTCGATGACCTCCGCGCGATAATCCTCTTCCCGCCGCCCGATGACGCGCAGCGGCAGCGCCACGTTCTCATAGGTGGTGAGGTGGTCGATCAGGCGGAAATCCTGGAACACGAGGCCGATGCGCCGCCGCAGGCTCGCGAGCGCATCCTTGTCGAGGCGCGAGACGTCGTGCCCGAACAGCGTCATCAAACCACGCGTCGGCTTGAGCGCGAGGAAAAGCAGGCGCAGCAGCGACGTCTTGCCGGCGCCGGAAGGACCGGTCAGGAACTGGAACGAGCTTGGCCGGATCTGGAAATTCAGGTCTCGCAAGACCTCCGTCCCGACGCCATAGCGCAAGCCGATATTTTCGAATCGGACCACAACAAACTCCCGATCTCAATCCGAGTTGTCGCGCCGGTCCCATTAAGAATGCATTAACCGCGTTTCCATCGGCCGACCGCCTCCGTGAGGGCGCGGGGCTAAACGCGTGGGTCGTATGGTTTCCGTTTCGTTAACGGACAGGCGGATAAATTCGGCATGCTCCAATCGGTGGAACGCCATGCTGATCGTCTGCCCGAATTGCGCCACGTCTTACAAAGTGGAGGAGGCGAGCCTCGGCGCGCAAGGTCGCACCGTGCGTTGCGCGCGCTGCCGCGTCACCTGGTTCGCGGAAGCGACCCCCGCGGTAGCGCTCGAGCCAGCGATGGCATCCGAAGCGGCCGAGACCGTCGCCGCGCCGAATGACGCCGCGGCAGGCGAGATCGTGCCGCCCAGCGAAGGCACGGCCTTGGTTGTGCTCCCTCCCCCCGAATTGCCCGAAGCAGAGACGGTCGACGCCGAATCCCCGCCGCTCGTCCCGAGCGCCGCCGGCGATATCGAAGAGCCCGCTCCCTCCGAAGACATCGAAACCGTCGCCAAGCGGCAGGCACAGATCGTGCGGCCTCCGCCCCCGCCGCGCGCCCGCCGGCCGCGCCTCGCCTTCTACATCCCGGTGCTGCTCGCGATCATCGTCGCGGCGATGGCCGGCCGCACGCAGATCGTGCGGCATGTTCCGCAGGCGGCGTCGCTTTTCGCGGCGATCGGATTGCCGGTGAATTTGCGCGGGCTCGAGTTCCGCGACGTCGCCATCACCAATGAGATGGATAAGGACACCTCGGTGATGGTCGTGCGCGGCAACATCGCTAACATCACCGACCACAAGGTTCAGGTGCCGCGCATGCGCTTCGCCGTGCGGAACACGGCCAATGTCGAAGTTTATGCATGGACGGCCTTGCCGGAGAAGACGACGCTCGGCGTCGGCGAGAGCATCGCCTTCCGCTCGCAGCTGACGTCGCCACCGCAGGACGCCAAAACGGTCGCGGTGCGCTTCGCCAATCGGCACGACCGCGAGGCGAGCCACTGACGGCACACGCCATGGCCCGCATCCTGATTGCCGAAGACGAAGAGGCGCTGCGCGATCTCGTGCGCCGCGCGCTGACGGATGCGGGACATACCGTGACGACGGCCGCAGACGGCGGCGAAGCGCTCGACATCCTGTGCCGCGAGGACGACGCCTTCGATCTCCTTCTCACCGACATCAAGATGCCGGTGATGGACGGCATCGCGCTTGCGCTCGCGGCGGCGCGCGATTTTCCCAAGGTCACGATCCTCTTGATGACGGGATACGCCGACCAGCGCGAGCGCGCGAACGGGCTTGACGCGCTCATTCACGGCGTGATCGCCAAACCCTTTTCGCTTGCCGAGATCAAAGCCGAGGTCGCCGCCGCACTGGCGTCGCGTGCGGGCTGAGAGCTGCTTCGTCATGCGCGGGCTTGACCCGCGCATCCATCCTCTTCGAAGAAAATCCTTGATCGATGGATTGCCGGGTCAAGCCCGGCAATGACGGCGACCTAAAAATCCTTCAGCAAGCGCTCGATGTAATCGAGCTCGATCTGCGGGCGCTCGGGATCGGCGAAGCGCCGGCGCAGTTCCTCGAGAATACGCCGCGCCCGCTGCACGTCGATCTCGCCTGGAACCTTCACCGTCGTATCGTCGCCGTAGTCGCGCCCCCGAAGCGGGCGCCCAAGCGGATCGGTATCCTGGTTCGCCCGCGCTTGGCCGCGGCCCGGCCGCCCATTGGGGCCCTGCCCATTTTCGCCAGGCTGCATCTGCTGCGCGAGGCTCTGCGCCCCCTTGCGCAGGGAATCGATGGCGCGGCCTTGCGCATCGACAGCGCTGTCGGCGTCGCCTTCGCCGAGCGCGCCTTCGGCATCGCGCATCGCCTGCTCGGCACGTCCGAGCGAGTCGCTGCCGTCGTCGCCCTGCTCCTGCCCTTGGCCTTGCTGCCCCTGTTGACCTTGCTGCCCTTGTTGCCCCTGCTGTCCGCGCTTGCGCATCTCATCAAGCAGCTTCTTCAGCTGCTCACGCAGCGCCTGCTGATTCTTCTGCAGATCGCCGAAATTCTGCTGCCCCTGCTGCCCTTGCTGCCCACGCTGGCTGCGTTGGCGTTCACGCCGCCCATCCTGCCCTTGACGGAACGTGCGGTCGCGCAGCTGCTGCTCCTTGCGGATCATGTCGCCAAGTTCGTCGAGCGCCGACATGTCGTCCTGGTCGCCTTGCTGGCCGGGACGCGCCATCTGCAGATTCTCGAGCATTGACTGCAGCTGCTCGAGCAATTGCCGCGCGGCATCCTTCGCGCCGGAACGCGCGAGATTCTCCAGCCGGTCGAGCATGCTCTTGAGGTCTTGCGGCCGCAGCTCCCGCGTGTTCCGGTCAAGCGGCCGCGCGAGCTGCTGCGGGTTCTTCTTCAATTCCTCCGCCAGCGCCTGCAGGAACTTGTCGAGCGCCGCGCGCAGATTGTCCATCAGGCGCTTGATCTCTTCCTCGCTCGCGCCGCGCTCCAGGGCTTGGCGCAAGGCGTCCTGCGCATTGCGCAGCGCCTGCTCGGCATCGGAGACGTTACCGTCCTCGATCTGCACCGCCATCGCCCACATCCGATCGGCCACGGCGCGTAGATCATCGTCCTTGGTCGCGTTGGTCAGATTCCAGAAGAGCGAGCGCAAGCCGAGATAGACGCTCGCCTCCGGCGTGAAACGCTCCGGCGCGAGCGCAAGCGCGTCGAGCGCGGTGAGCACGCGCGGACGCGCCGCCGCATTCAAGGCGAGGATGCGCCGCTGTTCCACCAGCGCTTTCGCGAGCGGCTTGTAGAACGGCCGCTGCGGCAGCGTGAATGTCTTCGGCTCGCTCTTCCCCTCGTTGCCTGCCTCGTCGCGCGCGAAGAGCGTCATCATAACTTCGACGCCCGCCCAGGGGTGGCTGCTGAGGTCCTTCGTCGTCTGCGCGTCGCCGTGCCGCGTGCGCGCCTGCGGCATCACGAGCGAAAAGTCTGGCGCGCCGTAAAGCGGATGCGGATCATTGCCCTTCTCGGAGGTGGGCGGATTCTTCAGCGCAAACTTCGCCTCCGCCTGGGTCGCGCCGTAGTCGTCCTCGATGCGATAGGACAGTTTCAACGCGCCGCGCGCC
>JBFWXB010000058.1:0-25256 GCA_050187875.1 Variibacter sp.
TTCGGCGTCTTCTTCGCCGCCCATCACGTCGCAACCATCGACTTGACCAAAACAAAAAGGGTCAGCCATGTCTCCGAACAGGTGTCAGCTATGTCTCCGGGCTGAACACTTGTCCCGGCAATCCATCAAATAAGGCCTTACGAAGAAGATGGATCCGCGGGTCAAGCCCGCGCATGACGACGGAGAAACATGAACGCGCTGACTTAGGCCGGCGTCTTGGTCGGCCGTTCCGGCGAAAACGCGGCCGCCGCGTCGGCAAGCGCGCCGGGCGTGTCGATGTCGAAGAAGACGCCCGGCGTCGTCACCGCCACCTCGACCACCGCATCGCGATAGGTGCCGATCAAATGCCGCGCGCCGACATCGCCTTCGAGCGCCGCGAGCTCGGGAAAGAAGCGGCGCGACCACAGCACCGGGTTGCCGCGCTTGCCCTCGAAGGTCGGCACCGCGATCAGGGAGCCGCGCTCCGAATCAAGCGCGCCCGCAAGCTCGTCGATGAGCGCGCCGGAAATCTGCGGCATGTCGCCGAGGCAAATGACGGCGCCGGCGACGTCATCCGGAAGCGCCGCGATGCCAGCCTTGAGTGAGGTCGAGAGCCCGTCGGCAAAATCGGGATTGTGCACGAAGCGCGCCGGCAATCCTTCGAGCGCCGCTTCGACGCGCTCGCGCTGATGGCCGGTGACGACGATGACCGGGCGCGCGCGCGAGGCGAGTGCCGCCTCCGTAGCGAGCCGCACGAGCGGCTTGCCGGCGAGTTCGGCGAGAAGCTTGTTCGGCCCGCCCATGCGCGTCGAGCGCCCGGCGGCGAGCACGAGCGCGGCGACGCCCTGCCCTTCGTCCTTCGTCTCTTCCGCGCGCGGCTGCGGCCGTGTGACGATCTCCATGAGGAGCCCGCCGACGCCCATGCCGGCGACATCCATGCGCTTGACCGGCAGCCCCGCCAGCAGCCGCTGCAGCACCCAGTCGAAGCCGTTCTCCTTCGGAGAACGCGCGCAGCCGGGCGCGCCGAGGAACGGACGCCCGCCGAGATCGCCGACGAGCAGGAGATTCCCCGGATCGACCGGCATGCCGAAATGCTCGATGCGCCCGCCGCTCGCCTCGAGCGCCGCCGGGATCACGTCGCGGCGGTCAGCGATCGCGGACGCGCCGAAGACGAGCACGAGCTCCGCGCCGGCGGCGAGCACCTCGCCGATCGCGGCGGTGAGCGCCTGCGGCTCATGCGGCACGCGGCGCTCGGCGACGATCGATGCGCCCGCCGGCGCGAGGCGTTCCGCTGTTACACGCAGCGTCTTGTCGATCACCTTGTCGGAGAGGCCCGGAAGCTTGGTCGAGACGACGCCGACCTTGCCGATCACATAAGGCGCGATACTGATGAGCGGCTTCTTCGCCGCGGCGAGCGCGCGGTCCCGCGCGGCGGCTTCGACGGCGAAGGGGATGATCTTCACCGTCGCGACCATCTCGCCTTCGACTACGGGCCGGAAGGCGGGGAGCGAGGCGAAGGTGATCGACTCGTCGACCACGTTGAGCGCATCGACGGCGGCGGTGTCGATCACCAGCACGCCGCCTTTCTGCGCAAAGAGGTTGGCGCGGCCGGTGAAGGCGCGATCGACGCGGATGTGGTCACCGGCGACGGCGGCGGCGATCTCGGCGGCGGCCGTGTTCTCCGGCACGTCGCCCGCTTCGAGACGTGCGACGACGATCGCGCTGATGCCGGCTTCGCGCAGCGACGCGATCTCCTGCGGGCCGACCAGTGTGCCCTTCTTGAGCGTGAGGCCGGGCGCACGGATCGAATGGACGGCGATGCCGCCTTCCGCCTCGCTGAGCGGCACCGCGCCGAACTTCATCGCCGCGCCTCCGGATCCTGACGCAAGGTCGCCGTGATCTCGCCCATGATCGCGACGGCGATCTCCGGCGGCGTCGCGGCGCCGATCGAGAGGCCGATGGGCGCATGGATGCGCGCGAGGTCGGCGTCGCTTACGCCCTGCGCCTTGAGGCGCTCGACGCGGCGGCCATGCGTCTTCTTCGAGCCGAGCGCACCGATATAGAAACAGTTGCGCTCAAACGCGTGGAGGAGCGCGGGGTCATCGATCTTCGGATCGTGCGTCAACGCAACGAATGCCGTGTAGTGGTCGACGTTGAGCGGCGGCAGCGCGACATCCGGCCACTCCGCGATCAGCGGCACGTCGGGGAAGCGTTCCGGCGTCGCAAAGGCGGTGCGCGGATCGATGATGGTCACGTCATAGCCGAGAAGCCGCGCCATCGGCGCCAGCGCCTGGCTGATGTGCACGGCGCCGACCGCGACGAGGCGCGGCGGCGGCACATGGACGGTGAGGAACACGCGGCCCTCGCTCGTCTCCGCCATGCCGCTCTTGCCGCTGCGCAGCCGCGCCTTGAGCGTATCGGCGAGCGGGTCGTTCGCGACATCCGCCGCCTTCACGAAACGCTGTTCGCCGCTTTCCACGTTGGTCACGGCGATCGCCGCGCGCCGCGCGGCGCGTTCGGCATTGAGGGCGGAGAGGATGGAGAGTTTCATACGTCCGTCACCCTGAGGTGCGAGGCGCACTGGCGCCGAGCCTCGAAGGGCGACGGCCCGTGCCCATCCTTCGAGGCCCGCGCTTTGCGCGGGCACCTCAGGATGACGGAAGAAAATGAAGCGCTCGCCACGGATCAATCCAGCTTCTCGACATACACCCGGATGGTGCCGCCGCAAGAGAGGCCCACTTTCCACGCCGTGTCGTCGGCGACGCCGAATTCCAGCATCCGCGGCTTGCCGTCCTCGATCACGTCCATCGCTTCGGTCACGACCGCGCCCTCGACGCAGCCGCCGGAGACGGAGCCGAGGAAGTTGCCCTCCTCGTCGATCACGAGGTTCGAGCCCACGGGGCGCGGCGCCGAGCCCCAAGTCTCGACCACCGTCGCAAGCGCGACGCCCTTGCCGTCGCGGCGCCAGTTCTCGGCCGTCTTCAGGATCTCTTCGTCGCGTGCGAGGGAGTCCATTGCCGTTTCCTTTCGTCACCGCCGGGCTTGACCCGGCGGTCCATCAAATAAGAAGCGTCATCTTTAGATGGATTGCCGGGTCAAGCCCGGCAATGACGCCGGTGAATATGTGTCCTGCCATAAGCGTCACGCCGCCGATTTGAGCCACGCCTTCGGGCTCTTGAGCGCGTCGCCGCCCTCGCCCGCCAGCGCGCGGCACAGCGCGCCGATCGAATCGAGGTTGTGCACCGGCCGCAGCACATCGACATGCGGCAGCATCGCGCGCACGCCCTTCGCCTTCGGCTCGAAGCCCTCGAAACGCAGGAGCGGATTGAGCCAGATCAACTGCCGGCACGAGCGGTGCAGGCGATCCATCTCGAAGGCGAGCGAGTGGTCCGGGTCGCGCTCCAGCCCGTCGGTGATGAGGAGAACGATCGCGCCCTGCCCCAGCACGCGCCGCGCCCACAGCCGGTTGAACTCGTGCAGCGAGGTCGCGATGCGCGTGCCGCCCGACCAGTCGAGCACGCTTGCGGAGCAGGCGGCGAGCGCCTCGTCCGGGTCGCGTTCTTTCAGCGCGCGCGTGACGTTCGTCAGCCGCGTGCCGAACAGGAACGTCGCGACGCGCTTGCGCGCGTCGGTGACGGCGTGAAGGAAATGCAGGAAGAGCCGCGTGTACTGGCTCATCGATCCGGAGATGTCGAGCAGCGCGACGATCGGCGGCAGCTTCGTCTTCGGCCCGAGATATTTCAGATCGATCAGCGCTCCGCCTGCCTTCATGCTCGACCGCAGGGTGCGGCGCATGTCGATGACGTGACCGTGACGGTGCGGCGCGAGGCGGCGCGTCTTCACCTCATTGAGCGGCAGCACGAGCTTGCGGATCGCGTCCTTCGCGGCGGCGATCTCGGCCGCCGTCATCTGCGCGAAATCCTTCTTCTGCAGCCGCTCGCGGTCGGAGACGGTGAGGCGCGCGTCGAATTCGATCTCGCGCTCCTCTTCGCGCGCGTCGAGCTTGTCCATCCCCGCGAACAGCGCGTCCTGCACGCGCTGGGACGCGGCGTTGCGCTTCTCCTCCTCGGTCGCGGGCTGGATTTGCGGCATCATCATCGACATCAGCCGCTCGATATAGGCGCGGCGGCGGAAAAACAGCCGGAACGCCTGGTCGAATAGCACCATGTGCTCGTGGCGCTTCACGAACACCGCCTGCAGCGTCCAGTAGAGATCCTCGCGCGTGCCGATGCCAGCGGCTTGCACGGCGTTGAGCGCATCGAGCACGGCGCCGGGCCCGACGGGAATGCCGGCGACGCGCAACGCGCGCGCGAAGTAGAGGATGTTGTCGGCGAGCCGGCCGGTGGCGCGCTCTTCACCTCTCCCGCTTGCGGGGGAGGTCGGCCCGGCGAAGCCGGGACGGGAGGGGGCTTTTTCTTCAGGCATGTGAAGCTGCCCTCCTCCCTCCCCCTCCCCCGCAAGCGGGAGAGGGAACAGGCCGCATCCGCGGAAAGGCCGTCGACATGCCCGCCTACTCCGCCGCGCGCAGCTCGGCGCGGACCTCGTCGAGCAGCGCCTTCGCCTTGGTGCCTTCGAGGCGCGCGATGTCGTCTTGGTATTTCAAGAGCACGCCGAGCGTATCGGAAACGGTCGCCGGATCAAGCGCAACGACGTCGAGCTCGGAGAGTGCGCTCGCCCAGTCGAGCGTCTCGGCGACGCCCGGCGCCTTGAACAATTCCTCTTTGCGCAATGCCTGCACGAAGGCGACGATCTGCGCCGAGAGCTTGCTGCCGATGCCGGGGATTTTCGCGCGCACGATCTCGAGC
The DNA here is from genome assembly GCA_050187875.1 of Variibacter sp. Classification (GTDB taxonomy): domain Bacteria; phylum Pseudomonadota; class Alphaproteobacteria; order Rhizobiales; family Xanthobacteraceae; genus JAFKKS01. The sequence goes on from JBFWXB010000058.1 coordinate 4,785, forward strand.
TCGCGCGCGGCGCTCGGGTAGCCGACCCAGTGATAGAGGCAGCGGCGCTTAAGCGCGTCGTGGACTTCGCGCGTGCGGTTCGAGGTGATGACGACGATCGGCGGATGCGCGGCCTTCACCGTCCCCATCTCCGGGATCGTCACCTGGAAGTCGGCAAGCACTTCGAGGAGGAACGCTTCGAACGCCTCGTCGGTGCGGTCGAGCTCGTCGATCAGGAGCACCGGCGCACCGGCGGCGTCCGGCTCCAGCGCCTGGAGAAGCGGCCGCTTGATCAGGAACTGCTCGGAGAAGACATCGTGGGTCAGCCGTTCGCGGTCGGTCGTGCCCTCGGCTTCGGCGAGGCGGATCGCGATCATCTGCGCGGCGTAGTTCCACTCATAGACCGCGGCGGCGACGTCGAGCCCTTCGTAGCATTGCAGACGGATGAGCCGCCGGCCGAGCGTTTCGCTCAGCACCTTGGCGATCTCGGTCTTGCCGACGCCCGCCTCCCCTTCGAGGAACAGCGGCCGCCCCATGCGCAGCGCCAGGAACAGCACCGTCGCGAGCGAACGGTCGGCGAGGTAGTTGGCACGCCCGAGCAGGTCGAGGGTGGCGTCGATGGAGGGGGGGATGGGGGGCGCGGCGGAGGTATACTTGTTCATGACGCGTATTTAGGCCCTGACAGCCGACTTTGCACGCCATGTCATTCCGGATCGCCGCAACGCGGCGAGTCCGGAATCCATACGCCGCAGCCGGGGTTATGGATTCCGGGCTCGCGGCCTTCGGCCGCGCCCCGGAATGACAGGGCCTACCCCGCCACAGCCTTCGCCACCGCGCGGCGCGCCATCACGCCGACGAGATGCGCGCGATAGTCCTTGCCGGCGTGGATGTCGCTGTTCATCTGGTCCTGCGAGATCGTGACGCCCTCAAGCGACTTCGGGCTGAAGCGCTTCTTCAGCGCCTCTTCGAAGACCGTGGCGCGGAAGGCGCCGTTCGCGCCCGCGCCGGTCACGCCGACGCGGATATCGGAGCCGCGCTTCGAGACGAACACGCCGACCAGCGCGAAGCCCGAGGCCGGGTGCTTGAATTTCTCGTAGCCCGCCTTCTTCGCGATCGGGAAGGAGATTTTGGTGATGATCTCGTCGGGCTCGAGCGCCGTGTCGAACAAACCCTGGAAATACTCGTCCGCGGGAATCTTGCGCTTGTTGGTGACGATGGTCGCGCCAAGCCCGAGGCACGCCGCCGGGTAGTCGGCATTCGGATCGTTGTTGGCGATCGAGCCGCCGATGGTGCCGCGGTTGCGCACATGCGGGTCGCCGATCGAATCCGGCACCGACGCGAGCGCCGGCATCACTTGCAGCAGCCCCGGCGAGCGCGCGACATCGCGATGCCGCGTCATCGCACCGATGGTCACGGCGCGCGCGCTCACCTCGACGCCGCTCAAGCCCTCGACCTTGGAGAGGTCGATCAGCGCCGAGGGCGACGCGAGGCGCATCTTCATCACCGGCACCAGCGAGTGGCCGCCGGCGAGCAGCTTCGCCTCCGGATTCTTCGTCAAGAGATTGACCGCCTGGCGAACCGTCGTCGGCTGGTGGACTTCAAAAGCGTACATGCATCGTCTCCGTCGCTATCGCTTTGCGCGCAAGCGCGCTGAAATTCATTCCGCCGCGGCGCGCGGCTGCGCTTTCTGGATCGCCGCCCATACCGTCGCCGCATTCGCCGGCATTGCGATGTCTTCTGAGCCCACCGCATCGGTGATCGCATTGATCACGGCCGCGGGCGCAGCGATCGCGCCCGCCTCGCCGCAGCCCTTGATGCCGAGCGGATTGGACGGACACTTCGTCGTCGTCATGCCGATCTTGAACGACGGCAAGTTGTGCGCGCGCGGCATCGCGTAATCCATAAACGAGCCGGTCACCGGCTGACCGTTCGCGTCATAGATCGCGTGCTCGATCAGCGCCTGGCCGACGCCTTGCGCGATGCCGCCATGCACCTGTCCCTCGACGATCATCGGGTTGATGATGATGCCGAAGTCGTCGACCGCGCTCCAGTTGACGATCTCGGTGACGCCGGTCGCCGGATCGATCTCGACTTCGCAGATGTGGCAGCCGGCCGGGAACGTGAAGTTCGTCGGATCGTAGAACGCGCCCTCCTTCAAGCCCGGCTCGAGCTCCTGGCCGGAGAATTTGTGCGCGATATAGGCATTGAGCGCGACGTCGCCCCAGGCGGCCGACTTATCGGTGCCGGCGACGGTGAACGTGCCGTCCTTGAACTCGATGTCGCCTTCCGCCGCCTCCATCATATGCGCGGCGACCTTCTTCGCTTTCGCCTCGACCTTGTCGAGCGCCTTCACGATCGCCGACATGCCGACCGCGCCGGAACGCGAGCCGTAGGTGCCCATGCCGAACTGCACCTTGTCGGTGTCGCCATGCACGATGGTGACGTTCTCGATCGGGATGCCGAGGCGTTCGGAAACGAGCTGCGCGAAGGTTGTTTCGTGCCCCTGGCCGTGCGCGTGCGAGCCGGTGAGCACTTCGACCGATCCGGTCGGGTTGACGCGCACTTCCGCAGATTCCCATAAGCCCACGCCCGCGCCGAGCGAGCCGACGGCTTGCGAGGGCGCGATGCCGCAGGCCTCGATATAGGCCGAGAAGCCGATGCCGCGCAGCTTGCCGCGGCGTTCGGCTTCGCGCTTGCGCTTGCCGAAATTCTTGTAGTCGGCGATCTCCAGCGCCTTCTTCATCGAGGCGTCGTAGTCGCCGGCGTCATAGGCCATAATCACCGGCGTCTGGTGCGGGAAGTTCTTGATGAAATTGCGCTTGCGCAGCTCCGCTGGATCGATGCCGAGCTCGCGCGCGCCAACCTCGACCAGGCGCTCAACGACGAACGTCGCCTCCGGCCGCCCGGCGCCGCGATAGGCGTCGACCGGCGCAGTGTTGGTATAGACCGCGTCGACCTCGCAATAGATTTGCGGGATCGCGTACTGTCCTGAGAGGAGCGTCGCGTAGAGATAGGTCGGCACCGACGACGAGAAGGTCGACATGTAGCCGCCGAGATTGGCGACGGTGTGCGCACGAAGCCCAAGGATTTTTCCGTCGGCGTCGAAGGCCATCTCGGCATGGGTCGCGTGATCGCGCCCATGCGCGTCGTTGAGGAAGGCTTCGGAACGATCCGCCGTCCACTTCACCGGACGGCCGACGCGCTTCGAGGCCCAGAGCGCGACGACCTCCTCGTTATAGATGAAGATTTTCGAGCCGAAGCCGCCGCCGACGTCGGGGGCGATGACGCGCAGCTTGTTCTCCGGCGCCACGCCGACGAAGGCGGCGATGACGAGCCGCGCGACATGCGGGTTCTGCGAGGTGTTCCAGAGCGTGAAGCTGTCGGTGCCGGAGTCGTAGTCGCCGATCGCGGCGCGCGGCTCGATGGCGTTCGGCGCCAGGCGGTTGTTGTGGAAGTCGAGCTTGGTGACGTGCTTCGCCGACGCGAAGGCGGCGTCCGTCTTCGCCTTATCGCCGAGATGCCATTCGAAGATCGTGTTGTTCGGCGCGACCTCGTGGATCTGCGGCCCCTTCTTCGCCTTGGCGCAATCGACGACCGCAGGCAGTTCCTCATAGTCGACGACCACCTTCTCGGCGGCGTCCTTCGCCTGCGCCAAAGTCTCAGCGACAACGACGACGACCGGGTCGCCGACGTAGCAGACCTTGCCGACCGCGAGCGGCGGATGCGGCGCCATCTTCATCGGCGAGCCGTCCTTGGAATGGATCATCCAGCCGCAGATGAGATTGCCGATCTTGTCGGCCTGCATCTCGTTGCCGTCGAGCACGGCAAGCACACCGGGCATTTTCTGCGTGGCCGATTTGTCGATGCGCTTGATCTTGGCGTGAGCATGCGGCGAGCGCAGGAAGTAGGCGTAGGTCTGGCCCGGCCGGCTGATGTCGTCGGTGTAATGGCCCTTGCCGGTGATGAAGCGGAAGTCCTCTTTGCGACGCACGGAGGCGCCGATTCCGGTCGCGCTCATGGTCCCTCCCTGGGACGGTCCCGACGATGTTTGTTTTTCGCTTTGCGTTCGAATGTCCTTATTCCGCGGCCTGCTGCGCCGGCCCGCGATCGCCCGCCATGGCGCGCGCGCCGGCGTGAATGGCCTTCACGATGTTGTGGTAGCCGGTGCAGCGGCAGAGGTTGCCGTCGAGCTCCTGGCGGATGGTGTGCTCGTCGAGGTCGCTGCCCTTGCGCCAGACCATCTCGACCGCCGCCATGATCATGCCCGGCGTGCAGAAGCCGCATTGCAGGCCGTGATTGTCGCGGAAGGCCTCCTGCATCGGGTGCAGGTGCCCGTCCTTGGCGAGGCCTTCGATCGTGGTGACGTTCGCGCCCTGCGCCTGCCATGCAAAGGTGGTGCAGGATTTCACCGCGACGCCGTCGATATGGACGACGCAAGCGCCGCATTGCGAGGTGTCGCAGCCCACATGCGTCCCGGTGAGCCGCAGATTCTCGCGCAGGAATTGGACGAGCAACGTGCGGGTTTCGACGTCGGCGCTGACCGGCTTGCCGTTGACCGTCATGGACACGGTGGGCATGGGAAATCTCCTAAAACAACGGGAATCGGTCGTGAAAACGACGCTTGCTCACGAAGGCCGCGCGATTTTCGCCGATTCCAGCGCATTTCGCCTGTTTTGAACTTGACCAAGTCTGAACCGCGGGTGCGGGAGCGGTCAAGGCCGCTTGCTTTCGAATTCTGCGCGGCGGCCTTGCGCCCGGCCGGGCGCGACCGCCTCAAGCGCCCCCGACGGCGGCGCCGAATTTATCGAAAAACTGGTCGGCGAGCTTCTTCGCCGCCCCGTTGACGAGGCGCTGGCCAAGCTGCGCGAGCTTGCCGCCGATCTGCGCCTCGACATCATAACGGAGCGTGGTCCCCCCGCCGTCCGCGTCGGTGAGGCGAACGGTCGCGCCGCCCTTCGCGAAGCCGGCGATGCCGCCGTCGCCCTCGCCGGAGATCTTGTAGCCATTCGGCGCGTCGATGTCGGAGAAGCGCACCTTGCCTTTAAAGCGCGCCTTCACCGGCCCGATCTTGTTCGTCGCCACCGCCTGGAACTCCGTGTCCGAGAGCTTTTCCAGAGTCTCACAGCCGGGAATGCAGACCTTGAGGACTTCCGGGTCGTTGAGCTTCGCCCATACGACGTCGCGCGGCGCCGCGAGGTTGATCTCTCCGTTCATGGTCATAGCCATGGGCGATGTCTCCTGAAATGTTTTCGTGTGCGATGCGCTGCGGGCGGGCCGCGGGGCCCCTGAAGCTATGTACAAGATTTACCAGATACCAGTCTGGATGGGCCAGAGCCGCTGTCTGGTTTTATCGTATGCGATCCTGTCCTAGTCTGCGCGCCAACCAACATCATCGAGGAAATGCCATGCCGATGATCGACTCCAGCGGCTGTCCCATCCATGTCGAGGTCGAAGGCGCGGAGAGCGCGCCGGTGCTGATGCTGTCCAACTCGCTCGGCACCGATCTGCATATGTGGGACACGCAGATGCCGGCGTTCACCAAGGCCTTCCGCGTCGTGCGCTACGATCGCCGCGGCCACGGCAAGTCCGGCGCGCCGAAGGGTCCCTACTCGATGGACATGCTCGGCCGCGACGCACTCGCGATCATGGATGCGCTCAAGCTTACCAAGGTGAACTGGTGCGGCCTCTCGATGGGCGGCATGGTCGGCATGTGGCTCGGCACCCATGCTCCGGAGAGGATCGAGCGCCTGATCCTCTCCAACACCGCGGCGCAGATGCGCATGCCCGAGGTCTGGAACGGGCGCATCGAGACCGTGCGCAAGGGCGGCATGGGCTCGATCGTCGAGAGCACGATCGAGCGCTGGTTCACGAAGGGCTTCCGCGAAAGCCCCGGGTCGCAGGCCAAGCTCGATCCTGTGCGCGAAATGATCAGGACCACGCCGCCCGAGGGCTATATTGGTTGCTGCGAGGCGATCCGCGACATGGATCAGGCCGAGTCGATCCGCAAGATCACGGCGCCGACCCTGATCATCGCCGGCGAGCACGACCCCTCGACCACGATGGAGGCGGCGCGCTTCATGCAAGAGCGCATCAAGGGATCGAAAGTCATAGGGCTCGACGCAGCGCATATCTCGAATATCGAACAACCGCAGGCCTACACTGAGGCTGTGCTGCGCCACCTCGGAAAATGACCGAGAGGCTTCGCGGCGGGAAACCAAAGCGTGCGTGATGCGTTAGCGAAGGCCGTGTTCCAGGCCCAGCTTCCGCTCCACACCGCACGAGGTTTTCCCCGATGTCGAAAGTTCGCCAACTGCATCCCGGCAAATCCGCCGCCGCGCTCGACACTCCGATCGATCTGTCCGACAAGGCGGTCGCCGCCATTTCCAAGGCTCTCAACGGCCTGCTCGCCGACACCTTCGCCGTGTACGTCAAGACCAAGAATTTCCATTGGCACATGAGCGGCCCGCATTTCCGCGACTATCACCTTCTCCTCGACGAGCATGCGGCGCAGATTTACGAAACGACCGACGAGCTCGCCGAGCGCGTGCGCAAGATCGGGGGCATGACGCTGCATTCGATCAGCGACATCAAACGGCTGCAGACGATCAAGGACAACGACGAGGCCTATGTCGACGCGCACGACATGCTGCGGGAGCTGATGGCCGACAACAAAACGATGATCGTCAACATGCGCGAGGCGCATAAGATCGCCGACGACAACGACGACATCGCCACCGCCAGCATCCTCGAGAACTTCATCGATGGCGCGGAACGGCGGAACTGGTTCCTGTTCGAGGCGACGCGGCGCGACCGCGGCTGACAGCTTTTCGCATCACATTCACGTCATGGCCGGGCTCGTCCCGGCCATCTCGATTTATGGGGGTACGGCGCCGGCCTCAGACGAAGGTAGGGCTTGCTCGTCGCTGCCGGGGCGTGCTGCCACCCTTTCCCTCAAGGGGAGAAAAGCCACAGGCGGCAAACGAAATCGTCGAAGCCAGTTGCCGCTGCGCCCGGCCTGCCCCTACAATCGCGCTCAGGGGAACAGTTTGTGCTTTAGCTCGGAGGGGGGCACGAGGCACCAATGGAAGTCTTCGTTCAGCAGCTCATCAATGGGATCACGCTTGGGTCGATCTATGGGTTGATCGCCATCGGCTACACGATGGTGTTCGGCATCATCGGGATGGTGAACTTCGCTCACGGCGATGTGTTCATGGTCTCGGCGTTCATCGCGCTGATCGCCTTCCTGATCCTCACCACCTGGCTCGGCATCTCGTCCGTGGTGCTGGCTCTGATCATCGTCCTCTTCGTGGCGATGACGCTCACCTCGCTCGTGAACTGGGCGATCGAACGCACGGCCTACCGGCCACTGCGCGGCTCGTTCCGCCTGGCGCCGCTGATCTCGGCGATCGGCATGTCGATCTTCCTGTCGAACTTCGTGCAGGTGTCGCAAGGGCCGCGCAACAAAGCCGTGCCCCCACTCATCCGCGGTGAGTTCGAGATCATGAACAACGGCACATATGCCGTCACGCTCTCCTACAAGCAGCTCATCATCTGGGTCGTCACCGCGATCCTTTTGGCCGCGTTCTGGTATCTCGTCGCGCACACTTCGCTCGGCCGGGCGCAGCGCGCGTGCGAGCAGGACCAGAAGATGGCCTCGCTTCTCGGCATCAACGTCGACCGCACGATCTCAATCACCTTCATCATCGGCGCCGCGCTCGCGGCGGTCGCCGGCACGCTTTATCTCACCTATTACGGCGTGGTGAGTTTCGCCGACGGGTTCGTGCCCGGTGTGAAGGCATTCACCGCCGCCGTGCTTGGCGGCATCGGCTCGCTTCCCGGGGCGCTACTCGGCGGGCTGCTCATTGGTCTCATCGAGACGATGTGGTCGGCCTATTTCTCGATCGACTACAAGGACGTCGCGGCCTTCTGCATCCTGGCCATCACGCTGATCTTCCTGCCGCAGGGTATCCTCGGGCGGCCGGACGTCGAAAAGGTGTGACGTGACGACGCAAGCCGCAAGCGGCGTAGCCGTCAAACCCGCCGGGCGCCTCGACGTCGCGCAGGCGCTGAAGGATGCATTCTTCACGGCCCTGATCTCGATCGGGCTCTTCCTGCCGCTCGTCGGCTTCAAGACCGTTCAGAACATCTCGAACGAGCTCATCCTCGAGACGCGCTGGCCGTTGATGTTCAGCCTTGTCGCGGTCATCGTCGCCGGCCGGCTGTTCTATACGCTTATCCTCGAGCCGCGCCGGCGCGTGCGCGCCGAGCGCGTGCACGTTCGCAGCGCCCGCGAACATAAAGTGCGCGAGGCGCTCGCGCGCTGGTTCGCCCCCTTCGCCCTCGGCTTTGTCGCGATCTATCCGGTCCTCGTCATCGTGCTCGGCGGCATGCAGGGCGCCGTCAAGTGGATCGACAATTTCGGCATCCAGATCCTCATCTACGTGATGCTCGGCTGGGGCCTCAATATCGTGGTCGGACTCGCGGGCCTTCTCGACCTCGGCTATGTCGCCTTCTACGCCGTCGGCGCTTATTCCTATGCGCTTCTCGCCAAGACGTTCGGCTTCTCGTTCTGGATCCTGCTGCCGCTCGCGGGAATCCTCTCCGCGTTCTGGGGCATCATCCTCGGCTTCCCGGTGCTGCGCCTGCGCGGCGACTATCTCGCGATCGTCACGCTCGCTTTCGGCGAGATCATCCGCCTGATCCTCATCAACTGGGTGCCGGTGACGAATGGCTATGCCGGCATCAGCGGCATTCCGCGGCCGACGTTTCTCGGCATTCCCTTCAACGCGTCGGATCAAGGATTCGCCGCCGTTTTCGGGCTCGAGTTCACGCCATTGTATCGCACGATCTTCCTCTATTACGTGATCTTCGCCCTCGCATTGGTGACGGCCTGGGTCACCGTGCGGCTGCGCCGCCTGCCGGTCGGCCGCGCCTGGGAAGCCTTGCGCGAGGACGAGATCGCGTGCCGTTCGCTCGGCATCAACACGACGAACACGAAGCTCACCGCCTTCGCGATGGGCGCGATGTTTGGCGGGTTCGCGGGCTCCTTCTTCGCCGCGCGGCAGGGCTTCATCAGCCCGGAATCCTTCACCTTCATGGAATCGGCGATCATTCTCGCCATCGTCGTTCTCGGCGGCATGGGCAGCCAGATCGGCGTCGCCATCGCCGCCGCCGCGATGATCGGCGGCACCGAGATCATGCGCGATCTCGATTTCCTCAAGCAGATTTTCGGCAACGACTTCGATCCGACGCAATTCCGCATGCTGATCTTCGGCTTCGCCATGGTGCTGATCATGATCTGGCGCCCGCGCGGACTGATCGGCACGCGCGAGCCGTCGGCGTTCCTGCATAAGCGCAAGGCGATCTCCGGCGCGCATGTCCGTGAGGGTCACGGATGACGCAGGGTGTGAGCGGCGAGATTCTGCGCGTCGAGCATCTGACGATGCGTTTCGGCGGCCTCGTCGCCGTCAACAATCTTTCGTTCAGCGCCGGACGCGGGCAAATCACCGCCCTCATCGGGCCAAACGGCGCCGGCAAGACGACGGTGTTCAACTGCATCACCGGCTTCTACAAGCCGACGGAAGGGCGCATCGCGCTGCGTCACGGCGAGAACGGCATCTGGGACGAATTGCCCATGCTAACCAATTCCAGCCGCCGCAGCATCAAGCGCGGGAGCGATGCTCTCTTCCTGCTCGAACGCCTGCCGGACTTCCTCGTGACGCAGCAGGCGCGCGTCGCGCGCACGTTCCAGAACATCCGCCTTTTCCCTGGCATGACGGTCTTGGAAAACCTGCTGATCGCGCAGCACAACGCGCTGATGATCGCGTCCGGCTTCACGTTCTTCGGATTGTTCGGTCTGCCGGTCTACAAAAATGCGGAAACCGCCGCGATCGATCGCGCCCGCTTCTGGCTCGAAAAGATCCGGCTGATCGATCGCGCCGACGATCCCGCCGGCGACCTGCCCTATGGCGATCAGCGCCGCCTCGAGATCGCGCGGGCGATGTGCACGGAGCCGGTTCTTCTCTGCCTCGACGAACCCGCAGCCGGCCTCAACCCGCGTGAAAGCGCCGAGCTCAACACGTTGCTCAACTCGATCAAGACGGATTTCCCCGTCTCGATCCTTCTCATCGAGCACGACATGTCGGTGGTGATGGAGATTTCCGATCACATCGTCGTGCTCGACTACGGCACCAAGATTTCCGACGGCGCGCCGGAGGAAATCCGCAACGATCAGCGCGTCATCGCCGCCTATCTCGGTGTCGAGGACAAGGACGTCGCCAAGGTTGAGGCGGAGGTGGGGCTGTGAAAGCCCTATCCTTCTCCTCCTCTGTCATTCCGGGACGCCAGGCAGTGGCGGGCCCGGAATCCATACGCCGCAGCGCTGGGGCTATGGATTCCGGGCTCGCGGCCTTACGTCCGCGCCCCGGAATGACAGCGAGAGCGGAGTGGCCTCGATGACTGAGGCGCTGCTCTCCGTGCGGGGCGTGAAGAGCTATTACGGCAACATCGCCGCGCTCAAGGGCGTCGACATCGAAGTGCATGACGGCGAGATCGTCACGCTCATCGGCGCGAACGGCGCCGGTAAATCGACGCTGATGATGACGATCTGCGGCAACCCGCGGGCACGCGAGGGCCACATCGTCTTCAACGGCCGCGACATCACGCGCATGCCCACTCACGAGATCGCGCATCTCAAGATCGCGCACTCGCCCGAGGGCCGGCGCATCTTCGCGCGCATGACGGTGCTCGAGAATCTGCAAATGGGCGCGACGGTCGCCGACGCGGCGCGCTTCAATGACGACCTCGAGCGCGCCTTCACGTTGTTTCCGCGCCTGAAGGAACGCGCCAAGCAGCGCGGCGGCACGCTCTCCGGCGGCGAGCAGCAGATGCTCGCGATCGCGCGCGCGCTGATGGGCCGCCCGCGACTCCTGCTGCTCGATGAGCCCTCACTCGGGCTTGCGCCTCTGATCGTGCGGCAGATCTTCGACGCCATCCGCAAGCTCAACAAGGAGGAGCGGCTCACCGTCTTCCTCGTCGAGCAGAACGCCTTCCATGCGCTCAAGCTCGCGCATCGCGGCTATGTGATGGTGAACGGGCTGATCACACTCGCCGGCACCGGCGCCGAGCTCCTGGAACGGGAAGAAGTCAAGGCCGCCTATCTCGAAGGCGGGCGGCAGCAGGCGAGCTGAGGCAGGCGGACGGACAACGCGCACATGGACATCAATCTGCACACCCTGCTCTACGAAGAACACAGCTTCGGCATCTTCATTCTCGTCACCATCGTTCTCGGCGGTGGCGCGGCGTGGCTGTCGGGCCGGGCCATTGCGGGAACGTGGCGGCCGTGGTGGCACGTGCCGATCTACATGCTCATCCTGGGCGTCGCCGTGCGTTTCATCCATTTCGCATTGTTCGAGGGGACTTTCATCTCCCCGCATTTCTACCTGACCGACACGGCGATCCTCATGGCCTTCGGCTTTCTGGCCTTCCGCGTCACGCGCGTGCGCCAGATGATCACCCAATACCGCTGGATCAATATCCGAAGCGGCCCTTTCGCCTGGGCGCGACGCCCCCCGGAAGCCGCCTGACAATACAATTCTGGGTGACATTTCCAGCGATTGGCGCTTCAATCCGGGAAGAGACGCGGACGCCGGCTCCTGTCGGGGCCGGGCCGCGCTCGCGATACATCAGGGAGAGGGCTTTATGAAAAAGCTGACCACGCTCAGTTTGGCGCTTGGCTTCGGACTCGCGCTGGCGGGCACGGCGCAGGCGCAAGTCAAGTTCGGCATGGCGGGCCCGATCACGGGCGCGAATGCCGCGTTTGGCGCGCAGCTCAAAAACGGAACCGAACAAGCCATCGAAGACATCAACGCGGCCGGCGGCATCAACGGCCAGAAGATCACGCTGGTGCTGGGCGACGACGTGTCCGATCCGAAGCAAGGCGTCTCGGTCGCCAATAAGTTCGCCGCCGACGGCGTGAAATTCGTCATCGGCCACTTCAACTCCGGCGTGACCATGCCGTCGTCGGAAGTGTACGCCGAGAACGGCATGCTCGAGATTACCCCGGCCGCGACGAACCCAAAGATTACCGAGCGCGGACTGTGGAACGTGTTCCGCACCTGCGGCCGTGACGACCAGCAGGGTGAGGTCGCCGGCGCCTACATCATCAAGAACTTCAAGGGCAAGAAGGTCGCGATCGTCCACGACAAGACGACCTACGGCCAAGGCCTCGCCGACGAGACCAAGAAGGCGATGAATAAGGGCGGCATGAAGGAAGTTCTCTATGAGGGCATCAACCTCGGCGAGAAGGACTTCTCCGCGCTCGTCTCGAAAATCAAGGCTTCGGGCGCCGACCTCGTCTATTGGGGCGGCCTGCACACGGAAGCCGGCCTGATCGTGCGCCAGATGCGCGACCAGGGCGTCAAGGCCCCGCTGATGGGCGGCGACGGCATCACGTCGGATGAGTACGCCTCGATCGGCGGCCCCGGCGTCGAAGGCACGCTGATGACCTACGGTCCCGACCCGCGCAAGCGCCCGGAAGCGAAGGAAGTCGTCGAGAAGTTCCGCAAGAAGAACTTCGAGCCGGAAGCCTACACGCTCTATAGCTACGCGGCGGTGCAGGTGATCAAGCAGGCCGCGGAAGCTGCGAAGTCTCTCGACCCCAAGAAGGTGGCCGAGAAGATCCACTCCGGCATGAAGTTCAAGACGGTCATCGGCGACCTCACCTACAACAAGAAGGGCGACGTGACCCGCCTCGACTACGTGATCTACGTCTGGAAGAAGAACAAGGACGGCAAGATCACCTACGTCGAAATGTGATCGTCTGACGTCAACGATAATAAGGGGCGCGGCCGCACAAGCAGCCGCGTCCCTTTGTTTTCCGGAAGCCGCCAACCGGCAAAGAGTCGTCCGCACGCAAGAAATGAGAGGTCTGGCATGACTGCCGCACACGCTTTGTCCGCCGTCGAGATGCTCGCGCGTTTTCGCACCAAGACCTTGTCGCCGGCCGAGGTGTGGCAGGACCTCGAAGCGCATATCGCGCGCTGCGAGGGCGCGTTGCACGCGCTCTATCTCTACGACCCGGAGGACGCGCGCGCGCAAGCCAAGGCCGCGACCGAACGCTGGGCGAAAGGCCAGCCGCGCGGCGCGCTCGACGGCGTACCCGCGACGGTAAAGGACAATATCGCGACCAAGGGCGCGCCGATGCCGCTCGGCACCGCTGCAACGACGCTCGCGCCCTATGCCGAGGATGCGCCGCCGGCGGCGCGGCTGCGCGAAGCCGGCGCCGTCATCTTCGCCAAGACGACGATGCCGGATTACGGCATGACATCATCGAGCCTTTCGAGCTTTCATGCGCTGGCGCGCAATCCGTGGGATCGCAGCAAGACGCCGGGCGGATCGAGCGCGGGCGCGGGCGCGGCCGGCGCCGCCGGTTACGGCCCGCTGCATATCGGCACCGACATCGGCGGCTCTGTGCGCCTGCCTGCGGGATGGTGCGGCCTCGTCGGACATAAGCCGAGCCTCGGCCGCATCCCGATCGATCCGCCCTATGTCGGGCGCTGCGCCGGGCCGATGACGCGCACCGTCGACGACACGGCGCTGATGATGGCGGTCCTCTCGAAACCCGACTGGCATGATGGCATGAGCCTGCCGCCGGCGAAGATCGATTGGTCGAGCCTCGATGCGACGATCGACGGATTGCGCGTCGGGCTGATGACCGAAGCGGGGTTCGGCCTCCCCGTCGAGCCGGAAGTGAAAGCCGCAGTCGAGAAGGCGGCGGCGCGTTTTGCGCAAGCCGGCGCCAAGGTCGAGCCGGTCGCGCCCATTTGGACGCGCGCGATGATCGAAGGGCTCGATGCCTTCTGGCGCGCGCGGCTCTGGGCCGACCTCGAGGCGCTGCCGCAGGCGCAGCGCGACAAAGTGCTGCCCTATATCCGGCAATGGGCCGAAGGCGGCGCAAAGGTCACCGGCGCGCAGGCGGTGCGCGGCTTCGGCCAGACGATGGAGATGCGCAAGGTCGCCGCGCGGCGCTTCAGCGATCTCGATTTCATCCTCTCGCCGACAGCACCGGTGCCCGCCTTCCCGGCGGAGCTCTCCTCCCCGCTCGACGATCCGGCGAAGCCATTCGAGCACATCGGCTTCACCGTCGGCTGGAACATGACCGAGCAGCCGGCCTGCTCGATCAATTGCGGCTTCACGACAGGCGGCCTGCCGATCGGCCTGCAGATCATCGGCCGGCGCTTCGACGACCTCGGTGTCCTGCGCCTCGCCAAAGCCTATGAGGGCTGGCGCGGGCCGATCACGAACTGGCCGGAGAAGTTTTGAGGCACTTCACCCGTCATGCCCGGGTTTGACCCGGGCATCCATCTTCTTCGCAAAGGCGATGGATTGCCGGGTCAAGCCCGGCAATGACGATTACGAAGACGCCGTCTCCGCCGCAGCCTTCTCCAACAACGCCATCACCGCATGCAGGTCGTCGGCGACGGCGATGCATTGGCCGCGCGCGGCGTCGGTCACGGTGAGCAAGTCCGGCACCATGATCGGCATCGTGCCGGCGGCGTGAGCGCCGGCGACGCCGTGATAGGAATCCTCGAGCACCAGGCAGTGCGCCGGCGCGACGCCGAGAAGTTCGGCCGCTTTGAGGAACGGGTCAGGCGCGGGCTTGGCGTTGACCACATCGTCGCGGCAAACGATCGCGTCGAAATGCTCGAGCAGCCCGACGCCGCGCATGTAGCGCTCGACCGTCGGGCGGCGCGACGAAGTCGCAATCGCGCGCGGGATGCCACGCGCGGCGAGATAGGTGACGAGCTCGCGTGCGCCCGCGCGCAGCGGAATGTCGGTCGCGAGCCGCGCGGCGACCAGCCGGTCATATTCGGCGCCGAAGCGATCCATCGGAAAGGCGGGGCCGTAATGCTCCTGGATCATGACGACGCATTCCGGCCCGGGCACGCCGATCATCGAGCAGGCGAAGGCGTCCGTCATCTCGTGCTCGACGCTTAAGGCCGCCGCGAGCAGCGCGTCGTAGTAGACGCGCTCGGTGTCGACAAGCAGCCCATCCATATCGAAGATGACGCCGCGAACGGCTTGCGGGAACGGCATTGAGATTTCGATTCAACCAATGCGGCCAAGAGCTGGAAATGTCTCGAGGAGCCAGAAGCTCATCTGGCCGATCCAGCCCGTCAAGAACGCGATTCCGGTAAGCACGAGAAGGCCGCCCATCGCCTTTTCCACCTTCGGGATGTGGCGGCGGAAGCGGGCGAGAAAGCGCGCGAACGGCTCGACCGCGAAGCCGGCGATGAGAAAAGGAATGCCGAGCCCGGCGGAATAGACCGCGAGCAGGCCCGCGCCTTTCGTCACCGTCGCTTCGGAGGCTGCTACGGCAAGGATCGCCGCGAGGATCGGGCCGATGCACGGCGTCCATCCGAAGGCGAAGGCGAGGCCCATCGCGTAAGCGCCCCACAGCCCGACCGGCTTCGCTACGGCGACGCGCTTTTCGCGCATCAGCCAGGCGATCGGGGTGAGGCCGAGAAAATGCAAACCCATCAGGATGATGGCGACGCCGGCGACGATGGAAAGCCAATAGGAGTAGGCGCGCAGCAGACCGCCGATGACGCTCGCGCCGGCGCCGAGCGCGATGAAGACCGTGGAAAATCCGCCGACGAAGATCAGCGCTGCAAGTACCGTCCCGAGGCGCGTCAGCGGTCGCGGCTCGCCTTCGGCGACGTGCTCGATCGAGGTGCCGGCGAGATAAGCAAGATACGGCGGCACCAGCGGCAACACGCAGGGCGAGAGGAAGCTGATGGCCCCGGCCGCAAGCGCCGTCAGGATGGTCACTTCGGAGGTCATGCAGTCAGATAGCGCTCTTGAGACAATGATTCATGGTGGGCACGGCAGCTCTTGATTTTACTCGGCTTCTGCATCGGCACGGCGTGCCGGTGCGACCGCTAAATGCGCCGCCGACGCCTGCGAACGCAACAAGGAAAGCGCCACCTTGCGCGGATGTGATCCGCGCGTGTTGACGCTTTACGCGGAATCGCGTCGGCTCGCGCCCCTCACGGAGGCGATATGCGCAACCTCATCACCGACGTGCCCGGCATCCGGGTCGGCAACGCGCACGATGCGCGGCTCGCGAGCGGCGTCACCGTCGCGCTCTTCGAAGCGCCGACGGTCGCGGGCGTCGCCGTCCTCGGCGGCGGCCCGGGAACGCGCGAAACCGATATGCTGGCGCCGGAGAATGTGGCGCCCGGCGTCGACGCCATCGTGCTCGCGGGCGGCTCGGCCTTCGGGCTCGACGCCGCGTCGGGCGTGCAGGCGTGGCTGCGCGAGAACGGCCGCGGCCTGCAGGTCGGCGACGCGCGCGTGCCGCTCGTGTCGCAGGCCATCATGTTCGACCTGCTCAATGGCGGCGACAAGGATTGGGAGCGCTATCCGCCCTATCGCGAGCTCGCGCATGCGGCGGTGAGCGACGCCGGCGTCGACTTCGCGCTCGGCAGCGCCGGCGGCGGCTATGGCGCGACGACCGTGAACCTCAAGGGCGGGCTCGGCTCCGCGAGCGCGATGACCGCCTCCGGCTTCACCGTTGGCGCGCTCGTCATCGTCAATTCCATCTCCTCGGTCGTGGTCGCCGACGGGCCGCATTTCTGGGCGGCGCCGTTCGAGCGAGACGGCGAGTTCGGCGGGCGCGGCCTGCCGCCGGCGATCACGCCGGAGATGCTCACCCTCACCTGGAAGGGCGCGCCGGTGCGCGCGACGACCATCGCCCTGGTCGCGACCGACGCCACGCTCGACAAAGGCACGGCGAAGCGCCTCGCGATCTCGGCGCATGGCGGCTTGCACAAGGCGCTGCGCTTCGCGCACGGCTTCACCGACGGCGACACCGTCTTCGCGGCAGCGACCGCGCGCAATGCGCGGCCGGTCGATGTCGACGCCGTCATCGAGATCTGCGCGGTTGCCGGCGACTGCCTCGCGCGCGCCGTCGCCCGCGGCGTCTACGCGGCGACGGCGCTGCCCGGCTCACCGCTGCCGGCGTGGAAGGACCGGTTTGAGAAATAGCAACGCCACTCCCCAAGCGTTTACTTGCATCGCTGTCATTCCGGATTGCCGCACTCGGATCGGCGCTTCGCGCCGTCCGAGCACAGGCTCTGCGGCAAGTCCGGAATCCATACGCCGCAGCCTTCCGTGATTATGCCGCAGCACCGGGGTTATGGATTCCGGGCTCGCGCTGCGCGCGCCCCGGAATGACCACCGAATTACCCAAACCGTTCGGCGCGGTAGGGCTTCGGGTCGATGAACGGCGTCTGCCCCGTGACCATGTCGGCGAGGAGGCGGCCGGTGACAGGACCGAGCGTCAGGCCATAATGCCCGTGGCCGAAATCGAGCCAGAGGCCGCCCTGCCCCGGCGCCGGGCCGACGACGGGCGTTGAATCCGCGAACATCGGCCGGCGTCCCATCCAGGTGACGTCGTCCGCGCGCTCGCCGATCGGGAACAGTTCCTTCGCCGCCGGCATCAGCCGGTCGAACTGCACCGGCGTAGGCGGCGCATCGCGGTCGGTAAATTCAGCGCCCGTGGTCAGGCGCAGCCCCTGCTCCATCGGGGTCAGTACATAGCCATTCTCGACGTCCAAGGTCGGGCGCGTGATGGTGGCGTTGCCGCGCGGCTTGAAGTGGCGGTGATAGCCGCGCTTGATGCCGAGCGGCAAGCGGATGCCCAGCGGTTCGAGCACGTCGGGCGTCCAGATGCCCATCGCCACGACCGCCTGCGGGGCATCGATCGGACCTTCCGCGGCGTCCACGCGCCAGCCGCTGCCATGCCGGTGCAGCGAGCGGGCGTCGCCATTGACGAACACGCCGCCGAGCTTGGCGAAGCGCGCGGCATAGGCGCGCGTCACTGCCAGCGGATTGGAGAGGCTGCCGATATGCGGCCAGAACACCGCGTGCTTGAACACTGGCGCGAGGTTCGGCTCGAGCGCGAGGGTTGCGTCGACATCGAGCACGCTCGCGGACACGTCGAGTTCCTTGCACAGGTCGAGCTCCGGCCGGAGATCGGCGAAGCGATGCGCGCCACGGTAAATCGTGATCCAGCCGTTCTTGCGCAGATAGCCAAGCGCATTCGACTCCGTAAGCAGCGTCTCGTGCTCGGCCAGCGAGCGCGACATCAAGGGATGCATGACGCGCGCGATCTCTTCCATCCGCTTCGGGGTCGAGGCGGCGCGATAGGCCAGGAGATACGGCGCGAGGCGCGGCAGCGCCGACCAGTGGTAATTCGCCTCCGGCGAAAGTTTCAGCGCCACGCGCAGAAGGCGCGAGAGGTCCGATGGAAAGGCCGTCGGAAACACCCCGGCGCCGCCGATCACGCCGGTGTTGCCGTAGGACGTCTCCTCGCCCGGACCGCGCCGGTCGACCAGCGTCACTGCGAGCCCGCGCTTGGCGAGCTGCAGCGCTGCCGATGTGCCGACGATGCCGGCGCCCAGCACGATGACGTCGCTACGAGCCATGATTTGCGTGTCCTGCACTTGCGTGTTCAAAAAGCCGCGCGGGACGTTCGCTTCCGTCCCGCGCGCGGGCGATACTGCCCTTCGAATCCCGGCGCGGCAACCGCACCGCCCTCGCCTTTTGGAGCATGTCCCGTATGCGTTCTGTCGCAGCTTTGGGCGCCGGCCTCGCCTGGCTCGGCCGGCAGGGAACGCGCGCGGTCGCGCTCTCGCTGCTGCTCGGGCTCGCGGTCCCGCAGCTCGCGGCGCTCCTTAAGCCAATCGTACCGGAAGCGATCTTCGTGATGCTGACGCTCTCGTTCCTGCGGGTCGATCCGCGCCACCTGCGCGACTATCTCATGCGGCCCGGCCTGGTGCTCGCCGCTGCGGTATGGCACGCGGTCGTCATCCCGCTCACCCTGGGCGCAGCGCTCGTCGCCTTCGGGCTGCCGGCGGCCTCGCCCGCGCTCTTCCTGGTGCTCATCCTGCAGGCGGCGTCGCCTCCGATCATGTCGGCGCCCGCCTTCGCGGCGCTGATGGGGCTCGACGCCGCGGTGTCGCTCGCCGTGATGATCGTCTGCATGATGGTGACGCCCTTCACCGCAGCATTCTATCTCCACCTCTTCGTCGGTCCGGACCTGACCATCCCCTCGCTGACGCTCGGCGGCCGGCTCCTCCTGATCGTCGCGGGCTCCGCCATCGTCGCGACGCTCATCCACCGCTTCGCCCCGCGCGGCTGGGTCGCCGCGCAGACGCAGCGCATCGACGGGCTCAACGTCATCGTCCTTTTCATCTTCGCCATCGCGGTGATGGAGGGAGTGGCGGCACATTTCATCGCCGACCCGCTCCTCGTCCTTTGGGTGCTCGCGATCACCTTCGCGGTCGCGCTCGGGCTCACCGCGCTCACGACCCTCGTCTTCGCCTGGTGCGGAATCGGGCGCGCCTTTTCCATCGGGCTTGCAGTCGGGCACCGCAATCTCGGCCTGATGATGGCGGCGACGGGCGTCGCGGTGCCGGACCTCACCTGGCTCTATTTCGGCCTCTCGCAGTTCCCGATCTACCTCACGCCGCAGCTCCTCAAGCCGCTCGCCCGGCGCTTCACAGCTAAGAAGCCGGGCCGCGTTGCCCCGCCTGTGGGGCCGTGATAGGCGAAGCCTTCACGGGACCCCGCGCATGACACGCCCGCTTCGCATCGCCCCCTCGATCCTCGCCTCCGATTTCGCCAAGCTCGGCGCGGAGGTGCGCGCGATCGACGCCGCCGGCGCCGACTGGGTGCATATCGACATCATGGACGGGCATTTCGTGCCCAACCTCTCCTTCGGCCCGGTAGTGGTCGAGGCGATCCGGCCGGTCACGAAGAAAACGTTCGACGTCCACCTGATGATCGCGCCGTGCGACCCTTATCTCGAGGCCTTCGCCAGAGCAGGCGCCGACATCATCACCGTGCATGTCGAGTCCGGCCCGCATGTGCATCGCTCGCTGCAGGCGATCCGCGCGTTCGGCAAGAAGGCGGGCGTGACGCTCAACCCCGGCACGCCGGTGTCGACGCTGGAGAACGTCATCGATCTCGTCGACCTCGTCCTTGTGATGTCGGTCAATCCGGGCTTCGGCGGGCAGAAATTCATCCCCGGCGCGATCGATAAGATCAGCGCGGTGCGCGCACTTGTCGGCGGGCGGCCGATCGACATCGAGGTCGACGGTGGCATCACCGCCGAGACCGCCCCCCTCGCCGCCCGCGCCGGCGCCAACGTCCTCGTCGCCGGCTCCGCCGTGTTCAAGGGCGGCGCCGAAGGCGCCTACGCTAAGAACATCGAGGCCATCCGCAACGCCGCCGCGCTCGCGCGCGGCGAAGCGGCGTGATGCGCGCTCAACAATCCTTTCCGTCATTGCCGGGCTTGATGTACGGCCCGGAGAGATACCTGACAGCGTTCGGAGAGATGCCTGACACTTTTGGCCGTAAGGCGGAGGGTGTTGGGCATGGGCTGGCGGGAGGTTTCGGTGGCGGATCAGCGGCGGGAGTTTGTGC
>JBFWXB010000059.1:0-25185 GCA_050187875.1 Variibacter sp.
GCAGGAAGGGACACAAGCTGGAACCGTGGCCGTCTAACGAATGGCCGCGCACCGGCGTTTGCATCACGATCGACGATCGCAAGCGCGGCATCAAGCTCGGCGCCGCCGACTGCCGGCGCACGTCCTATGCGTTGGGCATCTGACGACCGTGCAACGGAACGACTACAGCAACGGAGATCGTGCTGGGTCAGGCCGGGCTCCTTGCATAGCCGGGTCGCCGCGACGCGACCGATGCGCCATCCGGTCTTGGAACGTGAAAGCCTGAGGGCCGGAGCCGCCCGGCGGCGCTTTGCCCTTCGGCCCCCCCCTTGCAGAACGCTTTCTTCGCCAAGCCGAGCCGCGTCATCTAGATGGCGACGCCGCCGATGCAGAAAAGCAACACGCCGAAGCGACCAGCATACCGTGCTTACCCCCCGCTTACCCGCGAAGTGTCACTATCTGCGCAATGTACGTAAACGGCTAATTTATTGGCGCGCCCGGCGTGATTCGAACACACGACCTTTGCCTTCGGAGGGCAACGCTCTATCCAGCTGAGCTACGGGCGCCTGCGGCCTAGATAGACGATCGGGGCGCGCGCGGCAATGTGGGGCTTGGGGCGGGATGGCTGCGTGAAAGCGATGCCACCAAGGCATAGCTTAATATTTCCGCCCTTTGATTGCGTTCGCGCACGCTTGGTACGTAACACGTCCTCCGTTGGCCGGGAGTGAGAGACGCTCCTTAAGGATAGCGCGCAGGCGCTCTCTGGTGTCGGCCGCCATCGCGGCGATCGCCTTGCCTGCCGGCCCCACGGGAGCGGTCATCGCATGCCAAAATTCATCGAAGCCGGCGAATTCCACCGCAATGGGAATGACGTGGGTCTCGATGTCGCTAAGGCCGGCCGAACGCCACAAGTCCTGCAAGGCTGAAAGGGACGTCGCCTTTGCGCTTGGCGGTCCTGACGATTCGAAGCCGAGCGATCTTAAGGCGGCGACAACGGGCGCCGTCGGCGATCCTCCGATCGAATAATCCCACACATAACTGACGACCCAGCCGCCGGGACGCACCACGCGCGCCGCTTCTGCCAATGCTTTCGCCGGGTCCGTAAGAAAGTGGATCACAAGCGCCATGGCAGCGATATCGAAAGCATTGTCCGCGAGGGACAAAGCCTGCGCATCTCCCACCTGAAATTCCGCCATCGTCGCGCCAGGCCGGTTTCGGGCGAATGCGACCTGTTCCGCAGACGGGTCGAGCGCGACCACGCTGGCGGGCGAGCCATGCTTGATCAACTCCTCCGTGAACACGCCGGTGCCGCAGCCGATGTCGAGCCACCGGAGGCCATTCGGAACTGCAATCCAGTCAAGAAAAGCTTCGCCGGCCAGCTGGCTCCAGCGGCCCATCAATCGCTCGTAGGCCGCGCCATCCTTGAAAAAGCTGTCGCCCGGATTCATTCGACCCGCCGAAGTGAAACGCTTCATTCAAAGGACAAGAGCCAAGATCGTCAGCGGTGATTCTAAGCCGCGCGGACGAGGCTCGGAGATGCGCCTTTGCCCCTCACTTCCGTCTCCTCGAATTCGGCGGCGGCAATCGCGCGATCGAGCGCCGCACGAAACGCCTTCGCCGTCTCGAGCGTGAGCTCGATGCCGGCGCGCGCGCCAGGCTCGAGGGCGGTGTTGATGAAGTCGAGGGTGATGACGTCGCCGAACGGCGCATGCCGCGCGTGATCGTAAGCAACGACTACATGCGAGAGTGCAAACCATTCTTTCTCACGTTTCGCCATGCCCTGCGCGGGCGCGATCTCGACAATCGATGTGCACATGGGCGGGTCTCCTATTTCGCGAGGTGCTTGCCGAAGAAGGCGAGGACTTTGCTCCAGCCGTCCATCGCCGCCTCCGGGCGGTAGAGCGGCCGGTGCCAATACCAGATGCCGTGGCCGGCGCCGTCGTAACGATGGAATTCGTAGGACTTGCCGTGTTTCTTCAGCTCAGCCTCGTGCTGGTTCACCTGCTCAGGGCTCGGCGCGCGGTCGTCATTGCCGAAGAGGCCGATGAGCGGGCAGCTCAAGTCCTTCGTCATCGTGATCGGTGAGACGGGCGTCTTGGCGTTGAGCTCCTCGGGGCTCATGACGACGCGGCCGCCCCAAAGCTCGGCGCAGGCGTCGACGTCCTTTCGCTGGCACGCGTAGAGGAAGGCATGGCGCCCGCCGGAGCAGGAGCCGAACAGGCCGACCTTGCCGTTGTGGTTGGGCTGGCTGCGCATCCATTGCACGGCGGCTTGCGTGTCGCCCACCATTTGCGCGTCGGGAATGCCGCCTTCGGCTCGCACCTTGGCGGCGACGTCGTCGGGGTTGCCCTCGCCGGCGCGCTCATAGAGGTTCGCGCAGATCGCGAGAAACCCGTGATGCGCGAAGCGGCGCGTCGTCTCGATGTAGAATTCGCTCCAGCCGGGAAGATGGTGAATGAGGACCACACCGGGAAAAGGCCCCGCGCCGGAGGGTTTCGCGACATAGGCCGTGATCGGCGTTCCCTTGTCGCCGTTGATGGTCACATTTTCGCAGGTCATGCCTCGATAGAACGACATCCCTCTTCCTCCCTGAGCATTACTCTCACGGGCGCGACGAGCATCGTCACGCCGGCTAAGTCTCCTCACCAAGCGCACCTTCGCTGACGACGATGAGCACGCGGCTCGTCGCATCGAGACGGAAACGCGCACCGTCGTTATCTTCGAGCGTGCGCGATAGGCCAGCGAGTCCGGCGGCGCCTGACGGTGTCGTCGCCGGTCCCTGCATCTCCTTCAGGAGCTGCGGCGCCGCCTTCAGATCGTCTTCCGAGACCGTGATGACATGCGCGCCGTGGCGGCCAAGGATTTTCAGCGCCGGCGCGCTCGCTTCGCCGCAAGACAGCATCTCCGCGGCGGTCTCGAGGTCCCCGGCGATGCGGATGGGCGTCTCGTGCGGCAGGCCTGCCGTGACGCTCGCGGCCTTCGCCGGCTCGACGACGATGACGCCGACCGGTTCTGCCATCCAATCCTTCAAGCCCGCGGCCATGGCGGCGGCAAGGCCGCCGACCCCCGCCTGCACGAACAGATGCGTCGGTCGATCTTGCCCCGATGCTTCGACCTGCTGGCGGATTTCGGCGGCGATCACGCCATAGCCCGCCATCACATCATTCACGACCGGATCGGCCGGATCGATCGTGGTGTCGGCCACCAGGATCGCACCCTCCCCTCGCGCGGCCGCCGCCGCAGCGTCGACGGCGTCGTCATAGGTGCCATTCACCCATTCGATTGCGGCGCCCTGCGCAGCGATGCGGCGCGCGCGAGCCGCCGGCACGCCGCTGTGCAGGAAGACGCGCGCGGACGCGCCCGCAAATCGCGCCGCGGCCGCGACGGCCAAGCCATGATTGCCGTCGCTGGCGCAGATGAGCGCCGGCAGGCCAGACGGCTTCCGCGCCACAAGGCCTGCGATGTCCAGGCCGGCGGTGCGCGCGAGGGCGCGCAGGCCCGCATAGGTGCCGCCCAGCGATTTGAAGCTGCCGAGCATGCGCCGGCCCTCGTCCTTCGCCAGCACCTGAGCCACACCGAGTTGGGCTGCGAGCGCCTTCAAGTCGATCAGAGGCGTGGCCTCATAGTCCGGCGAGAGGCGACGCAAGGTGGCGGCAATAGTCTCCGCGTCGTGCCGCACGTCAGGATCGTTTCGCTTTGCCATCGCGGTCATTCGGTCTCCTGATTGAATGTGGGCCTGGCTCCGGCGCGGCGTGCGCGATCGTTATATCGCCTTGATGCGCCGGCGCGCCAATTTCGTATCGCTGTCTCATGAGCGCCGAATATCGGGCGCGTTGCTCTACGGAAACGGAAAGGAGCGCCACAGGCAGCAAATCTGAAGCACCCGCAGCCTATCGAAGCTCGCCGAACATGCCGCTGCGCGCCTGATTGACCAGACGATCGAACGACGGCCGGGTGATCCTCGCAGGATCATGGCCGCGGCCGGCATCGCGTATTGGACCACGGATGCTCAGTGATCAAAGGCAATGCATCGCCGATGCGCGGATGATTTGCGCCCCTCTTCTGCAACCCCCTTCGCGAACGCTACTTGGCGTCGCTCACATCCGGCTTCGATGAAGAGGTAAGTTCCGTTGCGCCGCCCGTTGCCTCCTTCGCAACTGTGAGCGCCCCGCGCGAAACCAGCCCGCCCATCGCGACAATGGCAATCAGCATCCCAACCGACAGCGAAGCGGTGACCGCGCTGGACTGCATCCATTGATCGAACGAGTCTTGCGTCAGCAAATTGAGCGCGGAGATACGATCACTTTTCTGAAGAACGTCCATATCGGTCCTCCAGCGATCAAGGCTTGGAGCAAATCACTTTCCTGCCCTCGTGTCATTCTCAAAGCGGCAAAGTGGAGATTGGCGGAGCGAAAAAACTCCGATAAACGTTCCTCGCCATCCAACCGAAAGGCGACCGGAAAGTCTGCGACGACCTTCGATAGAACGGCAGACGGGCTGGCCTTCGCCGCAGTCGTGGACTTCCCGGGGCCGCTCCACGAAGGCAACGGAACAATGCAACTCATCGTCGATGAGCGGGCAACGCCGGAGCAGCGTGAGGCGCTCTTCAACATTTTGTCGGGCAAGAACTCGGCCGAGGGCACGATCTTCCACATCTTCAACTTGATCGTGTCGACCATGCACGATCCGATCTTCGCGCCGATCACGTTTTCGTTCGACAAAGACGGGCGCGTGGCGCAACTGGTTGCCAAAGGCGTTCTTGCGACAGAGGTCGAGCCGATCAAGAATCCCGTGACCGGTGCGGCGCATCGGATCCAAGTCATCATGCCGGAAGGATTCGAGCATCGCGGCGCGGAGGTCGCTTCCGCGAACATTCGATCCACCGGCGCGATCAAGTTCGATACCAAAGGCACGCACAGCTCGTTGGCCCATGTGGTGCAGACGCCGTCAGGGGTCGCAGCGTAGCGCTCGATTACGCCCATGACGGCCGAGAGCGCGCTCGAGAAAATCCTGAAGCGCGATCGTCGCATCGTGCTCGGTGCGACGGCGACTCTCGTGTTGCTCTCCTGGGTTTATATCCTACTGGGCGCGGGAACGGGCATGAGCTCGCTCGACATGACGAGCTCCTCGTTTCCGCCCTATGTCAGCACGCTCGCCGGGATGATGGATCCGCAGCCGTGGAGCGCCGGCTATTGGGTCATCATGCTCTTGATGTGGTGGGTGATGATGATCGCCATGATGACGCCGAGCGCCGCGCCCATGGTGCTGCTGCACGCAACGCTTGTCAGGCGCGGCAGCGCCGTCGCAGCGGGCGCGAATCCATCGCTTCCGACAGCCGCATTCATGGCCGGCTATTTGGCGATCTGGCTCATCTTTGCGCTGGTCGCAGCGAGTGTCGAGGCGGTGCTCGAGCGCCTCTATTTCGTCTCGCCGATGTTCATGTGGAGCGAAAGCGCTGCGCTCACGGGCGCTCTGCTGCTTGCGGCGGGTGCCTACCAGTTCACGCCGCTGAAGACCGCTTGTCTCGACAACTGTCGCTCACCGATCGAATTTCTGTCGCGTCATTGGCGCTCGGGCGCGCTTGGCGCCTTTCAGGTCGGCCTTATTCACGGCGCCTATTGCGTCGGCTGCTGCTGGGCCTTGATACTGCTCCTGTTTGCGGGCGGCGTGATGAATCTCCTCTGGGTCGCCGGGCTTTCCGTCATCGTGATCATAGAGAAGCTGGCGCCGTGGGGCCGCCGCTTCGGCTATGCGGTGGGCGTCGTTCTGATCACCGCAGGAGTGCTTCTCCTCCTCGGCTGGTATCCGTCATCGTGACGTGCCGCTGCGCGCGAAACGCCAAAAAAGAGGCTGCCTCACCGCAATGCGGAGGCAGCCCCTTGCACGACATCGCAACGCTAAACCGGCGATGAGATTACCGGCTGAGCGTGCGTCGGCGTTTTCGATTTAGCGGCGCACGCCGGCCCGGCCCGATGCGTTGCCGGTCGCGCCGGCGCCTGCGCCAACGTTGCCGGGACCAACATTGACGGAGCCGCGCGTAGAGGCCCCAGCGCCGCCGCCGACATTCGCGCCGGGCGCGCCGACATGGCCGCCGGTTTGCGCTCCGCCTGACGCTCCGCCGCGCACACCTCCTGGACCCGCGCCCACAGCTGCGCCACCGCTGCCGCTCGAACGGCTGCCACCTGAGATGCCTTGGGCCATGGCAGGGATTGCAAGGCCGGTTGCGAGAACGGCGGTGACGATGAAGGTCTTGCCAAATTTCATATCAATTCCTTTGGCTGAGAGCCGCGTCTCCCCATCAGCAATCGCGCTGGCCTGCAAGAAACGCGGCGAGCAACGCAGGCGCGCAAATTCAGGCGGCGTGCTGTGGCTGAAGTTTAGAGGTACCAGGGTCATTTCGCGGTAACACGGTGGCCCCGCAACACATATTGGGCCAGCACGTGGACCTCGCGAACGCCAACAACTGGCGCAGAGACTGCGATTGCGCGCCCCTTCCGCGCCTGATGGTGCCGACGCACCCCTTCGTCTATGCTTTTCGCCGACGTGATCCGCCGAAAGTCATGAGGAGGTTCGCATGCCCACCGATCCGACGGCCACCCCATCCCGAACGCCGGGACAGCCGCCCGCAAGCCTCGGCGATGCCATGCACGCGCATTGGGGACTCTTTCTCGCCGAAGGGATCATTCTCGTCATTCTCGGCGTGCTCGCGTTTCTCATTCCCCCGCTTGCGACACTGGGATTCACGATCTTCGTCGGCTGGGCGTTCCTGATCAGCGGCATCGCCGGTCTCGTCACCACCTTCATGGCGCGCCAGGCGCCCGGCTTCTGGTGGTCGCTTCTCTCGGCCGTTCTCGGAATCGTCGCCGGCCTCGTCCTGCTCGTCTGGCCGCTGACCGGCGCGCTCTCGCTCACACTCGTCCTGATTGCGTTCTTCATCGTCGAAGGAATCGCATCGATCCTCTATGCGACGGAGCATCGTCAGCAACTCTCCGGACGCTGGGGCTGGATGCTGGCGAGCGGCATCATCGACCTGATTCTCGCCGTGATGGTGTTCGCCGGCCTACCCGGCACGGCCGCTTGGGCGCTGGGCCTGCTCGTCGGCATCAACATGATCTTCGGCGGCGCGGCGCTGATCGCGATGGCGCTCTATGCACGCAACCATGGTGTGAGCGGCGGCGCTTCCACGACCTGAGCGCCTGCTCCGCCGCGGAACCCAAGCGGCTCCGATCAATTAACCCCGTGGTCCGCATCCGGTCGGGATGCGAACGCGTCGCCTGAACGGGCGCGCGTAAGGGGTTAGGAGAATCATTTGAACCGCCGACGACTTCTCGCCGGATCGGTCGTTTTGCCGTTTGCGCTAGCGGACCGATGGAGCCCTCGTTTCGCTCATGCCGAAGGATTTCAGCAGACCGCCGCATTCGATCCGCAGACCGTGCGTCAACGTGCGCGCGCGCTCGCGGAAGCGCCCTTCAAGGCGCCCGATCAGAGCCTGCCCGATAGCCTGAAAAATATCGACTACGACAAATATCGCACCATCCGTTTCCGCACGGATCAGTCGCTGTGGCGCGGACAGGGCCTTCCATTCGAGGCGCAGTTCTTCCACCCCGGCTTCATCTTCGTCGATCGCGTCGAGATCTACGAAGTCAGCAACGGCCAAGCTCACGTCATTCCGTATTCGCCCAACCTGTTCGATTTCGGCGTGGTGAAACCGCCGCCGGACGACGCGAAGCTCGGCTTCGCCGGGTTCCGCCTGCATGCGCCGATCAACCGGCCCGACTATTACGATGAGGTCTGCGTCTTCCTCGGCGCGAGCTATTTCCGCGCCGTGGCGAAGGGTGAAGTTTACGGGCTGTCCGCGCGCGGCCTGTCGCTCAAGACCGGCGATCCGAAAGGCGAGGAGTTCCCGGCGTTTCGCGCCTTCTGGCTTGAGAAGCCTCAGAAGAACACGAACTCGATCGTGGTGCACGCACTCCTCGACAGCCAGAGCGCGGCAGCGGCCTATCGCTTCACCATCCGGCCTGGCGACACCACCGTGTTCGACGTCGAGATGGCGCTCTATCCGCGCGTCGACATCAGTGAGGCCGGCATCGGCACGCTCACAAGCATGTTCTTCTTCGACGCCAATGATCGCGTCGGCGTCGACGATTTCCGCCCGGCGGTGCACGATTCGGACGGGCTCGCGATCCGCACCGGACGCGGCGAGGAGCTATGGCGCCCGCTCACCAATCCGCGCGACCTTCAGATCAGCGTCTTCAACGACGTCAATCCACGCGGCTTCGGCCTGATGCAGCGGCAGCGCGATTTCCACGTCTACGAGGACATCGAATCACGCTTCGAGGCGCGTCCGAGCTTGTGGGTCGAGCCGATCGGCGACGTCGGCGCCGGCGCGATCCATCTCCTCGAGATTCCGACAAAAGAGGAGATCCACGACAACATCGTCGCGTTCTGGCGTCCCAAAGAGCCGATGCGCGCGAAGAGCGAGAACACCTTCACCTATCGGCTGCACTGGGGGCCGGGGAAGGCCAATGCGCCCAAGCTCGCCGAATTCGCCAAGACGCGCGTCGGCGCGGGACCCAACAACACACGCCGCTTCGTCCTCGATCTCACCGGCAACAATCTGAAAGGCCTTGATCCTGCCACCGTGCAAGGCAACGTCAGCGCCGACAAGGGCGACGTCCATCACCCGGTGACGCAGCCCAATCCGGCGACCGGCGGCTTGCGATTGAGCTTCGATCTCGATCCGAAGAAGGAGCCGGTCGTGGAGCTGCGAGCGCAGCTGACGCAAGACGACAAGCCACTCTCGGAAGTGTGGGTCTATCGTTGGACACCGTGATGCGGAACGAGGCTGAGGCTCGCGCGCAGCCAGGCGCGCCGGCGTTCCTGCCCCCCGAGCATCCGCTACCCATGCCGGAGCAATCCTTGTGGGAACGGCGCGGCGGCGCCGCGGCGGCAACGACCGCATCGCGCTCGGTGCCGCTGCGACGCGCTTTCGTGCTCCTCGCCACCATCGCGCTCACCGCCGCCGCCGCCAACGAGATGTATCAGGTCCTCAAAGTCGCGGGCCTGACGGCATTGGAAGCGATGGTGCTCGGCCTCTTCGTGATGCTGTTCGCGTGGATCGCCTTCTCGCTCGTGAGCACGCTCGCGGGATTCGTCACGATCATGGCCGGACCGGACAAGGCGCTCGCTATCGATCAACGCGACGCGCTGCCGACGCTCACGAGCCGCAACGCGCTCCTCCTGCCGACCTACAACGAGGAGCCGCATCGCGTGATGTCACGCCTGCAGGCGATCTATGAGTCGATCGCGGAGACGGGACAGATCGCGCAGTTCGATTTCTTCGTGCTTAGCGACACGACAGATCCCGAGACCTGGGTGCTTGAAGAGGCTGCGTATCTCACGCTCGCGAGCGCGACCGACGCGTCGCGCGTTTTCTATCGCCATCGCCAGAAGAATGTCGCGCGCAAGTCCGGCAACATCGCCGAGTGGATCGCGCGCTTCGGCGGCCGTTACGACCACATGATCGTGCTCGATGCCGACAGTCTCATGACCGGCGATACGGTCGTGCGGCTTGCCGGCGCGATGGAAGCCCATCCGCGCATCGGCCTGATCCAGACGCTGCCGGTGCTGATCAACGGCCGGACGCTGTTCGCGCGCATCCAGCAATTCGCTGGCCGCGTCTATGGCCCTCTGATCGCGCGCGGCATCGCCTAGTGGCACGGCTCGGAGGGCAATTACTGGGGCCACAACGCGATCATCCGGGTGCGCGCCTTCGCCGATCAGGCCGGGCTGCCGCTCCTTGGCGGGCCAAAACCGTTCGGCGGGCATATCCTCAGCCACGATTTCGTGGAAGCCGCGCTGATGCGGCGCGCCGGCTGGGGCGTGCACATGGCGGCGAGCCTCGGCGGCAGCTTCGAGGAATGTCCGCCTTCGATCACCGACTACGCGATCCGCGACCGGCGCTGGTGCCAGGGCAACATCCAGCATCTCGGTGTGCTCCCCGCGCGCGGCCTGCATTGGGTGTCACGGCTGCACCTGCTCACCGGGATCGGCTCCTACATCACCTCGCCGCTCTGGCTCGTCTTCCTGCTTGTCGGCATCCTGATCTCGCTGCAGGCGCAGTTCATCCGTCCGGAATATTTCTCCGAGCGCTCGCTGTTCCCGACCTGGCCGGCACAGGACCCGGTGCGCGCCGCCTGGGTCTTCGCCGGCACGATGGGGATGCTGCTGGTGCCGAAAATCCTCGGCTATATCGCTCTGCTGCGGACATCTTCCGCGCGGCGCGGCAGCGGTGGCGCCATCCGCGCCTTCCTTAGCGTGATCGTCGAGACCTTCGTCTCCGGCCTGATCGCGCCGGTGATGATGCTGATGCAGTCGCGCTCGATGATGGAGATCGCCATCGGACGCGATTCCGGTTGGCAGGCGCAACGGCGCGACGACGGTGGCCTGTCGCGTTCGGAGTTGCTGCGCGTCTACGGCTGGCCGACGGCGCTTGGCCTGTTGCTCGCGGCCGGGGCCTATGCGGTCTCGCTGCCGCTTTTTCTCTGGATGACGCCGGTGATCGTCGGCCTCGTGCTCGCCATGCCGCTCGCATCCTGGACGTCGAATCCACGCGTCGGCGAGGCGCTGCGCTCCGCCGGCTTTCTCCTCACGTCGGAAGAGAGCATCCCACCCACCGTGCTCCTGCGCGCCAACGCGCTCGCTGCCCAGTCGGAGCACCAGGGCCCAACCGCCGCCGTCGCCGCGTTGATCGAAAACGAGAGCCTTGCGCGCGCGCACCGCGCGATGCTGCCGGCGGCGGGACGGCAACGCGGCGCTTACGACGTCGACCTCCTCGTCGGGCTCGCGAAGATCGACGATGCCGACGCGCTGGACGACGCGATCGCGGCGCTCAGCCCGAAGGAGACCTTCGCGGTGCTCGGATCACGAGACGCCCTCGAACGCCTCGGCGCGAAGCGGCGACGCTAGGGAATCAGAGCTGCGCGGCCTTGAAGGTGTCGCAGCTCGAGACCTTGCCGTCGCGCAATCCCGCTTTGAACCAGCGCGCGCGCTGCGCCGACGATCCATGCGTAAAAGCGTCGGGCACCACGCGGCCCTGCGAGCGCTTCTGCAACCGGTCGTCGCCAATGGCGGACGCGGTCTGCATCGCAGCCTCGACATCGCCAGGCTCGATGAAGTTCCACTTCTGCTGCGCCTGGTTCGCCCAGACGCCGGCGAAGCAATCCGCCTGCAGCTCGATGCGCACCTGAATCTGATTAGCTTCCGCCTGATCGCCAACCTGCCGCTGCGCCTGCTGCGCCTTCGGCAGAATACCGAGCAGGTTCTGCACGTGATGGCCGACCTCGTGCGAGATCACATAGGCCTGCGAGAACCGGCACGCCTTGCCCTGGCAGCCTTGGAAGCGCGTTTCGAGATCGCGGAAGAAGGACGTATCGAGATAAATCTTCCGATCGAGCGGGCAATAGAACGGCCCCATCGCCGATTGCGCCGTACCGCAACCGGACGACGTCACGCCGTCGAAGATGACAACTTGCGGCGGCGTGTAGGATTGTCCGGCATTCTGGAAGATGACGCGCCAGCGATCCTCGGTGTCGCCGGCGATGGCCGCGACGAAATCGCCCGTCTGGTCCTTGGGCGCGCCGCTGCGTCCCGTTTGCTGCGTCTGCTGCTGGCCGCTGCCGGAAAGGATTTCCGCGCCGGAGATCAACAGGCGCGGATCGATGCCGAGCGCCCAACCGACGAGCCCGAGCACGAGCACGGTGCCGATCCCAAGGCCGCCGGCGCCGCCCGGGATGCCGCCCATGCCGCGGCGATCTTCGACGTTGTCGCTTCGGCGGAAATCGTCCCAGCGCATGGTGCCCTCCCGAAAAGTCCCGTGGCGACACACGTCACGGCGCCGCCCTCAACTCAAAAACCTCGCGGCGGTTCCAATCCCGTTCCGCGCTGGCGTCAAGCGGGCCTCGAAGGCTAACGCAAAAAAGGGTTGCTCAAGCGTTCATTGCCGATGGTGCTTCCCGGCCCGTGTCCGCAGATGAAGGTCACGTCATCGCCAAGAGGCAGCAGCTTTTCCTTGATCGAATGCATCAGCGCCTCGTGGTCGCCGCCCAGCAAATCGGTGCGCCCGACCGAGCCCTGAAAGAGCACATCGCCGACGATGGCGAAGCGCTGCGGCAGGTTGGTGAAGACGACGCTGCCCGGCGAATGGCCGGGGCAATGCAGGACGCCGAAGGTCATGGGCCCGACCTTGACCTCGTCGCCCTCCTCGAGCCAGCGGTCCGGCGTGACCGCGCGCGCCGGGATGCCGTAGCCGCGGCCGGTCTCGGGCAAATGCTGGAGCAGGATCTCATCGGCGCGATGCGGCCCCTCGATCGGGACGCCGAGTTTCTCCTTGAGCTCGGCGGCGCCCGCCGCATGGTCGATGTGACCGTGGGTGAGGAGGATGCGTTCGACCATCACCCCCGCCTGCTTGATGGCGTCCTCGATGCGATCGAGATCGCCGCCGGGGTCGACGACGACGGCCTTCTTCGTCTCCTCGTCCCAGAGAAGCATGCAATTCTGTTGGAAGGGCGTGACGGGAATGATGATGGCGCGGGCTTTGGGCATAGGGCCATATGTAGGATGAATGGGGCGAAGGGCAAAATCTCGCCTGTCCCGCCCGAAAAAGTTGAGCGGCCGCTTCTGCTATGCTTGCGGATGAGAGCCGACGTCTGTATCGGCAACCGAACCGTTTTTGAAGGAGCGCGACAATGGCCCAGGCGATGGAAAAGCAAGAAGCGAAGGCAGCCACGCCGCTGAAGAAGGCGCCGCCCTTCAACTGGGAGGACCCGCTCGACCTCGAAGGCCAGCTCACCGACGAGGAGCGCATGGTGCGCGACACGGCGCGCGACTATGCGCAGGAGAAGCTCTTTCCACGCGTGCTCGAAGCCTATCGTCACGAGCGCGCCGACAAGAGCATCATGACGGAGATGGGCGCGCTCGGGCTTCTCGGCGCGACCATTCCAGAAGAATACGGCGGCGCCGGCCTCGGCTATGTCGCCTACGGCCTGATCTCGCGCGAAGTAGAGCGCGTCGATTCCGGCTACCGCTCGGCGATGTCGGTGCAATCGTCGCTGGTGATGTATCCGATCTACGCCTATGGCAGCGAGGCGCAGCGGCGGAAATATCTGCCCAAGCTCGCGAGCGGCGAATGGATCGGCTGCTTCGGCCTCACCGAGCCGGACCACGGCTCCGACCCCGGCTCGATGGTGACACGCGCCGAAAAGGTTGCCGACGGCTATCGGCTCAACGGTGCGAAGATGTGGATCACGAATGCGCCGCTTGCCGACGTCGCGGTCGTGTGGGCAAAGCTTGACGGCGAAATCCGCGGCTTCATCGTCGAGCGTGGCACCAAAGGATTCAAGACGCCGAAGATCGAAGGCAAGCTGTCGCTGCGCGCCTCCGTCACCGGCGAGATCGTGCTCGATGGCGCTGTCGTGCCTGAAGAAAACCTGCTGCCGAACGCGAAGGGTCTCGCCGGTCCGTTCGGCTGCCTCAACAACGCGCGTTACGGCATCGCCTGGGGCGCGATGGGCGCGGCCGAGTTCTGCTGGCACCGCGCGCGCGAATACACGCTCGACCGCAAGCAGTTCGGGCGGCCGCTCGCGGCTAATCAGCTGGTGCAGAAGAAGCTCGCCGACATGCAGACGGAAATCACGCTCGGCCTGCACGGCGCGCTGCGCCTCGGCCGCATGATGGAGGAAGGCAAAGCCGCACCGCCGGCCGTCTCCATGCTCAAGCGCAACAATTGCGGCAAGGCGCTCGACATCGCGCGCATGGCGCGCGACATGCACGGCGGCAACGGCATCTCCGACGAGTTCCACGTGATGCGTGTCGCGGCGAACCTCGAGACGGTCAACACCTACGAGGGCACGCACGACATTCACGCGCTGATCCTCGGCCGCGCGCAGACCGGGATTCAGGCATTTTTCTGAACGCGCTTCTGCTCGTCATTGCCGGGCTTGACCCGGCAATCCATCGTTTTCACAAAGAAGATGGATGCCCGGGTCAAGCCCGGGCATGACGACTTTGTGCTGTCTCAGCCCCGCGCGGGCATCGCGCGCAGGACGGCCGCGCCAAGCGCCGCCTTCAACACGGCTCCGACGATGAACGGCGCCACGCCGGCGACGATCGCCTTTTCGACACCAACCAGCGTCGAAAGCCACGCCGCGCCGACGAGAAGGCAGAGCCCATTGCCGAGCAGCATCGAGACAAAGGCGAGCGTGACGCGCTGGCCGTTCCATCCGCGCTCGGCAAGGACGCCGGTCAGCGCAGCAGCCAGCGGGAAGGCGAAGAGATAACCGGCCGTCGGGCCGACGAATTTGGCAAGACCCGCGGCGCCCGGCGCCAGCACCGGCAAGCCCAAGGCGCCTTGCATCAGCCACAAGGCGACGGTCAGTGCACCCAGCCGCCAGCCATAAAGCGCGCCAATGAGTGTTACCGCGAAGGTCTGCATCGTGATCGGAACCGGCACCATCGGCACCGCGATGTGAGACGACAGCGCAAGAAACGCCGTGCCCGCGATCACGGCGACGATCTTCGCGCCGGCGGAGCGGGTCTTAAGGTTGAGCGGGCTAAAGGAAGGCTGTTGAGCGGTCACGTGAGACATGGGATGGGGCATTCCTGGTCATTGCAAACATAAGAACGGCCGGCGCAGAACCGCGCCGGCCTCCTGACCTAGCGTCAAATCACGCGTCGCGCAAAAACTCCTCCGCCTTGAACAGCGCGAGGAAGGGAATGCCTTCGGCCGCGAACGTCTCGGCCGCGCCTTCCTGACGATCCACCATGGTGAGGACGAGCGCGATCTCGGCGCCCTCATCGCGCACGGCCTTGACGGCCTGGATGGCGGAGCCTCCCGTCGTCGCTACGTCTTCGACGATAACGACCCTGCGCCCGCGCAACGTTTCGCCTTTCGGAAGGCCCTCGACTAACTTCTGTGCACCGTGCTCCTTCGGTTTCTTGCGTACGAAGAACGCCGTAATCGGCCTCCCGCGGACATGGCTGAAGGCCGCGGCCGTCGCGGCGAGCGGCACCGCGCCCATCTCCAGGCCACCGATGAATTCCGCTCCGGCGTCGGCCGTCGCGTCGAGGATCATCTCGGCGAGCCAGGCGCTGCCGGACGGATGCAACATGGTCGGCTTCATGTCGAAATAGAAATCGCTCTCGCGGCCCGAGGCGAGCTTGATCTTGCCGCGGCCGAAGGAGCGTTGGCGGATCAGCGCCATCAAGGCAGCGCGGTTCGGGTTCTCGTGCGTGGAGGCGCGGCGCGCGTCCGGAGCTTCACGGCGCAGGGGCTGCATGGGACCCTCATATCGGTGGATTTCGCGGGGTATAGCGCATGGACCGCCCTCGCGAAATGCGGCAGGGCAAGACTCTTGTGGAGGCAGGAGACGCCGCAGACCTATGCAGCCGATACCGCTCGTCATTCCGGGGCGCTAGCAAAGCTCGCGAGCCCGGAATCCATGCGCCGCAGCACTGGGGGATATGGATTCCGGGCCCGCCGCTCCGCGGCGTCCCGGAATGACGGCCGAGCCCTATTGCTCAAACCGATTGATGAACCACTGGAGGACCTTGACCCAGACCTCGTCCTTGGTGACCGCATCCTCGATGCCGTGCTCGAGATTGGGGTTGTCGTTGACCTCCATGACAACCACCGTGCCGTCGCCCGTCTGCTTGAGGTCGACGCCGTAGAAGCCGTCGCCGATCGGCTTCGCCGCGCGCACGGCGACGTCGATGATGTCGCGCGGCGCCTGGTCGAGGCCGAAAGTGCGGAAACCGCCCTCGCTGCTCGATCCATCCGCGCGGTGCTTGACGATCTGCCAATGCCCGCGCGCCATGCGGTACTGACAGACGAAGAGCGGCTCGCCCGAGAGGACGCCGACGCGCCAGTCGTATTCCGTCGGCATGAATTTTTGCGCGAGGAGGAGGTCCGTCTCCTCGAACAGCTCGTCGGCAATGCGGCGGAACTCGTCCACCGTCGAGACCTTGTGGATGCCGCGCGAGAACGACCCGTCCGGGATCTTCACCACCAGCGGCAGGCCGAGCTCATCCATCGCGCGCGGCAGGTCCGTCACATCCGCCAGCATCACCGTCGGCGGCGTCGGCACCTGATTGGACTGCAGGAGCTCCATCAGGAACACCTTGTTGGTGCAGCGGATCATCGAGATCGGATCGTCGATGACCGGCATACCCTCCTGCCAGGCCCGCCGCGCGAAACGGTAGGTGTGATTGTCGATCGACGTCGTCTCGCGGATGAAGAGGCCGTCGTATTCCGCGAGCTCGTCGAGCTGCCGGCGCGTGATCGGCTCGACATCGACGGAGAGACGCTCGGCGATGCGGGCGAAATGCTTCATCGAAGCGACAGAGGACGGCGGCATTTTCTCGTTGGGGTCGAGCAGCACGGCCAGGTCGTACTTGGCGAGGGCACGCGCCTTCGGCTCCCGCCACTCGCGCTTGGTGTGCTGGTGCAGCGCCTCGCGAAAGAACGTGCCCTCGCCGTTCGCCAGCCGCGTCAAAGTACGCGGGCGGATGCGGTCGATTGTGAGCCAGTTGCCCGGCGCGACGACGACCTCGAGCGCGGGGCAGCGGAACCAGTCGAACAGGAGACGCCCAAACGCCTCGAAGCGGTTGTCGCGCGCAATGCCGAAGCAGAAGAGGAGCTTCACCTCGCCTTCCAGCTCCAAATCGGCCTTGCGGGCGCAGCGGTTGAGCTCGTCCTCGAGCTCCGGCAGCGCGTGCTCGTAAAGCTTTGCCTCGCGCAGCTCCAGCATCGTCTCGACGGTCGGCACCACGCGATGGCCGCGCGCCTCCGCGAGCAGCGAGGCGTAATAACCCTTCGACTGATAAGCATAGGAGCGCGAGAGATTGACGAGCTTCGGACGCCCAAGATCGAACAGCCGCGGCCGCGCGAGATACTCGCTGGTCGTGATCACCTTGTGAGGGGTGTCGGCGTTCGGAAAGTCTTTGGGCTGGTCGACGAGAATGACCCAGCCGGTCATCGGGGAAGCCTTTCGCGGCGATAACGCGCGGCCCATGATGGCGCGCGGCGCGGCCTGAGCCATTGCACGCGGATGCGACTCCTGAAAGCGGTTGGTGGTGGAAATGTGGCGATTTACACCGCTTTGCGCGCCGCCAATCGCTTTTCGTAACGGACGGCCGAGCCCCCGTCTTCATAGTAGCGCTCGATGCGTGCGAAGGCGCGATAGCCCGCCCGCTCGTAAAGCTGCGCAGCGCGCCGATTGGACGCATGCACTTCGAGCCGCATCGCCTCACAGCCGCGCTCTGCCGCGGCCTGCTCGGCCGCCGCAAGCAACGCCCAGCCGACGCCGCGCGTCTCATGGTCCGCTCTGACCGCGATGGAATAGAGCCGCGCAGTACGGCTGCCGAGGCGTAACAGAACAAGCGCATATCCTGCCAGCGCGCCCTCGACCTCGGCGACGACAAGTCCGTTCTGCCGCGCGGCCAATTGCCGCCGGAAACTGCGGCGAGAGAGCCGATCGGTCGCGAACGCAGCCCGTTCAAGCGCGTAAAGAGGCTCAATATCGATGGGTTTGGCAGGCCGGATAACAATCATAGAAGGACCGAGGACGCCGCGCCGGCGGGCGCAGCACCGATACGTGATTGACTTGCGAAGCGCGGTGCTTACCGTTCTGAACCAACCACATAAGGGGAACGGTGACTAATGCGAAAGGGCGGGCGGGCGCCGGCGGCACACCAGGGACGTACGGCGCGCGTGCCTACTGCGCGCGTGGCGCAGGCCGCCATTGGGGGCCTTCTTGTTTTCGGCGCACTGACGGGACCGGCGAACGCGGCCGAAGGTCTGAACGGCGCGTCGATGTCGCTGTGGTGGGCGCTTCCGTTCGTCGGCATTCTGCTCTCGATCGCGACAGGGCCATTATTCTACCCACATCTGTGGGAGCGTCATTACGGCAAGTTCGTCGCCTTCTGGTCGGCTTGCGTGATCGTCCCGCTCTATCTCAGCGCCGGCGCCGACAGTGCGATGACAGCTGTGCTGCATACGCTCCTTCTCGAATACATGCCATTCATCCTCCTGCTATTCGCGCTCTACACGATCGCCGGCGGTATCTACTTATCGGGCAACCTGCACGGTTCGCCGCGTATGAATACGGCGCTTCTGGCAATCGGCACGGTGCTCGCGAGCTTCGTCGGAACCACCGGCGCGTCGATGATCATGATCCGCCCACTGATCCGAGCAAACGACGACCGCGTGCATAACGTGCATACCGTCGTCTTCTTCATCTTCCTGGTCTCGAATATCGGGGGCTCGCTCACCCCGCTTGGCGATCCGCCTCTGTTCGTGGGCTTCCTCAAAGGTGTCGATTTCTTCTGGACGACCACGCATCTCTTCCGCGAGACAGTGCTGATCGCCTGCATCCTCCTTGCCCTATTCTTCCTGCTCGACACATTTCTCTATCGCGCCGATAAGCCGTTGCCGCATCCGCGCGATCCGACGCCCGACTCGCCGCTGCGGCTGCAGGGCATAATCAACTTCGTATTCATCGGCGTCGTCATCGCCGCGATCCTGATGAGCGCCTATTGGAAGCCGGGGATCGTCTTCTCGATCGGCGGCGTCGAGCTCAAGCTGCAAGACCTCCTGCGTGATCTGATTTTCATCGCCGCGGCGATCGCGTCCTTGCTGTTCACACAGAAGCGGCACCGCGAGGCGAACAGCTTCAGCTGGGGACCGATCCAAGAGGTCGCGATCCTGTTTGTCGCGATCTTTCTCTGCATCATTCCGGTGATCGCGATCCTGCACGCAGGTACACAGGGCGCGCTCGCGCCGCTGCTTGCGCTCGTCACGAATGCGGATGGCGGCCCCAATAACGTCGCCTACTTCTGGCTGACGGGCTTGCTGTCGTCATTCCTCGACAATGCGCCGACCTATCTCGTATTCTTCGAGCTTGCGGGAGGCGATCCGCAGAAGCTGATGACCACACTCGCGCCGACGCTGGTCGCAATTTCGCTTGGGGCCGTCTATATGGGCGCCAACAGCTATATCGGGAACGCACCGAACTTCATGGTCTATGCCATCGCGCGCGAGCGTGGCATCAAGATGCCGTCGTTCTTCGGCTATATGCTTTGGTCCATCGGCATTCTTATCCCGACGTTCCTGCTGTGTACCTGGCTGTTCTTCATGTGAGTATCAAGCTGGGCCGGCGACGAGCTTCGCGTCGTGCAACTTGCCGATCTCGCCGCTGCTCAGACGCAGAACATCGGCCAAAACCTCGTCGGTATGCTCGCCGAGGCGCGGCGCGCGCGGCGGTGGCGCGCGGCCCTCGCCCGGGATCGAGACGGGCGAGCCTGGCGTGAGATATTGCCCGCTCGGGTGCGTGACGGGCTGAAACACCGGATTTGCCGCCGATAAGCGCGGGTCGGATTGAAGCGCGCCGTACACCGTCTGGTACGGCCCCCAGCACATGTCATGCGCATCGAATACGGCGGCGAGGTCTGCGTATTTGCGCTTGGCGACCGCCGCTTCGACCAACGGGAACAGCCGGTCGCGATGCTCGAAGCGCACGCCCTCGTCCTTGGCGAAGGAGACGCCGAACTCTTTCTCGACTGCTGCGGCTTCGGCCTCGATGCCGAGCGCTTTGAGCATGCCGGTCCACTGGCGCGGCGTGATCGCGATGATCATCATGCGTCGGCCGTCCGCCGTCGCGAAGTCGCGGCCGAAGGCGCCGTAGAGCGTATTGCCCATGCGCGGACGGTCGGCGCCCGAAGCCGTCACTTCGCCGATCTGCCCGAGATGGCCGAGCGTCGCCATGGCGATGTCGCCGAGCGGAATGCGCAGCTCCTGCCCCTTGCCAGTCTCGCGGCGGAAGCGCTCGGCGGCAAGGAGCGCGTAGGCCGCCGACGCGCCGGTGAGGAGGTCCCAGGCCGGAAGCACATGATTGACCGGCTCGTCGCCGAGCTTGGCGGGGCCCGTCATGCTCGGATAGCCGATCGCGGCATTGATCGTGTAGTCGACAGCCGTCGCGCCGTCCGCCCAGCCCATCACCCGCACGGTGATGATGTCAGAACGGCGCGCCGCGAGCTTGTCATGCGAAAGAAAGCCGTCGGCCGGATAGTTGGTGACGAACAAGCCGGCATTTTCGCCCGGCGCAGTCGCGAGGCGCACCGCAAGCTCGCGGCCTTCCGGCTTCGACAAGTCGATCGCGACCGACTTCTTGCCCTTGTTCAAGCCTTCCCAATAGAAGCTCGCGCCGCGCTCCGAGAGCGGCCAGCGGCGGAAATCCGGGCCGCCGCCGATGTGATCGAAGCGGATGACCTCGGCGCCGAGCTGGAGGAGATGCAGCGCGCAGGAGGGCGCGGCGATGAACGACGCGCCTTCGACGATACGAAGACCTTTGAGGAGTTGATACACGATCGTTTCTCTAAATCGTTCAGGCGCCGTTGCGCGCGCGGGCGGGACCGATGGCGGCGAGAAATTCGTTGCGCGTTTCGGAGTTCGTCCGGAATACGCCGAGCATCTCGCTCGTCACCATCGTCACGTCGCTCTTGTGGACGCCGCGCGTGGTCATGCATTCATGCGTCGCCTCGACGACGACACCGACCCCTTGCGGGCGCAGCACGTCGTTGAGCGCGTTCGCAATCTCCGCCGTCAGCCGCTCCTGGATCTGCAGCCGCTTGGCGTAGACTTCGATCAGGCGCGCGAGCTTCGAGATGCCGACGACGCGGCTCGTCGGCAGATAGCCGATATGCACACGGCCGATGATCGGCGCGATGTGGTGCTCGCAATGGCTTACGAAGCGGATGTTGCGCAGCACGACCATCTCGTCATAGCCGCCGACTTCCGAGAACGTGCGGTTCAAAAGCTCGCGCGGGTCCTGCGTATAGCCCGCGAACCATTCCTCGAACGCCTTGGCGACCCGGCGCGGCGTGGCGCGAAGCCCCTCGCGGTCGGGATCGTCGCCGGCCCAGCGAATGAGCGTGCGAACGGCATCCTCGGTTTCCTCCCGCGTCGGCCGATCGAGCCTCTTCTCCGCACGCCTGCCGGAGGATTTCGTTTTCGAGGCCTTATCTGCGGCCTTCGCCATCGCGGTTTCCTTCCTTGACCGTGTCGCACGCACGCGAACAACCATCATAGGCCGGGCCTATCGCTTCTGCGAAGCAGGGGAGAGGCCTCTCCCTTGAGCGCACCGCATAGCGAAAGGCTGGCCGACGCGATGCGGCTGGGTTAGGTCAACGCGGCCACTTTGTCACCCTTTGCCCGCGAGAAGGTCCTGCCCATGGCACAACCCGAGACCCCCAACGCGACGCTGCGCCGGCTGATGACGCCGGGCGCCGGCCTCATCATCCCCGGCGCTCCGAACGCCTTGACGGCTCGGATCATCGAAGGCGCCGGCTTCGACGCGGTCTATGTCACCGGCGCGGGCCTCGCCAATACGTATCTCGGCGCACCCGATGTCGGGCTCACCACCGCGACCGAAGTCACGGAGCATGTCATGGCCGTGCGCGACGCGGTGAAGCTGCCGATCGTGGTCGACGGCGACACCGGCTTCGGCAATGCGGTCAATCTCGGGCGCACCGTGCGCCTGTTCGAGCGTGCGGGCGCGAGCGCGATCCAGCTCGAGGACCAAGTCTTCCCGAAGCGCTGCGGACACTTCGAGGGCAAGGAGGTCGTCTCGCGTGCGGAGATGGTGCAGAAGCTGAAGGCCGCGGTCGATGCCCGTCACGATCCGAAGATGATGATCATCGCCCGCACTGACGCGCGGGCCGTCACAAGCTTCGAGGATTCATTAGAACGCGCTGCCGCCTATCAGGAGGTGGGCGCCGACGTTCTCTTCGTCGAGGCGCCGCAGACGGTGGACGAGTTACGCCGCATCCCGCAAGCGGTGCCCGGCATCCATCTCGCCAATCTCGTGTTCGGCGGCAAGACGCCGATGCTTCCGCGCGAGGACCTTGCGGCCATGGGTTTCGCCGGCATCCTCTACGCCAATGCCGCGATGCAGGCGGCGATGCTGGCGATGAAGGAGGTCATGGCGCATCTCAAAGCGCACGGCTCGCTTGCCGGCGCGGAGTCTAAGGTCATCTCATTCAAGGAGCGGCAGGAGCTCGTCGATCACGCCCGCTACATCGAACTCGATTTCCGTTATCGCGTCCCCGCCGAGGTCGCCCGATGAGTGAGACCCGCGATTTCGTCGAGCACCTGCTCTCGTTCATTCCGCAGGCCGAGGCACAAATCACACAACAGGCAGCCGCCGATCTCGTGCTCGACGGCGTCGCCGTCGCGGCGCTCGGCTCGCGAGAGCCCGGCCCGCGTATCCTCGGCGGCCTTGCCGTAGCGGAAGAGGCCGCGCCAGTCGCAACCCTGATCGGGCGGCGCGAGCGTGTCTCGGGCGCGCAAGCCGCGCGCGCAAACGGCGCATCGATGCATGTGCTCGACTACGAGCCGATGTGGAACCCGGCCAACCACTCGCTTTCGACGGTGCTACCGGCACTCCTTGCGCTTATGGAGATGCGCGCGCGGGGACACGCCGACGCGCTCACCGGCGCACCACCGCTTTCGGGCGCAGTGCTGCTCGCGGCATTGGCGCTCGGCGTCGAGACGCAGGCACGCCTGCGGCTCGCGTCTGGCCAATACGAGCCCGGCCATCTGACATTCCATCCGCCGGGCGTCGTCGGCCCGCTCGGCAGCGCTTTCGCCTGCGGCTATCTTCTCGGCCTCGATGCCGATGCGCTCGTCAATGCGGTTGGCATCGCCGCCTCGCGCGCCGGCACCATTCTCGCCAATGCCGGTAGCATGACCAAGGCGCTGCATTGTGGGCAGGCGGCCGCTTCGGGCCTGGAGTCTGCGTTGATGGCCGCGCGCGGCTTCACCGCAGACGCCGATGCGCTCGCGCCACCGCGCGGCTATGCGGCCGCCTTCTTCGGCGGTAGCTATTCGGCGGCGCTCCTCACCGCGCCAGCGCCGACGATGCATATCGTGGAGCCGGGACCGGCGACGAAATTCTATCCGAGCCAGTACGGCACGCATTTCGTCATCACTGCCGCGCTCGCTGCGCGAGCGGCGATGGCCGAACAGGCCGCGATCAAGAATGTGCGCATCGTCGGGCCCTATATGCCCTATGTCGACCGGCCGAACCCGCGCACCGGCCTCGCCGGCAAGTTCAGCTTCCAATACACCGCCGCCGCCGCATTGCTGGACGGCCGCGTCGACGTCCACACCTTCTCCGACGAACGCCGTTTCGCGCCCGACATGGTGGCGCTGCTGCCGCGGATGATCGTCGAAGGCGACCCGGCCCGCAGCGGGCGCTGGCACGAGATGCGCGTCGACGTTCAGGTCGAGCTCGAGGACGGCACGAAGGTCGAAGGGATGTGCGACGGCCCGCCCGGCTCCTGGGGACGCCGCGCAGCGCCGGAGCGGCTGACCGGCAAGGCGCACGATTGCCTGCGCCATATGCTGCCGCCGCAGCGGGCGGAGAGCATCGTCGCCACAGCACGCCGCATCGGCGAGCTTGACCGCGATGCACTGCTCGCCTTCATCGGCGATCTTGCTTTCGACGCAGAGGCGCACGCCTGACGCGCATGTCCGGGCCTTGAAGCTGCGACCCGGGCGCTGCACTATGCGTGCAGAACACGGAAACCATGGGAGGACGACGATGGCCGGAACCTTCGTGCGGGCGGTGCGCCCGCTGGCCCTCGCTCTTGGACTGATGCTGGCCGCAACCGCCGCCCGCGCCGAAACCATCACCGTGACACATTGGGGCTCGGCCTTCTATGGCGCCCCTTACGCCGTCGCGATGGCGAAGGGCTTCTTCAAGAAGCACGGCGTCGACATCACCGGCATCCTGACCTCCGCCGGCGGCGGCACGTCGGTGCGCAACACGCTCGCGGGCGAACTGCCCTTCGGCGAGGTGGCGCTTCCGGCCGCCATCCTCGCCATCCAGCGCGGGCAGCCGTTGAAGATCCTCGGCAGCGGCGTCGAGAGCGTCGCCGACATCCTCTGGATCACGCAACCCGATTCCGCGCTCAAATCGATCAAGGACGTGGTCGGCAAGAAGGTCGCCTATACCTCGCCCGGATCGGTCACCAACATGCTGATCCTGATGTGCCTGAAATCGGCGAAGATCGACCCGAAGGACGTGAAGCTCCTGCCCGCCGGCGACAACGGTGCGAACCTCTCGGCCGTGATCAACAAAGCGGTCGACGCCGCCATGAATGCCGAGCCGCTGTGGTCGGAGAACAAGGACAAGGTGCGTCCGCTGTTCTGGTCGGGCGACTGCTTCCCGCCGCAGATGACGCAGACGGTGTTCGTGACGACCGAGGAATATGCC
Source organism: Variibacter sp. (assembly GCA_050187875.1). Classification (GTDB taxonomy): domain Bacteria; phylum Pseudomonadota; class Alphaproteobacteria; order Rhizobiales; family Xanthobacteraceae; genus JAFKKS01. The sequence goes on from JBFWXB010000059.1 coordinate 24,312, forward strand.
AAGACCGGCGGCGACAAGCTGCGCGCCATCATTGCCGGCCGGCGCGAGGGCGTCGAATACATCGCACAGCATCCGGAAGAGTCCGCCGCGATCGTCGCCAAGGCGTATAACGGCGACCCGAAGCTCTACACCAACGTGTTCAAGCACTTCCTCGAGATCAAATATTGGGGCAACGGGGCGCTGCATTATGACGGCATGAACCGCATGGCCGAAGGCATGCAGCTCGTCGGCACCTTGAAAGGCCCGCCGGACTGGAAGGCGATGGTCGACTCCTCGTTCCTGCCCAAGGATCTCGCGCCGACGCAATGACCGCCGCGCGCGCCGTGAGCCCGAGCGCCGGGGCGCCCGACGGGGCCGTCGACACCGCGCATGCGAGCTTGCGCGGTGTCACGCGCGTCTATCCGGGCGCAATGGCCGTGCATGCGCTCGGGCCGATCGACCTCGACCTCATGCGCGGTGAATTCGTCGCGGTGGTCGGCCCATCGGGCTGCGGAAAATCGACGCTGCTCGATGTTCTCGCGGGCTTAAGCCCGCCGACCGAGGGCACCATCAGCTTCGAAGGAAAGCCGGTGCACGGCGTCGTGCCCGACGGCGTCGGCGTCGTCTTCCAGGAGGACGCGTCGTTCGCCTGGCTCACGGTGCGCGACAACGTCGCTTTCGGGCTGCGCCGCGCGGGCGTCGACGCGGCGGAGATCGACCGGCGCGTCACCTATGCCATCGGCTTCATGGGGCTGAAGGATTTTGCCAGCGCCTACCCGGCGCAGCTCTCCGGCGGCATGCGCCAACGCGTCTGCATTGCGCGCACGCTCGTAATGCAGCCGCGCCTCATCCTGCTCGACGAGCCGTTCGGTGCGCTCGACCAGCAGACGCGTCT
>JBFWXB010000060.1:0-24584 GCA_050187875.1 Variibacter sp.
TTGCCGACGCCGTGGATAAAGACGAAGGCTGATTTTTTCCGACAAAGGCCCCTTTGCATGCGCGACTTGCCGCTTCCGCGCTCGTTGTGGCGGGAGACTGCCGATCCGGCCCCCGACGTGGAAGAGCTCAATGGTTCCGTCACCGCCGATGTCGCGATCATCGGCGCCGGATACACGGGTCTATCCGCGGCCTTGCGCGCGATCGAGCGGAATTTGCGCCCCATCGTCGTTGAAGCCAAAGAGATCGGCTTCGGGGCGTCAGGCCGAAACGGAGGCGTCGTCTCGACGAAATTCCGCGCCTCGCTAAGCGACATGGCACGGCACCATGGGATCGAAACCGCGCGCCGGATGAGCCACCTCGGCCACGCGGCGATGGATTGCGTCGAGCATTACGTGGAGAGCTGTGGCATCGCGACATCGGGCTTCGCCAAGACCGGCAATCTCCGATGCGCGCACAACGCGCTTGCCCTCCAGCGATTGGTCGACGAGGCAAAGACGGCGAGAGACACATTCGGCGACGACAGCCTGACGATCCTCGGCCGCGACGAGACCGTCGCAGAAACCGGTTCTACCGATTTCGTCGGTGGTGTGCTGAACAGACATGCCGGCGTGATCCATCCGCTGAACTATGCCCGCGGACTGGCGAAGGCCGTGCGTAGCCGTGGCGGCCATATCTTCGAACGCTCGCCGGTGCTCTCGGTGAAAAGAGAGGGCGATGCCGTCGAGATCATCGCGCCGCATGGAACGGTGAAGGCGAAGCGCATTGTGATCGCGACAAACGGCTACTCCGATGTGACGCCCGCCACGTCCATGGTGCGAACCGCGGTGATCCCGTTCCGCAGCGCGATGGTCGCGACGGAGCCGCTGCCGAAGGAAATTTTCGACACCGTCATCCCGCAAGGGCGAAGTTACAGCGAAACCCGGCGGATGATGCGCTGGTTCCGCCGCGTCGACGATCGGCTGCTGTTTGGCGGGCGAGGCGCGTTCGGCAAAACCGACTCCGCCAGCGCCTTCGACGCGCTCGAACTCGCCATGAAGCGCATTTTCCCCCAACTCGCCGCCAAAGCCGTTACGCATCGGTGGTCCGGCCTTGTCGCCATGACGCTGGATAGCCTGCCGCAGATCGGCCGATTGGACCCGCGGATGGCCTATTCGGTCGGCTACAATGGCGCAGGCATTGCCATGGCGAGCCTGCTTGGCCGACACGCGCTCGACCTCGTCATGGGCGATGAGCCGGATCTGGCGTTGATGCGTCGCAAGGAGCCGCAGTCCATTCCGTTCTACTTCCTGCGCGAGCCTGCGGTTCGCGTGGTCGCCGGATGGTACCAGCTGCTCGATCGCCTCGGGCGATAGCGCTGCCGTCTCTTGGGACTCGCTCATAGCGCACTGCAGATCCGCAAGGCATCCAGCATTGCCGCGTGAATGTTCCGGCTCGCGACCGCATCTCCGATCCGATGCAGTTCAAAGCCTTCTTCCCGCGTTCGCGGCTGAGGCGCGGCCTTCACCATCGCCTCAAGGTCCGTGACGCCGTCGTTGGCGGATCGGCCGCGGATCGTAAAATAACTCTCGTCGCCCGGGATGCTGCCCTGTTCGATGACGACATGATCGACGGACATCTGGCTCTGCTCGCTCGACACTTCGTTGACGAGGGTAGCGAGAAGACGGTTGTTGTCCCGCTCGACGCGAAGCAGCCGCGTCTCCGGCACGGGTTGAATGCCGAGCTGCATGAACGTCTTCTTCCAACGGAAGCGTTCCGCATAGGTCAGCTCCTCAGCAAGCTGCGCGTCGATCGAAACATATTCGACATTTGCACCGCCTGCCTTTGCTCGCTCCGCCGCCAGCGGACCAGGATGGCGGCCCGTGCCGTCATAGATGAGAACATCGCCGGTCAAAGCGACCTGGCCGGTAAGCACATCCCACGTGCTGATGCACAGATCACCCCCCTGTGAGAGATCAATCAGCGGGATCCCACCTGTCGCGAGAATGACGACATCGGGATCGAGCCCCAGGATGTCGTTCTCGTCCATGTACGCATTCGTGTGGAGCGCGACGCCCAAGCGCTGCAATTCCGCGACGCGCCACTCGACGATCCCCATCAGGTCGCGACGCCACGATCCGGTTGCACCGATCAAGACCTGACCGCCGAATTCGGGGGTTGCCTCATGGAGCGACACGTCGTGCCCGCGCTCGGCGCTGATCCGCGCCGCCTCCAGCCCCGCTGGGCCGCCGCCGACCACGACGACTTTTCGCGTGGGCCCGCTGGTCTTGGGGATGATGTGCTTGAGCACCTGCTCGCGGCCGGTTGCCGGGTTGTGGAGACAAGACGGCCGGTACGGCGATTGGCAGTGCGTTGCGCCGACGCAGGGGCGGATTTCACTTTCCCTGCCGCTCGCCATCTTAGCGACGAGATAGGGATCGGCGATCTGCGCACGCGTCATCCCCGCCATATCGACTTTGCCCTCCGCCACCGCGAAGCGTGCCGAGGCGACATCGGCCAGGCGGGCGGCGTGAAAGACCGGCAACCCGATCTCTCGGCGGAATGCACCAACCGGCTCGACCCATGGCGCGAGCGGCGACCCCATGCCCGGCATGTTCTCCACCGCGAGCGCGCGTGTCGTATCCATCGTTCCGTAGATGGCGTTGAAGAAGTCGACGGCGCCGGCCTCCTTGAGGATGAGCGCCGCTTTCACGCATTCGTCGAAGCGCAGCGCTCCGTCCGGCCCTTCGTCGACGACGAAGCGCATGCCGACGAGAAACTTGTCGCCGACCGCACGGCGGATGGCGTCATGCACCATGAGCGCAAAACGGCAGCGGTTTTCCAGCGAGCCGCCGAAGCGGTCGGTCCTGCGGTTGGTGGCCGGCGACAGGAATTGGCCGATCAGATGGCCGCCGGCGAGCGTCTCGATTCCATCCAAGCCACCCTCTTTGCACCGCGCCGCGGCGGCCGCGTAGGCTTTGACGACGCGGTCGATGTCATGGTCATCCATCTCCTTCGGGATGCTTCGATGCAGCGTCTCGCGAACGATCGACGGCGCGATTGTCGGGAGGCGATCGCCGGCGTAAGGGTCGCCGCGCCGACCGAGATGCGTGATCTGGCACATGAGAGCCGCACCCCGCGCGTGCATGCGCGTGCTGAAGCGCTGCAGATGCGGGATGATCTCATCCACTCCGACATTCAGTTGCCGGAAGATATTCGGGGAATCGCGATCGACGTTCGACGACCCACCGAACATGGAGAGGGCGATGCCCCCTTTCGCTTTCTCCTCGTGATAGCTCTGATAGGCATCCTCGGGCATGCCGTTCACTTCGAGACCGCAGGCATGGCTCGTACTCATGAACCGATTGCGGAACCGGACATGCTTGATTGTCAGAGGTTGCAGCAACGGGTCTTTGGCGACGACCGCGGGATCTGGCTTGTACATGGGGGCGCTCCTTGGACTGATCGCCGCTTTCGCGATCGGAGTTCTTCGTGTGCGGTCGATGTGATCGGTTGTTACCCTGCGTTGGGGCTTTCGATTGGGACTAGAGAACCTGGCTCAGAAACTGTCGCGTGCGCGGATCGTTGGCCTTGGTGAAAAACTGCGCAGGCGCGCCGTGCTCGACGATGAGGCCTTGGTCGGTGAAGTAGATGTGATCGGCGACCTCGCGCGCGAATCCCATCTCGTGCGTCACCAGGATGCAGGTCATGCCGTCCGCCGCGAGCTCCTTGATCGTGAGTAGGACCTCTTTCACGGTCTCGGGATCGAGCGCTGCCGTTACTTCGTCGAACAGCATCACGTCCGGACGCATGGCAAGGCTTCGCGCGATCGCGACACGCTGCTGCTGACCGCCGGAGAGATGGCCGGGATAGACGTCTTCCTTGCCGGTGAGACGCACCTTATTGATGAGGGCGCGCGCGCGCTGCTCCACCTCCGCCTTCGGTTCGCGAAGGACGAGCACGGGCGCCATCATGACGTTTTCGAGTGCCGTTTTGTGGGGAAACAAGTTGAATTGCTGGAAGACGATGCCGACTTTTCGGCGCAAGCTCAGCTTGTCGAGCTTCGGATCGTTGACTTCCTGCCCCTCGACCGTGATCGAACCTTTCTGGATAGGGGTGAGGCCGTTGATGCAACGAATAAGCGTCGACTTTCCCGAGCCCGATGGGCCGATGATGCAGATGACCTCGCCCTTCTTGACGTCGAGGCTGATCCCCTTGAGCACCTCGACCGTGCCGTAGGACTTGTGCACGTCCTTGAGCGAGACGATGGGCTTGTCGTCCGGCCACGGACGATGATTGCCAGTCCGGGACTTAGGAGCGGACGACATATTTGCGCTCCAGCTTTCGCGTCCAAATGGCGATCGGATAAATGTAGATGAAGAACAGGCAGAGGAGAAAAAGATAGAACGGCAGAAGGAGCCCCGGTCGCGCACCGGCGGCCTCCATGCCGGCCTGCGCATTCGAAACGGCTTCATGGATGCTGAAGATCGACGCCATCGGCGTTGAGAGCGTCAAAAGCGCGTACCAGTTCATCCAAGGCGGAATGGCGCGGCATACGCATTGCGGCAGGATGACCCAGCGCAAGGTCTGCGATCGCGTGAAGGCAAGCCCCTCCGCAGACTCCCATTGCCCCGTCGGAATGGAGTTGACCGCGCCCCGCAGGATTTCGCTGATATTTCCCATCACGGGCAAGGCAAAGGCGATCGTCACCTTGATCCAGTCGGGAAACATCACGCGCTGGTTTCCAGGCAGCCGGATTTCCACCGGCAAGAGCAGCATGATGACGAACAAGATGACGAGCCATGGCGAATTTCGCAGCAGATGCGTGACGAAGCGCGATGGCACCCTGACGGGCCAGATCAAGCTGATCTGCATGAGCCCGAGGCCTACGCCGAGGACGGTCGCGATCGCCATGGCCAGAAAGCTGATCACGAGATTGAAGGCGAATCCTTTCAGGATGAACGGCATCCACACGACGAGCGTCGCAAGCGGCGAAGGCGTAGCCTGTTGCGCGGCGCTCTGTGCCGAAGCCATCGCTATCGAGGCGGCGAAAGCGGCAAGCAGTGCCACGCCCACGCGCCAATCGGCGAAGCGGCAGAAGAAGCGCTCTTGCGAAAACTGCTCTGCGTCCAATCGGAATGCGCGCTTCATTGGCCGTATCCCGGCAGGACGAGCCTGCGCTCAAGCGCGTGCAGCGCGGCCGCCAACAGCGTGACGACGATCACGTAGTACAAGAAGAGCAACAGCATCATCTCGGGGACGTTGATGTTGTCGGACCACACCTGGTTGAGCACATAGGTCATCTCCGGCACCGAGATCACGTAGGCGAGAGATGTGGTCTTGGCCAAGCTGACGAGGTTGTTCGTCAGCGCCGGCAGGCTTATGCGGAAGGCCAATGGCAAGGTGACGTTGGTGTAGGTTTGCCACCTTGAGAAACAGAGGCTTTCGGCCGCCTCCAGCGTCGATTCCGGAACGGCGTCGAGCCCCGCGCGGAAGATTTCGACGTTGAACGCTCCGCCGAATATGCCAAACGAAATTACGGCCCAAACGAATGACGAGATGATCGGCTGCGTATAGCCCCCCATATCGACGCTCGGCGTGAAGGCGCCGAGCGCGAAATAAAAGAACAGAAGCTGAATCATCGGCGGCGTGTTGCGGAACGCTTGGATGTAAGCGTGCACGAAGCCTCTCCAGATCGCGGATTGCGATCTCTGCGTCCACGCGCCGATCACACCGATCACGAGCGACAGCAGAAGCGACCAGAAGATGAGCTGGAGCGAAATGCTGATGCCCGTGAGGAACCGCCCGTACTCGTGCGGGTCGTAGAACACGACGAAATTGAGCCCCGTTCGTTCGTAGAGCTGCCGAAAGAACGGGGCGATCAATTCATACATGACGGGACGCGGAGTGGCTCAGTCTGTTTACGAACGATGCGTCGCCGCTCATTTCTTCGGATTGAGATACGTCGTGTCCCAATGGAACTTGTCATGCATCTGCGTGAACCAGCCAGACGGTTTGACGTTCCACTTCTTTGCAAGCTCGATCAGCTTGCCGTCCGCCTGCCAGCGATAGGCCATGCCGGCCATGAACGCGCCCCATCCTTTATTCACATCCTCGAGCGGCACGGCAGCGGCCCAAGGATTGTCATAGAGCACGGGCACCGGCATCTCGTAGTCCTTCCATTCGGGAAGCGTGAGATCCGCCATGATGCTCACGTCGTCATAAACCCAGGCGATGCACTTGCCGGCGCGCAAAGCCTCCTTTGCTTCGGTATTGCCGGTGAACGAGATCAGATTGGCGTGCAGCTCCGTCTCGACCTGCTTGTTATAGTAGTTACCCTGCTTACCGCACACCGGCTTGTTGGCGATGTCCTTCCAATCCTTGATCACGCCTTTCTTGGCCATGAGCGTGGGGCCGGAGGTCCAGTAAGCCGGCTCGATCATCCCGACGATCTTGCGCCGCTCCGCCGTGTCGTACATTCCGCCGATGATCAGGTCGATCTTGCCCTGCTGCAGGAACTGCATGCGGTTGGCGGAGGTAATGATGACCGGCTCGAATTTGACGCCGAGCGCATCGGCGACGCTCTTGCCAAGGTCGACCTCAATGCCCTGCATCGTTCCGTCCGGCGCCGGAAATGACCAGGGCTTGAACGCGCCCTGCACGCCGACCCGCACCGAGCCGCGATCAAGGATTTCCTTGAGCTTGCCGTCGGCAGCCTTTGCCGCAATGAAGGACGGCGAGGCGACTGCGAATGCGAGCGTCGCCGTCAAGGCGGCGCGTTTCAGTGTGTGTGCAAAGTCCATTTGTCTCCCTCTCCTTTTTTCTTCGCTTGATTGACCCGATGAGAAATCGCAGGCGACGGCACAGCGCGATACACCGTCTCCTGGTATCGCATGAAATCAGAGACCTCCGCCGCGGCACGAGCCGCGGACCAGTCGAGCAAATCCGCAACGCTGGCGGCGGCGTGCGCGACCATCTCGCGATCGAGATATCGACCCCATCCCCGACCCGTGCGGGTGTAGAGGATTCCTTTGAGATCGCGGGCGTGCTCGACGGCAACAGCGCGGCGGTAGGCCGTGTCAGACGACGAAAAATCGGCCGTCGAGCAAGCTTCCAGCGAAGCGGATATCGCCACGCGCCGCGACGGCTTCAGACTGCGCGAAACGACACGCAACATGTCGCGGCCGGCGCTGCGGTGAGACATCACGGGGCCGGCGGTCATCGCAAAGATGCCGGGCATTCCTCGGCCCGACAAATCGTGGATTTCACGCGTCCTGCGCCCCATCGGCTGATCCCGGTCATAGGTCAGCGGACGAACTCCGCTCCACGCGAACTCGACGTTCTTGCGACCAAGCCCGAGGCCCGGCAGAAGGAAGTTCGCTTCGGCCAACAGAAACGCGATATCGTCATCGGTCGTGACAAGGCCGGTCGCGTCGCCATCGTAGCGCGTTTCGGTCGGGCCGAAATAGAAGAGGTCATCGTCGAGCGGCAGACAGTAGAACGGCATGCCTCCGCGATGAAGCGTCGCCAATCCGAAACCGCGATACCGGTCCGGCAGCCGCACGACGATGTGTGCGCCTTTCGTGCCAAGCACCAAAGGAGAGCTTGCTTCGCCCTCTCCCCGTCCGGCGACGCGATCGATCCACGTCCCCGCCATGTTGAGAACGATCGGCGCTTGTACCGTTTCGACCTTTCCGCTGTGCCTGTCGACGAGCATGACGGTCCAAGCGCCGCTCGACGATCGTTGACCGAGCCTGGCTTCGGTGAACAGGCGGATGTCCGCGCCGTTACGCTCCGCCGTTAACGCAGCATCCACGCAAAAGCGGTCGGGCCAGTCCATGATGTATTCGCGATAGGTCGCGATCGACAGCAAGTCCTTCCGGTCACGAAGGTCGCCAGCGAAGGGCAGCACACGATCGAAGTCAGCCGTCCGTCTCACGTAGTCGAGCGAAGGCTCGGCCGGCCCCATCCGCTTCAACAACGCGAAGCCGAGATCGAGATGCCAGCCGCGCACGTCCCCGTCGCGATAGAGGGGAAAGCACATCGTGAACGGCTTGCAGTGCTTGGGCTGAACGTCGACCAGTTCGGCGCGCGCCTCCATGGCCGCCTTGGCCATCCGTGCCGCCCCGAAAAATCGGTGCGGCGCGCACATAAAAGTCCGCACCGGATGGCGGGTCTCGAAATAGCGCAGCCCGCAATGGAGGATGCGTGAGGAGCGGCCGGAGGCGCCATTGGCAAAATCGGCCTGCTCTGCAAGCAGCACCGCATAGCCGGCGATGGACAGCTCGCGCGCCGCGCTCGTGCCGTTGACCCCGCCGCCAATGACGATGACGTCGTAGACGCGCGTCGACGTGGGCGAAGGCTGGAGACTGATATTCATCCCGCTCTCAATGGCCGCGATCCATTGAGTTAAGCGCCTATCTAGAAATGCTCAAAATGAAATCATCGGCGACCGTTATGCAGAAAACGTATACCGAAGATCAGCGTGGGAGCGCCGCCAGGACTCTGTCCCGTTCCGTCGCCATCAGATCGAGGAGCGCATCGACAGCGCGGTTGGCGGGACGAGATTCAGGCCGCAGGACGGCGACGTTGAAGGGGATGACCGGAGCGAAGGGGACAAGCCTGACGCGCTTATCGAGCTGAGTCACCGCCGTGTAGGGATCGATCAGCGCGATGCCGATGCCTTGCTTGACCATCTCATAGCCCGTGGCCGAGACGGTGGTCTCGAAGTCGGCGTCATACTTGACGCCGCTCGAGCGGAACGCCTGTGCCACGAGTTGTCCCGCCGCCGTGAAGGAGGCCCACGAGACGAAAGGCGTTCCCTGCAAGTCAGCAGGGCCGATGCGCGCCCGATCGGCCAAGGGATGGTGTCGCGGAACCGCCGCGATATAGGGCGCGTCGCTGAACATCGTCGTGCTGAAGCCGGAGCGTCGAAGCGGGGCTTCGGCCATGCCGAAATCGATCTGCTGGGCCGCCGCCCATTCTTCGATCTTCACGGACAGCCGCACGTTGAGCAGCACCTTCGTGTGCGGCCACTCGCGCCGAAAGGCGGCCAACAGCTGAGGGACGAAGCTGATGCCAAGCGCCGGCATAACAGCGGTCGCGATGCGGCTGCTTTCGCCTTCCGCAATCCGCCGCGCGAAACCTCTGAGCGAATCCAGCGAAGCAAAAGCGCGCTCGACCTCGTCGAGCAGCAGGTGCGCCACCGGCGTCGGATTAACCCGCCCCCGCCGTCGCTCGAACAGCGTCACCCCCAGCTCGTGCTCGAGCTTATCGAGCAGACGGCTGACGGCGGGCTGGCTGCGCCCCATAAGTTCGGCCGCCGCGCTGACCGTTCCCGTCAGCATGACCGCGCGAAACGCCACGAGATAAAGCATGTTCACGAGAGGCGTCCCATAACATCTCCGTCAAACCCTTCGGAGGCAGCCTGTTGAGCCGGCGCGACAGCGACTCCCAACAGCTTGCGTTTAATCTCGAACGGAGTCTCCTCAATTTCCAATCCGTCTCAGCCGAGAAAAGTGGATATTAAATGCGTGGCCAGAGACTCACGTAAAAAAATCATGACATTATGCCTGACCATGCGCGACGCAGGCGGGTAGAGACACCGCGCAGTCGCGCACGACGCAGATATTTCGTAGCAACTCCAACAGGGAAGAATCGCGAACATCCAGTTCGAACGCTATCAGGTAAGCGCAGCCAGCGGCTCTAGACGTGGTCGGCGAAGTCCATCGCATCTCTCCCCGCAACTGCATACCGCGGCAGATGACGTCAGCATTGCGCTCATAGGGAGCTGATGCTTCACACTGGCCCGGCAACGTTTTTCAAACGAGCGAATGAATGGACCAGGAAGAACTTTTCCGTCGTCTGGCCGTAGCGCTCGCGATCGGCCTGCTCATCGGCTTAGAACGAGGCTGGCAAACGCGTGATGAGAGCGATCATAAGCGCACCGCAGGATTGCGCACGTTCGCACTGACAGGGCTTCTTGGAGGCATCAGCGGCCTCATCTCGATCGTCGGTTCCCCCATCGTTCTGGCAACCTCTCTTCTCGCATTCACCGCCGCACTCATCGCCTTCAGTTATCTCGAGGCGAGCGCCGAGAAGAATTTCAGTGTGACAGGCGTTGTTGCCGGAATCCTTACCTTTCTACTCGGGGCTTACGCCATCTTGGGGAACGAGATCGTAGCCGTGGCTGCGGGTGTGGCGATGGCTATTCTCTTGGTGCTGCGGGAGCCGCTGCATAGTTGGCTCCGAAATGTGACATGGCCGGAAATGCGCAGCGTCCTGATGCTGCTCGCGATGTCATTCCTGCTGCTACCGATCCTGCCCAATCATCCGGTCGATCCTTGGGATGTCGTCAATCCCGCCCAGATATGGCTGCTGGCGATTTTGATCGCGACGGTTTCATTCGCGGGCTATGTCGCCGTGCGGATCCTCGGCGATCGCGCCGGTATCATGATTGCGGCGATCGCGGGCGGACTTGCGTCGTCGACGGCGACAACGATGTCCTTCTCTCGCCTTGCGCGCGAACATCCGCAGAGCGTGCGTCTGCTGGCTGGCGGCGTCCTGCTCGCAGGCGTGATCATGTTGATGCGGCTCGTCGTTTTAGCCGGAATTCTCAAGCCAGAGCTGCTCCGGCTGGTGGCCTGGCCCGCTGGCGCGGCAGCCCTCCTGCTTTTGCTGGGCAGCGTCGTCTTGCTGGGGTTGAGAACGAATACATCAGACGAGCACCCCAGCCTCGCCATCCGCAATCCTTTCGAACTTGGCACAGTGCTGCAGCTCGCAGCATTGATCGCCGTGATTATGCTGCTGGCAAAACTGGCCGCGGGGCAAATCGGCAATGCGGGAGTCTATCTATTGGCAGCCCTGTCGGGCATCGTCGATGTCGATGCACTCACGCTGTCGATGACTAAGCTCGCGGGCGCACAGGTGACGATCGCCGAAGCCGCGACGGCAATTCTGATCGCCGCATCGATCAACACCATTTCCAAAGCCACAATGGCCGCCTTTGTCGGAGGGCGGGCGCTCGGCCTTCTCGTTGGCGGCGTTAGCGCACTCGCCGTTGTCGGCATGGGGAGCGCAGCTGCACTTCTCCAATGAGCTGTCAAACGACTATGCCAAAAATCCTTCCGATTCTGGCGGTGACAGCGCTGGCGAGAGCGCCCCAGAACATCACCCGGGCGGTAGCGCGAAATTTCGCCCCTCCGGCTGTTGCAAAAGGCTTTGACGTGTACCGACTCAAGCATGCTGCCGGCGCAGCGGACGCGCGGCGTCCGTATAGACTCCCTCGACGCAATCTGCGCCGAACGGGCTGCATGGCTTCGCGCCGCGCGTGATCGGACAAATGATTGTCGCTGAATCATTTCCGCCGACGAACGCCGCCAGCCGCTCAATATTGCTAATGCGGACGACATCACGCTCGACGGAGATGCCAACGTTGCGCAAACGGCGAAGTGCCCGCGAAAAACTTTCCGGCTTCATACCGAGTCGGTTGGCAATCAACAGCTTCTCATAAGGCAAGGCGAGACGCACAGAGCCACTACGCGGGGCCGTGAGTGACAACAGGAAGCTTGCGATCCGTTTTGGTGCCGACTGGGCCTTGAGTTGCTCAACCTGCTCGACCAGCCTGCGCAAATGCAGCGACGAGGCAGCCAGCATCTCGAACGAGATTTGCGGATTGCGCATGATCGCATCGCGCAAAATCTGGCCGTCGACATGCAGCAGACGCACGGACGATACCGTCTCCGCCGTAGCAGGATAACGCCCGCCGCGGAACATCATGACCTCGGCGAAAGTCTCGCCGACCGTAAAGAGTGATACGACAACTTCATGGCCGTCCGGCGTCTGCCGGTAAAGCTTCACCCAGCCTTCCAGCACCAAAAAGAAGCATTCCGCCGGATCGCCCTGCTGGAAGATCATCTCGCCGCGGTCGTAGCTCCGCACCGTACGGTGGCTGAGCATCGCACGCGTGAGTGTTTCGCCCATCGCGCGGAAGATGGGAGCACGATTGATGACAGACCAGTCGTCGGGAGTCATGGCCAGCTCCGCAGGGGCAAGCAATTTCACCCGACAATCAATCATGATCGGCCGATGCCGACTTTGCTCTACGTCAAGTACCGGACTCCGTGTGCCCCTGTCCCTACCGCCAAACGAAGCCGCCGTGCTCAGGCCGGAAGTCGAGCGCTAAGCTCTGGCCAGGCGCGACTTCGACCGTCGTGATTCGTTCGTGGTCGAACCCCGCGACGCGTGGCGTGTCGCGCAATCGGGCGGTAATCGTGTGTGGCCCTGCGGGCACGACAAAACGCTGGTACACCTGCGACGGTCCGTCCTTGGCGAACCCGCTGGGCGAGAGTCCCTTGCTGAACACAATCGTGCCATCGATCGCGAGTTCGGCGAAGATTCCTTGTCGCTCACGCGGGCAGTCCATAGGCCGGCGCATGTTGGGGGGCAACTTCGCGAGCTCGTCTGCCGTGCGGCGGCGGCATTCCTTCGAACGATCCGCCTGATGGCTGAAGCTGAACTTGATGACACCCGTCCCATCCGGAATCTGCCGGTAGACGGGCTCGTTGGAGAAGGCGGCCGCAAGGGAGAAAACGGCGCCAAGGATTGCGAGCTGTCCAAGGAACCGCGCGGGTGAGATGGGAAGCATCACGATATCATCTCCCGCGCAACCGGCTTCGCCGGCTCTGGCGGCGGAGCAGTCACAGGCGGCAAAGCTGCAAGCCGAGCCCTGAAGTCGTCGATCTCCTGCGCAAAGCGCGTTCCCTCCTCTGGAGAGGCCCAGATCATCGCGACGCGCTCACGTTCCACCCGTCGGCGGAGATAAGGATTGCGCTCGCCGGCGACGCGCTGGCGCGTCCATTCTACGCCGAGCCGATTGTAACAGGCGCTTTCCGCGCAACCGGCGATGGCCACGCCATCGGCCAGGTCGCGGCTGAGCACGTAGTCGATGAGGGACGGCGGCGCCATGGCCACGCAAGGAAGCTGGAGTGCGCCAGCACCGGAACCACCGGCACCGTGCCAACACCCGACGATCAGCACACGCGGACGCTCCGTCAGCATGGCCGCGATCGCATGCACGCGCTCGCGCATGTCAGAGAAGGTAAGATCTGGAAGGTCGATACCAGTGTGCAACACGTCGGTGCTACGGAACGGCGTGGATGACGGGCAGGAGCCGGTGCAGATTCCGCAACTCACACATTTGTCGGGATCGACAATGGCCTGCACGGCATAGGGCTGCCCATCGGTGCGCGGCGCAAGCTGCAACGCCTCGTAGGGGCAGTCTTCGACGCAGCGGCCGCAGCCATTGCAATGATCAAGGTCGACCACCGCCGGCTTCATACGCCGCAGCGGCGGTAGCCATGGCATCGCGGCCAGCATGACTGTCACGGCTGCCAGCAGGCCCCATAGCGCACCGGGCGATGCATCACCCAGCGGATAGAGCAAGAGGTAGAACCAATCGAGCCCAACCGGACTCGGCACCTGCGCAAGATTTGCGGGACCCTGGCTCACCGCCGGCTTCACCAGCGCCACGGCGAGCAGCGCGAACAACGTCACCGCGGCCAACAAACGCGGCGGGTTCACCTTCGGCTGGGTGATGCGTTGAATGTGCACCCAGAGCGTGAACAGAAGCACCAACGGCACGGCGATATGTAGGAACACCAGCAGCGTAAAAAAGCGACTGGACAGGCTCGATGGGGCGAGGAAGTTGCGGGCAATCGGCTCGCCAAAGATTGGCAGCCAGTCGAGCAATTCGGTGGAGCTTGTGGCGACGTACTGGGCGAGTCGATCCCACACCAGCCAGTAACCGGTAATGCCGGAGACGTAGAGAAACCAGATGATCGGAACGCCGGTAAACCACGAGAACCAGCGGACGCCGCGATAGCGGTCGAGAGAAAATTCGCGCAGCATATGCAGCAGCAGCAGCAGCACCATCAGATCGGAGGCGTAGCGATGGAAGCTGCGCATGACGCCGGCGTGCCACCAGTGCCGGGTCGTGTACCATTCGACCGAGGCGTAGGCATTTTCGACGCCGGTATCGAACACCGCGAACAGATAGATGCCGCTCACGGCCACGATCCAGAACAGGAAGAACCCCAGGGCACCAAGCTGGGCGAGCGGATTGAGCGCCGGACCGAACACCCGGTCGAGGCCGCGCTCGGCGAGGTCGAAGACGCGCCGCAGACTGTGTTGAAGGAACTGAATCACTGACATTCCCAAATTTGCGCTTTGGCAACCTCAACGGGCCGCCAAGCGCCGATGGCGCCGCAGGTTGCGCACCCAGGCGCGGCCGAAAATCGTGCCGCTGATGAGAAGCGAGAGGCCGCCGACGAAAATACCCAGGGCGATCGCGTAGCTTGTCCGGTAGCGCCCCTGATACGGATCGTAGACCGTGCAGAGGAAGCGGATGCGGTCGGCCAAGGCGGAGACCGTCAACGCCCGCGTGGTGGTGCCAAAGACAACCTCCTTCAGCGGCTCGATAAACACCTGCAGCGGGAAGTCGTCGCCGTAGACATGACGGTAGAGGCGCCCCTGTGCATCGATGATCGAGGTCTGGGTGACATGCTCGAATCCGCCGGCGGCCGCTTCGAAACTGAATCCCAGATCGCGCATGAGCGCCGCGAGGGTCGCCTCGTCGCCGCTCGCCACCCGCCATGTGGCGACGGGAATGCCCTGTTGACGCGCGAAGGTGGCCATGCGTGCCGGCGTGTCATGCCGCGCATCGAAGCCGACGGTGAGCACGGCGAAGCGCTCGGTCCCGAGGCTGCGGCGTGCCTCTTCGACCGCATCGACTAGATGCTGCGTCGTGGTCGGGCAGACGCTGCTGCAGCTTGTATAAATGAGACTAATGACGAGCGGCTGGCCGCGATAATCGCCGAGCGAGAAGCGGCGCCCTTGCGAGTCGGTCAATCGATAATCGCCGATCTGCGTTCCCAATGCCGCTTCGCTGCGTGCGAGCACCTGCTGCCGATCGAAGCGGAACTCGGACGCCCCCGTCCCGGCCGGCGCGGCCTGCAGCGATGAGGAAAGCACGACACTCGCCAGCAAGATGAGGATCAGGCGGCCCATAGTACGACCTTGAAAGGGCCATCGAGAACGACGCCGGCCGTCAGCAGCGTCAGGTGCACGAGCGACGCTGTGAAGTTTGCCATGGACGTCGCGCGACTGGGCGCGCGGTAGAGCTGCCAGCTCCGCCATGTGAAGAAGGCGCCGCCGGCGGCGGCTGCGAGGCCATAGAGGAGACCCATGCCATACCACAGCGGGACGAGCGAGAGCAGCGCGAGTGCGGCCGTATGCGCGAGGATCGCCGAGGTCCAAGCCCGCTCGGGGACGATCACCGGCAGCATTGGAAATCCGGCGCGGGCATAGTCGTCACGGCGGGCGGCGGCGAGGCTCCAGAAATGCGGCGGCGTCCAAAGAAAGAGCACAATCGCGAGAACGACAGGCACGACCTGCGGCGCCGAATCGACGGCCGCCGCGCCCGCAAGCACCGCAAAGCTGCCTGCGAGCCCGCCGACAACGATGTTCCAGGCGGTGCGCCGTTTGAGCCAGACGGTGTAGACGACGCCATAGATGAAGCCGCCCAGAAACACATAGGCGGTGCTCAGCGCGCCACCAGTCGCGTAGGCGAGCGCAAGCGACAAAGCCGCCAGGACAGCAAACGCCGCGGGCCATATCGGCCATGCCCGCAAGACGCCACTGGCGAACGGGCGCGCCTGCGTTCGCGTCATGCGCTGGTCGAGGTCGCGTTCGTAGTAGTGATTGAAGGCGCCCGCAGCGCCGGATGCGCCCAGCACCGCCAGCGCCAGCAGCAGCACTCTGCCGGCGGGCAGCGGCGTCCCCTGCGCCGCCGCCGCGCCGGCGACTGTGCTCGCGGCGATCGCAATCCCGATCCTGAGCTTCAGGAGCGAAACCGCAAGGTTCAACGCGGCAAGCACAGCCGGCCCCCCTCCCTCAACGGAACAGCCAGAGATCCGAGAGGTATTTCCAGTTGACGAAGTAGTAGAGAACGAAAGCCAGGAAGAAGATGGAGACCAGCACGATCGTGCCAGGCAACTTCACCGTCCCCTCGCTGCCGTATTTGGCAACGTTGCGCGCAGCCGCGTGCAGCGGGAACGTCAGCTGATGGCCGGGGCCGATCTTCTTCCCAAACAGAACCGTTCCCACGACCACCAGCACGAAGATCGCGCCGCCAAGCGCCGCGAGGATGGCGCTAAGGCCGTTCAGCCCCATCATCATGAACACGCCGGGTGAATGCTGGAACGAGATGACGGCATCGGTGAAGTTGATGTCCCAGTGGCGGCGAGGCGCGCCCAGCGTGCCCGCACCCATCATGAACATCGAGATGCCCGCAGCCCCGGCGCCGAAAATGTAAGGCTGTAGCTTGGCGAGCTTCGGCAAGATGATCTCGCGCTGGAAGACCAGCGGCAGGACGAGGTAGGTCCCCGCCATGAAGGCGAGCGTCGTGCCGCAGACCACCGTGCCGTGGAAATGGCCCGGCACATACAGCGTGTTGTGCATCAGCAGGTTGAGCTGCTCGGTGCCGAGCACCACGCCGGAAATGCCGCCGATGAAGCCGAACATCACAAGCGAGAGGAACATGCCGGCGAACGCCGGATTGCCCCACGGCGCCTTGCGCAGCCACTCGAAAACGCCCTTGTTGAAGCCGTTGCGCCGCTGCGCCGCCTCGACCGAGCCTGGCACGGTGAGGCCGTGAATCATCGAGCCGAGCACCGCGAGGTACATCATGTAGCTCGTGTTGACGATCTTCCATTCCGAGCTGATGCCGGGCTCCGCCATCAAGTGATGTGCCGAGGCGAGCTGCAGGAAGAGGATGTAGAGGAAGAAGGCGGTGCGGCTCACCTTCTCCGAGAGGGGTTTCGCCCCGAGCAGCATCGCCGCGATGGCGTACCAGATCGCCACATGCGCAGAGACATTGATCTGCTGCGAGGAATGCCCCATCGCCCACCACACGAGCTTGTACATCAGCGGATCGATCTCGCGGATAAGGCCGACCGACCATAGGAAGGTTGGGACGAGGATGATCGCGCCGGTGATGAGCGTGAACACGGCGATGATCGCGGCGGTGAGAGCCCCGAACGTGACGAGCGGAATCGAGCCTTCGTAGGTGCGCTCGGCCTTCGCGATGGCGAGCGTTGCGAAGAAAAGACCGGTGCCGATCAGTGCGCCGACTGCGAACACGATTAGGCTGATATAGAACAGCGGCTTGGCCATCATCGGCGGGTACGACGTGAACATCACCGTCGATTCACCTTGGAACACCGCAACGTTGTAGGCGATGCCGCTGGCGACCATCATTAGGAAGGCAAGCCAGCCGAGGCCGGGTGCCGCCAGGCGGCAGTTCAAGAGGATTGCGGAGGCGAAATAGAGAACGGCGATTTCGAAAAAGATGATCCAGAATAGCAGCACATTGGCGCCGTGCGCGGTGAGGATCAGATAGAACCATTCGGCCGGCAGCAAATGCACCGCGGGCCAGCGCGTCAGCGCCACCATCAATCCCATCACGCCGCCGACTGCGAGAAACACCACTGCGGCGACCGCATTGGCGATGATCAGACGTTGTGCGGCGATGTCGACCTTGAGACCGGTATATTGGCAGACCCTGAAGGTCGCCATCTTGTCCCGGATCGTCGATGCCATGCCGTCGAAGGTCGTAGACATGTTATTTCGCCCCTTGCTTGTCGACGACGATGACCTTGCCGGTCATGGTGTGATGACCGATGCCGCAGAACTCGTTGCAGATGATTCCGAATTCGCCGGTCTCGGTCGGCGTCAGCGTGATGATTTGCTCGTAGCCGGGATGCACCTGGATGTTGATGTTGGTCGGCTGCAGCGAGAAGCCGTGCTGCCAGTCCGCCGACGAGAGATGCAGGCGATAGCTCTGACCTTTCTCCAGCTCGAGCACCGGCCACCACTGCCATAGCCGTGCAAGCAGATAGACGTCGCCGCCGGCGGGCGGCTTGGCGACCGGCGTGCCGGACTCATCGCGCACCTGGTACTTCTGCGCGAAGTCTTCCACCTTCTGCACATAGGCGCCGGGCACGACGCGGTACGCTTCGTTCGACAGGTTCTGCCCGCCGATGAAGTGCCACGCGATCATGAAGAAGAACATGAACAGGCCCCAGAGCAGGGCCACTCCGATCCAGACCAGTTCGACACGCTCGACCGGTTCGTTCCACCAGACGCGGCGTTCGGGTGAGGTGATCGCCATACGACTATTCTCCAGCAGTCACTTGAAGCGTCACTTGCCGACGGGGACCGTGGCAATTTCCATCACGCCCCAGACGAGATAGAGGATCGTGGGAATCGTCATGCCGATGAACAGAAGCAGGAACGGATCGTCGAGCACGCGCTGCATGAACGGCATCGGCTCGTCGTCCTCGGCATGCGTGCCGGCTGGTTTCACGACTTCGGGCATTGACCACAGCTCCTTTGGCCTCGCGCTTTGCCTCAAGCTGCCATCGTTCGCGGCGACCGGCCTTGACTTTGGATAAGTGGCGCCTGCGCCGAACGACCTATGCTGTGGGTTATGTCCGTGAACGCTCGCGCCAACTTGTCGAGACGCGCACTATCCTTTTTGCCTGTGGCTCTTGGCTGCGCTCTCTTTCTCTCCGACGCGCCGCGCCAGGCCGCCGGCCATCGCGGGCCGCTGACCGTCGTCTATGTCGGGGCCGAGGATTGCGGTCCATGCCGCACATGGCAGCGCAATGAGCGGCCCGCGTTTCGCGCCAGCAGCGAGTTCACCAGGGTTCGCTATCGTGAAGTCCTCGTGCCGCAACTGCGCTCTTTGCTGACGGCACGGGAGTGGCCCGACGATCTTGCAGCGTTGCGTGAGCGCGTGAAGTCGCGCCCCGGAACGCCGCAATGGTTCGTCATGCGCGACGGCAACGTGCTCGCCGCGGACGGCGGCCTCTCAGCCTGGCGGCGCGCGATCTGGCCGGCCATCCGCACCCAGGCGCGCTACGATCCCGCGCTCGACCAGGCTTACATGCATAATGAAGCTCCGTCAGATCGATTTCTCGCCGCTCGTCCCCGCGAAAGCGGGGACCCAGGGCCGTACAACTCTGGATTCCCGCTTGCGCGGGAATGAGCGGAGCAAGAACGGGGTTCGATTAAAAACGACGCGGCTCTAACGCAAAATTTCAAAGCCGTCTGTATCGGATGGCCTGCGCAGCTCGCCCGTCATACGACTCAAGCGATGCAGCAAGGCATTGAACCGCCTCCACTGCTTCGCATCGTCCTTGCGCAACGCCGCGCACGCGCGCCCCGCCAAACGGCAGGCCATATCCACGTCCCCTGCCCTCGCAAGCGTCTCGAGGCTTGCCAGCAAGACATCGCACAATACGACTTGCGTGGGCGCCGAGATCGCAGCCACTTCCGGCAGATCGCCGCTCACCAGCCGCCCCCGCGGCTGATCCCGAGGTGATGCATTGCGCTTTCGCTCATCATCTCCGGGACCCATGGCGGCTCATAAATCAGTTTCACGTCGACAAACTCGATACCCGGGACCGACCAGGCCGCGTCGCGAGCACCGTCCTTTAGATAATTCGTAGCCGGACAACCACGTGTCGTTGTCGTCATCTTGACGGTAGCAACGCCGCCTTCCTCGACCGCAACATCGTAGACGAGACCGAGGTCGACGATGTTGTAGCCAAGCTCGGGATCGATCACGAGCCGCAATGCTTCCCTGACTTGCTGCTCGAGCATCGTCGCGGCCGCCACGCTCACACTGCGCCTCCCTGTCTGGCACCGATCCGAACAAGAACCTTGTAGGTGGTGCCGTCCGGTTCGAATCCGCCGCGCCAGGCGTGACCTCGCTTGGCGAGTTGCGGAAACAGGAAGATCGGCTCCCGACAGAGCAACGCGGAGAGGACGGTTCCAGGCGCCATCTTCTCCGTTGCGGCGAGAATCCGAACCATCGGCTCCGGCGGATCGAGCTCACGATTGTCGAGTTCTTCAACCGGGTCCGGCCACGCGCTGTCGATCTTGACACCCAGCACTGTCGTATCCGGCGCCTGGGCCGGCGCCGGCGCATCCGATGGTGAGAACAAAACTTCCCATTCGCCGCCTTCCAATTCCCGCGCGTCGTGGCTGAATCCCTTGGAGCCAAGGACGTGCAGCAGAGGCGTGGGCTTGAAGGTCGCAAACAGGCGCAGCCCTTCGCCGGGCTTGAGCGCGTCGACGGCCTCCATGATCTTCCCGAACGGCTCGCCGCCCGCGCGCAGGATCGGACGGACATCGACCTCGACAAATGACGTTGCCATGACGGTCTCCTTCTATGCGTGTTGAATGGAACAGTGCAGCAGCGGCGGCCTTCGCACGCCTTCCGGCAGACGCACCGCGGCATTGACGTCCAGCAGACCGCGAATGCGCACCAATTGAACGATGATGCCGAGGGTCGAAACGAGCATCACGCCGACGCCGGCGCGGAACGCCATTGCACTGTCGAGCAGCAGCGCGCCGGTTGCCGCCCAGGTCGCGATGAAATGCAGAAGGAACCATTTCTGGGCGCGCTCTTCGACAACAAGATCCTGAACGCGCGGCGTCGCGGTCCTGCCCAGCACGGGGCCATAGCATTCGAGCCAGGTCAGGAAGGCGACGATCTTGTAAAGCTTGGCCAAGCCAAGGGTTGATAGCCAGCCGAATGCGACAAGAAAGACCAACGCGTCCGCGTATTCGGTTACGGCGCCGAGCCCCGCGAGCGCGACGATCAAGATCACGGCCACGGCCAAGTTGACCAACGCAAGAGCCGCTATCCGGCTGTTGAGTTCGATGATGCGCCGCTTGCGCGCGCGATAAAGGCGCAGGATGTCCGCGCCATAGAGGCCAAGCGCACACAGGCCGAGCAGCCCGGCGGTGCTCAAGATTACCCTCAGCGGCGCGCCGGCGCAGATCGCGATCACACCGCCGAGGATCGCCACCGTCAGTGCTGCCGTTCCGCAATGCAAACCGGCGCGGGTGCGCGCTCCGCCAAGCTCCGGCGCCAGCATGAACATCGCAAGAAGCCGGTAGCTCACGCCCATCGCCGTGAACGTGAGCCAGCCACCGAGGCCCGCGATCGCATGGAGCGGTAGGCCCCTCGCCGTGACGTCGAGGAAATGCGCGTTGGTGGCCGTGCCGCCGAGCGTCAGCGCGAAGATGATTCCGAGCGCGACCGTCGCGGCAACGCTGCAGAGGCCGACAGCGACGAAACGCGCGGGCAACGGCAGCGGGCGAGCCGTCCACAGCGTGCGGCCAAGATTCCATAAGGTCAGGCCGAAGCCGGCGGCGAGCAGGATCGAAGCGATTGGAAAGAAGGCATACTCGCTCGAGATCTGGCCGCCCATCTGCAGGAACGCCAGGATCAGCGCCGCAAGTCCCGTCACGAGGCAGATAAGCGTCGGCAGCGGCAATGCATCGTGCCGCAGCGGCCGCGCCACCAATACAGGAACGAACTGAAACAGGGCGCCGCACATCAGCAGGCTCAGCCAGCCGATGGCGACGAGATGAACGACGACGAGCGTCGGCGCAGCCTCGAGCGGCGCGCTCGGATAGCCATAGCCGACGGCCATCATGAGTTCGGCCGCCACGAGCGCGACAAGCGCCGCCGCAAAATACGACATCGTCCAGCGCGATAGCGTGACCCCAGTCACGGGCGAACTCCTTGGTTTTCGGATCAATGCCGGCCTCTGGATGGGCCGGCATTGATCTTCGACAAATTCAAGCCGCTTTCAGCAAACGGCCGATCTCGACCCGCCACACCTGCGGGCCCTGCTCCCGATAGGTCCACGAGAACTGGTCCGGGTACTCGGCTTCGAGCTGGTAGTAGAGCGGCTTCGGGTCGTGATCATTGATAAGGACGAACGCGCGGCCGGGCGCGAGCTGATCGACGAGCTCAAAAATCTTCGCGTGCCGCTGGGCGGGGACGAGGGTTCGCACGTCGAACTCTTTTACGGTCGACGCATGCTGCTCCTGGGACATGGTGCGGGTGTTCCTTTTGGTCGCGGTTTGCGGTTGCCGAGGCAGGAATCGCGACCGGCGTCCTGCCCTGAGCCTGTTGCGGCGCTTGTTATGAAGGGCCGCACGCCGAACAATCGGTTCTAAAACATACATTGTCAATATATGTTTAAGCTCCATCTCGGCGATCCGGCGCAGTCAAAGGCATCATTCCTTGCAAAAGATACCTTGAAGGAGCATCTTTGCCGATCACGCTTCGCGTCGAGCCAAGGGGACCAGCCGCATGCAACTGACGAATTTTTCCGACTACGCCTTGCGGGTGCTGATGTACGCGGCGGCGCGACGCGACCGGCTAATCACGATCGAAGAAACCGCAGAGATATACGGGATATCCCGCGCCCATCTGATGAAGGTCGCCAACCAGCTCACGCGCGCCGGCTTCCTGAAAGCCGTCCGCGGCCGTTCGGGCGGATTGACGCTCGCCAAGCGCCCCGATCGCATCAAGCTCAGCGCCGTGTTGCGCGCAACGGAGCCGGATTTTGCCCTGGTCGAATGTTTCACGAACGACAATCGGTGCGTGATTACGCCGCGCTGCCGCTTGCGCCTCGCGCTACACGAAGCCTTCGACGCCTTCATGGGAACGCTCGACCGTTACACGCTCGCGGACCTCATTCTCAACCCCAAGGACTTCGGCATTCGCCCGGCGGCGTGACGCGCAAGCATCCAGCCCGGCGCGACTGCCTCATCGCAAGTCAAAAATTTCACTTGTCTCGCCGGCTCCTAAAAGATACATATGAAATGTATCTTTTAGGAGCCGTCATGCTGCACGGAATCAACCAAAGCGCCGATGGACCGACGCTCGCGCCCACATGGCGCGGCGGTGCGGCCGTGCCCAGGCCATCCCCATTGTTCGAAAGCGGTCGGCAAGAGTCGACGTCGCCGCGCATCGCGATGGCCGTCCCCGAGCTCGTCGCCTACGTCGTGGCCGCATTTCGGAGCCACCCGCACCTTAGCAACGTACTGACGCATATCTCCGGCGGCAGCTGGGATCGCATCGAACAGGCCCTGCAGGTGATCCTGGACCTTCGTTCTAGCCGAAACGATCTCTCTCCGTTGGTGCGAAACATCATCGATCTGATGTGTGCGGATCGGGGAATCACCGGTCGCATTTTCAAGCCGTATTACCAGGAACTGCTGGTCGCACTCCTTGGTGAGACCGTTGCCAAGCGTTTGATCACACACATCACGTGCCTTTTCATGGAAGGCGAGATCGCCGCCCGCCAAAGCGCCGTCCCGCGTTGGCGTAACGATCAGACGTCGCTCTGGAGGAGCTAGTACATGGCCGAGATTGCAGTTCCTAGCGAACGCGTCATCAACGTCGCGGACATCGATCGGCGACATCGCCATACGATCATCGAACAGCTCTTCGAGCATCTGACATCGGGTGCCTCCCTCCAACTCGTCGTCGATCACGATCCACGGCCGCTAAGGCTTCAGCTCGAGGCCAGACATGGCTCACGCTGTCAGTGGACGTATCTGGAGGAGGGTCCCGATACCTGGCGCGTGCGGCTGCAGCAGAGAGACAAGATATGAGCGTCTGTGCTGACGGTCGGCTCGTGCGCGCTCATTCGAAAACGTCGGAAGGAAGAGCGATATGTTGAGCAATTCCCACCATTTCGTCCGCCCGCGGCACGACAATGAACGCGCTTATCTCGAATCGCTGGTTCGCGAAGACTATGAGCGGTGTCACCCTGGCGACACGTTCGAACATATGAAGCAACGCGCCGCCTTCGCGGTGGAGGACAAAGGACTTTACCGCGAGTGGCTGGCTGTTGCCGCGGCGCGGGCCGCTGTCGTTCCCGCCGATCGTCCCTTCTTGATCGCCGCCGAATGAGACCGCAGCCAAACTGCGTTCAGTTCCGAAGGAAGTAGTGATGACTCACGTTGTGACCGACAACTGTATCAAGTGCAAATATATGGATTGCGTCGAGGTGTGCCCCGTCGATTGCTTCTACGAAGGGGAAAACATGCTCGTCATCCATCCCGATGAGTGCATCGATTGCGGCGTGTGCGTTCCCGAATGCCCTGCCGAGGCGATCTTTCCCGACACGGATCCGGCCGCGGAGCCGAAGTGGCTCACGCAAAATCGCGCATTCGCATCGAAGTGGCCCAACATCACGCGCAAGAAGACGCCGCCCCCGGACGCCGACGCGTGGAACGGCGTGCCGGGAAAATTCGACGAGCACTTCAGCGAGAAGCCCGGCGAGGACGATGGCGCTCCTTGATCCTGTGGGAGGCCAGCTAAAGCGAGTTGCTCGTCCCTTAGGGTAGTCAGTTTTAATGTGCGCATGCTTGACAAAAATCGCGAACGCCCGTTTCGTCGCGCCATACCTGACCGGTCAAGGACACTAAAGCGCCCCGCGATCCCGCCCAATTGGCAAAACTTGTCGTGGACATCACCACTGATACACGCCAAGATAGTGACTGCTCTGGCGGGAAAAACCCAGCCAGAGTCGCACTCGGCAGGAAGGGCGGGCGAAAAAGGGGGATACCGGCGCCGCGAAGCTTTCTCCGCGACGGCGGACATAGATTACGAAGCTTGCGGCGTCGGCGCGGTGGTGGCGTGGCAAATAACATTCAGAGACAGATATTC
>JBFWXB010000061.1:0-24472 GCA_050187875.1 Variibacter sp.
CACGACAGCGTGCGCAGCGTATCGAAATAGTCGTCCAGGATCGCAATTTTCATGTTGATGCGCGCCTCGATAGGCTGCTCTTGCCCAACGTGTGCTTAGTTGGAGTCCTGGCTCACGAGTTTCGGCAGCTCGCTCAGGCCGGCGATGCGATAGTCGGGCTCGAAGCCAAGCGTATCCATCTGCGTGCGCAGTGCCTTGAACATCGTCAGCGGCCCGATGGCCGCATGGTTCTTGCATGCCAACGCCATGGCATCGGTCGTGACGCGTTCGATCCAGGCGACGGTCAGGCCGAAGGCCTTTGCGCCGGAGACATCGAACGGATTGGAGGAAACGAACAGCACGTCGGCGGGCTTCACGCCGAGATGGGATTCGATCAACGTGTAAGCCTGCGGGCTCGGCTTGTAGATCTTCGTCGCGTCGATGCTGATGGTGGCGTCGAGGATCGTATCGAGCCCGGTGTTGCGCACCAGCGCATCGAGCATCGCCGGACTGCCGTTGGACAGAATCGCGAGCTTGCGGCCCGAAAGGCCGGCCAGCGCGTCCTTCGCGTCCGGATAGAGTTCGAGGTGGACATATTTGTCCATGATGCGCGCGAAGACGCTCGCATCCGCCTGCAGGCCGAGCAGCGCGAGCGTGTATCGGAGCGAATCGCGCGTGACGGCCTCAAAATTCTCGTAGCGGCCCATCAGTGAGCGCAGCCACGTGTATTCAAGCTGCTTCAGTCGCCAGATTTGTGTGATGACGTCGCCGTAACGGGGGAAAGCTTCTTCCGTCACGCGGGCGACCGATTGCACGTCATAAAGCGTGCCATAGGCGTCGAATACCACAGCTTTGATGGTCATGAGCGAGGTCTCTTGTCAGGTTGGTCGCCCGCAGTCTGCATCGTTCGCCCGCTGCTGCCAATTCGCCGTGGCAAGATTGCATATGCGGTATGCTCGACCCCGAAAATATTGGACGCGACGGCTGTCGGCGTCGGATAGATTGCTCACGGATTACGTTGGGTATCGAGAGACGATCGATGACTGCGGAAAGAAAAGCGCCGACACCCGCCGAGAGTTTGATGACGGCGCCCGGGACATCGGCGATTACGCCGAAGCGCCTGGGCGACATTGCGGTCGAGGTTGATCGCTTAAGCGGGGCGGTCCGCAAGGCTGCGTCGACGCTCGCATTCAGCGACGAGCCGAGCGACTTTGGCAGCGTGCTCGAACGCCGTTCCGCCCTATGAGCGAGGATATCGCGACGATCGACCTCGCCGAGGCCGCGGCGCGCATTGCCGACGGCCGCGTGACCTCCGTCGCTCTGACGCAAGCGTGCCTCGCTCGCGCGCAAGCGTGGCAGGCGAGCCGCAATTGCTTCATCCACATCGATGCAGATGCGGCGCTCGCAGCGGCGGCCGAGCGCGACCGTGAATTGAAGCGAGGCGCGCGGCGCGGACCGCTGCACGGCATTCCCTTGGCGCATAAGGACATGTTCGCGCGCACGGGCAAGGCGGCGAGCGGCGGCAGCCGCATCCTGCGCGATCAGGTGGCGACGACAACCGCCACGGTTCTGCGCCGTTTCGATGCCGCCGGCGCCGTCGAGATCGGCGCCCTGAACATGTCGGAATTCGCTGCGGGACCGACGGGGCACAACATCCATTACGGCCACTGCCGCAATGCCTTTGATCCGGCGCATGTCGCCGGCGGCTCATCGAGCGGCTCCGCCGTCTCCGTCGCCGCGCGCGCGGTCTTCGGCGCGCTCGGCTCCGACACCGGCGCGTCGATCCGCCTGCCGGCGACTTACAACGGCGTCGTCGGGTTGAAGCCGACCTATGGCCGCGTCAGCCGCTATGGCGCAATGCCACGTTCCTGGAGTCTTGATCATGTCGGCCCACTGGCGCGCACCGCGCGCGACTGCGCGCTGCTGTTACAGGCGGCTGCCGGACACGATCCGAACGACGCCACAAGCAGCCCGAAGCCGGTGCCCGACTACGCGGCGGGGCTGGACGGACAGGGGCTCACTGGACGCACCATCGGAATCGCCGATCATGGCGTCACGCTCGACGCCGAAGTCGCAGCCGCGATGGAAGAAAGCGCGCGCATGCTGGAGAAATGCGGCGCAAAAATCCGGCGCGTCCCGCTGCCTGACCTCACCGCGGCCTTCCGCGTCGGCGAAACGATCATCAAGAGCGAGGCGGCGGCGCTCCACCGGCAGTGGCTCGAGACGCGGCCGCAGGATTATTCCAATAGCGTGCGTTTTCGCATCGAGGGCGGACTTTATTTGTCCGCTGCCGACTATATCGACGCGCTGCGCCTGCGCGGCGTGATGACGGAAACGTTCATAGCGGAAACGATGGCGGACGTTGATTTCCTGCATCTGCCGGCGACGCCGCATGTGACGCCGACCGTCGCCGAGAGTGATATGGAAGCGACCGACAGCGAGACGCTTCTCACGCTGTTCAGCCGTCTGACGCAATTCATGCGGCCGTTCAACTTCTTCGGGTTGCCGGCGGTGAGCGTGCCGTGCGGGTTCTCCTCACGCGGCTTGCCGCTCGCCTACCAGCTCGTCGGCCATCCCTTCGCCGAAACCGCGCTCCTCAACGCGGTCGACACGTATCAGCGCGCGACGGATTTTCACCGCGTCGCGCCGAAGCTCTGATCGTGCCGTGCTACGTCTTGCTGCCGGGGACGATCCCGGCCTTGAGGCTCGCGCAGTGATCGAATATCTCGCCGGGCCGCGTAAACCAGACCTTGTCGCGCCGCGGATGCTCGACGATGTGCTTGAGCGCGCGCCGCAGCGCGCGCAGCCGATAGGGTTGGCCGACGATCATCGTGTGCAGGGCGATGCCGCAGACGAGCGGCTGGCGCTCCGCCTGCTCGATCATCTCGTCGAACTGGTCGATGATCATCTGCTCGAAATCGACCGCCGTATGATGGCGCACGAGCATCATCGGGGAGTCGTTGATCTCGAGCGGGTAGGGGACTGACATCAGCCGGCCGGAGCGGGTGCGCAGCCAGATCGGCTGATCGTCGCACGGCCAGTCCATGAGAAAGTCGAAGCCAGCTTCCTTGAGCAGGTCCGGTGTCACGCGGCTTTGCGACATCCAGGGGCCCATCCAGCCGCGCGGCGCACGGCCGCTGTGCTTGGTGATTTCGTCGCGCACCTGCGCGATCAGGCGCGCCTCGTCCTCTTCCCACATCTGGCCTTGCCGCTCGGCATTGGTGCGGCCATGGCCGATGATCTCGTCCTTGCGGGCCTTGATCGGCGCGAGGATTTCCGGCGCGTAATCGAAGATCGTCGTATTGACGAGATGGCAAGCCGGAAGGTTGAGCTCGTCGAGAAGATCGAACAGCCGCCAGACACCGACACGGTTGCCATAGTCGCGCCAGGAGAAGGTGCGAGGATCGGGCTGCGGCAATTCCGTCGAGACGGCGTGGCCGAGCCCCGTGCCGAAAGCGAAGTGCTCGATATTGATGCCGAGATAGACGGCGACGCGCTTGCCTCCCGGCCAGTCGTAATTGGTACGCTGCGGCAGAGCTGAATAGTCGTAGCGCTCGTGGTGGGGTAGCCGCATGTCGTCGTCTCCCGTTTCTTCTTGGATCGATCAAATGCCGAGATAGGCGCTCTGCACCTTGGGGTCGCGGAGCAGCTCGGCGGAAGGCCCTTCCGCCGTCTTTTGCCCGAGCTCGAGGATGACGGCGCGGTCGGCGAGCGCCAGCGCCCAATTCGCGTTCTGCTCCGCGAGGATCACCGCCAGTTCCTCGCGCGCCTGGATTTCCTTGAGGATGTCCCCGATGCGCTCGACGACGATCGGTGCGAGACCGAGCGAGGGCTCATCGAGCAGAAAGAGCTTCGGCCGGCTCATCAGCGCGCGGCCGATCGCCAGCATCTGCTGCTCGCCGCCGGAGAGGCTACTGGCGCGCTGGCGCGAGCGTTCGCGCAGGCGCGGGAAATACGTGTAGATTTGCTCGATGCGCTCGTCCGCTTCGCCGGCCGTGCGGCTATAGGCGCCGATATTGAGGTTCTCGAGCACGCTGAGACTCGCAAAGACGCGGCGCCCCTCCGGCGAGAAGCCGATCCCTTCGCGCACGATCTCCGACGGCTTGCGACCCTTGAGATTCTTTCCGCGCCAGAGAATCTCCCCGTTACGGTAAGGCGCGATGCCGAGGATCGCCTTGAGCGTGCTGCTCTTGCCGGCGCCGTTCGATCCGACAAGCGCCAGAATCTCGCCGGGTTCGATGGTGAACGAAAGATCGCTCGTGCCAACGATCTGCCCGTAGCGGACGTTGAGATTATTCAGCGTGAGCAGCGGCATAGCTTTTTCCGAGGTAAGCCTCGATCACGCTGGGATTGCGCAGCACATCGCGCGGCGCGCCTTGCGCCAGCTCCTGGCCGTGGGCGATGACGACCACGCGGTCGCAGAGCCCCGAGATGAAGCGCATATTGTGGTCGATGACGATGACCGTGATGCCGCGCTCGCGCACGCGCTTGATGGTGTCGCGCACCTGGTCCGTCTCGTGGGCGCTCAGGCCCGCAACCGGCTCGTCGAGAAGGATCAGCGAGGGGCGCGCGGCCAAGGCGATGACGATGCCGAGCGTCTTCTGATAGCCGTAGGGCATGCTGCCGGCGATGGTATCCGCAACCGATGTCAGTTCGAGCCAGTCGAGCAGTTCGGCGACAAGCGCTTCGGCGGCCTCGCGCTTGCGCTTCGCCTCCGGCGCGTCGAAGAACGTCGCGAGGAAGCCCGGAAACAGCGTGAGATAGGCGCCGCGCATGGCGTTCTCGCGCACCGTGCGGTCGGCATAGACGACCGTCGCCTGGAATGTGCGCACGAGGCCGCGACGCGCGAGGAGATGCGGCGCCATTCCCGTGACTTCTTCATTCTTGAAGGTCACGCGTCCGGCATTCGGCTTCACGACGCCGCTGACGAGATTGACGACCGTCGTCTTGCCGGCGCCGTTCGGACCGATCAGCCCGAGGATCTCGTTCTGACCGACCGAGAAGCTGAGGTCGCCGACGGCGCGCAATCCGCCGTAGACCCGCGTCAGCCCCTCGACTTGCAATAGGGCGCTCATGACTTGCGATCCGCCATCAGCCGGCGGACGCGCGCCGTGAGTTCCAGGATGCCGCCAGGCAGCGCCGCCATCACGACGATGAGGATGACGCCGAAGATCACACGTTGCAGCTCGACATAGCTCCGCAAGAGTTCGGGAAGAACCGTGAGGAAGATCGCGCCGATGATCGGGCCGATCAGATGGTTCATTCCGCCGATGACGTTCATCACGACGAGATTGAGCGAGTCGACCATGCCGAAGGCGCTCGGGTCGACGTAGTGCAGGAAATGCGCGAGCAGCGCGCCGTGAATGCCGGCGAGCGCGCAGGCGATCACGAAGATCGTCACTTTCAGGCGCAGCACCGGAACGCCGGAGCATTGTGCGACGCGCTCGGATTCGCGCACGGAATCCATGGCGCGGCCGACCTCGGACATGAGGATGCGCGCGCATAGGCCGACGCACAGCGTCGCCGCGAGGAGTGCGAAATAATAGAAGGCGTGCGCATCGGCGAGCCAGGGATAGGGCGCGGGAATGCCGAAGATGCCGTTCGATCCGCCGGTCATCGACGTCCACTCGACGAAGACCATGCGGATAATCTCGCCGAGCAGGAAGGTGACGAGCACGAAGTATTTACCCGTGAGCCGCAGAACGATCGGCCCGATGAGGAACGCCAGCAGCGCCGCCGCGGCCGCCCCGCCGGCGAGGCTCACCGCAAATGGCATCTGCAGCCGCATCACCATCAGCACGCAGACATAGGCGCCGACGCCCATGAAGCCCGCATGGGCAAACGAGATATGCCCCGTGCGGATGATCAGGTGCAGGCTGGTCGCGCCGATTGCGCTTAGCGCCACGAGCGTTCCCATGGTGAGGAGGAACGTGTTCTCGTAGGCGAGCGGCCATAAGACCGCGAGAGTGAGAAGGCCGGCGATGATCACGGCGCGCACGCGCCGGCTGCCGATCGCATCCGTCTTGCGCTCGAAGGCGCGCGTCGGGCCGGCCGTCGCGATGCGTGAGGTTTCTGAGGTCATGTCGGTCATTCGGGTTTACCCAACAGTCCCCACGGCCGGAAGATCAGCAGAGCGATGACGACACCGAACGAGACGAAGGACGAAACCGCCGCGCCGTAGAAGGTCGAAAGGATGCTCTCGGTGAATCCCAGGATCACGCCGCCGAGCGCCGCGCCGGGAATGCTCCCCATGCCGCCGAGAATGACGACGACGAAGGCGACGAGGAGCGGCCGCTCTCCCATGAAGGGAGAGAGCGCGTAGATTTGGCCGTAGAGCCCGCCCGCGAGCGCGGCCATGAAGATCGCGACGAAGAAAGCGAGGCGATAGATTGTGCGCGTGTCTATGCCTTGGGCTTCCGCGATCTCGACGTCGTCGGCGGTGGCGCGCATGGCGATCCCGTAGCGCGTCTTCGTCATGAACAGCCAGAAGGCGAGCAGCGTGACGATGGCGATGCCGATCACCATCAGCCGGTCGGCAGCGAGGATGAGGCCGCCGAGCTTGAGCACGCCGCTGAAAGCGGGCGGGATCGAGCGTTCATAGACATCCCAGATGATGACGCTCGAGAACATCAGCGCCATGTTGAGCCCGAGGAGTCCGATCATGCTCTGGAACATCTTCTGATAGAACCAGCGGAAGACCAGCGCCTCGAGAATGAGCGACAGCGCCGCGACCGTCGCCGCAGCGAGCGGCACCGCGAGCGGGTAAGGCAGCGTATATTTTCCGTAGAAGTAATAGAGCGCGTAGCCGCCCAGCATGGCGAAAGCGCCATGGGCGAAATTGACCACACGCATGATGCCGAACAACAGCGTGAAGCCGAGTGCGATCAAGACGTAGATCGCGCTCAGGCTCAAGCCATTGACGATCACCTGCCCGATGATGATGGGCGAGAGCATGGATCCGATCGAAATTCGAGTGAGCAATAACGATGACCGGCGGAATTACCGCCGATCATCGCGCGCCTGTGTCCGCGGTCAGCGCTTTTCCGGCGTCAGCTTGTCGCGGATCGTCGATTTGCCGTTCTTGACCTCGACGATCCAGAACGGAAGCAGCAGCTGGTGCGCCACGCCGTAATCGGCCTGCCCGCCCCAGATCACCGGACCATACATGCCGGAGTCGTAGCCTTGGACTTTCATCAAGGCATCGCGCACGGCGGTGACGTCGGTCGAGCCTGCCGTCTCCAGCGCCTTGAACAGGATCTTCGCGGCGTTGTACCAGCCGGGCGCTTGCGCATTGATGATGCCGTCCCACTTCGCATGATAGGCCTTGTCGAAGGCCTGCGCCTGGGGCGAGCTGAAATCGAAGGTCTCGTAGGAGAGGAAGCCTTCCGCCAGCGGTCCGGCGACATTGATGATCTCGTCGACGGACGGCC
Source organism: Variibacter sp. (assembly GCA_050187875.1). Lineage (GTDB taxonomy): Bacteria > Pseudomonadota > Alphaproteobacteria > Rhizobiales > Xanthobacteraceae > JAFKKS01. Next base: position 7,410 of record JBFWXB010000061.1, read on the forward strand.
CGCCCACCTGCCAGATCATCTTCTGGAAGCCGGCTTGGCGCGCCTGCTTCAGGAGGAGGCCCGCTTCGCCTGGCGCGTTGCTGTTGAGGTCGAAGAGGTCGACGTTCTGCGCCATCATGCGCGTAAGCAGCGGCGTGAACTCCTTCATGCCGCGATCATACATTTCCGTCCAGACCTCGATGCCGTTCGCCTTGTAGGCCTCGACGAGGGTCGGGATCACCGCCTGTCCCACGGCATCGTTCGGCGCGATGAGCGCGACCTTCTTGATGGCGGGGTAATTCGTGTGCAGCCACTTGATCATGGCCGGTCCGAACTCGGTGTTCGAGTTCATGACGCGGAAATTGTAGGGCGACTTGGCGTCGTTCTTGAGAATCGCGGGCGCAAAGCCGTTCGAGAGCTGCACGACCTTTGCCGGCGAGCTCACGGCGACTGACGCCAACACCGGCGGCGAACCGATCGGGCCGATGATGTAATGGACCTTGTCGAGGTTCACGAGACGGTCGGCCGCGGTCTTGCCGCCGGTCGCGGTGTACTGATCGTCATACATCACGAGCTTCGGCATATAGGTCTTGCCGCCGATCTTGAGGCCCCCGGCTTTCGTGGCCTCGTCGATGGCGAGTGTGACGCCGCGTTGCAGCGCGAGGCCCCAGGCGGTGCCGCCGCCCGACAGGCTTCCGATCGCGCCGATCTTGAGCTCTTCCTGCGCGCTGGCAACCGCCGTCCCGGCGAGCAGCGAGATTGCGAAGGCCGCCCCTCTCCATGCTGATTTGTTCATGTTCCCGTTCTCCCTGTGAAGTTTCGCTCGAGCGGCATCTCGAACATTGTATACCATGCTATGCCGTCAAAATTCGGCCGGTCAACCCTTCCAGCCCGCCATTGGCTGGCCCAAAGGTCGCATAGGCCGCCGCATGTCTCGCGCGCGGTCATGTCGACTCGATCAGCTTGGCGGCGCCGGATGACAAATCGGCGCCCGGCTGATTGATGGCGAGCTTTGCCACCTCTTCGCGACGGCGCAGGCGGAACGCGTAGGCCGGCGGAAGGAGCGCCAAGGAATCCTCCACCCCGAGCGCGCGCGCGGCATGCGCCGGCCAGTCGGCGTGGTACATCAATTCACGCGCCATCGCGACCACGTCGGCTTCGCCGCTGCGCAGGATGTCCTCCGCCTGCTGCGGTTCCGTGATGAGGCCGACGGCAACGGTGGCGATGCCGACTTCCTGCTTCACGCGGCGCACGAACGGCATGTGATAGCCGGGCACGCGCGGCACCAGCGGCATCTGCGACGTTCCCGAAACGCCGCCTGACGAGCAATCGATCGCGTCGACGCCGCGCACCTTGAGCTCGGCGGCGAGGGCGACCGTGTCGTCGATGTCCCAGACGCCGCCGCGCCCGTCGACACTCGAGACGCGGAAGAACAGAGGCTTGTGTGCGGGCCATGCGGCGCGCACCGCCTCTGCAATCTCCAACGCGAGCCGCATGCGGCCGGAACGCTCGCCGCCGTAGGCGTCGTTGCGCTTGTTGGTGACCGGCGAGAGGAATTGGTGGATCAGGTAGCCATGCGCACCGTGAATCTCGAGCACATCGAAGCCGGCGCGATCGCAGCGCTGCGCCGCATCCGCCCAATGGCCGACGATCTCCTTGATCTCGTCTTGCGTGAGCGCGTGCGAGATTTGGCGGCCGGGCGTCACAGCAATGGCGCTCGCCGAAACCGGCTTCCACGGCGGCAACCCGTCGGCGGCATCGGCATCCGTTAAAGGCACCCAGTCGCGCATGGCGCCGTGCGAGGCGGCGCGGCCGCCGGAGTGTCCGAGCTGGATCGCTGGCGTTGCGCCGACGCTGCGGATGAGGTCGGCGATGCGGCGAAATGCCGGAATCTGGTCGTCACGCCACAGGCCGGCGCAGCCATAGGTCTTGCGGCCGCGCTCCTCGACCGCGGTTTCCTCGTAGAAGACGAGGCCAGTGCCGCCGAAAGCCAGGCGCCCGAGATGCACGAAATGCCAGTCCGTTGGCATGCCGTCGTCCGACATGTATTGGCACATCGGCGAGGCCATGATGCGGTTGCGCATCGTGACGCCGCGGATCGTCAGCGGTTGGAAGAGAAGCGGCGCATGGCCCTTCACGTCAGGCATTTGATGGCTTCACGCCGTAAGCCTTCTTGGCGAACGCGGCGCTGACATAGCCATCGGCGATGTCGTTCTCGATGGCCTTTTGGCTCCGCTTCGCGGGCGGACCATAGCCGCCTGCACCGTTGAGGCGGAAGCTGACGACGTCGCCATTCTTCAAGGTGCGCACCTCTTTCGAGGTCATGTGGATCGCCTCGCCCTCAGGATTGAGGATCGTCTCGGCGATCGTGCCGGAGGAGCCGCCGAACAGGCCGAAGCCGGCGCTCGCGTGGCGATCGCTAAGAAGCGTGATTACCGCCGAGCCGGTGCGCAGCTCGACATCCTTGCGGATGGCGCAGCCGCCGCGATATTGCCCCGGCCCACCGGAGTCCGCGACGAGCTCGAAGCGGCGGATGACGATCGGGCTGTTGGTCTCGTGCACCTCAACCGGGATGTTTGCACAATTCATCACCGGGCTCAGCGCCTCGGCGCCGTCCTTGTTGGAGCGCCCGCCGTAGCCGCCGAGGATGAGATCGTAAAAGATGAACGGCTTGCCGGTGCGATCGTCGATGCCGCCGATATTGGGATTGCTCCAGTGCGAGAACGCTCCCATGGCGCGATCCGGCATCGCTTGGGAGAGCGCGCCGTTGATGACGTCGAAGATGCGGATCTGCAGCGCCGCGCGGCCGCCGCTCGCGGCGGGAAAGCGCGGATTGAAGAAGCTGCCCTCGCGCGCGACCGCCTTGATCGGCCGGATGGCGCCGTCGTTCTGCGGCAGCAGCGCGTCGGCGAAGACCTTCACGGCGAACAAGGTATAGGCGCGCGTGTAGCTCAGATACGAATTGATGGCGACGCCGACCTGATCACTGCTGCGCGAGAAATCGGCGGTGATGTCGTCGTCCTTGACGGTGATGTCGACGGCGACGGTGACGATCCCGTTCCCTGGGCCGCAATCGTCCAGCTGATCTTGGAAGCTGTAGACGCCGTCCGGAATCTTGCGGATGAGGTCGCGCATCCGCATCTCGGACTTCTCGAAAATGGTCTCGACCGCGGCGTCGATCTGCGCGCGTCCGTATTCCTTGTAGAGCTTCACCAGGCGTTGCGCGCCGATGAAGTTCGCATTGCGTTGCGCCGAGAGGTCGCCGCTGACGAGGTCGGGGACGCGCACGTTGCCGAGGATCAGCCGCAGGATGTCCTCGTCGAACTCGCCGTTGCGCACGAGCCGCACAGGGAGGATGCGCACGCCCTCCTGAAAGGCCTCGGTGACGCCTTGCACCTTCTGCGATCCCGGCGCCGCGCCGCCCATGTCGACATGATGCGCCGTATTGACGACATAGCCGATCAGCTCCTCGCCGATGAAGACGGGCGTAACGAGGAAGCAGTCGGGGAAATGCCCGGAGCCGAGCGCCGAGTCATTGAGGAGCACGCCGTCGCCCGGACGGAGCGTTCCTTCCGGGAAGAACTTCAAGACGTTCTTCACGACGAAGGGCATCGCGCCGAGATGGCCTGGCGTGAAGTTTCCCTGGGCGATCAGCCGGCCGTTGCGATCGAAGACGCCGGTCGAGAAATCCTCCGCCTCGCGCACCGCCTCGGAAAACGCCGTGTGGCGCAGCGTCGTGCCCATCTCGTCGGCGACGGAGATGAAGCTGTTCCACAGCACCGACAGGGTGATGGGGCTGAGATTCTCACGCGCCTTCGTCATCTTCGCCTACCATGATCACGAGATTGCCATGTTCGCTGACCGACGCCGTGTCGCCGGGAAGAACGACGACCGTCGACTCGCGCTCCTCGATGATCGCCGGTCCGCTCACCGTCTCGTCGCGGGCGAGAGCATAGCGATCGTAGACCGCGCAATCGACGAAGCCACCCTTTTCCGGGAAATAGGCCTTGCGCGTCGCGCGCTTGCCGTTTCCCTTTTGTGAAGGCAGCTGCGGTTTTTCCCGCTCGCCCTTGCCGGCGTTCGGCAGGGTTGCGGCGAGATACCAGTCCACGATCTCGATCCCGGCGTTGCGGTCCCGATAGCCGTAGACCTGCGCATAGGCCTCTTGGAAACGCGCCGCCGCCTCGTCCGCGAAGCTGGTGGTGAAGGGGCCATTGGGGAGATCGACGCGGATCTCATGGCCCTGTCCGGCGTAGCGCATATAGGCGAAGCGCGACCAAGTCGGCTTGTTCTTGCTGCGCAGCCGGTCGATGTCGGCCTGCAGCCGCTTTTCGAGGTCGGCGTAGATGTCCGCCGCCGCGGTTTCCGTGCCGGGTGCGAGCCGCAGGACGCGGGTGACGGACTGATCGAGCTTGCTGTTCGCTTCGAGAAGGCCGATCGCCGAGCCGACGCCGGCGCCATGCGGCACGATCACCTTTGGAATGCCGATGGCGCGGGCGAGCCGGCAGGCATGCAGCGGCCCGGCGCCGCCGAACGCGACCATCGTGTATTTGCGCGGATCGCGGCCGCGCTCGACGGAGACGATGCGCATCGCCCGTTCCATGTTCGCGTTCGCGATCGTGTAGATGCCCCAGGCGGCTTCGGCGGGCTCGAGGCCGAGCGGCTCGCCGATGTGCTTGGCGATCCCCGCCTTGGCGCCGGCGAAGTCGAGCTTCATCGCGCCGCCGTTGAAATAATCCGGATCGATATAGCCCAGGACCAGGTTCGCATCGGTCACCGTCGGGCGCGTGCCGCCAAAACCGTAACAGATGGGGCCGGGCTCAGCGCCGGAGCTTTCCGGGCCAACCTTGATGAGACCCATGTCGGTCGCGCCGATGCTGCCGCCGCCCGCGCCGATTTCGAGCAGCTCGATTGCGGCGATGTTGAGCGGCAGGCCGCTGCCTTTGCGGTAACGCACCTGATCGACCTCGAAGGTGGGCACGATCGCCGGCACGCCGTGGTCGATCGCGCCGAGCTTTGCGGTGGTGCCGCCCATGTCGAAAGTCAGAACGTGGTCGAAGCCTTCCTGCCGGCCGACCTCGGCGCACATGAGCACGCCCGCCGCCGGCCCCGACTCGACGATGCGCACGGGGTTTTCGGCCGCCAGTTCCGGCGACACGAGGCCGCCGTTCGACTGCATGATGAAGAGGTCCGCATCGACGCCGCGCGCCGACAGCGACTTCTCGAGCGCGCGGACATATTTGCCGACCAGGGGCTTGATGTAGGCGTTGGCGACGGCCGTGCTGGTGCGCTCGTATTCGCGGAATTTCGCCGAGACGGTCGACGACAGCGAGACCGTGAGATCGGGCGCGATGGCGGCGGCGCGGTCGCCGATCAGCCGCTCGTGCGAGGGGTCCGCGTAGGCATGGAGGAGTGAAACTGCGAGCGACTCGTAGCCATCCTTGCCGATCTCGGTCAGCAGGGCGTCGATCTCGTCGTGCTTCGCCTTCGCCTCGACGCGGCCGTCGTAATGGACGCGCTCGGCTACCTCGAAAATGTCGCGCCGCTTCACCAGGGGTTGCGGCTTGTCGAGATAGAGATCGTAGGTTTCGTAGCGCTTCTGGCGGCCGATGATGAGGATGTCGCGGAAGCCCTTGGTCGTGATCAGGGCGGTTTTCGCGCCCTTACGCTCAAGGACAGCGTTGGTCGCGACGGTGGTCGCGTGCAGGAGCGTGCTGACGTCGCCCGCCGGGACCTTGGTGCGCTGGAGAATTTCGCTCAGCCCCTCGAGCACGCCGCGGGCCGGCTCGCTGGGCGTCGATGGGAGCTTCCCAAAATGACGCTTTCCGGTCTGCGTATCCTCGAGGACGAAGTCGGTGAAAGTTCCGCCGATATCAAATGCGATCCGTATCATAAGCGCGCGTCATACCTCTTTGCGGATTGTGTGCCATTGAATACAATCGACGAGGGCTTGTCAAAACGAAAGGTCGCGCGGCGCGATGACGCATCGGCTCCTGTCATTGCTCGATTACGAGGCGGCGCAGCGGCGCTATGCCGACGGGCACTGGCGGGCGGACACATTTTATAGCCGGATTCTGTTCTGGGCGGAGCGGCACCCGGACGCATGGGCAGTCCGCGACGGCACGCGCCGTCTCACCTATGCGCAGCTTCTGGCGTGGACCGATGCCCTGGCGGATGAACTCGCGGCCCGCGGCGTGCGGCCGGGCGAACGTGTTGCCGTCTGGCAGCCGAGCCGCATCGAGTCGGTCCTCGCGCTGCTCGTCTGCTCGCGCATGGACTACGTCTGCGTCCCGTCCTTGCATCGCGACTCCACGACCGGCGAGGTCCTCGAGCTGCTGGAGCGCTGCCGCGCCGCGGCCCTGATCGGGGAGGTGGGCTGGGGCGCTGACGCCGCGCGGCGAGATATCTTCGCGGAATGGCGGGCGCTGCCGTCGATCCGCTGCGCCTTTCCGCTGGCGCCGCTCGCCGACGTCAGCGGCGCCCCACGGTGGCATGACGGCTTGCCGGCGCCGCGCCGTTCGGCGCGTCCCTTCTCGACCAACCCCGACCGCGTCTTCTATCTCGCCTTCACCTCCGGCACGACCGGACGGCCGAAAGGCGTCATGCATTCCGACAACACGTTATTGTCCAACGGCCGCGCGATCGCCCGCGACTGGCAGCTCGACGCGCGCGCGGTGATCTACACGCTGAGCCCCATGAGCCACAATATGGGCACGGTGAGCCTCGCGATTGCGCTCGCCTGCGGCGGGGAGCTGGTCTTGCACGCGGCGCTCGATCAGAAGCGCACGCTCGATCGCATCGTCGAGACCGGCGCGACCTATCTGATCGGCGTACCGACCCATGCCATCGATCTGCTCGCCGAATTGCGCCGGCGCGGCGCCACGAGCCTCGGCGCAGTGAAGACGTTTCAGCTTGCCGGCTCGGCCATCCCGCAACAAGTGGCCGAGGCGCTGCTCGATCTCGGCGTCGTGCCGCAGAACACCTACGGCATGACCGAGAACTGCTCGTTCCTCTATTCGCGTCGCGACGACCCGGTGTCGGTCATCGTGCGGACCTGCGGGCGCTGTGCGGACGGTATGGAGATGACCCTTTGGAACGCCGAAAATCCCGACGAGCCGGCGCCGCAGGGCACGATCGGCGAGGTCGGCGTGCGCGGCGCGAGCCAGATGCTCGGCTATTTCGACGACCAGGCGGCAACGGAAGGCGCGCTCAACGGCGAGGGCTGGTTCATGACCGGCGATCTCGCCGAGCAGCTGGGCGACAACTTCGCGATCGTCGGGCGCAAGAAGGACCTCATTATCCGCGGCGGGCACAACATCCACCCCGCCAAGGTCGAGGATCTGGCGCTCCGCCATGCCGCCGTCCTCAAGGCCGCCGCGTTTCCGGTGCCCGACGAGAGGCTCGGCGAGCGCATGTGCCTCGCGATCATCGCGCGGACCGCGGTGGCGCCCGAGGCCGACGACATTCTCGCGCATCTCGACGAACTGGAATTGTCCCGCTACGAGATGCCCGAATATTTCCTATGCCTCGACGCTTTTCCTCTCACCGCCAGCGGCAAAGTCCTCAAGCGGGAGCTTGCCCGCAGGGTCGCGGCCGGCGAATTGCGGCCGCAGCCGGTCCGTTGGAGCCGGCCATGACGGGCGTTTCATCGTACCGCGCGGCGTTCGCAATCGCCGTCCGGCAAGCGGCGTTTCCAAACAGAGAGTTCAACCACGGCCTGCGCATTTTTAGGATGCGAATGCAACGGCTCTGCCTGCCGACCCCCGCCATCCCACAAGGAACCTTCGGACAATGACGATCGCCAATTCGACGCGGGCGCGTGATATCGAGTTCTATATCCACCCGCAGACCAATCTTCAGGTCCACGAGCAGAACGGACCGATGGTGATTTCCCGCGGGGAGGGAATTTACGTCTACGACGACAACAACCGCGAATATATCGAAGGTGCCGCCGGCCTCTGGTGCGCGTCGCTCGGCTTCTCGAATGAGCGCCTCGCCAAGGTCGCGTACGACCAGATCCGCAAGCTCGGCTTCTATCACAGCTACCGCAGCCACTCGCACGAGGCCGCGATCGATCTGGCCGAGAAGCTGATCCAGATCGCCCCGGTGCCGATGTCGAAGGTCCTGCTGCAGTGCTCGGGCTCGGAAGCGAACGACACCGCGATCAAGCTCGTCTGGTACTATCACCACGCGATCGGCAAGCCCGAGAAGCGTAAGATCATCAGCCGCATGGGTGCCTATCACGGCAGCACGGCGGCCTCGATCAGCGCGTCCGGCAAGCCCGAGATGCATGCCGATTTCGGCCTACCGTTCCCGCAGTTCCGCCACACCGAGAACCCGCACTACTATCGCAATCACAAGGACGGCGAGAGCGAGGAAGCCTTCGCGACGCGCATGGCCGATGCGCTCGAGGCGATGATCCTCGAGGAAGGGCCGGAGACTGTTGCAGCCTTCTTCGCCGAGCCGGTGATGGGTGCAGGCGGCGCGATCGTTCCGCCGAAGACGTATTTCGAGAAGGTGCAGGCCATTCTCAAGAAATACGACATCCTCTTCGTCGCCGACGAGGTGATCTGCGGCTTCGGCCGCACCGGCAATATGTGGGGATCAGAGACTTACAACCTGAAGCCCGACATCATCTCCTGCGCGAAGGCGCTCTCGGCGGCGATCCAGCCGATTTCGGCGCTGCTCATCAACGAGAAGGTCTACAAGGCGATGCTGGCGCAGAGCGGAAAGCTCGGCAGCTTCGCCCATGGCTATACCTATACCGGCCATCCGGTGGCGGCAGCGGTCGCGCTCGAAGTGCTGAAGATTTACGACGAGATCGACATCGTCAAACACGTCAAGCGCGTCGGCGGGCATTTCCAGAAGGAGTTGGCGAAGTTCACCGACCATCCGCTTGTCGGCGACGCGCGGGGCGTTGGCCTCATCGCCGGCATCGACCTCGTCTCCAACAAGAAGACGCGCGAACCCCTCAAGGGCGCCGCGGCGATCCAGGACCGGGCCAAGGCGAATGGGCTGATCCTGCGCTTCATCGGCAATCGCGTCGCCTTCTCGCCGCCGCTCATCATCACGGAAGAGCAGGTCGACGAGATGCTGGCGCGGCTCAAGAAGACGCTCGACGAAGCCTACAAGGAGCACCGCACCCATTAGGGTGCGGCGCTGCGCGCTAGTGTCGCGGTTCGGGACACTAGCCGCGCGGCCGCTCCGCCCGTTGCCACGGCATGACCCAAGGGGCAATATCCCGCGCCAGCGCGGCATGCGCTGGTCAGCAGGAGCGTTTCGACGTTGTGAGCCCGCGCGTGGATCTTTTGACGCTCAGGCTCTTCGTCGCCATTGTCGAAGAGCGCAGCCTTGCCAAGGCGGCCGAGCGCTACAACATCGCGAATTCGGCCGTCAGCAAGCGCATCTCCTTCCTGGAAGATTCGTTTCGCGTTGAGCTTCTCCACCGCCACCATAAAGGCGTCGAACCGACGGCCGAGGGGCTTGCGCTTCTTCGTCACGCACGCGAAATCCTCCGCTACGTCGACGACCTCGAAGGAGAGCTCAAGGAGTTCGCCAAGGGCACCCGTGGCCAGATCCGCGTCGTCGCAAACGAGTCGACGATTTTTGGCTATCTGCCTGAGGAGTTGAGCGGGTTTCTCTCCGATCATCCGATGGTGCAGGTGAACTTTCAGGCCCAAACAAGTCCGATGGTCGTGCAGTCGATCATCGAGAACACGGCCGATGTCGGTATCTTTGCCGGCGATGTTCCAACCGGCGACCTCGAGGTCTTCAAATACAAGTCCGACCGCATCGCCGTGGTCGTGCCGAAAGGCCACGTTTTGGCGGAGCGCGGGTCGGTGCGCTTCGCCGAGCTTCTCGACTTCGATCTCGTGGACCAGGAGCGCAACAGCTCGATCGATGTCCTGCTTTCGCGCGCCTATGTCGAGGTGTCCCGTGTCTTGCGCACGCGCATCCGCGTGAGCAGTTCGGAGGCCGCCTGCCGCATGGTCGAAGCCAATCTCGGCATCGCCTTCGTCAACGAGCGGATCGCCACCTGCCTCGCGCGCGTGATCGATATCGTGGCGTTGAAACTCGACGAGCCGTGGGCCGTGCGCCCGCACCGGCTATGCGTCCGCAATTTCGCGACATTGCCGATTGCCGCGCGCCTGCTCGTCGAGCATCTCGTTCCCGGCGTTGCTGCCAAGAACAAGGCGACTGCGGCCAAACCGCGCGCCAGCCTGAGGTCTTCATGAAAGTTGCAATATTGGGCGCCGGCGTCGTCGGCGTCACCAGTGCGTATTATCTTGCGCGGGCGGGGCATGAGGTCGTGGTCCTCGACCGCCAGCCGGGCGCCGCGCTCGAGACGAGCTTCGCCAATGCGGGTGAAATCTCGCCCGGCTATTCCTCGCCCTGGGCGGGGCCCGGCGTGCCGGTGAAGGCCGTCAAATGGATTCTGATGAAATACGGGCCGCTCGCGGTGCGGCCCAATCTCGATCCGCGCATGTGGCTCTGGATCGCGCAGATGCTGCGCAACTGCACGGCAGCGCGCTATGCCGTGAACAAGGAACGTATGGTGCGTCTCGCGGAATACAGCCGCGACATGCTCGAGGCGCTGCGCTCCGAGATCGACATCGCTTATGACGGCCGCACGCGCGGGACGTTGCAGCTGTTCCGCAAGCAGTCGCAACTCGACGGAACCGCCTCCGACATCGAGGTGCTGAAAGAGCTCGGCGTCGCCTACGAGCTTCTCGACCGCGAGGGCTGCGTCGCGGCCGAGCCCGGACTGCGCGCCACCGCCGAGAAATTCGTCGGCGGCTTAAGGCTGCCGGGCGATGAGACGGGGGACTGCTTCCTTTTCACAACGCGGCTTGCCGAGCATGCAGCGAAGCTCGGCGTGACGTTCCAGTACAATACCGCGATCAAATCTATCGAGCCGGCCGCGAAGGGCGTCATCGTCCATACCGAGTCGGGCGATCATGCGGCGGACGCCTGCGTCGTGGCTCTGGGCAGCCACTCGCCGCGACTGTTGCGCCCGCTGGGGATTTCACCGCCGGTCTATCCGGTGAAGGGCTATTCGATCACCGTGCCGATCGTGGACGAGCCGGCGGCGCCGGTCTCCACGATCATGGACGAGAGCTACAAGATCGCGATCACCCGTCTCGGTGAGCGCATTCGCGTCGGCGGCACGGCCGAGCTGTCCGGTTTTGATCTGCGGCTGCGGCCAAGCCGTCGCGCCGCGCTGGAGCACTCGCTGACGGACCTCTTTCCAGGGGCCGGCGACGTCGGCCGCGCGACGTTCTGGACCGGCTTGCGGCCGATGACGCCGGACGGGCCTCCAATCATCGGGCCGACGCGCGTTCCCGGGCTCTACCTCAACACCGGTCACGGCACGCTCGGCTGGACGATGGCCTGCGGCTCGGGCCGGCTGATCACCGACATGGTGTCCGGCGTGCGCCCGAACATCGCTTGGGATGATCTCTCGATCGCCCGCTATGCGTGAGCGGCCGCGTGCGTTCGCTTGATGCGGAATTCGTCCGGCAAGGTCGAAAAATCCGACTTCTTTTCAATTTTGTATTACGGTATGCCATTGTCTACGTTGGGGCGGACAGCGACAAGATAACGACCGGAAAGAGGGACGGCCGTCACGGTGACGATGAATTCCGCTCAGCGCATTGACGAGGCTATGACAGCCACGCCGCCGGACGCCCAGGGCTCCGCGGCGAGCCCGGCGCTCGTCACTTTCGAGGATGTCTGCAAGAGCTATGACGGTGATACGCTCGCCGTCGCTCATGTCGACCTTGCCATCGCGAAAGGCGAATTTGTCACGCTGCTCGGACCCTCGGGATCGGGCAAGACGACGTCGCTGATGATGCTCGCCGGCTTCGAGGCGCCGACATCCGGCGACATCGTTCTCGCCGGCCGTTCTGTGCGCCGCATTCCGCCGCACAAGCGCAACATCGGCATGGTGTTCCAGAACTACGCGCTTTTTCCGCACATGACGGTGGCGGAAAACATCGGCTTTCCCTTGTCGGTGCGCGGCGTTGCGCGCGAGGAGATACGCCAGAAGGTCGATCGCGCGCTGGCGCTTGTGCGCCTCACCGGCCTTGGCCATCGCCGGCCGGCGGAGCTGTCCGGCGGCCAGCAGCAGCGCGTTGCGGTCGCGCGCGCCGTCGTCTTCGAGCCCGATCTCGTCTTGATGGATGAGCCGCTCGGCGCGCTCGACAAGCAGTTGCGCGAACAGTTGCAGCTCGAGATCAAGCGCATCCATTCCGATCTCGGCGTGACCATCGTCTATGTGACGCACGATCAATCCGAAGCGCTGACGCTGTCGGATCGCATCGCTGTCTTCAACGGCGGCTCGATCCGCCAGATCGGAACGCCGATCGATATCTACGAGCGGCCCTTGAGCTCGTTCGTTGCCCAGTTCATCGGCGAGAGTAATCGGCTCGACGGCCGTGTCGTCTCCCGCAACGCCAACCGCTGTCATGTGGACATCGGCGATGGGGTGACGATCGAGGCGCTCGCCGTCGCGATCGGTGAGCAGGACTGCGCAACGTCGGTTACGGTTCGCCCCGAGCACGTCGCGATCAATCCACAAGGTGGCGGATGGGAGAACACGCTCGCCGGCACCGTCGAGACCGTCATCTATCACGGCGACCATGCGCGCGCGCAGCTTCGCGTTGCCGGCCGTCATGTCTTCACGGTCAAGATCAGCGATCCGCGCAACGCCTCGACGCTGACAGCGGGCGAGACGGCGCGCATCGCCTGGCGGGCGAGCGACTCGCGCGCGCTCGATCCGCATGGCGAGGGATGAAGATCGGCAAAAGTTCAATGGTGATGTTGGAGGGAAAGATCATGCGTGGCTTCAAGATTGCGACCGGCGCGGCCGTCTGCTTGACGGGCGCCTTTATTTTGACGGCGGGTGCGCAAGCGCGCGACCTGACGGTGAGCGCCTGGGGCGGCTCCTCGCAGGCGGCGCAGAAGAAGGTCTATTACGAACCGTTCGCGGCGAAGACCGGAACGAAGGTGCTGGAGGACTCCTGGTCCGGCGGCATCGGCATCCTGCGTACGAAAGTTCAGGGCGGCAACGCCAACTGGGACGTGGTGCAGGTCGAGGCCGACGAGGCGATCCTCGGCTGCGACGAAGGCCTGTTCGAGAAGATGGATTGGAAGGCGCTCGGCGGAAAGGATGCGTTCGTGAAGGGCGCGGCGACCGATTGCGCCGTGGGCTCGGTCGTGTGGACGACGGGGCTCGTCTATGACGGCGCCAAGTTCGCGGACGGCCCGAAATCGTGGGCGGATTTTTGGGACGTGAAGAAATTCCCGGGCAAGCGCACGATGCGCAAAGGCCCGAAGTATACGCTTGAATCCGCGCTGATGGCTGACGGCGTCGCGCCGGCGGACGTTTACAAGACGCTGCGCACGCCCGCCGGCATCGATCGCGCCTTCAAGAAGCTCGACGAGCTCAAGCCGAACATCGTGTGGTGGACCGCAGGCTCGCAGCCGCCGCAGCTCCTCGCCTCCGGCGAGGTCGTGATGGCGGACGCCTATTTCAGCCGCGCCCTTGCGGCCAACAAGGCGGATGGGCGCAAATTCAAGGTCGTGTGGCCGGGCAGCGTCTATGCCATCGACTTCTGGGTGATCCTCAAAGGCTCGCCGAATAAAGATGCGGCCATGAAGCTCGTGACCTTCATGACGCGGGCGGAGCACCAGAAAGACTTCCCGCCGCTCGCCTTCCAGGGCATCACCAATGTCGAGGGCGCAAAGCAGGTCAATGCGGCCGTTCAGCCGAGCATTCCGACGTCGCCGGCGAACATGCAGGTCGCTCTGCCGCTCGATGTCGAGTTCTGGGTCGACAATAACGATCAGCTGAACCAGCGCTTCAACGCCTGGGCCAGCAAGTAAGGTTCGTCGAGGCTCATGAGCTCGATCGCCATGCCGGCTGCGCGTTCCGCGCAGCTCGGCGGAGAGGACCTGAAGCAGCGCCTGCGTCGCGTCGAGCGGCGTCAGGCGCTGAAGGCCTTTGCGCTCGTTGCGCCTTTGCTTCTCTTCCTCGCGGTGAATTTTCTTCTGCCGATTTCGCTGATGTTCGTCCAGAGCGTCGACGATCCCGACGTGCGCCGCGTGCTCCCGCGTACGGTCGCTGCGCTCGCCGACTGGGAGGGGCGGGAGCTTCCGTCCGCGAAAGCCGGCGCGGCGCTCGTCGAAGATTTGCGCTCGGTCGACAGCCGCGAAGATTTGAGCCGCGCGGCCAATCGGCTCAATTACGACATCAACGGCTTTCGCTCGCTCATTTTCCGCACGGCGCGTCATCTCTCGAACATCGACACGACGGACGTGATGGCGGCGCTCTCAGGCGCCGACCCGCGCTGGTCGAACATCGAGACGTGGGCGGCGATCAAGCGCGCATCGGGGCCGATGACGAGTTTCTATCTCCTCGGCGCGCTCGATCTGAAGAAGGACGCGGCGGGGAGCATCCATCGCGTCAGCGGCGAGCGCGCGATCTTCTTGCGCGTGCTTGGCCGCACCTTGTGGATCAGCGCGTGGGTGACCGTCTTCTGCCTGCTACTCGGCTACCCCGTCGCCTATCTGCTCGCGGCCGTCCCGAGCAACATCGCCAATCTTCTGATGATCCTCGTGCTGCTGCCGTTCTGGACGTCGCTGCTCGTGCGCACGACCGCGTGGGTCGTCCTGCTGCAGACCGACGGGCCGGTGAACGCATTACTGCAGTGGCTCGGCGTGATCGACCATCCGGTCCGCCTGATCTTCAATCGCGTCGGCGTCTATATCGCGATCACACATGTGCTGCTGCCATTCATGGTGCTGCCGCTCTACAGTGTGATGAAGGGGCTCGGGCCGAGCACCATGCGCGCCGCCATCTCGCTCGGCGCGCATCCGTTCACCGCGTTCCGGCGCGTTTACGTGCCGCAGACCGCGCCCGGCGTCTTCGCCGGCACGCTGCTCGTGTTCATCTCGGCCATCGGCTACTACATCACGCCGGCGCTCATCGGCGGCGCCGACGATCAGATGCTGAGTTACTTCATCGCCTTCTATACGAACGAGACGACGAATTGGGGTTTGGCCGGCGCGCTCGGCGTCGTTCTCCTGGCGATCACGGCGACGCTCTATCTCGTCTATAGCCGCCTCGCCGGCAGCAGCGGGCCACGCTGGGCATGAGCGCGCCTTACGCCACCCGCGGTGAAGTCGCGTTCCGCTACGCCTTCTGGGCGTACTGCGCGCTCGTCTTCTTCTTCCTCATCGCGCCGATCCTCGCGATCGTTCCGCTCTCGTTCAATTCGGGGTCGTTTCTCACGTTCCCGATGCCAGGATTTTCGCTGCGCTGGTACGCGGACTTCTTCGCCTCCGACCGCTGGCTCGCGGCGGTGAAGAACAGCATGATTGTCGGCACGGCCACGACGGTGCTGGCGACAGCGTTGGGCACGGCGGCGTCGCTCGGCCTGACGCGGCTGCGCCCGAAGGCGCGCAGCATTCTCAGCGCCATCATCATCGCGCCGATCATCGTGCCCGTCGTCATCACCGGCGTCGGCGCTTATTTCCTGTATGCGCCGCTGCACCTCACCAACACGTATCTTGGGCTGGTCCTGGCGCACACCGTCATCGCCGTTCCTTTCGTGGTGCTGACGGTGTCGGCCAGCCTGCAGAATTTCGATGTCAATCTTCTGCGCGCCGCCGGCAGCCTCGGCGCGCCGCCGCTCACGGCGTTCCGCCGCGTCGTTCTCCCGCTCATTCTGCCGGGGGTTGTTTCGGGCGCCGTCTTCGCCTTCGCGACGTCGTTCGATGAGGTGGTGATGGCGCTGTTCCTTGCCGGCCCGAGCCAGCGCACCTTGCCGATCCAGATGTTCAATGGCGTGCGCGAGGAGATCAGCCCGACCATCACGGCCGCCGCGACGCTGCTGATCATCCTCTCATTCGCATTGCTGCTGGTGGTCGAGCTGCTCCGCCGTCGTGCGGAGCGCCTCGGCGGCGCCGCAAAGCGCTAATCGCCCGGCGCTAATCGCTCGGCGTCTCGAACATCATTCGCATGCGGATCTGTCCCGCCGCGCGGATGTGATCGCGCGCCAATTGGTCGGCCTTGTCGGCGTTGCGCTTCTCGATCGCCGTGAGCAAGGCGAGGTGCTCGGCATGCGCCGTCTCGGCGCGCCCCGGCGCGGCGAAGGTGGTGCCCGGCAACAGCGCGAGCGTATCGTAGAGCTGCTGCAGCGCCTGCGCGAGATAACGGTTGTGTGCGGCGTCGTGCAGCGCGCTGTGGAAGAGCCGGTTGAATTTTGCGCTCGCTTCCGGCGTCGTGTCTTTGCCGACGGAATGCTCCAGCAGTTCGCGCATCTCGGCGATTTCGCTCGTCGAGGCATGCTGGGCGGCGAAGCGCGCCGCCGTGCCCTCCAGCGCTTCGCGCAGCGCGTAGACCTCGCGCACCTGCTGCTTGTTGAGCTCCACAATCATGACGCCGCGCGAGGCAGCGACTTCGAGGAAGCCTTCCGAGGCGAGGCGGCGGATGGCTTCGCGGATCGGCGTGCGGCTGACCTTCAGCTTGGCCGCGAGCACAGCCTCGCGCATCCGATCGCCGGGACGAAAATCGCCGGACCGGATGCCGTTGCGCAGGCGCTGATAGACGAAGTCCGCGCGCGACAGGTTGCGATTGGCCGACGTGGTGGGCTTCCGCCCCTTCTTCCCGCCCCCTCCAGGCATAGGTCGCCATCCTTCCGGTTGAGCCACTTATCGCGGGTAGGCGAACCGGGCGGGATAGTCAACGTCGGAGCACGGGCGCCCAGCGCGCGCGAAGGGTCATGAATTGAACGTCACCAGACGCTCTTCCGTGACCTCGCGAATGGCGTATTTCGGCCCTTCATGGCCAAATCCGGAGTCCTTCACGCCGCCGAACGGCATGCCGTCGGCGCGGGAACTCGACGTTTCATTGATGTGGATAGAGCCGAAGCGAAGGGATCGCGCCGCCGTCATTGCGCGGCTGACGTCGGCCGTGAAGATGCCGGCCGACAAGCCGAACGGCGTGTTGTTGGCATGCGCGATCGCTTCGCCGAGATCGGAGAAGGGAAGGATGGAAAGGCACGGCGCGAAGATTTCTT
>JBFWXB010000062.1:0-23724 GCA_050187875.1 Variibacter sp.
GTCTGGGTGGGTTGGTCCCTCCCGGGTGGGGTGGGGGGCTCCGGGTGTGCGACGCGTGCGGGGTGACGGGGGGGGGAAGGGACCGCGACGAAGAAAAGCTTTAAGACTCCCCACCCGGCCGGCGCTTCGCGCCGTCCACCCTCCCCTGCGGGGAGGGATGAAGACGGGTGCCCGGCATAAAGCCGGGCATGATAAGTGCTGCTGACGAACCCTCGCATCGGCCCTATGGGATCATCATGACGATCGAATTCCTCATCACCTCGCTGATCGTCGTCATCTCGCCGGGCACGGGCGTGCTCTACACGCTCGCCGCCGGGCTCTCGCGTGGACCACGCGCCAGCGTCGTTGCGGCGTTCGGCTGCACGCTCGGCATCGTGCCGCATATGGCGGCCGCTATCTTCGGACTGGCGGCGCTTTTGCACGCCAGCGCGCTCGCCTTCCAGGCCTTCAAATATGCCGGCGTCGCTTACCTGCTTTACATGGCCTGGAATACGCTCAAGGAGCACGGCGCGCTGCGCGTGGAGAAGGAGATCGGCGCGCGCTCGGCGCTGCAGGTCACGACGACCGCCGTCCTCATCAACATCCTCAACCCGAAGCTCTCGATCTTCTTCTTCGCCTTCCTGCCGCAATTCGTCTCGGGCAACGAGGCGCATCCGCTCGCCCATATGGCCATGCTGAGCGCCGTCTTCATGGCGCTGACCTTCGTCGTCTTCGTCGGCTACGGGCTCTGCGCCGCCGCCGTGCGCACCCACGTCATCGCGCGGCCGCGCGTGCTCACCTGGATGCGCCGCGCCTTCGCCGCGGCCTTCGTCGCGCTCGGGGTGAAGCTCGCGCTCGCGGAGCGGTGAGAAGCGCGGCTAGCGCGGACTTTGGCCGTCGCGCATCCGCGCGCGCCTTGATAGGCTTACCGTTGGTGTCCGCCCGTACGCGATTCGCACCGAAGGGGAGGAATGCACATGCGACTGTCACAGACGTTTCGTGCCGCGCTGATCGCGCTCATGGCGCTGGCCGGCCTGGCTTTGAGCTCGACCGCACGCGCGGACAACGCCACGATCCGCTTCTCGGTGATCAAGGCCGGCTGGTTCGTCGGCGGCTCCGGCGGCTCCGGCACGCTCTATTTCCGCGGGCGGCGTTATCGGATCGGCCTCGGCGGCATCAGCGCCGGCTTCGTCTTCGGCGCCTCCGAGACGCGCTTCAGCGGCACGGTGAGCAACATCTATGACCCCCGCGACATCGAAGGCGTCTATGGCGCGGTCGGCGCCGGCGCAGCGGCGATCCGCGGCGCGCAGGCGATCGTGCTGCAGAACGAGAAGGGCGTGCTGCTGCGACTCTCCGGTCGCCAAGTCGGGCTGCAGATCAACGCGGACATCAGCGGCCTCGCGATTAATTTGCGGTGAGCGACGCTCTCTCCCTCCCCCGGAAAGGGGGAGGGTCGGGGTGGGGGTCGCCTTCGTTTTTCCTTGCTCACGATCCCCACCCGGATCGCTGACGCGATCCGACCTCCCCTTGAAAGGGGAGGTAAAGCCCTTCACGCCACCCCCATGTCCTTCCGGTAGGTCGGCAGGCCGATGCCGATGGCGTCGAAGCCGCCGTCGACGGGGAGCGTGTGGCCGTTGATGTAGCTCGCGCGCTCCGAGCACAGGAAGAAGACGGCTTCCGCGAGCTCCGCTTCGAGCCCGTAGCGGCCGAGCGGGATGGCGTCGTGATAGTCGGCGCGGATCGCTGCCGAATGCACCGCCTTCGCCATCGCGGTATCGACCGGCCCCGGCGCCACCGCGTTGACGCGGATGCCGCGTACCGAAAGCTCCAGCGCGAATTGCTTGGTGAGATGCGAAAGCGCCGCTTTCGTCGTGCCGTAGGCGACGCGCAGCGCTGACGCGCGTAAGCCCGAGATCGACGTGATGTTGACGATCGCTGCTCCCTCGCGCATCAGCGGCACGCAAGCTTTCGTCAGCAGGAACGGACCGGTGAGGTTGACGTCGAGCGAGCGCTGGAACTCTTCGTGCGAGGTCTCGAGCGCCGGCTTGAACACGGCGATGCCGGCATTGTTGACGAGCACGTCGAGCCGGTCGAAGCGGGCACGGAAGGTTTTCATGGCCGCCTCGATCTCCCGCGCATTGCCGATGTCGTGTGGCAAAGCGAGCACGCGCTTGTCGTCGCCCAGCGCCGTCACCGTGCGCGCGAGATTGTCGGCGTCGATATCGAGCAGCGCGACGGCATAGCCGTCCGCCAAAAAGCGCTTGACGGTGGCGAGCCCGATGCCGCGCGCGGCGCCGGTGACGAGGGCAACTTTCGTAGTCATGCTGGGCCTTTCCTGCGGGGCGTGTCACGCCAGGGGGCGCCGCTTTTTAAGGCGCGGCGCGCCGGACGCAAATGCCTACGTGCCCCTTGCGCAAGGGCGTCCGAGCGCCGATCTGCGCCCTGTCATTGTCTTTGAGGATTTCCCTATGACCCTCTCCATGTATCAGATGTCGGTCCCGCTGCTCGTGCGCGGCCTGCGCAACCTTTCCGGCATTCTCAAGAAAGGCGCCGCCCATGCGGGGGGCGAAGCCCTGGTCGAGGCGCGGCTCGCGCCGGATATGCTCACCCTTGCCGGGCAGATCCAGCGCGCGAGCGACACGGCGAAAGGCGCCGCCGCGCGGCTTGCCGGCATCGACAATCCGAGCATGGCGGACGAGGAGAAGACGTTCGCCGACCTCGAGGCGCGCATCGCCAAGACCATTGCGTTCCTCGAAAGCGTGAAGCCGGCGCAGATCGACGGCAGCGAGGGCCGCGACATCGTGCTCAAGGCCGGCAAGGAGGAGTTCAAGTTCACCGGCGCGAACTATCTCGCGAGCTTCGTTCTCCCGAACTTCTATTTCCACGTCACCACCGCTTACGACATCCTGCGCCACAAGGGCGTGCCGCTTGGCAAGACGGATTACCTGATGATGCGCTGAGCCTTCTTCTCCCTCCCCCGCCTGCGGGGGAGGGCCGGGGAGGGGGCATCTGAACGCTCAGCGCACCTGCGCCAGCGCCTTGCGGCCGGCGATGAGGATGCAGATGAGGAACACCGGCACGGAGGCGAGCGCGATCCAGCCGATCGTCTTGCCGTCGAGCGCGTCTTTCAACCCCATCAAAAGGAAGGCGCCGCCGCAAAAGCCGGCGCTTGCCGTCGCGCAGAGCGAACCGAAAACGATCTGCCGTGGTGTGCGCGCCCCCATGCGCGGGAGCCTCGCAGATTACCGGCGCGGCGGAAAGGGCCTTTCATCGCCACGGCGCGATGCCGTAACCTCCGCCCGAACCCAACGAAAAGGAGACGCGGCATGGCCTTCACGGTGACGAGCGACAGCCTCAAGGACGGCGACTATCTCAAGAAGGACCACGTCCTCTCGGCGGATTTCGGCTTCGGCTGCGCCGGCGGCAACCAGTCGCCACATCTGAAGTGGTCGGGCGCGCCGGAAGGAACGAAAAGCTTCGCCGTCACCTGCTACGACCCCGACGCGCCGACCGGCTCGGGCTTCTGGCACTGGGTGGTGATCAACATCCCGCCGAACGTGACGGAGCTTCCCCTCGACGCCGGCAATCCGAAATCCGGCAAGTTGCCGGCGGGCGCCTTGCAGACGCGCACCGATTTCGGCGCGCCCGGCTATGGCGGCCCGTGCCCGCCGGAGGGCGACCATCCGCACCGCTATCTCTTCACCGTCCACGCCGTCGGCGGCGACATCAACGCCAATGCCGACACCTCCGCCGCCGTGATTGGCTTCCAACTCAATTTCGCGACGCTTGCGAAAGGCGCGGTGATGGGCCTGTTCAAGCGCTGATGCGTGCGCAGGGCCATAGGGCGGGTTAGCCGAAGGCGTAATCCGCCACATCGCGGCATGATCGTAGCCCGGGTTGAGCGCAGCGAAACCCGGGACTCTTTCGCACGCCGTCACGAACCCGGATGTCGCTTTCGCTCCATCCGGGTGACCGGCGTGACGTCGTCTGCGCGGGTGCGCCGTCAGGCGGCGCGCTGCGGCGCCTCGAGGGGCGGCGTGCCGTCCTGGATCGCGCCGCGGATCATGTCGCGCAGCTCCGGGCTGTCCTGATGTCCGTGCACGGTGATGGCATGCTGCACGGCCGCTTCGACGAGTTCATTCTCGCTGTCGGCGCTGAGCGCGAGCGTGCAATTGACGTCGCTGCGCACGTTGCGGCAATCGATGAATTTCCGTTGCATCGTGTCCTCCCGTTTCAGGTGAACGTCGCACTTCGGATGCTGGACGTGGCCGCAGGCGCGATCCTACGCCCGCGCGGGAGGCGTGAACAGCAACCGCAGGTGGGAGGCGAGCGATCGTAGAGTGGATCGTAGGATGGGTTGAGCGCAGCGAAATCCATCGACTTCGCGCGAACCGTGATGGGTTTCGCGTTCGCTCAACCCATCCTACGGCTTTTGCGGCGTTTAGTTTGTAGCCCGGGTTGAGCGCGGCGAAACCCGGGGCCCGCCGTGCCGGATCGACCCGGATGTCGCTTTCGCTCCATCCGGGCTACGGAACGAGCGACGCCTCAACCCATCCGGTGCACGGCGCAGAGCTTGTTGCCGTCGGGGTCGCGCAGATAGGCGAGATAGAGTTCGCCGGACGCGCCCTGGCGCACGCCGGGCGGGTCCTCGATCGATGTGCCGCCGGAC
This sequence comes from Variibacter sp., assembly GCA_050187875.1. GTDB lineage: Bacteria > Pseudomonadota > Alphaproteobacteria > Rhizobiales > Xanthobacteraceae > JAFKKS01. Next base: position 4,649 of record JBFWXB010000062.1, read on the forward strand.
GCGACACCCGCCTTGTGCCAGGCGTCGACCTGCGCCGGCGATTCCATCTTGAAGCCGACGGTGCCGCCGTTGGCGTGGCACGCGTTCTTCCCGTCGATCGGCTTCGACACCATGAAGATCCCGCCGTTGTGCGCGTAGATCAGGCGGCCCTTGGCGTCCTCCTTGCCCGGCTTGCCGCCGAGCGCGGCGAACACGCCGTCATAAAACTTCCTCGACCGCGCGATGTCGTTCGTCCCGACCATGATGTGACTGAACACGTAAGGGCTCCTTGAAGGGGATGGTGTGGCGCGGCATGGAAGCGGAGATTGAAGGGGGAGTCGAGGGGGAAGTTGGTTATCCGACGGCCTGTGCTGCATCCCGACGCGGCGGTCATTCCGGGGCGCGACCGCAGGTCGCGAACCCGGAATCCATACGCTGAGTATCGAAGATGATCCAAAGCGCAAGAGTTCACCGCGCAGCACCGGGGTTATGGATTCCGGGCTCGCGCTTCGCGCGCCCCGGAATGACAGTAGCCCGCATGCAGCGGAGCGGAATGCGGGGCAGCTGCAATCAACGCGACCCCGGATTTCGCTCCGCTCCATCCGGGCTAGTAGCTTTGCTCGGCCTTTGCCGAGGCCGCAAAAAATTCCGAAACATCTGCCCGCTGGATACCTAGGCTCACAAGCGGTTCAACCAACATAGGTGCGCAGAACCGTTGATGGAAGCCGCCGCATCAAAATCGCCGGCGCTTCGGTCAGTCCCAATCCACCGGTCCATGGGATCGGCTTGATAGCTCTTCGATTGCGGAGGACATATCCGTATTTGCCGCTGAACCAGCGGCTACGGTGGGAAGTGACGCAATCGATAATATTGGCAATGCCGATAACGCAGCCGCGCTCAAGCTCATCAGGGTGAAAGCCTTCTTCCTGGCACACATCGGCATTGCGGGCTTTCGCTGCGTGAATCAGAACTGGTCCTCGATACTTGGTCGGCCGCGTCCGATTTTCAATATTCTTGCTGCCTGACACGATGAGGTGGGCCCAAGGCTGTCGCACCGTAATGATTTTCATCCCTGTCCTCCCTGGAGGATCAATGCAGGCTTCCTAGCGAAACCCGGGACATCGACGCAAGCTGATCCCGGATTTTCATTTCGCCTCATCGAGGACTATTTGCTGCTCCTTTCGAGCACGTCGACGATTTCATGCAGCTCGCCGGCCAGTTGGCCAGGTAACCTTTCGCGAAATTTGTCGGCGAGGCTGCGATAGTACCAAAGCGTTTTCTCGCGCGGCTGGCTGAAGCGGGTCCAAATAATTTCCCCGATGTCGGCCTTGCGCAGATCGCGAAGAATGGCACGCGCGTTGTGCACCTTGTCCGCCAGCGACACACGCAGAACGTCTTCGTCCGCGGTGTCGAGATGCGCGACATAGGCTTCCTTCCGCTTCTCCCAGTCGGCTTTGGGCTCGCCTTTGGCCGTGTCGGCGAGGCTGTCCGAACACGCCGCTACAACGCGCGCTACGCGATCGCCGAACCGGTTGCGGACATCGGCCAGCCGCGCTTTCCCGCCTTGATCCTCGACGCTGTCATGCAGCAGTGCGGCGATGGCGAGTTCCTCGTCGCCGCCGTATTCCAACACAGTGGCGGAAACTGCCAGCAAGTGCGCGATGTAAGGGACCGGCGTCCCTTTTCGCGCCTGTCCGCCGTGGACATGGGTCGCATAGAGAAGCGCACGATCGAATCGCTCGGTGAGGGTGGTTACAGAATCCATGTCTTGCCTCCTCGCCGGGCGCGGAACGGCCAGCGAATCCTTCGAGCCCGAAAAATTCCGATTGCGAACGGATAACAGTGAAGTTGCAGAGCGCAATAGCCAAGCAGCGCGTGTGCTGCGCGCCGCCCGTTGCTTCACGACATCCTGGGCGAGGGCCTCATCCAAGGGTTTTTCCCCGATTTCGCGCGTTTCATTCAGCGGCTTGACGCCCCGCCTCATCAAGACTATATTCCTATCACCCTATCCCGACGGGGGGCGTCTCGAGAGCGCCTCGTGATGTGGGAGAGGGTGCGGTGGCCGGCCGGCGGTGCCTAACGCACATCGCTTGCCGGAGGTCCAAGCCGCGCGGTCCCGGCGCGCCAGCCGCGCGCCACTGGGGCCTCGGTGGCAGAGCCGTTTGCTTGGGCGGTACCGACCGCCGGCGGCGCTGCCGGGCCCCGCAGCGGTGGGTAGGCGGCGGTTCCGCCTGAAAGGGTAAGCCCACCGGGGGTCGCGCGGAGCAAACCTCAAACACCGCGCGCGGGACGCCGGGCGACCGGCGGACTTGCGGTTCATAGGACTTCGGCAAGCCTCGGTGCCGCGAGGCGCTGAGGTCCGCGGGTCCGGGCGGCGCTTCGCGTCGCGTCCGAGACCCCGGCGTCCCGCGCGCCCCCGATATTCGGGGGCGGGACCGCTTCACGCCTCGGGGCCAAAATTCGCCCGCGAGAAGGCGGACGGCTGTTTGACATTTGGATAGATGTTGTCATTCCGGGGCGCCGCTCTTGCGGCGAACCCGGAATCCATACGCCGCAGCGTCGGAGATGATACCGCAACGCCGGGGTTATGGATTCCGGGCTCGCGAGCTGCGCTCGCGCCCCGGAATGACAAGTCGAGTTCGAGAAGAAGACGGACGGCACCTTAGCCCATGTTGAGCGAAGCGAAACGCGGGGACTGTCAGCGCCGATCGCGCGCTTCCCGGATTTCGCTCCGCTCAATCCGGGCTACGTTTGCTCTCGCCGCGAGCGCGCAACTCGCTCCGTCACCTCTCCCATAGGGAGAGGTCGGATCGTTGAGCGCAGCGAGACGATCCGGGTGAGGGGTTATGGACTCTCGATAGGCTCTAACCCCTCACCCGCCGCCTTCGGCGTCGACCTCTCCCTATGGGAGAGGTGAAGGAAAAGAAGGCGCGGATTATTTCTGCTTCGCCAGCGTCTCGCGCAGTTTGAGGAGCCGCTGCAGATCGTCGTTTTGTTCCGCCATGCGCTCGGCGTTGCGCTCTTCGTCCGCCGCGCCCGATTGCGCCGTCGCCTGCTCGGTGATCTCGCGGATGTTCTCGCGCACGACCGCGATCTGCCGGTCGAGGTCTTCGAGGGTGGCGTACGGGCCATTGCTCATGGCGTTCTTCCTTTCGTTCACCGCATCGGTCGCACTCTCGGATTTCGCTGCGCTCAATCCGGGCTACGGATGGGCGCGTCGGTCGCTTAAGCCTTGCGCTTGCTACGGTCGTTTTTGGGCGCGTCGCGATCGGTGCCACTCCGCGCTGGTTGACTTTTGTCTTTCAAGAGGAAGCGTCCCGACCGTTCTTCCCTTGTGCCGTGGACCGCTTTCTGGGCAGCTCGTTTCAGTGCGGCTTCCGCTTTCGCGAGATCAATTCCTCGGCTCATGCAAACCGTCCATCCCATGCGTTGATCGGCGTGAATGTTCCTTCGGCGCTCCGCCAAATATACCATTCATCGACGATAGGCTTGTAAATATTCTCAAAATAATCGGCGCTTTTTGGAAAACGACGGCGGATCGCCTCTTCCGGAATGCCGTGCCCACCGGCCGCGACTCGCTTTCGAACGCGGTCTATCGATTCTTCCGCCGATGCGAGGCGCAGATAAACCAACGACACGCGATAGCCGCGTTGCTGCCATACCGGAGTCTTCTGCGCATAGGTCAGGCTTGCCAGCGTGGTTTCGATGACGAAATCCGCGCCGGCCTCGACGAGCTCGTCGATACGCTCAAGCATGAGACGGGCGGCTCGCACATCTAAGCACGCGCCAACATTCAGGTCTCGCGCGATCTCGTCCGCATTGACGAATTCGAACCGGCGTTCCTCCGCGGAAAGGTACTCGTTCGCGAGCGTCGTCTTGCCGGCCCCGTTCGGGCCGGCAATGATGATCAGGCTCGGCACGCGAGTCTTAAGACAGCGCCTTGTTGCTTTCCTTCACCTTGTCGGCGTCGACATAGACCTGCTCGCCGAGGTCGCGGAATTTTTGGCTCATCGCCGCCATGCCGTCCTCGATCACGCCCTTCTGCGTCATGCCAATCGCATTCGGGTCGTTGAGCGTCGCGGCGTAGTCGCGCACGTCCTGCGTGATCTTCATCGAGCAGAATTTCGGCCCGCACATCGAGCAGAAATGCGCGACCTTGTGCGCCTCCTTCGGCAGCGTTTCGTCGTGGTAGCGGATCGCCGTGTCGGGATCGAGCGAGAGGTGGAACTGGTCCATCCAGCGGAAGTCGAAGCGGGCGCGCGAGAGCGCGTCGTCGCGCAGCTGCGCGGCGGGATGGCCCTTGGCGAGATCGGCCGCGTGCGCCGCGATCTTGTAGGTGATCACGCCCTGCTTGACGTCGTCGCGGTCGGGCAGGCCGAGATGCTCCTTCGGCGTCACGTAGCAGAGCATGGCGCAGCCGAACCAGCCGATCATCGCCGCGCCGATGCCCGACGTGATGTGGTCATAGCCCGGCGCGATGTCGGTCGTGAGCGGGCCGAGCGTGTAGAACGGCGCTTCGCCGCACTCTTTCAGCTGCTTGTCCATATTGATCTTGATCTTGTGCATCGGCACGTGGCCGGGGCCTTCGATCATCACCTGGCAGCCTTTCTTCCAGGCGATCTGCGTGAGCTCCCCAAGCGTCTCGAGCTCCGCGAACTGCGCGCGGTCGTTCGCGTCCGCGATCGAGCCGGGACGCAGACCGTCGCCGAGCGAGAACGAGACGTCATACTTGCGCATGAGGTCGCAGATCTCCTCGAAGCGCTCGTAGAGGAAACTCTCCTTGTGCCGCGACAGGCACCACTTCGCCATGATCGAGCCGCCGCGCGAGACGATGCCGGTGACGCGGTTGGCGGTGAGGGGAACGTAAGCGAGGCGCACGCCGGCGTGGATGGTGAAGTAGTCGACACCCTGTTCGCACTGCTCGATCAGCGTGTCCTTGTAGCACTCCCAGTCGAGCTTGACGGGATCGCCGTTCACCTTCTCCAGCGCCTGGTAGATCGGCACGGTGCCGATCGGCACGGGAGAGTTGCGCAGGATCCATTCGCGCGTGTTGTGGATGTTGCGGCCGGTCGAGAGGTCCATCACCGTGTCGGCGCCCCAGCGGATCGCCCACACCATCTTCTCGACCTCTTCCTCGACCGAAGAGGTCACCGCCGAGTTGCCGATATTGGCGTTGATCTTCACGAGAAAATTGCGGCCGATGATCATCGGCTCGAGTTCGGCGTGGTTGATGTTGGAGGGGATGATGGCGCGCCCGCGCGCCACCTCGTCGCGCACGAATTCCGGCGTGATGAAGGCGGGCACCGATGCGCCGAAGCTTTCGCCGTCTTTCAACGCATCCTGCGCGCGATCGAGCATCGCCTTGCGGCCGAGGTTCTCGCGCGCGGCGATGTAGATCATCTCCTTGGTGATGATGCCGGCCTTCGCGAACTCGTATTGCGTCACCGGCGCGTCGCCGATCCCGCGCATCGGCTTCGGCGTGTTGGGGAAGGCGCGGGCGAGATGCTTGCCGGAGACGTTGCCGTTGTCGACCGGCTGGATCGCGCGGCCCTCGTACTCCTCGATGTTGCCGCGTTCGCGCACCCAATCGACGCGCACGCGCTTCAATCCCGCCTCGACGTCGATCGCGACATCGTTGTCGGTGTAGACCCCGGAGGTGTCGTAGACGGGGAGGGGCGCCTCGCCCGCTTCCGGCGAGAGCACGATCTCGCGCAGCGGCACCCGCAGCTCCGGCGCGGCTTCCGGCGAGACATAGACCTTGCGCGAGGACGGCAGCGGCCCGGTCGTCACCTTCGGCGTCTGGAATTCGGAGGCGGGGAGCGGCTTGTTCATCGGATCTCTCCTTCGTGTCCTAAAGGGAGACCCGGATCGGGCGATTTGTGGGGCTTTGGCAGAGCCGATGGGGTTCTTTGTGGCTCTACAGTCCGTCCCTTCGCCGGAATGACCCGGATCAGGTTCAAAGGGTCACCGCGATCATCACACGCGCGGTATCTCAGCCCCCTGCGGGGCACCCCTCGGAACACCTCCAATGTAGACCGGGAGCGGCGCCTGTCAACGCGCGGCGCCCCCCGGTTTACCCGCGGTTATGGGTTGCGGAGCTAAACAACCCCGCGGATAGCGGCGAATCTCATGGCGAAAAACGTTGCAATGTCGCAAGTGGCGATGCCGCAGATGCATACTGCGGCGCAATCCTCCGCATCGGCGACGCTGATTGGGCTGCCTGTCGGCGTCGCATTTGCTGTGTGCGGCTTGCTGCTCCTCGTCGGCGGCAAGTTGCTGAACGATCCCGATACGCTCTGGCAGATCGTCATCGGCCATTGGATCATCGACCATCGCGCCGTTCCGCACGTCGACACGTTCTCGTCGACCTTCAACGGCGCGCGATGGATCTCGACGCAATGGCTGGCGCAGGTCGCGCTTGCGCTCGTGCATGAGGGGGGCGGATGGAGCGCAGTCGTCGCGCTCACGGCGCTTGCCGCTGCGCTCGCTTTCGCGCTGCTGACGCGAATGCTCCTCGCGCGCCTGAGCATCGTTGCGACATTAATGCTTGTCATCGCCGCGGTGATGCTCGCCGCGCCGCATCTCGTGGCGCGTCCGCACGTTCTCGCGCTGCCGATCATGGTTGCATGGATGGGCGCGCTTGTTCGCGCCGCCGATCGCGCGGCCGTGCCGCCGCTGCCGCTCGTCGCTTTGATGGCCTTGTGGGCGAACCTCCACGGCGGCTTCATTCTCGGCCTGGCGCTCATCGCGCCGCTCGGTCTCGACGCGGCGCTGAACGCCGAGCGCACGCAACGGTTCACGGTGCTGGTGCGCTGGATCATCTTCGGGCTCGCCGCGACGGCGACGGCCTGTGCGACGCCTTATGGCGTGGAGACGATCCTCGCGGCATTCCGCATTCTCGGCCTTGGCCCCGCGTTTTCGCTCATCGGCGAATGGAAGCCGCAGGATTTCAGCGCCTTCTCGGCGTTCGAGCTGTGCCTGCTGCTCGCGTTCGGCTTCGTGCTGCTGCGCGGCTTCTCGCTGCCGCCGCTGCGCATCCTCATCCTGCTTGGGCTGCTGCATACGGCGCTGTCGCATGTGCGCAGCGCCGAAGCCGTCGCGCTCCTCGCGCCGCTTCTCGTCGCCGCGCCGCTTGCGCGCCACCTCGGCGAAGAAGGAAGCGTCGGCCCATCCTTGCGCAAGCAGACGGTGCTGTTTGCCATCGCGACATTGGCGCTAGCGGGAACGGGATTCGCATTCGCCGCAACGCGTCACTATGCGCCCGATCCGCAGAAGAGCCCGGTCGCCGCTGTCGCCGCGTTGAAGAAGGCGACGCAGGGTCGCGTCCTCAACGAATATGACTTCGGCGGCTATCTGATCGCTTCCGGCATCGCGCCGTTCATCGATGGCCGCACGGAACTCTACGGCGCCGCCTTCGTCGTGCGCCATCATCGTGCGGTGATGTTGCAGGACGTGCCGGATTTCTTGGCGCTGCTCGACGAATACAAGATCGAGGCGACGCTGTTCAGTCCGCAGCTTCCCGCCGTCGGGCTTATGGATCGGCTTCCCGGCTGGAAGCGCATTTATGCGGATGACACCGCCGTCGTGCATGTGCGGATCAAGCCGGCGCAGTCGGACGCCGCTGCGTCTAGCGAGCAACTCGGCTTGCGGCGCTAACCACTTCGCGCTCGGTCTCCGTCGGAACGAGGTCGCAGAACACGAAGCCATCGCGCTCGACCGCCTCGCCGCGCTGCACGGCAATCGGCCGCACGAACATCGGCCCGGCGCAGGCGAAGGTGTGAAATTCGCCGTTCTCCCCGCAAGGGTCGATGCCGGCCGGCAGATCGGTGAGGAGCGAGCGGTCGAAGCGGCGGCCAGCAAAGTCCGATGAGAGCTTGCGCGGATCGAGGCAGACGATGTGAGCATCGAGGCCGGCGGCGATCATGTCGCGCGCGAGCGCCTTCGTATCGAGGCCCCAGAGCGGGAACAGCGCCTTCATGCCGGCTGCCGCAAGCTTCTCTTCGCGGTAGTGGCGGATATCTTCGAGGAAAAGATCGCCGAAGGCGAACGCACCGACCCCTTCGGCGGCCTTGCGGGCCACGTAGTCAGCCATGATGCGTTCGTAAGTCTCGTTCGGGCACGGCCACGGCAACGCCAGCTCATCGAGCGAAAGCCCGGCGGCTTCGGCCTGGCGTCGCGCGAGTGCGATGCGCACGCCATGCATGGCGACGCGCCCGAAGGCTTCATTCACGGTCGTGACGAGGCCAGCAACGGTGACGTCAGAGCGCTGCCGCAAGACATGCAGCGCCCAGGCGCAGTCCTTCCCGCTGCTCCAGCTCAAAATGACGTTCGTGCGCATGGCCTGATGTGCCGCCCCAATCCGACGCTGTCCAGTGCGTTGCTATGCGTCGAGGATAAACGCAACAAAAAGGTTGCGCATCGAGGTGGCCTGGACTATTGAATAGGCAACCCGGAGGTTGCGTATGAACGACCGCATTGAAAAGACCATCGAGCTCAAGGCGCCGCTCGCGCGTGTCTGGCGCGCGTTGACCGATCACAATGAATTCGGAACCTGGTTCCGCGTTAAATTGGAAAGCCCGTTCGTTCCGGGGCAGCCGACGCGCGGGCGGATCACTTATCCGGGCTACGAGCACCTCGTGATGGAAGTCGTGGTGCGGAAGATGGAGCCCGAGCGCCTGTTTTCGTTCAACTGGCACCCTTTCGCCATCGACCCGAACGTCGATTATTCGGGCGAGCCGCCGACGCTCGTCGAGTTCACACTGGAGAAAGCGGCGGGCGGCACGCGGCTCCGCGTCGTCGAATCCGGATTCGACAAGATCCCGGCGAGCCGCCGCACCGAAGCGTTCCGCATGAACGAGGGCGGATGGGCCGCGCAGATGCAGAACATTGCCGAATATGTCGACCAAGCGGCGGCTTAGCTCGCTCAAAACACGCGCCGCGATTTTCGCCGCGCTCGGCGACGAGACGCGCCTCGCCGTGCTCGCGAAACTCGGCAACGGCGCGCCGCAATCCATTGCGCGGCTCACGGAAGGCACCAACCTTTCGCGACAGGCGGTCACCAAGCATCTGCGCGTTCTCGCCGATGTGGGCGTCGTGCGGAGCCTGCGGGTCGGGCGCGAGAGCCGGTTCCGGCTCGAATTGCGGCCGATCGAGGATCTGCGCGACTATCTCGATGTCGTGTCGCGGCAGTGGGACGATGCTTTGGCGCGATTGAAGACGCACGTCGAAAGCTGAACCGAGGTCCGACAGGAAAAGCCCGGATGGAGCGAAGCGAAATCCGGGAACGATTGACAGGATGGCCCCCGGGTTTCGCTGCGCTTCACCCGGGCTACATGCCGCTGCACGCCGCCAAAAAGAAGCCTCCCGCAAAGGGAGGCTTCCGTTTATCGAGATGGATATGGCGAACTTTCAGTTCACACGCGATCCGATATTGGCATCGGCCAAAGCCGGCGCGCGATGGCGCGTGTCGGGGAGCACCACGACCCTGGTGCCGACATTGGCGCGCGAATAGAGGTCGATGACGTCGGCGTTGAGCATCCGGATGCAGCCGGACGAGACGCGCTTGCCGATCGACGACGGCTGGTTGGTGCCGTGGATGCGGTACACCGTGCCGCCGATATAGAGCGCGCGCGCGCCGAGCGGATTGCCGGGGCCACCGGCCATGAAGCGCGGCAGGTAGGGCTGGCGCGCAATCATCTCGGCCGGCGGAATCCAGTCCGGCCACTCAGCCTTACGCTCGACCGACTTCACGCCTGACCACGTAAAGCCTTCGCGGCCGACGCCGATGCCATAGCGCACAGCTTTGCCGTTGCCGAGCACGTAATAAAGGTAGGTGTTCGGGGTATCGACGATGATCGTGCCCGCTGCCTCGTGGCCGGAATAGCTGACGATCTGGCGGCGGAACTGCGCCGGGACTTCGGCTGCGCCTTGCTCTTCCTGCGTCGCCTCGTAGGGCGCCGGGGCGGCCATGACCTGGTCGAAGGCCGAAACGGACCGCGGCGCGGTCGGCGCCAGGGACAGGGGTTGGGCGACGGCGGCGGTGCTGCAGAAACCGATCGTCAGAGCGACGCCGACGGCATGCGAAAGGGTTCTCAGGTGAGACATGATGGATCCCCGTGCTCTCGTCGAATTCGTCGAGAAAACGGCGAGCCAGGTTCAAAGTTCCATCGCGCTGAAGAAGAGATGATCGCTTTGCTTTCCGATAACCAGGTCGTTAGTAAAAGTCAGCCAAGACCTAGAGAATCCGACGTAAAGTCAAAGCAAAGGCGGCCAGCTCATCGCCGGCCGCCTTGCGAGCGGTCAGAATGTTTGTCGCTAAGGTCCCGCACTCACAACGCGGCGGCCTTTATTTGGTTCCGGGCTGCTCCCGTTTCGTCTGATGCCAGGTAACGACCGCATCGGGAGCCGAATCCGTCGAGGCGAAATAGGGCTTGAGATCGAGGAGCGGCGTGCCGTCGATGCAGTCGAGGGTGCTCACCGTCAGCCGGGCGCCGGACACGCCGATGAGCCGCACGACACTTGCGGCAATGGGGTTCGGGCGCACCGGCGAGCGCAGCGCGAACGTGCCGCGCTGCGCGCCGTAGTGCCGCGGCGTCTGCAGCACAAGGTCACGGCGCGCCTGATGCATCCAGTAGAGAACGAGCAGGTGAGAGCAGCCTTCGACGTCCTTGAGCGCCGGTTGCCAGCGCTCGTCGATCTCGAGCGTGCAGGTGACGTCGCGCTCGCGTACGTTCTTCGGGCAGTCGTCGCGCGTTTTCCACGGCGTGCGCACGCGGCCGATGAAATAAAGCCCGGCGTCGAACTGCGGCGGCAGCTCGACGGCGACCTCGCCTTCGCGGATGTCGCCGGTGTCGTCGTTGCGGGGCATGCTCATGGCACAATCGGAATATGTTGACAGTGTGCGAGATTATGCTGAGCCTGCGCGCCCGCACAAATCCATCCTGGATCAGCCATTCATGCCGCTGACTTTGTCGATCGACGCGATTGCGTCGGCATTTCCTCGCTATCGCGTCGGCGTCGTCGTTGCGACCGATCTCACGATCCCGCCGGAACGTCCTGCCGAGCTTGATGCGCTCATTCACCAGCGTGGAGAGGCGGCTCGCGCGCGGTGGGCAGGCACGGAATTGTCATCCATTCCTGGCATTGCCGCGTGGCGTGAGGCCTATAGGGCTTTCGGCATCAAGCAGACACGTTATCGCTCGTCGGTCGAGCGTCTGGTGAAGAACGTGCTGGCCGGCCGCGAGCTGCCGCGCGTGAACGGCTTCGTCGATCTCTACAACGCCGTCTCGCTCGCGCATGTGCTGCCGCTCGGCGCCGACGATCTCGATCGTGTCGCGCCGCCCTTCGCTTTCCGCTATGCGCGCGAAGACGACACGTTCGTCGACATGGCGGATGCCGCGAACGGCGACGGCGAGACCGAACCGTCGCCGCCCAAGCCGGGTGAGGTCGTCTTCGCCGACGCCGAAAAGGTGCTGTGCCGGCGCTGGAACTGGCGTCAGGACGCACGCTCCTTGATCCGTCCGGAGACGACGCGCGCGATCGTGACGGTCCAGAGTAACGGCGCCGGCGACGTGGATGCGGCGGTGGCGGACCTCGCCACCCTCATCACGCGGTTCTGTAGCGGCCGGACCGCGTCCGCCATCGCCGATGCCGCAAACCCAAATGTATCGATCGACCTGTGAGCGCCGCCGTTTGCGCGTGGAATGCGAGCATTCTCAGTTAGTTAGAACGAAAGTTGCACCAATGCCGGATACTTCCGGAAATCATTTAATCTCATAAAGATATCTTTATGTCTCGCTTAGGCCCTGCTATATTGGCCAAATGGTCGAACGGAAGCATCTCTCGTTTGAGGCCTTGAACGCGCTGCTGCGGGGCGCGGCGGAGCCGACGCGCCTGCGCATCCTGGCGCTGCTCGCGGAGGCGGAGCTCACCGTATCCGATCTCACCGACATTCTGCGCCAGTCGCAGCCGCGCATCTCGCGGCATTTGAAACTGCTAGCCGAGGCCGGTCTTGTGGAGCGCTCGCGCGAGGGTAGCTGGGCGTTCTTCCGGCTCCCGGAAGGCATCGCTGCCGAGCTCGCGCGTAACGTGATTGCCAGCGCCGATCCCACCGACGAGACGATCCTGCGCGACCGCGAACGGCTCACCGCGGTGCGCGCCGCGCGCGCGGCGGCCGCACAGTCTTATTTCCAGGCGCATGCCGGCGAGTGGGATCGCATCCGCAAGCTGCACATCGCCGAGGCGGCGCTCGAACATGCGATCGTCGAGACGCTCGGCGATCGCGATTTTCGCTCGCTGCTCGATCTCGGAACCGGCACTGGTCGCATGCTCGAGCTTTTCGGCCCGCGCATTGAGCGCGGCGTCGGCATCGATCTCTCCTCCGCGATGCTCTCGATGGCGCGGGCGCGGCTCGATCGCGCAGGCCTGCGGCACTGCTCCGTGCGTCAAGGCGACATCTACGACCTCGCGCTGCCGAAGGATTCCTTCGACGTCGTCATCGTGCACCAGGTGCTGCACTTCCTCGACGATGGCGCAGGCGCGCTGCGCGAGGCGGCGCGCGTGCTGCGTCCCGGCGGGCGGCTTCTCGTCGTCGACTTCGCGCCGCACGATCTCGAATTCCTGCGCGAGGAACATGCGCATCGCCGGCTCGGCTTTGCGTCCGAGACAGTGGAGCAATGGATAACGGCGGCCGGCCTCGACTTTGTCTCGCATCGCGATCTCGCGCCGGAGCCGGACGGAGAAGGCAAGATTGCCGTCTCTCTCTGGCTTGGCCGCGACCCGCGTCTTGCTTTGGCCGATCCTGCGCGTGAGGTGGCGTGATGACAGTCACAGACGTCAATATCGAGCGCGTGAGCCGCGTCGCCGAGCAGTCGCGTAAGCCTGCGATCCGCGTCTCCTTCGAGTTCTTCCCGCCGAAGACGGAAGAGATGGATCGCACGCTCTGGGATTCCATCACGCGCCTCGCGCCGCTTTCGCCGACCTTCGTGTCAGTGACCTACGGCGCCGGTGGCTCGACACGTGAGCGCACGCACGCGACGGTCAAGCGCGTGCTCACCGAAACCGATCTCATTCCGGCGGCGCATCTCACCTGCGTCGCCGCGACTTGCCGCGAAATCGACGAGGTGATCGGCGGCTATTGGAGCTCCGGTGTGCGCCACATCGTGGCGCTGCGCGGCGATCCGATCGATGGCGCGGGCGAACGTTACGCCGCGCATCCCGGCGGCTACGAGAATTCCGCGGCGCTCGTCGCCGGCATCAAGCGCGCCGGCGACTTCGAAGTGTCCGTGTCCGCCTATCCGGAGAAGCATCCCGACAGCCCGACGGTCGACGCCGACATCGACATGCTCAAGGCGAAGGTCGACGCTGGGGCAGGGCGCGCCATCACCCAGTTCTTCTTCGATAACGAACTTTATTTCCGCTATGTCGATCGCGTCCGCGCGCGCGGCATCGACGTGCCGATCGTGCCTGGCATCCTGCCGGTGCAGAACTTCAAGCAGACGAAGACGTTTGCCGCGCGGTGCGGAGCGAGCGTTCCGGATTGGCTCGCACAGCGCTTCGAAGGCCTCGATGAGGACCCCGCGACGCGCAAGCTGATCGCGGCCGCCGTGGCGGCCGAGCAGGTGCTCGACCTCGTTGATCGCGGCGTCACCGATTTCCATTTCTATACGATGAACCGCGCCGATCTCGTCTATGCGATCTGCCATCTGCTCGGCCTGCGCCCGCGCGCGGAGAAGGCGGCGGCATAGTCATGGCCATCCTCGATCTCGATCATGTGCAGATCGCCGTGCCGCCGCAGGCGGAGGCCGCATGCCGCGCCTTCTACGTGGCGCTGCTCGCGATGCCCGAGATCGAGAAGCCGGCGGCGCTCAAGGCGCGTGGCGGCATCTGGGTGCAGGCGGGCGCGCGGCAGCTCCATCTCGGCGTCGAGAAGGATTTCGCACCGGCGCGTAAGGCGCACCCGGCCTTCGCCGTCTCCGACATTGACGCGCTCGCGGCGCGTGTCGGCGGCCGCGGCCATGACGTGACCTGGGACAACGAGACCATTCCGGGTCTGCGCCGTTTTCACACCCACGATCCATTCGGCAATCGTCTGGAATTTGTTGAGAGCAAGTGAGCTTATGTCGCGTCCTGCAATATCAGAAACCGAGAAAATCCTGCGCGATCTTGCGCGCGAGCGTGTCCTCATCCTCGACGGTGCGATGGGCACCGAGATTCAGGCGCTGAAGCTCGACGAAGCCGGCTTCCGCGGCGCGCGCTTCGCCGACTGGAAGCAAGACCTGCGCGGCAACAACGACCTGCTCAATATCACGCTGCCGGACGCGGTGCGCGATATCCACGCGGCTTATTTCCGCGCCGGCGCCGACATCGTCGAGACCAACACCTTCTCCTCGACCCGTATCGCGCAGGCCGACTACGGCCTCGAAGGTTTCGCCCGCGAGCTCAACGTCGAAGGCGCGCGGCTCGCGCGTGAAGCGGCCGACCTCGTCGCCAAGGAGGACGGACGTCGCCGTTTCGTCGCCGGCGCGCTCGGCCCGACCAACCGCACGGCGTCGATGTCGCCGGATGTCAATCGTCCCGGCTTTCGCGCGATCTCGTTCGATGAGCTGCGCGAAGCCTATGCCGAGCAGGCGGAAGGCTTGCTCGACGGTGGCGTCGATATCCTTCTCGTCGAGACGATCTTCGATACGCTCAACGCCAAGGCGGCGCTTTTCGCCATCGATGAGCTCTTCGAGAAGCGCGGCGTCCGCGTCCCGGTCATCATCTCGGGGACGATCACCGACCTCTCCGGCCGCACCCTGTCGGGCCAGACGCCGGAAGCCTTCTGGCATTCGATCCGCCATGCGGCGCCGCTTGCGGTCGGTCTCAACTGCGCGCTCGGCGCGAAGGAGCTGCGCGCGCATATCGACGCCATATCGCGCATCGCCGACACGCTCGTCATCGCTTATCCGAACGCGGGCTTGCCGAACGAATTCGGCCTCTACGACGAGAGCCCGGAATATATGGCCGAGCTTCTCGGCGAATTCGTCGACGCCGGCCTCGTCAATATCGTCGGCGGCTGCTGCGGCACCACGCCCGCGCACATCGCCGCAATCGCGGGTGCTGCCGCGCGCAAAGCGCCCCGCAAGATTCCAGAGGTGACGCGGCGGCTGCGCCTCTCCGGGCTCGAGGCGTTCACGCTGACGCCCGAGATTCCCTTCGTCAACGTCGGCGAGCGCACGAACGTCACCGGCTCCGCCAAGTTCCGCAAGCTGATCACGGCCGGCGACTATCCCGCCGCGCTCGCGGTCGCGCGCGACCAGGTCGAGAACGGCGCGCAGATCATCGACGTCAACATGGACGAGGGCCTTCTCGATTCCGAGAAGGCGATGGTCGAGTTTCTCCATCTCGTTGCGTCGGAGCCCGACATCGCCCGCGTTCCGGTGATGGTCGATTCCTCGAAATTCGCCGTCATGGAGGCCGGCTTGAAGTGCCTGCAGGGCAAGCCGGTCGTGAACTCGATCTCGATGAAGGAAGGCGTTGAAGCCTTCATTGCGCATGCCAAGATCGTGCGGCGCTATGGCGCGGCCGTGGTCGTCATGGCCTTCGACGAAAAGGGCCAAGCGGACACGCTTGCGCGCAAGGTTGAGATTTGCACGCGCGCCTATCACATCCTCGTCGACGAGGTTGGCTTCCCACCCGAAGACATCATCTTCGATCCCAACATCTTCGCCATCGCAACCGGCATCGAAGAGCATGACGGCTATGGCGTCGCCTTCATCGAGGCGACGCGCAAGATCCGCGAGAGCCTGCCGCATGTTCACATTTCGGGCGGCGTCTCGAACCTCTCGTTCTCGTTCCGCGGCAACGAGCCGGTGCGCGAGGCGATGCATTCCGTGTTCCTCTATCACGCGATCAAGGCGGGCATGGACATGGGCATCGTCAATGCCGGGCAGATGGCCGTCTATGACGATCTCGATCCGGAATTGCGCGAGGCCTGCGAGGATGTGGTCCTCAATCGCCGATCCGATGGAACCGAGCGTTTGCTTGCGCTCGCGGAGCGCTTCCGCGGGCAGGGCAAGGAGAAGAAAGAGGCCGATCTTTCCTGGCGCGAATGGCCGGTGGAGCGCCGCCTTTCCCATGCGCTCGTCCACGGCATCACCGATTTCATCAACGAGGACACGGAAGAAGCGCGCCAGACCTTGAAGCGCCCGCTGAAGGTCATCGAGGGGCCGCTGATGGATGGCATGAACATCGTCGGCGACCTGTTCGGCTCCGGCAAGATGTTCCTGCCGCAAGTGGTGAAGTCGGCGCGCGTGATGAAGCAGGCGGTCGCCTATCTCCTGCCGTTCATGGAGGAGGAGAAAGCGGCGAACGACAAAGGCCAGAGCAACAGCGTCGGGAAGATCCTGCTCGCGACCGTCAAGGGCGACGTGCACGATATCGGCAAGAACATCGTCGGCGTCGTTCTTCAGTGCAACAATTACGAGGTCATCGATCTCGGCGTCATGGTGCCGGCGGCGAAGATCCTCGAGACGGCGCGCGCCGAGCAGGTCGACATCATCGGCCTGTCGGGCCTCATCACGCCGTCCCTCGACGAGATGTGCCATGTCGCCGCCGAGATGGAGCGCCAGGGCTTCGACGTGCCGCTCCTCATCGGCGGTGCGACCACGAGCCGCGTGCATACGGCGGTGAAGATCAATCCGAATTACCGGCGCGGGCAGACGGTCTATGTCAACGACGCGAGCCGCGCCGTCGGCGTTGCGTCTTCGCTGATGTCGCGCGAGGCGCGACCGGATTATGTCTCGACGGTGCGTGCGGAATATGCGCGCATCGCGGCCGCCCACGCGCGCGCCCAAGAGGACAAGGAGCGTCTGTCGCTTGCCGCCGCGCGCGCGAACCGTCTCAAGGTCGATTGGTCAGGCGAGGCGAAACCGATCCGACCGTCGTTCCTTGGGACACGGGTGTTCGAGGATTATTCCGTCGCGGAGCTCGTTCCCTATATCGACTGGTCGCCTTTCTTCTCGACGTGGGAGCTGCAGGGAAAATTCCCGGCGATTCTAGATGACGAGAAATTCGGCGAGGCGGCGCGCGGCCTCTACGACGATGCGCAGGCGATGCTGCGCCAGATCACGAGCGAAGGCTGGTTCAAGGCCGGCGCGGTCGTCGGTTTCTGGCCGGCCAACACGATCGGCGACGATATCGCGATTTACAATGACGAGAAGCGCGGCGCGCCGCTCGCCATGCTGCACACCTTGCGCCAGCAACTGGTCCGCCGCGAGGGCAGGGCGAATGTCGCGCTCGCCGATTTTGTCGCGCCGCACGACAGCGGCGTCGCCGACTATGTCGGCGGCTTCGTCGTGACCGCGGGCGTCGGCGAGGAGGACGCGACCATTCGCTTCAAGCGCGCGAACGACGATTATTCGGCGATCCTCGTGAAGGCGCTGGCCGACCGGCTCGCCGAAGCCTTTGCCGAGCGCATGCATGAGCGCGTGCGCAAGGAGCTTTGGGCTTACGCGCCGGACGAGACGCTCGACGCGGAAGCGCTCATCCGCGAGAGCTACCGCGGCATCCGCCCGGCGCCCGGCTATCCGGCGCAGCCCGATCACACCGAGAAGGCGACGCTGTTCAAGCTCCTCGCCGGCGAAGAGCGCATCGGTGTGAAGCTCACGGAAAGCTTCGCGATGTGGCCCGGCGCGTCCGTGTGCGGGCTCTATTTCGGTCACCCGGAAAGCCACTATTTCGGCGTCGGCAAGATCGAGCGCGATCAGGTGGAGGACTATGCGGCGCGCAAAGGCTGGACGGTCGAGGAATGCGAACGTTGGCTGATGCCGATCCTCAATTACAATCCCGCACGCGCCAAAGCGCCGGAAGAAGTCGCGGCCTAATACTCAATCGTCATTGCCGGGCTTGACCCGGCAATCCATCCTCATTGCACGAGTTCCTTTGGATGATGGATGCGCGGGTCAATCTCCGGATCAGGTCCGGGGACGCGCATGACGACCTGCTTTCCTCGTCCGACGCCGCGTCTCTCCGGCGAGGCGCGACATCGGGACATGGCGGCGGCCGTGGAGACTTTGATAAAGTCCAGGACGCGACACCATTGTCGACGAGGCGACGCCATGGGACGCCACGGGCCGATCCGGCGAGCTGCGATCCCGGTAGCGTTGGCCGCGTATGTCGCGATGATGTTGCCGATCGCGGCCGGCGCGCAACCATCGGAAGGCGCGCAGCTCCCGGAATCGGGACGCATCGACATCAGCTATGATGCGCCTGCCGATCCGGCACACCAACCGGTCCATGATCTTCTCAAGCGGAGCCGCGTGCTCGAGCGCGTGCGAGAGCTCCTCACCGTGTTCCGTTGGCCACGGCCGCTACGCTTGGAATTGAAGAGCTGCGCCGGCGAGTCGAACGCCTTCTATGAGGATGGCGTGGTGTCCGTCTGCTACGAATATGTCGCCGACGTTTTACGCGCCGCGCGGTCGCCCAGCCGTCCGGCCGCCGTCTCGCTCGAAGATGCGTTTGTCGGCCCGATCGTCGATGTGTTCATGCACGAGGCCGGCCATGCCGTCTTCGATCTGTTCAAGGTGCCCGTGCTCGGGCGCGAGGAGGACGCGGCCGATCAGTTCGCGGCTTACATCGTTCTGCAATGGCCGAAAGAAAAGAAGCATCGCCTCATCCTCGGCACGGCCTTCGGCTACGCCAGCGAGTTGAAGGTCACGCGGCCGCGCGACCTCACACGGCTGCGGCTCCGGATCGGGCGCTACACCAGCTACGCGAACGAGCACGGCACGCCGGCGCAGCGCCTCTTCAACCTCCTCTGCATCGCTTACGGCTCAGACAAGGAGCTTTTCTCAGAAGTCGTGTCCCTCGGCTATCTGCCGGGTGACCGCGCCGAGTCATGCGAGGATGAATACCGTCAGGTCGATTTTGCGTATCGTACGCTCATCGCGCCGTTGGTCGGGACAGGACCATGATCGGCGCCGATCGCATTTAGAGCGGTTCACGGCTTAATTGAATCGCGGGGATTCCCGAGGACTTGGGTTTGTGATTCAAGATGCTGGCTGGGCTGGAGGCCAGCATCTGATGGCTCGACCTCTTTCCAATGATCTGCGGAAGCG
>JBFWXB010000063.1:0-22166 GCA_050187875.1 Variibacter sp.
GCCCCGGTGTCCCCCGAGTGACGGCTTGCGTAGAGCCGGCCCGCGGGCGCCGCATCCACTCCCATCTCCAAGACGCCTCCGGAAGACGCCCCTCGTGGAGTGGACGACGCATCATAGGAATATTTTCGCAATTATATACTTGACTTAGCACCCTGCGACGGTATTTCTGCAACGGACAGGCCGGCGCAAGGACTTAGCTAAGACAAGGAGGCATTCGGGATCGAACTAACTTCTGATTGAGGGGTTTCAGCGAATATGCAACGTTGCCGCCGCCGACGGGCGGGGGAGAAACGGCAGAGACGCATGGCCGCGACCCAACACACATCGCTTTGGAAAGAGAGGCTGACGGCCCCCGCGTATCTCGTGGCCGAAGCGGCGCGCTACGCGCGAACGACTCAGCAGACGATTGGAAATTGGCAGAAGATTAGAGGCGGGCGCAGGGCGGTCTCACACCGCGACACCGGCGAGGCTCTTTCATATTTGCAATTGATCGAGGTCGGCGTCGTTGCCGCCATGCGCAAGTCTGGCGTGAAGCTCCGAAGGATTCGTGAAGCGAGAGAGTACCTTCAAAAGGAGTTCGAAAACGAGTTTCCGTTCGCTCACTATCGCTTCAAGACGGACGGAAAAGAACTTTTCATGGACTACGATCAAATCGTAGCCAGCGACAAAGAGAAGCTCTTAGCCCTGAATGAAAACGGGCAACTTGCTTGGAATGAGATTCTGAGCGGGCTTCTTCAAGAATTCGAATATGACACAGAGGTTGGTACGGTCTTGCGATGGAAGGTTGGCGGGCTAGATAGCCCGATCCGCCTTGATCCGCGCGTGGCGTTTGGGGCGCCAAGTGTGGATGGCATTCCGACGTGGGTTTTGCGCGAGCGCTGGAAGAGCGGCGAAAGTCTGGCGGACATCGCCGCAGACTACGACTTGGCGCATGATTTTGTGTCGGCGGCGCTTCGGTTCGAGTTGATTGAAATCGACCCCGACCGACCGAACACGTGGATAAATTAGTATTTTTCTTTGACCGGACCTTCGGCGTCCGATTACCGAAAGCGCTGCATTCGATGCGGCCCCCCGTTCACATACGATGGCATCAGGACGAGGGGTTCGCCAAAAATATGCCGGACGACGAGATGTTCGGCATCGTGGGACCCCGACAGTGGGTAGTCGTCAGCCAAGATCGTAAGTGGCATCTGCTCGAAAACGAACTACTTGCGATCAAGCAACATTCGATTCGTTGTTTCTATCTGCCCTCAGCAAACGAAAATCGATGGACTACGTTGTGCCACCTGACGGCGCGCCATCATAAAATGCAGGACCTCGCTCGTAGCGGCAAAGGCCCGTTCATTTATGAGATGAAAACAAATCGCCAATTCTATCGGGTCAAGCTGCCATGAAACAGAAAGCAGACAATCCGACGAAAGACCCTGAGTTCCAACGAGTGCTCGGCAACCTGCTGAAAGCGCCGCCGAAGCATCAGAAGGATATGAAGGTAGGGAAGAGGGCAACCAAAAAAAGTAGCAAGGAGGGCAAATCTCGCGCTAAAAGCGAGAGATGATCTGGAAGGCTACCATTGCTGTCTGTTTTGCGTGGAACATCGCTCTATCCTGCGTTTTGGGTTACTTCTTGTGCCACGGCGCGATTTCGATGGCGCAGACCCAAACCCTTGAATACAAGGATTTTGTAGCCATCCTCCTTACAGCCCTTGGAGTGATGATCGCTGTTGGTGCCTTTTTTATCGCGATCTTAGCGGTCTGGACGTACAAGAACGCGATGGAATTGATCGAAAGTGCGGCGCGGGATGAAGCCAAAACCGTCGCCACAAAGACAGCTGAGGGCGTCGCAGGCTCTGTGGCAGCGCGCACGACAATGGATGCGCCAATAAGCGAAACGGATGCTCAGGAGGCGGAGGCTATTGTAGCGGCGGTCACGAGCGAAAAAAATGGATGATACTAGTCCGTTCTCTGTTGTGGCTCGCTATCAACATAGCGCTCCTGTAGATTTGCAGGCGATTAGTCGTGACCTTGGAATCAAGGTCTATACGGCGCGTCTAGGATCATCGATCTCTGGCCAGTTGATGCGAGATTCTGTGCGCGGCGGTCCGTCTGGCTTCGCCATTTATTTGAATTCTGAGCAGCACCCCAATCGTCAAAGATTCACTCATGCGCATGAGATCGCGCATTTCATTTTGCATCGCGATCTCATCAATACGGGCCTTATTGATGATACGATGTATCGAAGCGAGCTATCCAATCAGTACGAAGTGCAGGCCAATCGGTTAGCGGCGGATATTTTAATGCCGATACGATTAGTGAAGAAGCTGCGCCAGCAACAGCACGACCCCAACTACCTTGCTCGCCTTTTTCAAGTCTCGCCAGAAGCGATGAAAATCAGGCTCGACAGTATCGACAGAGGGCTAGTCAACCGCCCAATTTGAATTGCCTGCGCCAGCGCATAAACGCCTTCACCTGCTGCTTGACGGTCTTACGCTTCGTCAAGCCGTCGATAGGTGAGGCGCTTGCCTTCGATGCCCTTCAAGAGTGCTTCCGCGCGCATCTTGTCGTTCACGCCAAGGCCGATGCGGTGATTGAAGCGGAACTCAAATTCCGTGACATAGCGCTGTAGGTGTTGCGCCTCGCACTTGTGATAGGTGCCGACCATGCCGCGCTTGAAGATGCCGAAGAAGTTCTCGGCAGCGTTGGTGGTCTGACCGTCCTTGCCGACGTATTCGCCGCGTTGGTTCCAGGAGTGAACAACCGTCTTGTGCGCAGCAAACTCTTTGCCGACCTCAGTGTAGAGACGGCTTTCATCGGTGTGCAGTTCTGACGAGCGGTGCGCGTTCGTTACCAGAATTTCGCGCACGCCAACGGCAGTCGCCTTCTTGACGTGAACGACGCGGGCTTTGCCCTTCGGCTCAACGAGCGCAACGATTTGCTCTTTGTGGCGCATGCCCTTCTTGTAGCCCTTGGCGCGCTTCGATGTGTTGCCGATGTAGGTCTCGTCGGCCTGCACGGATTTGCCTTCGCCACCAAGCGGCGTGGGAGCGGCGTCGATCATCGCTTCGCGAATGCGATGCGCGAGGAACCACGCGGACTTGTAGGTGATGCCGAGCATGCGATGCAGTTGGTGCGCCGACATGCCTTTCTTGCTGGCGCTCATCAGGTGAATGGCCAGCAGCCATTTGTGAACGGGGATATGCGAGCGCTCCATCACCGTGCCGGTGCGGGCGGTGAACTTGTCGCGGCAATCGTTGCACAGGAACATTCCGGCCTGTGTCTGGCCGCCCATGCGATGGACGTTGACGGAGCCGCAATGAGGGCAGACCGGCTCGTTGCCCCAGCGCGAGGCTTCAAGATGCGCAATGGCGGCACCTTCGTTGGTGAACTCGGGGGCGGTGATGTTTGCAGACATGGCTAGCTCCTATGAGGCCAATGTCGCAAATCCCGGATGCTAAGTCAAGTATATAATTGCGAATATTTTCTTTGGCGTGTCAAGGCCTGTCATTCCGGGGCGCGCGCAGCGCGAACCCGGAATCCATAATCCCGGTGCTGCGGATGATCGCTGGCGCTGCGGCGTATGGATTCCGGACTTGCCGCTTCGCCTGTGCTCGGACGGCGCGAAGCGCCGATCCGAGTGCGGCAATCCGAAATGACAGAGTCGTCCACGCTTTCGCGGGGACGACACGGGAGAGAGCGCGGCTGCGCCTCTTCACCTCTCCCAGAGGGAGAGGTCGGATCGGCGAGCGCAGCGAGATGATCCGGGTGAGGGGTTAGAGCCTATCGAGAGTCCGTAACCCCTCACCCGCCGCGCTGCGCGCGTCGACCTCTCCCTATGGGAGAGGTGAAGAAAGACCGTCATGGCCGGGCATAGCCCGTCAAAGACGGGCGTGAACGCCCTTTCGTCCCGGCCATCCCGATAAGGAGAGCACTGCGTCCACCTAAGCGAGATCGCCGGGACAGGCCCGGCGATGACGACTGTGTGTGACGCGGCCAGGTTGACGTTCCGCCGCCCTCCCGGCACGTCTGCGGCATGCACGATCTTGCGAAACCTGCCGGCCAATCGTTTTCCGTGAAGGAGAGAACGCTCTTCATCGCGCTCGGGATCGTCGCCGCCTACTTCCTCGTTTGGCCGCTATACCGGGCGTTCTTTCTCGTCGAGATCAT
This sequence comes from Variibacter sp., assembly GCA_050187875.1. GTDB lineage: Bacteria > Pseudomonadota > Alphaproteobacteria > Rhizobiales > Xanthobacteraceae > JAFKKS01. The sequence goes on from JBFWXB010000063.1 coordinate 4,161, forward strand.
GCCCAACGAAGGCTGGAATGCCTATCACCAGGATGCCGCGGTTCACGGCGGCACGCTGTATCCGCCGGCCGCGGCGCTTGTCCTCAACAACTATCCGCCGCTCTCTTTCTACGTCGTCGGATGGCTCGGATCGTTCTTCGGAAATTCGCTGTTCGCGGGCCGCGCCGTGTCCGTCATCGCGCTCTTCGCAACGGCGATGGCGACCGGCGCCGTCGTCAGGCAACTCGGCGGCTCGCGCTCGTCGTCCATTCTTGGCGGCCTTTGCTTCATCGCCGTGATGGCCGCGGCCTTTCACCGCTTCATCGGCGCGAACGAGCCGCAACTCTTCGCCGAGCTTCTGATGGTGTCGGCGCTGGCGTGGTTTCTCTCGCGCGTAAAACACGGACGCGCGCCGGAGCCCGCTTTACTGCTGATGGTGCTGGCGGGTTTCTTCAAGCACAACCTTGTTGCAATTCCGATCACCGTCGTCGCGTGGATGTTCCTCTCTGGGCACGCCAAGCGGTGGCGAGCAACCGCGATCGCCGTCGCAGCAGCATTGGCCGGTCTCGCCATCTGTTACGCGGTCTTCGGCGCCGACTTTCTGACAAACGTGCTGTGGCCGCGAAATTATTCGCTCTGGAAGATGCTCGACGGCATCCACAAGCTCCAGTGGGTCGCCGTCCCCTTGATCGTGTGGGCGATCTGGGCGTGGCCATGCCGCAAAACAGACGTGGCGAAATTCACCGGCCTCAACGTCCTCACGGCGCTCGTCGCATTTATGGTCGCGTTTGGCGGCGACGGCGTCATCGACAGCGCGCAATTCGATCTGGTCGCCGCGAGCTCCGTCGCATTCGCAATCGCCTACGACAGGTTCGCCGAAACGACGCAAGCGCAGCGAACGAGCGTTGCACATTGCCGCACGATCATCATTCTCGCTTTGCTGCTGCGGCTCCTTTTGAACCAGCGCTACGAATCCGCAGCCATCCTCACGAGCGCCGACTACCGCGCGCGGTTTCCCGCCGCGGAAAACGTCTTTCGATCCGAGGCGCGAAAGGTCGCGGCGATGCCGGGTGACGTCGCTTGCCGGTTCAATCTCATATGCTGGGCAGCGGGCAAGCCCTTCGCCGCCGACGATTACAAGATAAAACAAATTCTCGGCCGATCGCGATTCACCGAGGACGAGTTGCAGGACGTCCTCTCGAGACACGACGTGATCTATGCGCGGAACAACCCAGGCGTTTCAGCCGAAGCGCTGAGGCGCGATATCTTCGCATCGACGCCGCGCTGAAACGGCCTCGAAATGCTACGCCGTCGTCGATTGCGGATATTCGAGCTGCATCGCGACGATGTTCGCCGTGCCCGCATCATAGCGTGACGCGATGGCGTCGAGCGTCTTATCGAGCGCTTCCGGCGGCGGATCTGCGATCGGCGGGAGCAAGCGCGCGGTCGGCCATTTTGCCATGACGCGATCGGGGAAAATCCGCAGGCCGTTGCGGCTCTGCCGTGCCTCGCCCGTCGGCGCGAACGTCAGCGCCTGCGAGCGATAGGTCCGCGACCACGCGTCGGCGACCAGCGCCAGCGAGACTTCATCGACGCCGTCTTCGAGCGCGATGCCCAGCTCCTCGTGGTTCCAGAACGCGAAGCGATTGCGCATCACCGTCAGCGCGAACGGCCGCGTCAGGCGGAACGCGCTGCTGTCGTGGCGCGCATCCCAATGCGACAGGCCGAGGCCTTGCGCCACGGCTTCCGCGCGGCTGCGTCCCGCGATCGCCTCGATCAATGTCAGCGTCATCGGCATCGCAGCGGTGATGCCCGTCGTCGTGACGACGCCGCGGTCGGCGACGATGCGCCGATCGGCGACGTATTCGATCGTGGGATGCTTGGCGCGCATCTCCTTGAGGTAATACCAATGCGTCGTCGCGCGCTTGCCGTCGAGCAGTCCGGCGGCGGCGACGACCTTCGCGCCGGCACAAACGCCGATGATCGTTGCGCCCTTGGCGGCCTGCGCCTTGATCCATTGGAGCGCCGCCGGATCGTCGTCACGATGCATCGCCGGAACGATGACGTAGTCGGCACCCTGCGGATGCGCCGCGTCGAAGGCGGCGACGCTCGCCTGCGCCTCGACCTTAAGCGCCGGGAAGAGCGTCACCGACCCCTCTTTCGTCGCGACCGCGAAGACATCCGCAACGTCGGCGCGCCGCAGGATGCCGAACGGCATCACATAGTCGTTGATCTCGGTGCCTTCGTTGACGCCGATGATCGCGATCAGCGGGCGCGGCCGCTTCGGCGGCTTCAGCGTCGCGAGGATGGCGTCGATTTCTTGCGGCGGAACGGGCGGCGGTACGGTCCGCCGCGTCGGCGCCGGCAGCGAGACGATCCAGCCTGCCCCGCCAAGCGCGGCGAGCGCCGCGACGCCAACGCCGCCGCGCAAGAGGAGCCGTCTGTTCATCGCCGCCGCCTCCGTCGATGCTGCGCGCTTCGAAGCGCACGGCAGCATGAGAATGCGGCCGTGAAATGAACGCGCCGCCGCCGTTATTTCCCGGTGAGTTTCGCGACGAGCTTCTTCGGCGCGATCAGGCCGTAGCTGCGGCGGACGAGCTTATCGACCTCGGTCCAGTCGACACGGGCGTCGAGCCACATGCCGACCCAGCCCTTCGGCCCGACATAGGGCGGCGCGAAGAAACGATCCGGGTCCGCGCCGGTGAGCACCGCCTGGCTTCCCGGCGGCGCCTTGCACCACACCGCGGGGCGCTCGTCGGTCTCGCGCTCCAGCGCGAAGATCTTACCGCGCACGCGATAGGTCGGCCGCTCCCACGTCTCCATCTCCACCGCCTCCGGCAGCGCGAGGCAGAGGGCGCGAAGGCGAGCGGCGGGGGATGATTTCGCCATGGCCCATTGGAGCTCGCATGCAGCGAAACGGGACGTGGGCGACGTTCGCTACTTCACCGCCAGCAGTTCGACGTCGAACATCAAGGTCGCGTTCGGCGGGATGACGCCGCCGGCGCCGCGCGCGCCATAGCCGAGCGCGGGCGGAATGATCAGCGTGCGCTTGCCGCCGATCTTCATGCTGGCGACGCCCTCGTCCCAGCCCTTGATGACGCGGCCGGCGCCGACCGGAAATTCGAACGGCTCCTTGCGGTCGACCGAGGAGTCGAACTTCGCGCCCTTCTGCCCGTTCTGATAGAGCCAGCCGGTATAATGCACCACCGCGGTCTTGCCCGCCGGCGACGCCCCGGTGCCTTCTTTCACTTCGATGATCTGCAGGCCGGACGCTGTGGTCATGTGTTTTCCTTGCTGGGCGTGGGCGGGTGTCGTTGCGGTGGTGACAAACGTAGCCAGCGATAAGGCTGCCGCCGTGAAGATGGCGCGGAGCATTGGGGATATCTCCTTGCAAAGATCGAACTCAAGATCGTCTAGCATTATTCAGATCACAACGAGATGTTTCGCTTCAGCGCCGCGCACAGCGGCGAGAGGGATGCTTCGATCCAACGTGACGAGCCGACCGCCATTCTTCACGGCCAGTGCGAGAAGATAGATATCCGTAATCTGACGCGGGCCGAGCAAACGGCTCCGCTCGAACGTCTCGAGGTTCATGATCGACACATCATCCGACCAGAAGACGTGACCAGGCCGCTCGGTCTGCGCGGTCAGGAGCGCCAATGCGTCGGCCATGTTGCGCGGACGGATATAACCTCGCCCCGAGAGCACGCGCAGAAATCCGTTTTGCGTTAGCGGGCAACTTGCCCAGCCGTCCGCTTGATTTTCAGCCCACCAATTAAGTGATCGCGGATGATGGATATGGCCGGGATCGAAGAGTGCGAGCAGGACATTCACGTCAAACAAAGCGCGCACTAGTCCTCCTGCTTCGACCGCAGGCCTGCATCTTCCAAATCCGCTTCTTCGAGCAGATGCCGGACCAGTTCGCTCGTGACTGGAGGGCCGCCGCGGCTGGGCAGCACATACCAGCCGTTTTTGAGCGTAGCCCCGGCCGGCCCATCGCCGGAAGGCTCTACCGAAGACGTCAAAGCTCGTCGCGCCAGGTCCGAAAGGACCTCGCCGGCAGTCGAGCGGCGCGAATTTGCCAGCTCCTTCACCGCCCTGAGGACGTCATCATCGATATCAAGCGTGGTGCGCATGCATCAGATGCTAATGCATCAGATGCCAAATTTCAACGGTATTTGGCTACAACGGCAGATTATCGTGCTTGCGCGGCGGCATCTCGACGCTCTTGCCGCGCAGCATCGCGAGCGCGCGGGCGATGCGGCGGCGGGTCGAGTGCGGTTTGATCACCTCGTCGATATAGCCGCGCTCGGCGGCGACGAAGGGTGAGAGAAAGCGGTCCTCGTATTCCTTGGTGCGTGCGGCGATCTTGTCCTTATCGCCGGCGTCCTGGCGGAAGATGATCTCGACCGCGCCCTTCGCGCCCATCACCGCGATCTGCGCCGTCGGCCAAGCATAGTTGATGTCGCCGCCGATGTGCTTCGACGCCATGACGTCATAAGCGCCGCCGAAGGCCTTGCGCGTGATGATCGTGACGAGCGGCACGCTCGCCTGCGAATAGGCGAAGAGAAGCTTCGCGCCGTGCTTGATGAGCCCGCCGTATTCCTGCGCCGTACCGGGGAGGAAGCCCGGCACGTCGACGAAGGTGACGATCGGGATTTCGAACGCGTCGCAGAAGCGCACGAACCGCGCCGCCTTGCGGCTCGCGTCGGCGTCGAGCACGCCCGCGAGCACCATCGGCTGATTGGCGACGAAGCCGACGGTGCGCCCGGCGATGCGTCCGAACCCGGTGACGATGTTCTTCGCGAAGGCGTCGGCGATCTCGAAGAAGTCGCCTTCGTCCACGGTTTTGAGGATCAGCTCCTTGATGTCGTAAGGCTTGTTCGGGTTGTCGGGGATCAGCGTGTCGAGCGAGGGCTCCTCGCGCTCGATGTCGTCGAACGAAGGCCACTCCGGCACGCCGTCGCGATTGTTCGCGGGAAGAAAATCGATGAGCCGGCGCATCTGCAGCAAGCACGCGACGTCGTTGTCGAAGGCACCGTCGGCGACCGCCGACTTCGTCGTATGCACAGAGGCGCCGCCGAGCTCCTCCGACGTCACCACCTCGTTGGTGACGGTCTTCACGACGTCCGGCCCGGTCACGAACATGTAGCTCGTGTCGCGCACCATGAAGATGAAGTCGGTCATTGCCGGCGAATAGACATCGCCGCCCGCGCACGGCCCCATGATGACGGAAATCTGCGGGATGACGCCGGAGGCAACGACATTGCGCTTGAACACGTCGCCATAACCGCCGAGCGCGGCGACGCCCTCCTGGATGCGCGCGCCGCCGGCATCGAACAGGCCGACGATCGGCGCGCGCGCCTTCATCGCCATGTCTTGGATCTTGGTGATCTTCTGCGCATGCGTCTCGGAGAGCGAGCCGCCGAACACGGTGAAGTCCTTGGCGAAGACGAAGACGGTGCGGCCGTTCACAGTCCCCCACCCGGTGACGACGCCGTCGCCCGGAATCTTCGTCTTCTCCATGCCGAACTCGGTCGCGCGATGCTCGACGAACATGTCGAACTCCTCGAACGAGCCCTTGTCGAGGAGAAGTTCGATGCGCTCGCGCGCGGTCAGCTTGCCGCGCTTGTGCTGTGCCTCGATGCGCTTCTCGCCGCCGCCGGCGCGCGCTGCCTCGCGCCGCTCTTCCAGGGTGTCCAGGATGTCCTTCATACCAAGCCCAGAGGTTTCGGTCCGTCCCCCCTGCCATAGCACGGGCGGGGCGCGGCGCGACCCCCTCCTTCGTTTGCGGCGGACGCTTGTGGCAAGGGGTCATCCCTCCCCGGAGGGGAGGGTGCCCGAGCTCAGCGAGGGCGGGTGGGGACCTCCAATCTGTCCCCACCCGGCTTGCTCGCGAGGCTCGCAAGCCACCCTCCCCTCCGGGGAGGGACGAACCACTCGTCACCCGCCACCGAGGAACGACGCGGTTTGATTCACATATGCAACTCGCCTGCGGCGAAGGCGTTTACCAGCCCGCAGGCGCCGCATTGATGTCGCCGGCGCTCCAACGGTACAATCGTCCCCCAACCTGGTGTTGAAAAGGGCCATGCACATGGCGGCTCGCCGCGCGACGCTTGAGGGTCCCGCGGCGCATCGATCGGCCTTTGCGTCGGCCGCCTCCTTCCAAGCCCTGGTCCTCCTCGTCTGTCTGGCCGGCACACGCACGTTAGCCGGCGAAGGCGAGGACAACTACCGCTTCTTCCGCGAAGAGGCCGCCCGTCGCGGCGGCGGCAGCCTTTCGTTCGGCGGATTCGGCAGGGGCCTGAACTGGCGCGGGGACGAGGACGATACGCCGCGTATGCGCCTGCGGGTGACCCCGCGCAGGCTTAGCGGCGATAGCGCCGGCGGCGGCTCACAGGCGATGTGTGTGCGCACTTGCGACGGTTACGCCTTCCCGATCGCCAACGGCGGCGGCGATGCTGCGCTCAACGCCTTCCTGTGCAAGATGGCCTGCCCGGGCGCGCAGACGCAGGTCTATATGCGTCATCCCGGCGCCGACATGAGCACCGCGGTCGCGACGAACAAGCACCGGACGTCCTATGCCAAGCTCAAGGTCGCCGACCTCTTCAAGACGGCGGCGGTCGCCGCCTGCACGTGCCGCCCGCGCGGCGCGATCCCGACCGGCCCGGTCTATGACGATCCGACGCTGCGCCCCGGCGACATGATCGCCATTGGCGGCGGCAAGGTCGTCGCCTTCAAGGGCGCGCGCGCACGGCCGTATGACGAGGACGATTTCGTCGACATCAAGCGCTCGCGGCTGATCTCGCCGTCGATCATGCGGCTGGTCGCGGAGCGTTTCGTTGCACGACAAGAGGCGCGCCAAGGAGCGCGCAAAGCGGCCGGGCGCACGGCTAAGCATGCGCGGCAAAAGGACCGTGCCGCGCCGCCCGCGAAGCATGCCAATCCGGCGACGGCGTTCGCGCCGATCGATCGCGGCGACGCAAAAGTGCGGGTGATCCTGCCGGCTCCGTTCGACCGCGACGAGGCGCAGCAGCCGCTCGATCTCTCGGCCGCGGCGCAGGCTCCGGCCGATACGAAGGGGGCCGGAACAGCGAAGGACTAGCGTTTCAATTTCTAGACAGTCGCGAGCACCTTCGCCGCCGCCTGCATCTCGGACCAGCGGAAGTCGCGGTGCTGACGTGCAAGCGCGTCCTTGCCCCATTGCGCGCTCTGCCAGTCCTCGTCGACATGGGCGGCCGCCCACGCCTCCTCGGCGCTGAGCTTTCCCTTTGCGAGCGCCAGCGCCAGCAAGGCCGATCCGGTCAGCGCGGTGACGACTTGCATGGCGCCGAGCCGCCACGGGTCGGTCGGCATCGCCGCACGCGCGGCGGCGAGCGCACGCTCCGGCTGCGCGACATGCATCACGCCCTCGGAGAGGACGAAACGCGCCCCGAGCGCATCCTGCGCCCAGGCGAGCACCGGGTCCCAGTGCTTCGCCTGCTGCGCGACGAGGCCAGCGGGCTCCCCGGCGCGGTAGAAGAGAAGGTCGCTGCCGAGATATTTCGCGATCTCGTCCGCAACCGGCGCGGGCGCATCCGCAACGCCGTCGATGATGGCATTGGCAAGCCGCGTCAGCGGCATCTTCGCCGGGTCGATCAGATCGGCCTGCGCCTGCCACTCATCGGCAAGCGCCTGCGCGAGCGCTCGGGTCGGCGCAGCCAAGGGCCGCCGCGCCGGCGTGCGCACGCCCTTGCCGTCGAGCAGGACGGCAAAGCCGCCCTCGCCTTCCGCGACCGTCGCCTCCTTATAGAAGCGCTTGCGCAATTGCGGCCGCACGGCGCGCCGTGCCGCCTCCGACGGGTCGAGGGGCTGGTTGCTTTCGATGTCTTCGAGGAATTCACGCATCTATGGGATGTAGGCAAAATCACCCGTTAGCGGAAGGGTGCGGAAATCCTCTCCCGGCGCGCTCTTCACCTCTCCCCAGCGGGGAGAGGTCGGCACGCGAAGCGTGCAGGGTGAGGGGGCTCAGGATTCTCGATAAGCATACGCCCCTCACCCCAACCCTCTCCCCACGGGAGAGGGAGCGCGCGCGTTGCCCGGCAAAGTCTCGTTTTCTTAGAACGATCCGCCCACGACACGCCGGACAATTTGTGCGAGTTTTGCCGCGCGCCACCTCCAGGACCCACATGGACTTCGAGACCATCCGCTATGAGACGATCGGCCCCGTCGCGCGGCTGACCTTGGCGCGGCCCGAGCGCACCAATGCGCTCAATGCGCAGATGCTGACCGAGATCAACGCGGCGGTGGACCGCGCCGAAGCGGACGCGACGGTGCGCGCCGTGATCGTCACCGGCGCGGGGAAAGCGTTCTCGTCCGGCTTCGACCTCAAGGAGCAGATGGAGCGCCGCCCGCAGGGAGTCGACACCTGGCGGACCATCTTGCGGCACGATTTTGATGCCGCGATGCGCTTCTGGCATTGCGCGAAGCCGACGATCGCAGCGGTGCGCGGGCCGTGCCTTGCCGGCGCCTTCGAGCTCAGCCTCGCCTGCGACATCACCATCGCCGCGGACGACGCCTTCTTCGGCGAGCCGGAATTGAAATTCGGCGCGGGCATCGTGGTGATGATCCTGCCTTGGCTGGTCGGCCCGAAGATCGCGAAGGAGATCATCCTCACCGGCGAGGACCGCATCAGTGCCGCGCGCGCGAAGGAGCTCGGCATCGTCAACCGTATCGTCACCCCGGACGCATTGCAGGACGCGGCGCTCGCGCTAGCGCGGCACATGGCGGTGATCGATCCGGAGCTCGTGCGCGAGACGAAACGCGCGATCAACCGCACCTTCGAGCGGCAAGGGATGCTCGACGCGCTGGAGGAAGCGCTGGCGATCGACCTCGAGATCGAGGGCAAGGGCTCGCCCGACAAGATCGCCTTCATGGACATCGCGCGCCGCGATGGCCTGAAAGCCGCGCTCGCCTGGCGCGACGCGCGCTTCGCACAGAAATGAAGGCCACGCCGCCTTTACCCTCCCCTGGAGGGAGAGGGTCGCAAGCGAAGCGAGCGGGGTGGGGTGAATTACTTTTTGTAAATAGCTCACCCCACCCCAGTCGTCGTCGCTATAGGTCCGACGACCGACCCTCCCCCTCCAGGGGAAGGTAAGGGCACGCATTATTTTTCTGAGAACGCCGCATGACCCCGTTCCCCGCCCTCGCCGCGCTTCTCGATGCGGCCCTCGCTAACGGCGCGCCGCGCTTCGAAGTTGCGAACGAAAGCCTCGATGCCGCGCAATTCGCGGCGCTTGCCGAACGCGTCGCGCAAGCCTTGCGCGCGAAGGCGCTCGGGCGGGCCGAGCCCGTGCACGTCGTCATCGGCAATCGGCCGCGCGACCTTGCCGCGTTCCTCGGTGTGTGGCGCGCGGGCGGCGTGGTCGTGCCGGTCCATGTCGCGACGCCTGATGCGGTGAAAGCAACCCTGCAGGCGCGGACGGCGGCGCGTTTCGTCGTTGACGGCGAGACGCTGACGCAGACCGCCGAGGCGATGCCGCCGCCGCGCCCATTGCTCGAAGACGCCGCGCTCATCGTCTTCACCTCGGGCAGCACCGGCGAGCCGAAGGGCGTCGTCATCGGCCACACGCGTCTCGCCGCCAAGGTCGAGGTGCTCGCGCAGCTGCTGCAACTGCGCGCAGACGACACCGTCGCGCTGCCGCTGCAACTCACCTTCATCTTCGGCATCTGGGTGAGCCTCCTCGCTGCAAAGGCCGGCGCGCGGCTCATCCTCCTTCCCCGCTTCACGCTCGAGGCGATGCAGGCGGCCTGCGCCAATGGCGCGACGGTCGCCGCCTGCGTTCCGACCATGCTGCGGGCGATCCGCGCCGACGAGAGCTTCACCGCGCCGACGCTTCGGCTCGTCTGCACCGGCGGCGAGCCACTCGGCGGCGCGCTCGGGCAGGCGCTGGCGCAGCGTTTTGCGCACGCGGCGCTCTACGATCTCTATGGCCTCACCGAGACCGGCTCCTGTGACTTCTGCATGGGGCCGCAGGACCAGCCGGAAGGTTTTGGCGCCGTCGGACGGCCGACGCCGAACGTCGCCTACCGCATTGCCGACGACGGCGAGCTGCAGATCAAGACGCCCTACGGCATGCTTGGCTATCTCGACGCACCGGCGCTCACGCACGCGGCCTTCGCGGACGGCTATTTCCGCACCGGCGACCTCGCGCGCGAGCGCGAGGACGGCCGCGTCATGCTTGTTGGCCGCAGCAAGGAGATCATCTCGCGTGGCGGGCAGAAGATCGCACCGCTCGAGATCGACAATCTGCTCGCCGCGCATCCCGAGGTCGCCGCGGCGCTGTGCGCGGGCGTCGCGGATGGCGCGGTCGGCGAACGGCTGCATGCGATTGTCGTGCGCAGCGCCGGCGCAACCGTCACCGAAACGGAGCTGCGTGCCTGGGCGGCAGAGCGCATCGAGCGCTACAAGCTCCCCGACGCCATCCACTTCCACGACGCGCTGCCGCTCGGGCGCACCGGCAAGGCCGACCGCGGCGCCGTCGCGGCGTTGGTGAGCGAGCGAATTGCCACCTCAAAGCCGTCATCCTGACGTGCTCGCGAAGCGAGCCTCGAAGGATGGCCACATATTCCGGGCCGTTGTCCTTCGAGGCTCGGCGCTTGCGCGCCTCGCACCTCAGGATGACGGAATGGAAGCCGTGCGGTCTCCGTCTTCACCTCTCCCATATGAGAGAGGTCGGATCGTTGAGCGCAGCGAGATGATCCGGGTGAGGGGTTAGAGCCTATCGAGAGTCCGTAACCCCTCACCCGCCGCGCTGCGCGCGTCGACCTCTCCCTATGGGAGAGGTGAAGAAAAGTGCCGCGTCTCGTCACTCTCGCTGCATTGCACAATCGCTAAAGTCACGATGCGCTGAAGAGCCGCGTGCGAAAGGTGGTCTTTAGGATTGTTCTCACCTAATATCGGGTGAAACTCGGCATCCAAGCCGGGTGGTTGGAAACGCTAAGGTCACGTCCTGTGTGCGTTGCGTCTTCGGGGGCGCGGGCGTGAAAGGTCGATGAAGCTTACCGATATCGCTGCGCCGGACTATTTCCACAAAGTCGTCGACTGCCAGTGGGCGTGCCCGGCGCATACGCCGGTGCCGGAATATATCCGGCTCATCGCCGCCGGCCGCTACGCCGACGCCTACATGATCAATTGGAAGTCGAACGTGTTCCCGGGGATCCTCGGGCGCACCTGCGACCGCCCTTGTGAGCCCGCCTGCCGCCGCGGCCGCGTCGAGAAGGAGCCGGTCGCGATCTGCCGGCTCAAGCGCGTCACCGCCGACTACAAGGGTGATGTCAGCGGCCGCATGCCCGCCCCCGCGGCCGAGAAGAACGGCAAGCGCATCGCGCTCGTCGGCGGCGGCCCGGCTTCGCTCACCGTCGCGCGCGATCTCGCGCCATTGGGCTACCATTGCACCGTGTTCGACCGCGACCCGCAGGCCGGCGGCATGATGCGCACGCAGATCCCGAAATTCCGCCTGCCCGACAGCGTCATCGACGAGGAATGCAAATACATCCTCGACCTCGACGTCGAGTTCATCGGCGGCCGCGAGATCGCCAGCATGAAGGCGCTGCTCGACGAGGGCTACGACGCGGTGTTCGTCGGCTCTGGCGCGCCGCGTGGCCGCGATCTCGATGTGCCCGGCCGCAAGGAAGCCGCCGCCAACGTGCATGTCGGCATCGAGTGGCTCTCCTCCGTCTCGTTCGGCCACGTCACCAAGATCGGCAAGCGCGTGATCGTGCTCGGCGGCGGCAACACCGCGATGGACTGCTGCCGCACCGCCCGCCGCCTCGGCGGCGAGGACGTGAAGGTCGTCGTGCGCTCCGGCTTCGAAGAGATGAAGGCGTCCCCCTGGGAGAAGGAGGACGCCATGCACGAGGACATTCCGATCTTCAACTTCCTCGTGCCGAAATCCTTCACGCACGAGAACGGCAAGCTCACCGGCGTCGTCTTCGAGAAGGTGAAAGCGGTGCGCGACGAGAAGGGCCGGCGCAATCTCGTGCCGACCGGCGAGCCGGACGAACACTTCCCCTGCGACGACGTGCTCGTCGCCGTCGGTCAGGAAAACGCCTTCCCCTGGATCGAGCGCGAGCTCGGCATCGAGTTCGACCGCTGGGGCATGCCGATTGTCGACGAGAAGACATTTGCCTCGACGCGCCCCGGCGTGTTCTTCGGCGGCGATGCCGCCTTTGGTCCGAAGAACATCATCTGGGCGGTGGCGCATGGCCACGACGCCGCGATCTCGATCGACAAGTTCTGTCAGGGACAGGATATCGCCGACCGCCCGGAGCCCGGCGTCACGCTCGCCAGCCAGAAGATGGGCATCCACGAGTGGTCCTACGACAACGACATTGCCGCTGACCTGCGCTATCGTGTGCCACTGCGCGACAAGGTGATTGCGCTGCGCGACATCAAGACCGAGGTGGAGCTCGGCTTCGATGACGCGCTCGCCTTCAAAGAAGCGCAGCGCTGTCTCAATTGCGACGTCGAGACGGTGTTCACCGGCTCCGCCTGCATCGAGTGCGACGCCTGCGTCGACATCTGCCCGATGGATTGCATCACCTTCACCGAGAACGGTGAGGAATCAGAGCTGCGCCAGCGGCTGAAAGCGCCAGCGAACAATCTCTCCCAGGACCTTTACGTCGCCGACAATCTCAAGACCGGCCGCGTCATGGTGAAGGACGAGGACGTCTGCCTGCATTGCGGGCTATGCGCCGAGCGCTGCCCGACCGGGGCCTGGGATATGCAGAAGTTCTATCTTGAAATGACTCACGCAGGACACGCATGCCACTCCAGAGCGTGAACGACTTCGTCGTCCGGTTCGCCAACGTCAACGGATCGGGCTCTGCCAGCGCCAACGAGCTGTTCGCCCGTTCGGTGCTCAGGATGGGAATCCCCGTCGCTCCCCGCAACATCTTTCCCTCGAACATCCAGGGCCTGCCAACCTGGTACGAGGTGCGCATCTCCGAAGCGGGACATCGCGGCGCGCGCGGCGGCGGCGTCGACCTCATGGTCGCGATGAACCCGCAAACCTGGGCGAAGGATGTCGCCTCGGTCGTGCCCGGCGGCTACCTGTTCTACGATTCCACCCGGCCGATCCCGCCGTCGCAGTTCCGCGACGACATCGCCATCATCGGCGTGCCGCTCACCGCGATCTGCAATCGCGAATACACCGATCCGCGCCAGCGCCAGCTGTTCAAGAACATCATCTATCTCGGCGCCCTCTCCGCCCTCCTCGACATGGACGTCAAGGCGATCGAGAAGCTGATCGGCGAGCAGTTCAAGGGCAAGGACAAGCTGATCGCGCCGAACATTCATGCGCTGCATCTCGGCCGCGACTACGCGACGATGAATCTCGAATGCCCGATCGGCCTGCGTCTCAAGGCTTGCGACAAGATCGGCGATCGCATCTTCCTCGAGGGCAACAGCGCCGCGGCGCTCGGCGCCGTCTATGGCGGCGCGACGGTGTGCGCCTGGTATCCGATCACGCCCTCCTCCTCGCTTGCGGAAGCGTTCGGGCGGCACTGCGCGCGCTACCGCGTCGATCCGGAGACCAAAGCCAACCGCTTCGCCATCGTACAGGCGGAGGACGAGCTCGCCTCCATCGGCATGGTGATCGGCGCCGCCTGGAACGGCGCGCGCGCCTTCACGGCGACGTCGGGCCCCGGCATCTCGCTGATGCAGGAGTTCATCGGCCTTGCCTATTTCGCCGAAATCCCCGCCGTGCTCGTCGACGTGCAGCGCGCCGGGCCATCGACCGGCATGCCGACGCGTACGCAGCAATGCGACGTCGCGAGCTGCGCCTATGCTTCGCACGGCGACACCAAGCACGTGCTGCTCTTCCCGGAGGACCCGACCGAGGCGTTCGAATTCACCGCGCAGGCCTTCGACCTCGCCGACCGCCTGCAGACGCCGGTCTTCGTCCTCACCGACCTCGACATCGGCATGAACCATCACCTTTGCCGCCCGCTCACCTGGGACGATGCCAAGGTCTATGACCGCGGCAAGGTGATGACGGCGGCGGAACTCGAAGCCGGCAAGGATTTCGGCCGCTATCTCGACGTCGATTCAGACGGCATCCCCTACCGCACCTATCCCGGCACGCACCCGCAGCGCGGCGCCTTCTTCACCCGCGGCACCTCGCGCGACCGCTATGCGAAATACACCGAGGAAGGCGCGCCTTACGTCGACAACATGCAGCGGCTCCTGCGCAAGTTCGAAACCGCGAAGCGCCTCGTGCCCGCGCCCATCCGCCATGACGCCGCGAAGGGCGCGCGCCACGGCGTGATCTATTATGGCTCGACCGCGCCGGCGATGGACGAGGCGCGCGAGCTCCTCGAAGCGCGTGGGCATCATCTCAATACGCTGCGCGTGCGCGCCTTCCCCTTCGCGCAGGAGGTCTCCGACTTCATCGCCGAGCACGACTTCGTCTTCGTGGTCGAGCAGAACCGCGACGCGCAGCTGCGCATGCTGCTCACCAACGAATGCAACCTCGATCCGATGAAGCTCGTGCCGATCCTGCATTACGACGGCACGCCGATTACCGCGCGCTTCATCGCCGGCGCCATCAGCGACCATCTCGATGCGCTCAAGATCACGCCGCTACGCAAGGTGGTGTCGTGAGGGACCCTCTGCGTCAATCACTCAAGCGGCTTACGGGCGAACTCTGTCTCGACATCGCGACTGCTGTGAATGACACGCAGGATCTCGATAACATCTGCGTGCACGCGATAGAACAAGACGTGCGGTGTAATCAATATACCGCGCACGCCGGGGCGGAGGTCGTCTCGAGGGCGTCCGATAAATGGGTGCTGCAGAAGGGTCCCCGCATGACGTTCGATCGCGTCCATTCTGGCTTGGGCGACGCCGATAGAAGCTTCGAAAGCGAGATAATCCCAGACTTCCTCAAGATCGCGTTCCGCCGGCAGCGACCAGACAAACTCACGTTTGCTTGCCGGCATACTTTTTCTTCATACGAGCCTTAAATTCCGCCATGTCGATGTTCCGCCCTTCGCCCGCATCAAGCGACCGAATCCCCTCATCGATATCAGCGCGAAGGCGGCGTAACTTCTCGACATGCGCCAGCAGCTGGCGGCCGATATCCTCTTGCGCCGCTTCGGGAAGCGTCGCGACCTCAGCCAGGGCTTGCTCCAGTATTTTGACCATGTCGGACCTCGAATGAGCCGAATGCGCGAAAGATAAGTCCAATGACCTACATCCTCAAGCCGAAGTTCCACCATCCGTCACTGCCGAAGAACGCGCTCGGCTACACGCATCGCGACTACGAGGGTGCGGTCTCGACGCTGTGCGCCGGCTGCGGCCACGACTCGATCTCCGGCGCCATTATCACCGCCTGCTTCGAGCTTGCGATCGAGCCGCATCGCGTGGCGAAGCTCTCCGGCATCGGCTGCTCGTCGAAGACGCCGACCTACTTCCTCGGCCAGTCGCACGGCTTCAACTCTGTGCATGGGCGCATGCCCTCGGTGCTCACGGGCGCGAACCTCGCCAATCGCGACCTCATCTATCTCGGCGTCTCCGGTGATGGCGACTCAGCGTCGATCGGCCTCGGCCAGTTCGCGCATGCGCTGCGCCGCGGCATCAACATGGTCTATATCGTCGAGAACAACGGCGTGTATGGCCTCACCAAAGGCCAGTTCTCGGCGACCGCCGATCGCGGCTCGAAGTCGAAGCGCGGCGTGAGCAACACCGATTCTTCGATCGATCTCGTTGCGCTCGCGCTGCAGCTCGGCGCGACCTTCGTCGCGCGCTCGTTCTCCGGCGACAAGGCGCAGCTCGTGCCTCTGATCAAGGCCGCGATCGCGCACAAGGGCGCCGCCTTCATCGACGTCATCTCGCCCTGCGTCGCCTTCAACAATCACGCCGGCTCGACCAAGAGCTTCGACTATGTGCGCGAGCACAACATGGCGGTGAACAAGCTCGACTTCCTCACCGGCCGCGACCCGATCACCGTCGATTATGCGCCGGGCAGCCTCGAGATCGTCGAGCAGCATGACGGCTCGCGCATTGCGCTGCGCAAGATCGCGCCGCATTACGATCCGCACGACCGGCTGCGCGCGATGAATTACCTGCAAGAAAGCGCCGCCGCCGGCGAGATCGTCACCGGCCTGCTCTACGCCGAGGAGGAAGCGGACGACCTGCACGAGCACCTCAACACGGTCGCGATGCCGCTCAATGCGCTGAGCGAGAAGGAGCTTTGTCCCGGCTCCGCCGCGCTCGACAAGATCAACGCGAGCTTGCGGTAACTCCCGTCATTCCGGGGCGCGGACGCAGTCCGCGAGCCCGGAATCCATAACCCCGGCTGCGGCGTATGGATTCCGGACTTACCGCTTCGCGGCAATCCGGAATGACGAGTTCCCTTTATCGCTTCACCTAGGATCATTTCCCATGCAAAAGCGCCCTCTCGGCAAATCCGGAATTTCCATCGCCCCGCTCGTACTCGGCGGCAATGTCTTCGGCTGGACGGCGGAGGAGAAGACCTCGCACGCCGTGCTCGACGCCTTCGTCGGCGCCGGCTTCGACTGCATCGACACCGCCAACGCCTATTCGGTCTGGGTCGATGGCCATAAGGGCGGCGAGTCCGAGACCGTGATCGGCAACTGGCTCAAGCGCCGCGGCAATCGCGACAAGGTGATCATCGCCACCAAGGTCGGTGCCGGCATGGGCGACGGCGGCAAGGGTCTCGCCAAGGATTACATCGCGCGCGAATGCGAGGCCTCGCTGAAGCGCCTGCAGACCGACTACATCGACCTCTATCAGTCGCATTACGACGACGAGAATACACCGATCGAG
Source organism: Variibacter sp. (assembly GCA_050187875.1). Classification (GTDB taxonomy): domain Bacteria; phylum Pseudomonadota; class Alphaproteobacteria; order Rhizobiales; family Xanthobacteraceae; genus JAFKKS01. The sequence continues at coordinate 20,971 of JBFWXB010000063.1, forward strand.
GAAACGCTCGGCGCCTTCGCCAAGCTGATCGAGCAAGGCAAGGTGCGCGCGGTCGGCGCCTCGAACTTTGAAGTGCCGCGCATCGCCGAATCGCTCGCCGTGTCGAAGCGCCTCGGCCTGCCGCGCTACGAGACCTTGCAGCCGCTCTACAATCTCTATGACCGCGAGGTCTACGAGAAGGAGCGCGAGGCGCTGTGCGTGAAGGAAGACCTCGGCGTCATTCCCTATTACGCGCTCGCGGCCGGCTTCCTCACCGGCAAGTACCGCGGCGAGGCCGATCTCGGAAAGAGCGAGCGCGGCCAGCGCACGGTGAAGAAATATCTCACCGACCGCGGCCTCAAGATCCTCAAGGCGATGGACGAGGTCGCAGCGCGCACCGGCGCGACGCTGCCGCAGATCGCCATCGCCTGGGTGATGACGCGCCCCGCGATCGCCGCGCCGATCGCGAGCGCCACCTCCCCAGCGCAGGTCGCCGACATCGCGAAAGCAGCCGAGCTTAAGCTCGACGCCGCTGCGCTCAAGACGCTCAACGACGCGAGCGCTTATTGAGGCTGCACCTCAACCTATCGGGTGTCATGCCCGCACCCGGGTCTGGCCCTTGGCCAGCCCGAGTACAGGCTCCAGCGGGCATCCAGTAATCACTGCCTATCATTTTATTCGAGAGCACACGGCGTACTGGGTCCCCGCCTTCGCGGGGACGACAACTTGAGAGCAACGCCTACCCCCCATACGCGCACGTATGCACATAGGCCGCGCGCTTTGACCGGCGCACGCCGCGCGCGACCGCCTCGTGCTGGCAGCGCGCGACGCGGTCGCGCGAGTAGTCGACATCCGGCGTTGCCGGCGGCAAGGCGCGATAATCGTTCGATGACCGCGACGTGAGCGGCGGCGGACCAGGCAACGACTTTGGCATCGGCGGCGGCGCGGTCGGCTGCGAGCGGAAGACGACATCCGGCGGAATGGGCGGCCCGACCGGCGGCACCGGCTGCGCCAATGCCGTTGTCGTCGTGACAACGAGCAATGCAGCTGCGACTTTCGCACGCAATGGCATCCTCACAACCTCTGACCAATTTTCCTTGAACGCGCAACGCGGAACAAAGTGCCGTGATATCCATCGTGTCATTCCGGGGCGCGGCTATAGGCCGCGAGCCCGGAATCCATAACCCCTGCTGCGGCGTATGGATTCCGGACTTGCC
>JBFWXB010000064.1:0-21630 GCA_050187875.1 Variibacter sp.
AAAAACGCACAATCCCCGACACTTGGCGTCACATCGGTGATCTCGTCGCCGCAATCGAACCCCACGAATGCAGCAACTACTTCGCCAACGCCGGATATGCTTCCGTCAAAATGTGAAAGACTCTAGTCGTTCCCCCGCCAGAGTGGAGCGCCGTGAGGCGTGGACGCTGATCGCAAAGCGTCCGCCGCGCCTTACCAGCGTGGCTTCGGCGGCGTCTCGCACACGCCGTCATAAGGATGCGCCTCGCGGCGCTCCACCTCCCCTCAGTTTCGGGGAGGACTTGGCAAACCTCGGGGCGCAAAAATCCGCCCGCGAGAACACGGGCGGCTGTTTGAAATTCGAATGCGGCAATACGGGTGACGTCGTAGCCCGTGTTGAGCGAAGCGAAACGCGGGACTGTCCGTGCGCTGGGCTACGCATTCCCCGGATTTCGCTGCGCTCAATCCGGGCTACGGTTTCTTCCCCTCCCCATGAGGGAGAGGGAAGAAAGAGGGGTTTTGCGGCTCACGCTGCGGCGAGCTCTTTGTCCTTTGCCTCGGCGCGCTGTGCGGCCGGACGCTCGGTGAGACGCGCAACATATTCGGTGAACTCGGGGCGCTCGGGGATGAGCTTGAACATCATCCCCCAGCGCAATCCCGAACCGATCACCACATCGGCGGCGGTGAACTGCTCGCCCATGATGTACGGACCTTTCGCGACGCCCTTGGCGACCACATCCATCACCGTGTCGAAATCGCCATGGCCGCGCGCGCTCAACGGCGCTTCCTTCTCGCGCGGGAACGCACGATCCATCATCGCCGGCTCGATGCAGCTCGGGCCGAAGAACAGCCATTTGAGATAGACGCCGCGCTGCGGCGTGCCGACCGGCACATTCAGCTTCGCTTGCGGGAATTCGTCGGCGAGATACGCGCAGATCGCGGACACCTCGGTGATCACGACGTCGCCGTGCTTGAGCGCCGGCACCTTGCCCATCGGATTGATGGCGAGATAGTCCGGCTTGCGGTTGTCGCCCGCCTGCAGATGCAAGAGCTCGAGGTCGTAGGGCTGACCCAGCTCCTCGAGCATCCAGAGCGTTACCGATGAGCGCGACGGCGAAGCGTGATAAAGCGTGAGCTGCGGCATGAGAACTCCCGGGCCGATTGAGAGGGTCCGATTGCCGGACGAACGTGGCGCGGTTATGAGACGCGGCGGATATTAGGGCAATATCATTCAACGAAAGTCATAAGACTGTGACCACGGCGCAAGCCTTCCAGTTCAGCGCAAATCCATGACGTTGTTTCGCGGCTGGCGCGGCGTCGCCGCAATCACCCTCCTCGCCTTCATCATCGCGGTGCCGCTCGGCATAGCGATGGTGCAGCCTGTGCTCGCGGCGCTCGTCTGTCCGCGTTGCTTCGGTTTCGTCGTGCAGACCGGCGAGCTCTACGTCGAAAGCACGATGCCGGACGAGACGCGCGCGGCGCTCACAACGGCGCTCACCGAAGGCGAGAAGAAAGTCGCGGACTTCTACGGCGGCCTGCGCACAACGCCGCGCATTCTCGCTTGCGCCAGTCGCGCCTGCGTCGAGCGGCTTGGTGGCGGCGGTTCCAAAGGCGCCGCATATCTTTCCGTCGGCCTGCGCCTTGCGCCAGAGGGGCTCAATCCCGTCATCATCGCGCATGAACGTGCACATGTGGAACTGCATGGCCGCATCGGCCTGTTGAATTTCTGGACGGGCGCAATTCCCACCTGGTTTGACGAGGGATTGGCGGCCGTCGCGTCCGACGATCCTCGCTATTTCCGCCCCGTGGGCGAAGGCGACCGCTGTCGCGCCGCGCCGGACGGCGTCATGCCCGAACGCCTCAGTGATTGGCTGAAAGTCGCGAGCCGCGATCCGGCGCTCTATGCGCGCGCCGCGTGCCGAGTGCTGCGATGGACGGAACGCAACGGCGGGAACGCTGCGATCTTGCGGCTTATCGACCGCATCAATCGTGGCGAGGCGTTCGGGCCCGTCTATCTTCGACCCTGAGCCGTGGTAACATGAATGCCAAGAAGCCGGCGTATGATAGCGTAGCTTCAAACGATTGTGCCGACGTCGAAGCGGGAGACGCGCCATGGACGCACAGGTCAATCGAACGCGGCGTGAGAAACCGCAGCAAGAAGCGGGCGTCGTCGCCGCCAGTGTCTATGCCGCTGGCAAATTCCTGACGGACATTCGCATCGACGAAGCCGGCGCCTGGGCCAACCGCACGGGACATGTCGTCTGGATCGGCTTGCACGAGCCGGGTCCGGAGTTGTTAAGCCGTGTGCAAGCGCAATTGGGACTGCACGACCTCGCTATTGAAGATGCCGAGAAGGCGCATCAGCACCCGAAAGTCGAGGAGTATGGCGACGCGCTGTTCATCGTCGCACGCACGGCGCAGATCGTCGATCAAAGCATCGCGTTCGGCGAGACGCATTTTTTCGTCGGCAAGTCCTACATCGTGACCGTCCGGCACGGAGCGTCGACATCATACGGCGCTGTCCGTGACCGCTGCGAGTCGTGCCCGACCGTTCTGTCGCACGGGTCCGACTACATCCTTTATGCCATCCTCGATTTCATCGTCGACAACTACGCACCCGTGGTGCGTGCAGTTCATGACGACGTCGAGGAGATCGAGGACGAAGTGTTTGCCAAGGGACGCTCGGCGATCGATGTCCAGCGCCTCTACTCGCTGCGGCGCGGCCTGCTGCGCCTGCGAAACGCCGCGGCGCCGCTGGCGGAGGTCTGCCGGCGTCTTGAGCATGCGGGCGTCGTCACCATCGATCCCGAAATGCGCCCGCTGTTTCGCGACGTGACCGATCACGTGCTGCGCGTGCGCGAGGAGATCGATGCGCTGCGCGAAGTCCTCGCCTTCGCCTTCGAAGCGAGCTTGATGACGGGCCAAGCGGAGCAGAACGCAATCACCCGCAAGCTCGCGTCCTGGGCCGCGATCCTCGCGGTGCCGACGGCCGTCGCGGGCATTTACGGCATGAATTTCAAATATATTCCCGAGCTCGAGTGGCACTACGGCTATTTCACCGTCATCGCCTTGATCGCGATCGTTTGCGGCCTGCTCTATGCCAATTTCCGCCGTCTGCATTGGCTCTAGGGAACAAAATTCGCCGTAACGCAGGAACACAAATTCGCTATCCCGTGGCGACACGGGAAGAAAATCGGCATAGATTGATCCTGACTGCAGGTCGCGACCGAAGTGGCCGGCGGAGTAGATTCGGCACACGGCCGCGCCCTTGAACGAAGCGTTCAGGAGGAAGCCTATGTCGCATGTCGAAACTCTTCCCACCACCGTCGCGCCGGCAACGCCGCAGATCCGCACTATCACACCGTCCGATCTTCGCGACGCGCTGATGCGCGGCATGGACGATTTCCGCGCCATGCCAAGTCACGCGGTGTTCCTCTGCGTCATCTACCCGATCATTGGATTGGTGCTCGGCCGGCTCGCCTTTGGCTATGAGGTGCTGCCGCTTCTCTATCCGATCGCCGCCGGGTTCGCCTTGGTCGGGCCGTTCGCTGCGGTTGGCCTCTACGAGCTTAGCCGCCGGCGCGAGCAAGGGCTCGATGCCAGTTGGACGCATGTGTTCGACATCTTCCACTCGCCCTCGTTCGGCGCCATCGCGGCTCTCGGTCTTTTGCTCGTCGCGCTGTTCCTCGTCTGGGTGGCGGTGGCGCAGGCGGTTTACGTCGGCGCGTTCGGTTATGCGCCGGCTGCGAGCATCCCGAACTTCATCAGCGACGTCTTCACGACCAAAGCCGGATGGATGCTGATCATCATCGGCAACGGACTGGGCTTCCTCTTCGCGCTCGCGGTGCTGCTGGTGAGCGTCGTTTCCTTCCCCATGCTTGTCGATCGTCCGGTCGGCGCGGCGATGGCAGTGACGACGTCCGTTCGCGCGGTCCTGACGAACCCCGGCCCGATGGCGCTTTGGGGGTTGATTGTCGCGGCGCTACTGGCGCTCGGCTCTCTCCCCTGCTTCATCGGCCTCGCGTTTGTGATGCCGCTGCTCGGCCACGCGACGTGGCATCTCTATCGCAAGGTGGTCGCGTAGAACGGCGACGCAGCTTAGGCGCTAGCCGCGCGCGTTGCGCAGCACGATGCAGGCACCACCGGCGCGGCGGATTTGGCCGCACAAGGCATTCGCCGCGCCGCGCGTATCGGCGCCGACACGCACTTGATAAAACGCGCGCGTGCCGCGACTGCGGAACGTTGAGCGCAGAATGCTGGGATCATGGCCCGCCAGGATTCCGGCATAGCGTCGCGCGACGCGCGCGTAATTCGCCAGCGCCTTGTCGCGCGAAAAGCCGGCGCTGAACTGCACGCCCCAAGGCTTGCGCGCACCGAGCACGACCCGCCGCTCGAGCTCTTCGACAAACGGGTTGGGTGCACGCTCGAGCAATGCGATCAATTGCCGGCATGTCGGGGGCGGCCCTTCACGCGCCGCATCCTTGCCTTTCGCCCAATCGTCGACGGAGGCACCGGTGATCGCGAAGACATATTGCCGCGTTTCGGCCGGCATGGGGCCGACGCCATCCAGCCATTCGCGCACGCGGCGCGGCCCGGCATTGTAGGCTGCCGCAGCAAGTCCGAGATTGCCGAACGTGTCGCGCAGCTCGCGCAGGAACTCCGCCGATTTCGGCAACGCCTGAACGGGATCGAAGGGATTGAGCAGACTGCGCTCCGCCGCGGTGCCGGGCATGAATTGCGCGATGCCCTGCGCGCGCTCGCCGTTGCGTGTGACCGGGCCAACGGCGCGCGGCCGGAAGCGGCTCTCCTGCCAGATCACGCGCGCGAAAAATTCGAGCGGCAGACCGTTCGCGCGTGCTGCGGATTCGACCATCAGGCAGATCGATTCCCGAGAGGCAGCGTCGGAGATGTTCTTGCGCGCCGCCTTCAGGTTCGACAACGGCGCGTTTACTCCGGTGCCGGAATCTTCAGGGCCGTCGGCGCGGATCGCTTCGGCCGCGACCGCCATACCGGGTCGAACCAAGCTCAGGAGTAGCGCGACCGCACATACCCATCGCAGACGACGCGCGCTTTTCGCTTTCGTCGCGCGCTGAAATCGGCCAAACGATCGGGTCTCACTCATGGCGCGTCCGCACGGATTGCCGCCTCTCAACGTGCCCTACACGAGAAGGTCATGCCAAATATCGAAACCCGTTGGTGGTGGGTTCGTCACGCGCCGGTGCCCGACGGCGGCTGCATCTATGGTCAGTCCGATCTTGACTGCGACTGCGGCGATGTCGCGGTGTTCAACGCGCTGGCGAAGGAATTGCCGCATGGAGCGGTCTGGATCACCAGCAATCTGGCGCGGACCCGGCAGACGGCCGCGGCGATCAAGGTGGCCGCTGAGGGCCGCTATGACGGCCCGGACCCGACGCCAATCGCGGCCCTAGCGGAGCAGCATCTTGGCGCCTGGCAGGGCATGAACCGGGCCGAATTCCTGGCCGGGCGGGCTAATCAACGACATCCGTTCTGGTTCGGGCTCGCCAGCGAGCGGCCGCCGGGTGGTGAAACATTCGCAGAGCTCACGGCGCGCGTGGCCGGCGCCATCACGGAACTCAACGATGCCCACCGCGGCCGCGATATCGTTGCCGTGACGCACGGCGGTACCATTCGGGCGGCGCTCGCTATGGCGCTGGGGATTGCGCCGGACGCAGCCCTCGCCTTCGTCATCGAGAACTGCTCGATCACCCGGCTCGACCAGCTCAATGTCGACGGGCGCGCTTACTGGCGGGTCAACGCCGTCAATCATCGGCCGTGGGGACCCGGCGCGCAGGTACCAGACCACCCTGCCAGTCGTGGCCAACGATCCGGCACGAATCGTTAAAGATTTAGCGAATTTGGCATGCTATTTCTGCAAAGCTGCACCGCAACATCATCTATTTTGCAACGCACCATCGAGGTCTATATCCCTCGCCGTAAAGGCAATTTGCCTTCAATTCCTCACGTTAGGTGCGACCATGTTCTTGACCAACCTCATCCGCCTCGTCCGGTCTTGGCGGCGCTATCAGCAGAGCATGCGGGAGCTGTCCCGGCTCGATGATCGCGAACTGGCCGATATCGGCATCACCCGGGGCGAAATCCCGACCGTTGCCTGGAATGCGGCCCAGGCTGCGTAAATTTGGCTGAAATACCAATGAAAGCGCCCGCTTATGCGGGCGTTTTCATTTTCTGGCGGAGCGGGTGGGCGGCCAGCTCTCTGGGCGGCGCGGGCTTCCGTCCCAATCATTCGGTGAGAACCGCCGTTATTCTCCAAACTCATCCATCTGGCGACTTGGCCACGCCCGCGGCCGGCGATAGATGATGCCCATGACAGCATCGGTTCACATCATCGGCGGGGGTCTCGCAGGCGCGGAGGCGGCTTGGCAGCTCGCCCAGCGCGGCGTGCCGGTGCTGCTGCATGAGATGCGCCCGACACGCCAAACGGACGCTCACAAGACTGACCAGCTTGCGGAGCTCGTCTGCTCGAACTCCTTCCGCTCCGATGACGCGGAGGGCAACGCGGTTGGGGTCCTGCACGCCGAAATGCGGCGGCTCGGCTCCCTGATCATGCGGTGCGCTGACGCCCATCAGGTGCCCGCCGGCGGGGCGCTGGCTGTCGATCGCGACGGGTTTTCCGCCGACGTGTCGAAGGCGCTGGCGGAGCATCCGTTGGTCACGGTGGTTCGGGAAGAGGTCGACGCCCTCCCGACGACCCATTGGGGGCCGACCATCATCGCCACCGGCCCCCTCACCTCGCCGGCCCTGGCAACCGCTATCCGCGAGGCGACGGGCGAAACAGAGCTCGCGTTCTTCGACGCCATCGCGCCGATCGTCCATCGCGATTCCATCGACATGTCGGTCGCCTGGCTGCAGTCGCGTTACGACAAGGTCGGCCCGAGCGGGGGGGCTGCCGATTACGTCAACTGCCCCCTCACCCGCGACGAATACGACGCCTTCGTCGACGCGCTATGCGCCGGCGACAAGGTGTCTTTCCGTGAGTGGGAGGCGGCGACCCCGTATTTCGATGGCTGCCTGCCGATCGAAGTGATGGCCGAGCGCGGGCGCGAGACGCTGCGCCACGGACCGATGAAGCCTTTCGGCCTCACCAACAGCCATAAGCCGACGGAAAAGCCTTACGCGATCGTCCAGCTGCGGCAGGACAACAAGCTCGGCACATTGTTCAACATGGTCGGCTTCCAGACCAAGCTGAAGCATGCCGAGCAAGCCCGGATCTTCCGCACCATCCCGGGACTTGCGCACGCCGAATTCGCGCGGCTCGGCGGCCTGCACCGCAACACCTTCCTAAACGCGCCGAAGGTCCTTGATCCGAGCCTGCGTCTCAACGCCCTGCCGCATATCCGCTTCGCCGGCCAGATCACCGGATGCGAAGGCTATGTCGAATCCGCCGCCGTCGGTCTCCTCGCCGGCCGTTTCGCTGCAGCGGAACGGCTTGGCGAGTCATTGACGATGCCGCCGCCAACCACGGCGCACGGCGCACTGCTGACCCACATCACCGGCGGCCACATCGAGACGATCGACGCCGGACCGCGTTCGTACCAGCCGATGAATATCAATTTCGGCCTGTTCCCGCCGCTCGAGCGCGTACCGACCAAAGCCGCGGACGGCACACGGCTACGCGGCGCGGCCAAGACCATCGCGAAGAAGCGCCTGCTTGCCCAACGGGCGCTCGCGGATCTTGACCGCTGGATCGACACCGCGCCGCTGGCGGTCGCCGCCGCGTGACATCCATGACCGATTCGAACACTTCATCTCGCGCCGAGAACGGCGCGCCCCTCCCGCCGGAGCTTGGCGGCCGCTGGCGCACGCAGACCGTGCTCAAGCGCGATGTGTTCTCGACCATCGAGCGCGGCTTCATGTCGACGGACGGCGGTGAGGAAGAGGCCGTGCTGCGGCGCATCGATCAGGTGCCGTGGTGGAGCCGCCCGATCGCCAAGCATTTCCTCGGCCGCGAAGGCCGGGCGCTGATGATCGCCGGCCCGTTGGGGATCGCGCCGCGCGCGCTCTATGTCGGGCGCAAGGCGCTCGTTCGCAGCTGGATGAATGGCATCGCGCTGCATCTCGCAAAGCCAGCCGATGATCGCGCTTATTTTCATTCAGCGAAGGCCGCGCTGCACGCGCTGCATCACGCCGGCGTCACCCATAACGACCTCGCCAAGGAGCAGAACTGGCTGCGCGGGCCTGACGGGCGCGCCTATCTGACGGATTTCCAGCTCGCGACGCGTTTCCCGCGCCGCGGCAGGATTTTCCGCATCGCCGCGTATGAAGACCTGCGCCATCTGCTCAAGCACAAGCGCCGCTACGCGCCGGATGCGCTGACGGCAACCGAGCGGCGCATCCTCGCACGCAAGAGCTGGCTGGCGCGCCTGTGGCTCGTCACGGGCAAGCGCGTCTATCTCCTCGTCACGCGCGGCCTGCTTGGATTCACGGATCGCGAAGGCGGCGGTCCGCGGCTCGTCACCGATGCGCCGATCGTCGCGGCGCGCATCGCGACGCACCCAAACGTGCGGGATGTCGCCGTCGTTGCTTTTCCCGACCGACGCTCGGGCACCGGCCTCTACGCATTCGTGGAAGCGCACGATGTCGACGATCGCATGATCGAAGCTTTTGCCGCGCGCGGCCTCGGCAACACGCGCGCGCCGGAACACCTGCAGGTGGTCGATCGGCTTCCGCGCAATGCCGACGGCAGTGTGCACAAAGAGATTCTCACCCTGATCGCGATGAACCAGGTGGACCTCGTCGCCGATATGACGCGCGCCGACGAACGCACGACCATCGAACGGATCGTTGCCGGACGCCGCAATCTACGCGACCGCTTCAACCTCGGCGAAAACGCTACTTGAACCGTCGCGCGGCGCGCCACATCGCCCACTGCCGGCGCCACTGTGGGACATCCGGAACCATCTGATAGGGGTCGAAGCCGGCGCTTTCGACCCGGTCGAGATAAAGCGGCACCGCGAAAGCCGGCAGAAGGGCGGGCGCATAGCGAGCCCCGCCGGCGGCATATTCGCCGAGCTCCTTGAGGCGGGCGCGGGCATCCGTTGCCAGCGCGCAAAGCGCGTTTGTGACAGTGGCTGCGCCCTCGCGGGACGAAATGCCGTCAAGGTTTACGCCATGCTGTTGCGCGATGTCCTGCGGCAGATAAGTCTTCCCGCGCGCAGCGTCGCGCGCGAAGTGCTTGACGATATCGCCGACCGTCAGAACGAAGGCGGCATGCCGTGAAAGCGGGATGCTTTGCGTCGACGCGTCCGGCGACAGGATGGCCATGGCCGCCTGCAGGATCGCGCCGTTCGTTTCATCGGCGTAGCGCTCGAGAGACGGCATCGCCTCGACCGGATCGGCATAGAGATCGGCGGTACGCGCATCCAATAGCGTCAGCAGTCGCGCCCGGTCGATCTGCGGGTGGCGTGCGAGCGCAGCGCGCAGCGCCGCCGCGGTCGGATTGGCCTGCGCCTCCTCGTTGCGCAGCCCGTGCAAGGCCTCATGCCACCACTGCAATCGCACTTCGCCCGCCATCGGCTCGCGGACCACCGGGGGGATGCGCGTGATTTCGATGCTGAAGGCGTAGAGGGCGTAGAGATCGGGCCGCTGCGCCGCCGGGGCGAAAAGCGTCGCGAGATACTGGTCGCGGGCGAATTCGCGAACATGCGTCGCGCAGAAGTCCGACGCATCACTCGCAGCGGCACCGGACATCGGAATAAGCCTCTTAGCTCGACGCCTTGGCCTTCCCCTTCGCCGCCGGCGCTTCCGTCTTCTCGGGGCTATCTTCCGGCCCCTCGCGCCGCCCGATGCCGACGCCGAGATAGATGAGGATCGGAGCGGCGATGAAGATCGAGGTGTAGGTGCCGACGAGCACCACGCCGAACATCATCGTCGCCGTGAAGCTATGGATCGCCTGCCCGCCGAACAGGAGGAGCGCAAGCAGAGCGAGCGTGACGGTGACGTGGGTGATGATCGAGCGTGACAGCGTCTGGTTGACCGAGACGTTGAGTAGCTCGGTCATCGGCATGCGCTTATAGCGGCGCAATATCTCGCGGATGCGATCGTAGATGACGACCGTGTCGTTGAGCGAGTAGCCGAGAATGGTCAGGAGCGCGGCGATGCTGGTCAGATCGAAGTCGATCTGCATGATCGACATGAAGCCGATCGTCAGCACGAGATCGTGCACGTTGGCGATCATGGCGCCGAGGGCGAACTGCCACTCGAACCGGAACCAGAGATAGATCAGGATGCCGACGATCGCGAAGAGGATGCCGAGCAGACCGTAAGATAGAAGCTCACCGGAGACGCGCGGGCCGACAACTTCCACGCGTCGATAGTCGAGCTCATCGCCGAGCGCTTTGCGCACCTTCTGCAAGGCCTCCTGCTGCGCGGCGTCGCCGCCCGGCTGCTGCGAGATGCGGATCAGCACCTCCGACGGGCCGCCGAACTGCTGCAGCTGGAACTCACCCAGCCCCAAAGTGCTGAGTGTCGCACGCATCTTCGCGAGGTCGGCCGGTCCCGCCTTCTGCTGCACCTCCATCAGCGTGCCACCGCGGAAGTCGATGCCGAAATTCAGGCCGTGCGTGAAGTAGAGCGTGACCGCGAGCACCGAGAGGAAAGCCGACAGCGGAAAGCTGATGCGCCGGAAGCGCATAAAATCGAACTTGGTGTCGTCCGGTACGATACGGAGGAGGCGCACGGTCGATTTCTCTTTTGGCTCTCGCTATCGGCTGGTTAGATCGGGACGCGCTGCGGGCGCTTCCAGCGCACCCACGTCGCGACGATCAGCCGAGTCAGCGTGAACGCGGTGAAGACGGTGGTGATGATGCCGATGCCAAGCGTCACGGCGAAGCCGCGCACCGGGCCGGTTCCGATGAAGAACAGCACCGCTGCGGCGATGAACGTCGTGATGTTAGAATCGAGGATGGTCGCGAGCGCGCGCGAGAAGCCGGCGTCGATCGCTGTGATCGGCGTGCGGCCGTGGCGCACCTCTTCGCGGATACGCTCGTAGATCAGCACGTTGCTGTCCACCGCGATGCCGACGGTAAGCACGACGCCGGCGATTCCAGGCAACGTCAGCGTCGCACTGAGAAGCGAGAGGACGCCAAAAATCATTGCAACATTCACGGCGACGGCGACATTCGCAAAAATGCCGAACAACCCGTAAGTCACCAGCATGAAGAGAACGACGAGCATCGAGCCGACGTAAGATGCGCGCTTGCCTTTCTCGATCGAGTCCTGTCCGAGACCGGCGCCGACGGTGCGCTCCTCAACGATGGTCAGCGGCGCCGGCAGCGCGCCGGCGCGCAGCAGGATCGCGAGGTCGTTGGCCTGCTCGACGGTGAAATTGCCGGAGATCTGGCCGGAACCGCCGATGATCGGCTCGCGGATGACGGGCGCGGAAATCACCTCGTTGTCGAGAACGATCGCGAACGGCTTACCGACATTCTCCTGCGTCACCTGGCCGAAGCGCCGCGCACCGCTGCTGTTGAAGCGGAAGCTGACGATCGGCTCGCTGGTGCGCTGGTCGAAGCCGGGCTGCGCGTCGACGAGATCCTCGCCCGACACCATCACCCGCTTTTCGACGACGTAGGTGTTGCCGCCCTCTTTCTTCGTTCCTTTGAGAATTTCGTCATCCGCCGGCGCGCGGCCCTGCTCCGCCTGCTCGGGCGAGACAGAAGTGTCGACGAGACGGAACGTCAGCTTTGCGGTCTTGCCGAGCAGTTCCTTCAAGCGCGCAGGATCCTGCAAGCCCGGCACCTGCACCAGGATGCGATCGGCGCCTTGACGCTGAATGAGCGGCTCGACGGTGCCGAGCTCATTGACGCGCCGCTCGACGATCTGGATCGACTGATCGACGGCTTGGCGGATGCGGTCATTGATCGCGGGCTCGGTGACGGCGAGCCGGATGAGATTGTTGCCCGCGTCGGTCACATCAAGCGAGCGCTGGCCGCTGCCGCTTAGAATCCCGCCGAGCGGCTGGGAGAGTTCGCGCAGCTTCGTCAGCGCCTGCTGGAAATCGGCGCCCTCGCGGATGCGCACCTCGACGCTGTTGCCGCGGACGGCGAGCCCGGTATAGCCGACCCGCGCTTCGCGCAGCACGCGGCGCACGTCATCGCGCAGCGTGTCCACCTTCTCTTTGCGCACGGCATTGGAATCGACTTCCAGCAGCAGGTGCGAGCCGCCCTGCAGGTCGAGGCCCAGCACGATGTGCCGCTGCGCCCATTTCGGCCAAGTTTCGCGGGTCTGCTCGGAGAAGAAATTCGGAATGGCGAAGGCGCAGACGATCAATGCGGTCGCCAGCGTCGCGATGGCCTTCCAGCGTGAGAAGTACAACATGGGCTAGACTCGCACGGCTCAGGCGCCGCTGTCATCCTTCACGGGCTCGCCCTTGGCCCGCACATCCGACACCATCGAGCGCATCTGCACGGCCCGGACGCCGTCGGCGACCTCGATCTCGATCTTGTCGTCGTCGATCACCTTGGTGACCTTGGCCACGAGCCCGCCCGAGGTGACGACAGTATCGCCGCGGCGGACATTTTTGACCATCTCCTGATGCTGTTTCACGCGCCGCTGCTGCGGCCGCAGAATCAGGAAATACATGATGACAAAGATCAGGATAAAGGGCAGCAGCGAGGTAATCATCTCGGTGCCGCCGCCCAGGCCCTGGGCAAATGCGGGCGAAATCAACGTTCAAGCTCCTCTGGCGGCGCACGACGGCGGAGCCCCTGCCGATCCAGTTCGCGAGGCCGCCGAAAGTCGCGCGGACTATACTGGCCGACGGCCCAATTGCAATGCGGCGGACGGCCTGGGCGGCGCCGCAGGGTTCCGCTTGCGGCGGCCGGACGGCCCGGCTAAGGAGCATCTTTCAGCGGACCATCGTTATGACCAAACAGACGGCCGTGGCCGACGACGCTTTGCTTGACGTCCTGCGCCATATCGCCACCACCCTCGACCGCATCGCCCCTTCAAGAACCGCCCAGCCAGATTTTACCGTCGCGGACGCCTTCATCTGGCATCCCCAGGGACACGACCTCGTTCCCGTCCCGCACGTGAACCGCGTCGACATGTCGCTCCTCAAGGGCGTCGATCGTGTGCGCGACACTCTGATCGAGAATACCGAGCGCTTCGCGGCGGGCCTGCCGGCTAACAATGCCCTCCTCTGGGGCGCGCGCGGCATGGGGAAATCCTCGCTTGTGAAGGCGTCGCACGCGACCGTCGCCGCCTCGCACGGCAATCTCAAACTCATCGAGATTCACCGCGAGGATATCGAGAGCCTGCCCGATCTGATGAAGCTCACTCGCGCCGCGCCGCATCGCTTCATCGTGTTCTGCGACGACCTCTCCTTCGATACCGACGATACGACTTACAAGTCGCTCAAGGCGGTGCTCGAGGGCGGCATCGAGGGGCGGCCCGAAAACGTCATCTTCTACGCCACGTCGAACCGGCGCCACCTGATGCCGCGCGACATGATGGACAATGAGCGCTCGACCGCCATCAACCCCGGCGAAGCGATCGAGGAGAAGGTCTCGCTATCGGATCGTTTCGGCCTGTGGCTCGGCTTCCATCGCTGCAGCCAGGACGAGTTCCTCGCCATGGTCGAGGGCTATGTCCGGTACTACAAGATTCCGGTGAAGGCGGACGTCATGCGCGCCGAGGCGCTCGAATGGGCGACAACGCGCGGCTCGCGCTCCGGCCGTGTCGCCTGGCAGTATGTGCAGGACCTCGCCGGCCGCCTGCGCGTGCCACTGATGGAGAAGAAGGCGAAGGGCGGAAAGACTTCGAAGTAACGCTGGCCAAGCGCCGCTCTCCCATTGTCGTGCCCGCGAAGGCGGGCATCCAGTACGCCTGGGCAGAATGATATCGGCACAGCAGGGATTACTGGGTCCCCGCCTTCGCGGGGACGACACTCTCAGTGCGACCCCGCGCCACGGCAAACTCAGTTGAGCAGCGGCATCGGATCGACGGGCGAAGAGCCCTTGCGGATCTCGAAGTGCAGTTGCGGCGAGGAGACTGAGCCGGTCTGACCCGCGAGGGCGATGATCTGGCCGCGCTTGACGCTATCGCCGCGCTTCACCTTGATCGAGCTCGCATGCGCATAGGCGGTCACGTAGCCGTTGCTGTGACGGATGAGGACGAGGTTGCCGTAGCCCTTGAGCTCGTTGCCGGCATAGGCGACGACGCCATCCTCCGCCGCCTTGACGGACGTGCCCTCCGGCACCGCGAGATTGATGCCGTCATTCTGCTGACCGGTCGTCTTCGGACCGAAGCCGGCAATCACGCGGCCGCGCACCGGCCAGCGGAAGCTCGGCGTGGCGGACGCGGCGGCGACATTCGTCTGGCCGGCCTTGATGTCCTTCGCGGCATCGTCGCTCGCCGACGCAACCCGCGCGGTCGCGACCGGGCCGAGGGAGGCGACGCGCGTCGGCTTCGCCGCGGCAGGCGCGGGCGCCGCGGCCGTTTTCTCCGGCGGCGTGCTGGAACGAAGCGTGCCGAGATTCTTCGGCGCGAGATCGCGCTGCGTCGGCTTCGCCTCGGCGACCTTCTTCGGCTTTTCGGCGGGCTTCGCAGCGACATGCGTCGGCGCGGCGTGCGTGGCCGCAGGCTGCGCGGCGGAGACGCGCGCGGGCACCGGCTGATAGGCCGGCGGCGAATTGTAACGCTGCGCCGGAGGATTGTAGCGCTGCGGGGGCGGATTATAAGCAGCCGGCTGATTGTTATAGGTTGCAGGCGGCGTGTAGGCCGGCGGCGGATCGTAGTTGCTCGAGACCTGCGTGCCGCCGAGCGGCTGCGTTTCGACGCGCGCGACCGGCGCCGTTTGCGCCGGCGGGATCGCGCTCGTCATCTCCGGCGCGCCGCCATTGAGCGAAAAGTTCGCGTCACTGAAGCGGCCTGAGTCTGCGCAACCGGCAATGCCGACGGAAATCAGCGCGACAACAGTGAGATGGGACGCGACCTTGGCCCGCGACGGGGCAACGATGACACGCATAGGGTTACTCGCACGCTACAACTTGAAACATGCTTCACGTAAACATGAACCGAGTAAATAACGCTTTAATCGTGATAAACGGCCCTAAAACTTAACGGCCGCACCCTAGGCGCCTCTCAAGGCTTCGCTTTTCCGGTTAACAGCGGCACGAAACGCACCGCGATCAGCTTCTGGCGCGTCAATTCCGTTTGCGATTTGTTAAGCTTGACCAGATGTTGTGTGCCGCCGTGGGGACCGAGCGGCAGCAGCATCGCGCCGCCGTCCGCAAGCTGGTCGACAAGTGCCTGCGGCACCTCTTCCGCCGCGGCGGTGACGATGATGCGGTCGTAGGGCGCGCGCTCCGGCCAGCCGTCGATGCCATTGCCGACGACGATCTCGACATTGCCGAAGCCCAGCGTCTCGAGCCGGATGCGTGCTGCATCGGCCAATTGGGCAAAGCGCTCCACGCTCACGACCTCGCGGGCGAGGCGCGAGAGCACCGCGGCCTGGTAGCCGGAGCCGGTGCCGATCTCGAGCACGCGGTGCTGCGGCTCAAGCGCGAGCTGCTCGGTCATGTAGGCGACGACGTAAGGCTGACTGATCGTCTGTCCGCAGGCGATCGGCAGCGCGCGGTCCGCATAAGCGCTCTCCACCATGTCCGGCGCGACGAAATATTCGCGCGGGACCTCGTCCATCGCGCGCAGCACGGCCGCGTCGCCGATTCCGCGGCGGCGCAGATCGAGCAGGAACTGCATGCGTTCTTCGTCGGAACCGGCGGTCGGCATCGAGCGTCCTCACCTGCTCCTAGATCACGATGATTTTGGATCGAATCGATCCAAAATCATGAACGTGATCGATTCTAATATCTTAGAGCGGGATGCGAGCGGAAAACCGCTACACACTTTTCCTCATCCCGCTCTAGCGCGGCCTACCCTCTCGCGGCGCGCCGCGACGGCTTGTCGGCAAAGGTCGCGGCAAGCTTGGTCATGAAGGGCTCGTCAGTGAGATCGAGCTGCAGCGGCGTCACGGCGATCTTGCGATTTGCCAGCGCTGAGAGGTCCGTGCCATCGCGCGGCTGCGGGCGATCGCGCCGCGCGAAAGCGATCCAATAATACGGATTGCCGCGTCCATCGATACGCGCGTCGACGCGCAGCAATTCCTGATCGCGCTTGCCCTGGCTCGCGACGGAGACGCCGGCGACTTCATCAGGCGGGCAATTCGGGAAGTTGATGTTGATCAGCACTTCCTTCGGCACACCCGCATCGAGCGTGCGGCGAATGATGTCGGGGGCGAAGGCGAGGGCTGTCTCCCACAGCGGCTTCTGCCGGTTCTCGGCGCCATAGGCTTGCGAGAGCGCGAAGGAGGTGACGCCAAGCACGGTGCCCTCGATCGCGCCCGCGACCGTGCCGGAATACGACACGTCCTCGGCGACGTTCTGCCCGCGATTGACGCCGGAGAGGATGAGATCGGGCGGACGGTCGAGAATGTTGCGCACGCCCATGATCACGCAATCGGTCGGCGTGCCCTTCACCGCATAATGGCGCTCGCCGACCTCGCGCAGGCGCAGCGGATCGTTGAGCGACAGCGAATGCGAGACGCCGGACTGGTCGGTCTCCGGCGCGACGATCCACACGTCGTCGGACAATTCGCGCGCGATCTGCTCGCACACGGCAAGGCCGGGAGCGTGAACGCCGTCGTCGTTGGTGATCAGGATGCGCATACTGAGGCTTCTTCTTCCGACCCGCAGCAACTGTAATCCGTCATCCTGAGGTGCGAGGCCGCGCTTGTGGCCGAGCCTCGAAGGATGCACGGCCACTCAAGTCGGCTGTTACCGATTTGAGAATTATGAGTCGCCAATATCGGATATATTCGATATTGGGGCCGTCGCCCTTCGAGGCTTGCACATCTTCGATGTGCGCGCACCTCAGGGTGACGGTGAAAGGCTGCGTTGGCTGACATCGCAACGCTCACGCCGCTTCTCCGATAACCTTCACACCACCCATATAGGGCTGCAGCACGTCGGGCACAGCGATCGAACCGTTGCCCTGCTGATAAGTCTCCATCACCGCGATGAACGCGCGGCCGACCGCGGTGCCCGAGCCGTTGAGCGTGTGCACGAGGCCGCGCACCTTGCCGTCCTTGCCGCGATAGCGCGCCGCCATGCGCCGCGCCTGGAAGTCGCCGCAGACGGAGCAGGAGGAAATCTCGCGATAGGTGCCCTGCCCCGGCAGCCAGACCTCGATGTCGTAGGTCTTCTGCGACGCGAAGCCCATGTCGCCGGTGCACAGCGTCACCACGCGGTAATGCAGATCGAGGCGCTTGAGCACTTCTTCGGCGCAGCTCAGCATGCGCTCGTGCTCGTCGCGGCTCTGCTCCGGCGTCGTGATCGAGACGAGCTCGACCTTCGTGAACTGATGCTGGCGGATCATGCCGCGCGTGTCTTTTCCCGCCGCGCCCGCCTCCGCCCGGAAGCACGGCGTGCAGGCGGTGAAGCGCAGCGGCAGTTCTTCCTCGGCGACGATGGATTCGCGCACGAGGTTGGTCAGTGAGACTTCGGCGGTGGGAATGAGCCAAAGCCGATCCACATCTTTCCCCACTGCTTCAAAGCCGGCGAGGTTACGGGGTATCGGCCTCGCGTTTTCGACCCCCAGGTCGGCGGCGGCGTTAAGCGCCGCGTTCCATATGTGATGGAAGTTCTCCTCGAGCTTCTTTCGATACACATTTCCTGGATAAAGCTCGAACTGATCTTCCCAAAACTTCGGCAATTGCGCCGTGCCGAACATCGTCTCGTCGCGCACGAGCAGCGGCGGATTGACCTCGGTGTAGCCGTGCGTGTCGGCGTGCAGGTCGAGCATGAACTGCGCGAGCGCGCGCTCCATGCGCGCGAGGCCTTTCTTCAAGACGACAAAGCGCGCGCCGGAGAGCTTCGCGGCGGTCTCGAAATCCATCTCGCCGAGCGCTTCGCCGAGCTCGAAATGCTGCTTCGGCGTGAAGCCGTAATCGCGCTTCCTGCCGTAGTGGTGATGCTCGACATTGCCGCGCTCGTCCGCGCCGTCCGGCACGTCGTCGAGTGGCGTGTTGGGGATTTGCGCGAGCGCGTCGTCGAGCTCCTTGGAGACCGCCTTCTCCTCGGCCTCCATCGCCGGCATCGTGTCCTTGAGGCTCGCGACCTCGGCCATCAGCGCCTGCGCGCGCGCCTCGTCCTTCGCCTTCTTCGCCTCGCCGATCTCCTTCGACGCGGCGTTCCTGCGCGCCTGCGCCTGCTCGAGTTTCGTAATCAGCGCGCGGCGGCGTTCGTCCACCGCGATGAGATCGTTCGCCTGCCGCTCCAATCCGCGGCGCTTTAGCCCGCGGTCGAACGCGTCGGGATTGTCGCGGATCCATTTGATGTCGTGCATGGTCAGGCGTCTCGGTGGGCGCGGCGCTCTCGTTCGTCATGGCCGGGCTTGTCCCGGCCATCCACGCCTTTTCGCTACAAAAGAAGTAAGACGTGGATGCCCGGCACAAGGCCGGGCATGACGGCAAATTCGAGCCCGTCTTATACCAAAAGGCATAAGAATCCACCCGGAACAGCGGAGCGAGACCGCCCTACTCCGCCGGATTGGCCTGCGTGTCGCCGGCGCCGGCCGCGGCCTTGGCCTTCTTCTCCACGAAACGGGCGGAGATGACCGAGCCCTCGTAGAGGAGGATCAGCGGCAGCGCGAGCGACATCTGGCTGATGACGTCGGGAGGCGTCAGCACCGCGGCCAGGATGAAGGCGCCGACGATGAAATAGCGCCGCTTCGCCTTGAGCGAGTCGGAGGTGAGGATGCCGACCCGCACCAGAAGCGTGAGGATCACCGGCAGCTGGAAGGCGATGCCGAAGGCGAAGATCAGCGACATCATCAGCGAAAGATATTCGCCGACCTTCGGCAAGAGCGCGATCTCCGCCTGCCCCGGCGTCGAGGACTGCTGCATGCCGATGGAGAAGCGCACCAGCATCGGCATCACGAGGAAGTAGACGACGAGCGAGCCGAGCACGAAGAAGATCGGCGTCGCCACGAGATACGGCAAGAAAGCCTGGCGCTCGTTGCGGTAGAGCCCCGGCGCGACGAACATGTAGATCTGCGTTGCAACGACGGGGAACGACAGGAATGCCGCGCCGAACATCGCCACCTTGAGCTGGGTGAGGAAATATTCGAGCAGCGCGGTGTAGATGAACTTCGTGTTCTCGGGCCCGGCGATCCAGATGAAGGGCCAGACGAGGACGTTGTAGATCGTCTTGGCGAAGAGAAAGCACAGGGCGAACATCACGACGAAGGCGATCAGCGCCTTGATGAGCCGCGAGCGCAGCTCGATCAGATGCTCGATCAGCGGCGCCTTGCTCGCCTCGATCTCGCGCTCGTCTTCCTCGCTTCTCATGTCGCGCCGCCTCCAGTCTTGCCGCCCGGAGGCGGCGCGGCGGCGGCGAAGTCCTTATCGGTCACCGGCTGCGGAACCTCCGGCGCCGGCAGATCGATGGCTGAAAGATTGGGTGCCTCAGCGCTCGGAGAGGCCAACGGCTCAGTCGGCTCGGCGGCGGGCGCCGCCGTTTCGGCGCTCGACGCGGGTTCGGACGTCGTGTTCTCGGATGTCTTGTTCTCGGAAGTTTTGGGCTTGTCCTCGAGCGCGCCTTCGATCTCCTTGTGCGCGCTCTCAACCGGATTGAAGCTCGTGAAGTTGTTCGTCGTGTCGTGCAGCGTGTCGATCTGCTTCTTGAGATCGGCGAGCTCAGCTTCGCGCATCGCTTCCTGGAACTGGCCCTGGAACTCGGAGGCCATGCGCCGCATCTTGGCCATCCACTGGCCGACCGTGCGCAGGACGGTTGGGAGCTCCTTCGGCCCGATCACGACCAGCGCGACGATGCCGACGATGACGAGCTCGCCCCAACTGATGTCGAACATCGGGATATCTCCGCGGGCGGCGCTGCGTCCGGCGCGCGCGTCCCGCTCCTTCTAGCGTCGCCCGTTGCGGCTCATGCTGGTGCCGTCTGCCGATGCCGTCCGAGGACCGCTCAGAGCGTCGACCCTTCGGCGCGCTTCTCGGTTTCCGCGCGGCCCGCCATTCCGGATTGATGATCGATCGTCTTCGGCGGGTCCTTCCGCGCGGGCTCATTGCTCGCCTCGGTGTCCTCGGCCATGCCCTTCTTGAAGGCCTTGATGCCGCCGGCAACGTCACCCATCAGCTCGGAAATCTTTCCGCGCCCGAACAGCAGCAGGACCACGACCACGACCACGATCCAGTGCCAAATACTCAACGAACCCATCAGGATACCCTTTCGCCACGGGCCGCGCAGCACGCGTCCCGCCTGCCGGTTTTCAACCCGAAACTAGGCTTCCGCCGCCGCGAAAACAAGAACTTCCGCGGGGTCAGCGGCCACGCCGACGACGCCATCGGCGGACGAGGTTAGCGCGCCGCGGAGGCGTGCCTGTAGCGGCTCGTCTAGTCCCTGCACGGCGATGTCGAGCAGTTCCACCTCGCCGAGAAACTGGCGCCGTAGCAACTTTCCGGGTGCGCCCTGCCCCGGAGCGCCGAGGCGGATTCCCTGCGGACGGAGCGCCACGACGGCCTTCGTGCCCTCGCCGAGGCCCGGTGCGGCAAAGCGTCCAAGGGGCGTCGCGACCGCGCCTCCTTCGACGTTCCCTTCGATCTCATTGAGCTCGCAGAAATAGCGCGCAGCAAAGAGGTCGGCCGGGCGCCGGTACACATCCTCGGGCGTGCCGGCCTGCACGATGCGGCCCGCGCGCATCAGCACGATACGGTCGGCGAAGCGCAGCGCCTCCTCCGGGTCGTGGGTGACGATCACGCAGGTGACGCGGCTCTCGCGCAGCACTGCGCGCGTCTCTTCGCGCACCTCGTCCCGTAGCCGCCGGTCGAGCCCCGAGAACGGCTCGTCCATGAGCAGCACGCCCGGGCGCGGTGCAACGGCGCGGGCGAGCGCGACGCGCTGCTGCTCGCCGCCCGAAAGCATGTGCGGGAAGCTCTCCGCATAGTCGCCGAGCCCCACCCGCTGCAGCGCCAATCGCGCCTCGCGTTCCGCGTCTCCGCGCGGCAGCGCCTTGAGGCCGAACATGACGTTGTCGAGGTTCGAGAGGTGCGGAAAGAGCGCGAAGTCCTGGAACATCAAGCCGACGCCGCGGCGCTCCGGCGGCGTCAGCGTCGGCCCGCCCGTCACATCCTGACCGTCGAGGAGAATGCGGCCGGCGCTCGGCATCTCGACGCCGGCGGCGAGGCGCAGCATCGTCGTCTTGCCGCAGCCGGAAGGTCCCAGGAGACAGACCGTCTCGCCTGGCGCCACGTCGAGCGAGATGCCGTCGACGGCCGTCACATCGCCGTAGCGATGGACGACGTCCTGATAGGTCAATCGCGCGGCAATGCTCGCAGGCGCACGCCCGCGGCCGACAAGTCGCCGCAGCAAGCCGCCAGGCGCCGCGGCATCAGAAGCCAATCGTTAGTCCTCGACGCGGTCTGGGGGCGGCGCAAGCCCGAGATCGAGGTCGCCGTCTTCCAACGGGTCCTCGTCCTCGCGCAGCGTAGCGTCGTCAGAGGGGACCGGCACGTCGAAGCCGGGCGGCAGGCCGCCTTCGATGAGACCTGCGCCTTTGAGTTCCTCAAGCCCCGGCAGCACACCGATCGACTCCAGCCCGA
>JBFWXB010000065.1:0-21436 GCA_050187875.1 Variibacter sp.
AGGACATGCCCGGCCTCGCGCCGGGCATTTCTATGTCTGGTGCTTCACCCTCCCCCTTGCGGGGAGGGTCGATGCGCGAAGCGCGTCGGGGTGGGGGTAGCTTTTAGTTTCGCAACAACGACCCCCACCCCCGACCCCTCCCCGCAAGGGGGAGGGGAGACGACGTCCAGCGTGTCGCAATTGAAGCGTGTCGCAATTGAATAGACCAATCTGGTCCTGACACCTTGAGGATTCCGCCATGGCCGCCGTATCCCCGCTTGCGCCAAAGAACGTTCCGATGATGCCGGCCGTCGCCGGTGTGCGCCTCGCGACCGGCGCCGCCGGGATCAAGTACAAGGGCCGCACCGACGTGCTGCTCGCGCTCTTCGACAAGGGCACGACCGTTGCCGGCGTATTCACCCGCTCGAAGTGCCCGTCGGCGCCGGTCGAGTGGTGCCGCACCAAGCTCGGCGGCGGCAAGGCGCGCGCACTCGTCGTCAATTCCGGCAACGCTAACGCCTTCACCGGCAAGACCGGCCGCGCAGCCGTGCAGTTCACCGCGAAGCTCGCGGGCGCGGCGGCGGGCTGCAAGCCGGCGGAAGTCTTCCTCGCCTCGACCGGCGTGATCGGCGAGCCGCTGCCGGCCGAACGCTTCGACGGCGTGTTGGAGGGGCTCGTCGCGCAGGCGGAGCCGGGCCGTTTCGTCGAGGCCGCCAAGGCGATCATGACGACGGACACCTTCCCCAAGGTCGCGACGGCGACGGCGCAGTTGGGCGATGCGACCGTCACGATCTGCGGCATTGCCAAGGGCGCCGGCATGATCGCGCCCGACATGGCGACCATGCTCTCTTTCGTCTTCACCGACGCGCCGATCGCCGCGGAGGCGCTGCAGACGCTCCTCGCCAAAGGCGTCACCGACACCTTCAACGCGGTGACGATCGACGGCGACACGTCAACGTCCGACACGCTGCTCGCGTTCGCGACCGGCGCGGCGGCAGGGCAGGGCGCGCCGCGCATCGAGACGGCGAGCGACCGTCGCCTTGGCCCCTTCCGCGACGCGTTCAACGCCGTGCTAGCCGATCTCGCGGAGCAGGTGGCGCGCGACGGCGAGGGCGCGCGCAAGCTCGTCGAGGTGATCGTCGACGGCGCGACGTCGAAGAAGTCGGCACGGCGCATCGCCATGGCGATCGCGAATTCCCCGCTCGTGAAGACTGCGATCGCCGGCGAGGACGCCAACTGGGGCCGCGTCGTCATGGCGGTCGGCAAGGCCGGGGAGCCGGCGGACCGCGACAAGCTTTCGATCTGGTTCGGCGAGACGCGGGTCGCGCATCGCGGTATGCGCGATCCGAGCTACGACGAGGCGAAAGTCTCCGCCTATATGCGCCGGCCGGAAGTCACGCTGAAAGTCGCACTCGGCCTCGGCAAGGGCCGCGACCGCGTGCTCACCTGCGACCTCACCAAGGAATATGTCGCAATCAACGGCGATTATCGGAGTTGATAGGCCGCCCAGTCAGCGCGCCCACCAGTGAATGTCATGCCCGCGAAGGCGGGCATCCAGTATCCCCTGTCTGCATTTGAAGCCGAGGACTCTGTGGTTACTGGGTCCCCGCCTTCGCGGGGACGACCCTTCGAGAGGGGTGACACCGGAGATGTCCTTTAAACTCACCCTCGTCGCCGCGTGCGCGCTGATCGATGCCGACGGGCGCATCCTGCTGGCGGAGCGGCCGGCCGGCCGCCCGATGGCGGGGTTGTGGGAATTTCCCGGCGGCAAGATCGAGTCGGGCGAAACGCCGGAGGCGACGCTCATCCGCGAGCTGCACGAAGAGCTCGGCATCACGGTGAAGGCGGACTGCCTCGCGCCGCTCACCTTCGCGAGCCACACCTATGAGACCTTTCAGCTTCTGATGCCGCTTTACATCTGCCGCCGCTGGGAGGGCGCGGTCGTTGCGCAGGAGGGCCAGCGCTTGGCCTGGGTGCGCCCGCAGAAGCTGCGCGACTATCCGATGCCGCCGGCGGACATTCCGCTCATCCCGCATCTGCAGGGATTGTTGATGTAGAGGAAGGCCGATCCAATTCCACGATCGTCATGCCCGGACTTGATCCGGGCATCCATCTTTCTTCGAAAGACGATGGATTGCCGGGTCAAGCCCGGCAATGACGAAGGCGAGGATCGCTCCCGAGCTTCACCTCTCCGCATGGGGATGCGAGGAAAAGTGCGCTCACCCCCGCGGCTTCTCGCCCGTCGGAAATTCCCGCACGCCGAGCGCGTCGGCGAGGCGGTGTTTCGCGGAGCCGGGTTTCAGCGGCTTCTGCTGGCTGGGATCCGGCGCCCAGCCCGACATCCACACCACCTCGAACGTCGCGCGGATGCGGTCGTCATCGTCGCTGAAGCGTTTGAAGTAATGCTCGACGGCGCGCATCAGGAGCTTGCGCGAAGCGGGCGTTCGCCGCCGTTCGGAGAGCACATTGGTCGCGCCCATGCGGCGCAGATCGTGCATCAGCGCGAACGGCGTCTCATAGCGCACGACGATGCGGTCGACGTCGGTGACCGGCAGGGCAAAGCCGGCGCGCTGCAGCAGCATGCCGACGGTGCGCACGTCGACAAAGGGCGCGACGCGCGGCGAGACTCCGCCGGCGACCTCGCTTTCCGCCAGCGCAAATGCCTGCCGCAACTCGGTGAGGCTGTCGCCGCCGAGCACGGCGGCGAGGAGGAGGCCGTCCGGCTTGAGCGCGCGGCGAATCTGCGCGAGCGCGCCGGGAAGGTCGTTGACGAACTGCAGCGAGAGCGCCGAGAGCACGAGGTCGAGCGCGCCGTCATGGAACGGCAGCGCCTCCTCTTCGGCCGCGACTGCAAGCGCGGGCGGCGGCGGCAGATGCGCCGCGATCGTATCGACGGCGACAAGATCGGTAATCTTCTTGGAGCCGGCAAGCGCGCGGCGCACGGCGTCGGTCGGCGAGCAAAGGTCGACGGCGAGAGGAAAGCGGCGCAGTACCGCGTCGAGCCGTTCGGCGAGGTCGGCTGCGACCCGCTCCATGAGAAACGTCGCAGGGCCAAGCGCCGCGGCGCGCCGGCGGCGGTCGCGCAGGAGACGGCGGTCGAAAATCACGGGGCCTGACATGGTCCCCCTTGTTCTCCCTTCAGAGATTGGTTGCCCCGTCTGGCATTGCCAGAGGTGCGCCGAGCGCGAGGCAGGGAACAGTCGGGGCCTACACCAGAACAAGGCGACGCGCGAGGGGCGCGACATCACAATCATTGCGATTTCGCGCTCGGCCTTCACACCGGCTTGAGGCCGGGTCGCGCGAGCGATAGCGTCCGGGGATGGGGCTGGCTTGGGGCACATCACCTCCCCCCTTGAGGGGGAGGTCGGATCGCGAAGCGATCCGGGAAGGGGGTGTTTCTCCGCCTTCCGTCGATTTATTGACCCCCCTCCCTTGCCCTCACCCTCAAGAGGCGAGAGAAGACGTTGCGGCAACGCCGCAAGGCCTTCATTCGGTCGCCAGGTTTGCCCGGGCGCTGCTCCGTCGCGGCCTCGATATCGGCCTGCCGCCGCTGTGCCCCGCCTGCCGTGCGCCGCTTGCGCAAGCGGGCGGCCTCTGCGGCGCCTGCTGGTCGCGCCTCGCCTTCATCGCGCCGCCGTATTGCGAGCGGCTCGGCATTCCCTTCGCCTACGATCCCGGCCCCGGCATCCTCTCGATGGAGGCGATCGCCGACCCGCCGGCCTACCGCCAGGCGCGGGCCGCTGTGCGCTTCGACGACGTGGCGCGCGACCTCGTGCACGCCTTCAAATACGGCGACCGCATGGACCTTGCCCCATCGCTCGGACGCTGGATGGCGGTCGCGGGCGGCGAATTGCTCGCCGAGGCGGACATGCTGGTGCCGGTGCCGCTGCATTGGCGTCGACTGTGGGCGCGGCGTTTCAACCAGTCGATGGCGCTCGCGCAGGCGGTGTCGCGCCACAGCGGAGTCGCCGTCGCCGGTGGCCTCCTCAAGCGCGTGAAATCGACGGCGCAGCAGGTCGGCCTCTCGCGGCCGGAGCGGGCCCGCAACGTCCAGGGCGCCTTCCGCGTGCCGGACGCCGAGCGCGCGCAGGTCGCCGGCCGCCGGTTCGTGCTGATCGACGATGTGCTGACCTCCGGCGCAACGGTCGATGCCTGCGCGCGAGCCTTGCTGCGGGCGAAGGCGGCCCATGTCGACGTGCTGGTTTTTGCGCGGGTTGTGAACGCGCACCGCCCTCCCATATGAACGGCGATACTTGCAGGTGCATCTATGCCTCCGATCGAAATCTATACGTCGCCCTGGTGCGGCTACTGCCGCGCCGCCAAGGCGCTGCTTCAGCGCAAGGGCGCGCCCTTCACCGAGATCGATATCGCTGCCGATGACGCGCGGCGCGAGGAGATGCTCGGCCGCAGCAACGGGCGCTACGCGGTGCCGCAGATTTTCATCGGCGCGACGCATGTCGGTGGCTTCGATGACCTCAACGCGCTGGACAAAGCCGGCAAACTCGACCAATTGCTGAGCCCATGAGGCCGAGGTCCACAAGGACGAGAGCCATAAGGACGACGCGATGACCGCCTCCACGGGCAAATCCGCGACCTTTCGGGTCGGGCTCATCCAGATGCGCTCGGCGCGCGAGCCCAAGGTCAATCTCGATGCCGCCTCCGTTTTGATCCGCGAAGCCAAGGCCGGCGGCGCGGATTATGTGCTCACGCCCGAGATGACCAACGTCATGGAGACGCGGCGCGAGCGCCTGTTCGAGGTGATCGGCGAGGAGGAGAATGACGCTTCGCTCGCCGGTCTGCGCGCGCTCGCGCGCGAGGTCGGCATCTATGTCCATGTCGGTTCGCTCGCGATCAAGGTCGGGCCGGAGAAGGCGGCGAACCGCTCCTTCCTGATCGACGGCCAGGGCGAGATCGTTGCCCGCTACGATAAGATTCACATGTTCGACGTCGATCTCGCCAATGGCGAAAGCTATCGCGAGTCGCGCAACTATCGTGCGGGCGACGTCGCTGTTGCGGCGGACCTTCCGTGGGGCCGCCTCGGTCTCACCATCTGCTACGACCTGCGCTTCCCCGCGCTCTATCGTGCGCTGGCGGAAAGCGGCGCGTCCTTCCTCACCATTCCGGCGGCGTTCACGCGCCAGACCGGCGAAGCGCATTGGCATGTGCTGATGCGCGCGCGCGCCATCGAGACCGGCTGTTTCGTATTCGCGGCAGCCCAAGGCGGCACGCACGAGAACGGGCGCGAGACCTTCGGCCATTCGCTCGTCGTCGATCCGTGGGGCAATGTCATCGCCGAGGGTGGCACCGAGCCCGGTGTCATTCTCGCCGACATCGATCCGGCGCAGGTCGCGCTCGCGCGCGGGCGCGTTCCATCGCTGCAGCACGGCCGCCGCTTTGAACTTACAGCGCCGAGCGCCGAGCCGGCGCATCTTCACGCCGTCGGAGGTCGGGGCGCGTGATCCGTTACGCTCTGATCTGCGACAAGTCCCACGAATTCGAGAGCTGGTTCCAGAACTCGGACGCCTTCGCCAAGCAGGCGAAGCGCGGCCTCGTGACATGCCCGGTTTGCGGCTCGGTGAAGGTCGAGAAGGCGCTGATGACGCCGCAGCTCAAGCGCACCGACAAAGGCAAGGGGCGCGATGCGCCGCCAATGGTCGCGTCCGAGCCGGTGGCGCCGGAAGCGCCTGCGGAGAACGTCCCCGTCGCGATCATGTCGAATGAGGAGAAGCAGTTCCGCACCAAGCTCAAGGAGCTGCGCGACCATCTCATCAAGAATTCCGAGAATGTCGGCAAGCGCTTCCCCGAGGAAGCACGCAAGATGCATTACGGCGAGATCGAACACCGCTCGATCTATGGTGAGGCCTCGCCGGAGGACGCGCAGGCGCTGCAGGAAGAGGGCGTCGAGTTCCATCCGCTGCCGGTGCTGCCCGACGAACGGAATTAATTCGAGCGACGGCGCAGCGCTTTTTGCTCGTCATGCCCGGGCTTGACCCGGGCATCCATCTTCTTCGCAAAAGAGCGATGGATTGCCGGGTCAAGCCCGGCAATGACGAAGTGGCGTTAGGCGCGCCTCAATGCGCCCAGATGAGCAGCACGACACCGGCGACGATCAGCACGATGCCGAGGAGGTCGCGTGGCGTCACCGGCTGCTTGAAGATGAAATGCGAAATGCCCTGCGCGAAGAGCACCTCGACGAGCGCGAGGGTGCGGACATTCGCCGCCGTCGTCAGCGCGAAGGCGAGAAACCAGAACTGCGAGGCTGTCGCACCCATGAAGCCGGCAAAGATCGACGGCCGCCACGCCCGCGCGATGGCGACGAGCACCTTGCGGTCGCGCAGGGCGAGATAGAGCGAGAGGAGCGCCGCCTGCACGGCGAGACCGATGGCGAGCGTCGACGTCGCGGCCAGCACAAAGCCGCTGTCCTCGACGGTGAGGATCGCGCCGCGATAGCCGATCGCGGACAGCGCGAAGAAGGCGCCGGCGGTGAGCCCCAGAACCATCGGCTTCGCGCCGGCTTCCGCGTTGCTCGGCCGCCACGACATCGCGACCACGCCCGCGGTCGCGATCAGGATCGCGGCCGCGACCGGCAGCGTGATGTGGTCGCCGAGGAAGATCAGGCCGAACAGCGCAACCTGCACCGGCTCGGTCTTGATATAGGCCGTGGCGACGACGAAGGAGCGCTCCCCCATGGCCGCGAGCATCAGCGCGGTCGCCGCGATCTGCGTCAGCGCGCCGAGGAGCACCCACGGCCAGAACGTGACGCCGATCTGCGGGAACGATCGCCCCGTCACCGTGAGGATGACCACGAGGAAGATCGCTGCGAAGGGAAAGCCGAAGAGGAAGCGCACATGCGTTGCGCCGACCGTGCCGAGCGTCGCGGTGAGCTCGCGCTGCATCGCATTGCGCGCGACCTGTGCCGCCGCGGCGAGCACGGTGAAAACCATCCAGAGCCATTCGGGGTGGGTCATTGTCAGTATTCGATGCCTATCAAGGAAACGGGCGCGCTCCCTCTCCACGCCGACATCGGATGTTTCCGATGTCGGCCCTTTTGAGTCCCAAAGTCGGGCAAGCCCGACTTTGGCGGGGAGAGGGTTGGGGTGAGGGGGTGCCGACCTATCGAAAGCACTGAGCCCCCTCACCCGGATCGCTTCGCGATCCGACCTCTCCCCGCAGGGGAGAGGTGGCGCTCGTCGAGCGGCCATGTCTCTTCGGATAAATCCTCAAACTCATTACGCCCGTCGTTCCGCCGTCATCATGTAATTCACGTCCATGTCGCCGGAGAGCCGCCATTCGCCGCTGACGATGTCGTAGATCACGCCGGTGCCGCCGATGGCGCGCAAGCCGCCCGCCTCTATCGCGTTCTCGAGCTCATAGGGCGTCACGAGCTTATCCCAGCTGTGCGTGCCGCGCGGCAGCCAGCCAAGCAAATACTCCGCAGCGACAATGGCGAGGCCGAAGCTTTTGAGCGTGCGATTGATGGTGGCCGCGATCATCAGCCCGCCGGGCCTCACCATCTCCGCCGCGCGGCGAACGAAGAGATCGCGGTCGGCGACATGCTCGACGACCTCCATCGCGAGGACGAGGTCGAAGCGCGCGCCGGTGTCGGCCAGCGCCTCGGCAGTGGTGGCGCGGTAGTCCACGGCCACGCCGGCGTCTTCCGCATGCGCCCGGGCGATGGCGATATTTTCCTCGGCCGGATCGATGCCGGTGACTTCTGCGCCGAGCCGCGCCAGGGGCTCGGACAGGATGCCGCCGCCGCAGCCGATATCGAGGATGCGCAAGCCCGCGAGGCTGTCGAGCCGCCTGGCGTCGCGGCCGAAATGCGCTGCCGCCTGGTCACGGATATAGGCGATACGCACGGGGTTGAGCCGATGCAGCATGCGCATGCTGCCGCCTTCGTCCCACCATTCCGCGCCGAGTGCGGCGAAGCGCCTGACCTCCGTCGCGTCGATTGTGGCCGTCGTCTCGCGGGGGGCGATCATTCGCGTTCTTTCGTTTCATTGCGCCGCCGCAAAGCGGGTGCGTTTGGGTGCGGATAGGATTGTGGTCGATCGCCTCGACAGGCGACTATAATGGTTCTAAACGAGGCCTCTACCCTCAGAGTCAGCATACCTACTATGGAATATGACAGGTTCTTCAGTGGTGCGCTTGCGCGTCTGCAGGACGAGCGGCGGTATCGCATTTTCGCCGAGCTCGAGCGCATCGCCGGCCGTTTCCCGCACGCCCTCTGGCACACCCCGGGCGGTCCGCGCGAGGTCGTGATCTGGTGCTCCAACGACTATCTCGGCATGGGCCAGCATCCCAAGGTCGTCGGCGCCATGGTCGAGACCGCGACCCGCATGGGCGCCGGCGCCGGCGGCACGCGGAATATTTCCGGCACCAACCAGCCGCTGGTCGCGCTCGAGCGTGAGCTCGCCGATCTGCACGGCAAGGAAGCGGCCCTCGTCTTCACCTCCGGCTATGTCTCGAATGCGACCGGAATCGCGACCATCGCCGGGCTGCTGCCGAACTGCCTGATCCTTTCGGACGCGCAGAACCACAATTCGATGATCGAAGGGGTCAAGCGCGCCGGCTGCGAGAAGAAGATCTGGCGCCACAACGACATCGGCCATCTAGAGGAGCTGCTGCGCGCGGCCGATCCGGAGCGGCCGAAGCTGATCGTCTTCGAGAGCGTCTATTCGATGGACGGTGACGTCGCGCCGATCGGCGCGATCTGCGATCTCGCGCAGCGTTACGGCGCCATGACCTATCTCGACGAGGTGCATGCCGTCGGCATGTATGGCCCGCGCGGCGGTGGTATCGCTGATCGCGACGGCGTCATGCATCGCGTCGACGTGATCGAAGGCACGCTCGCGAAAGCGTTCGGCTGCATGGGCGGCTATATCACCGCCAAGGCTGCGGTGATCGATGCCGTGCGCTCCTATGCGCCGGGCTTCATCTTCACGACGGCGCTGCCGCCGGCCATCTGCGCGGCCGCGACGGCTTCCATCCGCCACCTGAAAGGCTCGCGCTACGAGCGCGACCGTCAGCAGGACCGCGCGGCGCGCACCAAGGCGGTGCTGGCGGCGGCGGGATTGCCGGTCATCCAGACGCCGACGCATATCGTGCCGGTGTTCGTCGGCGATCCGGAGAAGTGCCGCATGGCGAGCGATCTGCTGCTCAGCGAGCATGGCATCTACATCCAGCCGATCAATTATCCGACCGTCGCGCGCGGCAGCGAACGGCTGCGCATCACGCCGACGCCATGCCACGACGACGCGCTGATCGACCGTCTTGCCGAGGCGCTGGTCGACGTCTGGGAGCGTCTCGCGCTGCCGTTGTCGCGTCCGCTCGCGGCGGAGTAGGCCGCCTTACTCCGCATCGGGCGGCTTCGACCGGTCACGCACCAGCGGGACGACGAGCGGGATCGCCATCAGCACCAGGATGAAGCGCGCGAGGTGGTGCGCGGCGACGAACGCCGGGTTGAGGTGCAGCGCCAGCGCCAAGAGCATCATCGCGTCGAGCGCGCCGGGCGCGTAGGCGATGATGAGATCGCCCATATGCAGCGAGAGCAGCGTGGCGACGCTAAGCGCGAAGCCGAAGGCGACGAGCGTGCCGATGGCAAACGCGCCGAGCGCTGCGCCGGCGAGGTGACGGATGAGCCGCACGTCGGTATTGGCGAAGCGGCTGCCGGTGAGCGCGCCGAGGATCAGGAAGGCGATGATCGCGAGCCAGCGCGGAAGCCCGACCGTGGTGAGCCCGGAGCCGTGCAGAAGCGCGGACGTCATCATCGCGCCGAAGATCAGCCCGCCGGGAACGCGCAGCCATTGCATCGCGAAGGCGACGGCGGTCGAGACCGCCGTCATGGCGATGACCTGCAACGGCTCGGGGAAGAAGCCGGGCGCGCCGCGGATCGGAACGCCGGCGGAGGCGAGCCCGAGCATCACCATGATGGCGGGAAGGAACACCGCGAGCAGCACGATGCGCACCGTCTGCACGACCGCGACGGCGCGCACATCGGCCTTGTTCTCCGCTGCAAGAACGAGAACGGTCGCGAGCGCGCCAGGAAACGAGCCGAACAACGCTGACGCCCAATCCCATTTGTGCGCGAAGCGCAGATAGAGCGTGACCGAAAGCGTGAGGGCGATCATGGCGACGGAGAGCGCGAAGATGCTCGCCGGCCATGCCGCCATGCCGGCGACCGTTTCCGGCGTCACCGCGCCTCCGAGCGAAACGCCGGTGAGGACGAAGCTGACGCGTGCGAGCGTTTCGGGGACGTGCATCGGCCGCCCCGCAAGCGCCGCGATCGAGACGGCGATGATTGCGCCCGACAGCCAGCCCGCTGGGAATCCGGGCAATCCGAGCGTCAGGCCGCCGACGATGGCGACGGCGAGGGTCTCAACGACCGGACGGTATGCGGCAAGCGATGGAGCAGGGCGAGACAACGGCGATCCGAACGGCCGGTGGCGGGTTGAGCCTTCGTCGCCTGTTCGCGCGGACAAGACAAGTCCGCGTGTTTCTCGCTCTCCCCGCTTGCGGGAAGAGGGGCATATTCGCGCGCTCAGACCGGCGGGGCTGGCCCCTCACTCGGATCGTTTCGCGATCCGACGTCTCCGTGAACGGGGGAGACGTGAAGCAAGCATGTCTGAGCCGAAACGCCTCAGCCCTTCATCAGCACCTTGGCGACAGCCTCGGCGGCGTGGCGCACTTGTCCAGCGTCGCGCGCGAAGCAGAGCCGCAGGAAATGCTCTCCGCCGGCGCCGAAGGCCGTGCCCGGCGCAAGGCCGACGCGCGCTTCGTCGATGAGGCGGAAGGCGAGCTTGCGCATGTCGGTCTCGCCGTCGACCTTGAAGAACAGATAGAAGGCGCCGTCCGGCAGCGCGAAGCGGCAGCGGCCGGTCTTCTCGAGCGCCGCCGCCGTGATGTCGCGGCCCTCTTTCGCGCGCGCGATCTGCGTCGCGACGAAATCCTCGCCCTTGTCGATGGCGGCGATGGCCGCGCGCTGCATGAATTGCGCGACGCCTGAAGTCGAATACTGGACGAGGTTTTCGATCACCTGTCCGAGGGAAGGGTGCGCCGCGATCCAGCCGACGCGCCAGCCCGTCATCGCCCAGTTCTTCGAGAACGTGTTGACGAAGAGGACGCGGTCTTCGGGCTCCATCACGTCGAAATAAGAGGGCGCGCGCGGCCCCTCGCCGTACCAGAAGCGCGCGTAGGTCTCGTCGGCGATGATCCACAGACCGTGCTTGCGCGCGAGCGCGAGCGTCGCCTTGAGATCGGCGATGGTCGCGGTCCAGCCCGTCGGGTTCGAGGGCGACACCATGAAGAGCGCACGCGTGCGCGGCGTAATCGCGTCCGCCATGCGATCGAGATCGAGCGTCCAGCCGGCATTGCCGAATTGCATCGGCGCTTCGACCGCGCGCGCGCCGATGACGCCGGTCGCGGCGGCTGCGTTGGGCCAGGTCGGCGTCGGGATGATGACCTCGTCGCCGGCGGCGAGCGCCATGTCGAGCGCGATCTGGATCGCCTGCATGCCCGAGCCGGTGACATAGAATTCCTCCGGCGAAAATGCGCGGCCATAGAGCCCGCTGTGATAGCGCGCGAGCGCCTGGCGCAATTCCGGGATGCCGCGCTGCCAGGTGTAGAACGTCTCGCCGGCGGCGAGCGCGCGGGCCGCTTCGTCGGTGATAAACTTTGGCGTCGGCAGGTCGCCTTCGCCTGCCCACAGCCCCATGACGCCGCCGCGTCGACGGCCGTAATTCATCACCTCGACGATGCCGCTTTCCGGCGCCGCGCGCGCAGGCGCCGAGAGGCCGGCGGTCAAAGCGGAAGAGGAGAGGGCTGACGCCGCGTCGTGCATTCGCGTTTCCTTGTCACGCGGCCGCGGTCCGGCGCGCGGCGCAATCTAACCCGCGCGATAGCGTCCAATCATGAAAAGATCGCGGCGAACCGATCAATGATTTTGGTCGGCCGCGCATGAAATCGCACGATCTCAGCCATCATGGCGGCCAAGGCCTTCATCATGCCCGGGCCTCCATATCTTTGTGAAAACGATGGATTGCCGGGTCACGTCGCTGTGCGACGGCCCGGCAATGACGAAGGTGAGGAGTTTACGCCCGCGTCTGCTTCGCCAGAAGGTCGCGAATCTCCTGCAGCAGGGTCTCGCTCTTGGTCGGTTCCGGAGGAGCAGCCGGCTTCTCGGCCTCGGACTTCTGCAGCTTGTTGATGCCGCGCACCACGAGGAACAGGATGAAGGCGATGATCAGGAAGTTGATCGCGATGGTGATGAAGTTGCCATAGGCGAGCACGGCGCCCTGCTTCTTCGCATCCGCCAGCGCCGTCGCGGTGACCGACTTGGAAAGCGGTACGAAGTAATTCGAGAAATCGAGGCCGCCGGTCACGGCGCCGACAATCGGCATGAAGATGTCGCCGACAAGCGAGGTCACGATAGCGCCGAAGGCCGCACCGATGATCACACCGACGGCGAGATCGACCACGTTGCCGCGCATGGCAAACTTTTTAAATTCTTCAAGATAACCGGCCATTATTTAGCCCCTCCTTGAAAGGTACCAGGATCATCTTGCCACAATGCTTTCGCCTTTCAACCGGCTGAGCGGGCCGGCACGCCTCATGCGCGGATTCTTACCGCGCATAAGGCCTTTGTCGGTTGCATGGCTGTGGATAGAAATGGGGCCGTGCCCTACCCCGCGCGGCGAGACGCCAGCGAAAACGCCCGGCGCCTAGCCCTTGTGATTCGCGGCGGCCTTGAGCGCGAAGATGGCGAAGTAGCCGGCGGGATCCGTCCAATGCTTTGTCGGTTTCCAGCCGGCGCCGCGCGCCAGCGCCGCGAATCCGTCGATCGAATATTTGTAGCTGTTTTCCGTGTGGATCGTCTCGCCGGCGCGGAAATCGATCGTGTCGCCGAGGACGTTCACCTTGTGCCGCTTCACGGCCGCGAGGTGCATTTCGACGCGCCCCTTCTCACGATTGAAGAAGGCGTGGTGCTCGAAACAGGCGGGATTGAAATTGGCGCCGAGCTCGCGGTCGATGCGCTTGAGGAGATTGAGATTGAACGCCTCGGTGACGCCGGCGGCGTCATTGTAGGCGGCGTTGAGAACCTTTGAGTCCTTCACGAGATCGACGCCGATGATGAGGAGCGCGTTGTCGCCAAGAAGCTTTGCCGCCCGTTGTAGGAAGGCGGAAGCGTCGTGCCGCTCGAAATTGCCGATGGTCGATCCGGGGAAGAAGCCGACGCACGGCCGCTTGCGCACCATCTCCGGCAGCATGAATTCCTGCGCGAAATCGGCGACGACCGGGACGACCTCGATCTGCGGAAAGTCCTTGCGCACCGCGAGCGCTTCGCTGCGCAGCTGGTCGGCCGCGATGTCGATCGGCACATAGGCGGAGAGTTGCGGCGCTGCGTCGAGGAGGATGCGCGCTTTCGTCGTCGTGCAGGTGCCGAACTCGACCAGAGCGGCGCCTTTCGGGAACAGCGCCGCGATCTCGGTGGCATGCGTCTTTAACGCCTCCATCTCGCAGCGCGTCGGATAATATTCCGGCTGCTCGGTGATGCGCTCGAACAGCTTGCAGCCGTCCTCGTCATAGAAGTATTTCGGCGGAATGTGTTTGCGCTGCAGGGCGAGCCCTTCGCGCACGTCGCGCGCAAAGGCGCTCTCGGGCTCCTCGCGCGGTACAATTTTCAAGGCAGTCACGGCCATGGCCGAGGTCTCCAATCTCACAAATAGCTGACGAGCCGCAGTCCGCTGAATTGCCAGCGGGCATAAGCGGGAAAGAAGTTGCGATAGCTCACCCGGCTGTGGCCCGCGGGCGTCGCAAGCGAGCCCCCGCGCAGGACCATCTGGTTGATCATGAATTTGCCGTTGTATTCACCCAACGCGCCTTCACTCGCGCGATAGCCGGGGTAGGGGGAGTAAGCGCTGCGTGTCCATTGCCAGACGGCGCCGAAGGCGTCGTCGAGGAGGTTGCCGCGCGCGGCGACCTCCCACTCCGCTTCGCTCGGCAAATGCTTGCCGGCCCAGCGCGCGAAGGCGTCCGCTTCGAAGTAGCTGATGTGGGTCACGGGCGCGGCGGGATCAATCGGGCGCAGCCCGCCAAGAGTGAAGACCTGCCATGCGCCGTCCTGCTCGCGCCAGTAGCCGGGCGCCGTCCAGCCCTGCGTCTCGACGGCCGCCCATCCTTCCGACAGCCACAGCGTCGGCGTCGCGTAGCCGCCGTCGGCCATGAACGCCTGCCAGGCGGCGTTGGTGACAAGCCCTTTGCCGATCTCGATCGGCTGGATCAACACCTGATGCGCGGGCGATTCATTGTCGTAGGAGAACCCGTCGTCGAGATGCCCGATGCGATGGATGCCGCTGCCGATCGTCGCGAAGGCGTCGCTTGGACGCGTCGCCGGCGGCCGCCAGTCTTTGTCGTAGGCGGGAGCGGTCGGATTTTGCACGAAGGCGTGCAGGATGTCGGTGAGCATCAGCTCCTGATGCTGCTGCTCATGGTTGAGGCCGATCTCGATGATCGGTGCGATCGTTGCCATGCCGGCGTCGCTCGCTTGCGCGAGCAAGGCCTCGACTGCGGCGTCCACATGGGCGCGATACGCCGTGACCTCTTCCGTTCCGGGGCGCGTGATGAGACCGCGATTGGGGCGCTCGTGCCGCGGGCCGGCGGAGACGTAGTAGGAGTTGAAGAGGAACGCGAAACGTTCGTCGAATGGTTTGTAGCCGGCGGCATGCGGCGCGAGCAGGAATTGCTCGAAGAACCACGTCGTATGCGCGCGATGCCACTTGATCGGGCTCGCATCCGGCATCGACTGCACGATCTGGTCTTCGGGCGTGAGCGGCGCGGCGCGCCGTTCGGTCTCGGCGCGCACGGTGCGAAAGGCATCCACCCAGCGCGCGCGTTGCGCCTCCACGCTGGTCGGGTGGGCTTGGCGGACGGGAGAAGCAGAACGCGGCATTGCGGATCTCGTGGCAAATTCATCGGGATGTGGAAGCGTGTGAGTTGGGCGGCTGTTCGTCGGATGCGCCGCTCGGCGGCGCAGGTATCGGGGAAAACAGGATTCCAAGCCCAATGTTCCGCGGATAGCGGCGCGGGCCTGGTTCATCTCCTACATGCCGCCCCCGGCCTCGACCGATGTCGAGCCGCCCTGATATGGGGCGCGCCCGCCGCCTGCAAAGGCGCCTTAGCCGAAGGTATGGACAGCGGCCCATGTGTTACATTATAACATCACAATCCTAAGGCGCAGCCATGACTCTTCCGCACCATCATCCGCATCGGATCGACGTTTCGCCCTCGCTGCTGCGCGCCTCGGCGTGGCAGCGGCTGTTGCTCGCCGCCGTCGTCATCGCGGTGCTCTGGGCCGCCCTCTATGAGGTCATCGCGTGAGTGCGGCCGCCCAACGCCAGCCCCAGGCCGGCGCCGCCTTGCGCTTTCGCGACGTGACGCTCGGCTATGACCGCCACCCGGCTGTGCACCACCTCGACGGCGCGGTGGGGACGGGCGCGCTGATGGCCCTTGTCGGGCCGAACGGCGCCGGCAAGTCGACATTCTTCAAAGGCGTGGTCGGGCTCATCAAGCCGCTTGCCGGCCAGATCGAGCGTGGCGGCATCGCGCCCGCGGACATCGCTTACCTGCCGCAGGCGGCGGATATCGACCGCTCGTTTCCGATCAATGTCTACGACCTCGTCGCCATGGGACTGTGGCGCCGCGCCGGCCTCTTCGGGCGCATCGGCGGCGCGCAAGGCCGCAAGGTGCACGAGGCGATCGCCGCGGTCGGGCTCACGGGCTTCGAAGGCCGGCCGATCGGCACGCTCTCCGGCGGGCAGATGCAGCGCGCTCTGTTCGCGCGACTGCTCCTTCAGGACGCGCGGCTGATCCTGCTCGACGAACCGTTCACGGCCATCGACGCCAAGACCTCGTCCGACCTCTTCGATCTCGTGCATCGCTGGCACCGCGAGGAGCGCACCGTCGTCGCGGCGCTGCATGACATCGAGCTCGTGCGCCAGCATTTCCCGCAAACGCTCCTGCTCGCGCGCGAGCCCGTCGCCTGGGGCGCGACGAAAGACGTTCTCACGGCGGAAAACCTCCTCGCCGCGCGTCGCATGTGCGAGGCGTTCGACGAGAGCGCTGCCGCCTGCGCGCACCACGCAGCGGCTTAACTGTGACGGGATTGGCCATGATGAACGCGCGGCTCCCTCTCCCCGCTTGCGGGGAGAGGGTCGGGGTGAGGGGGAATCTGCGCAAGGTTGAACTCTCCGGCTATGGCCCCTCACCCGGATCGCTTCGCGATCCGACCTCTCCCCGCAAGCGGGGCGGGGTTAAGAACCGAGTTCGAGCCAGATGACTCCCGACGACGTTTTCATCGCGCCCTTCGTCGAATTCGACTTCATGCGCCGCGCGCTCGTCGGCACGGTGGTGCTCGCTTTCGGCGCGGCGCCGGTCGGCGTGTTCCTGATGCTGCGGCGGATGAGCCTCGTCGGCGACGCCATGGCGCATGCGATCCTGCCCGGCGCGGCGCTCGGCTTCCTCACCGCGGGCCTCAACGTCTTCGCGATGACGGCGGGCGGCATCGTTGCCGGCATCGTCGTCGCGGTGCTCACCGGCATCGTCGCGCGCGCGACCGACTTGAAGGAGGATGCGTCTCTCGCCGCCTTCTATCTCGTCTCCCTCGCGCTCGGCGTCACCATCGTCTCGGTGAAGGGAACGAACATCGACCTCCTCCACGTGCTTTTCGGCACCGTGCTCGCGCTCGACAATCCGACGCTGATCCTCATCGGCCTCATCACCTCGGTGACGCTCGCTGTCTTCGCGCTGATCTATCGCCCGCTGGTGCTAGAATGCGTCGACCCGGGCTTCCTGCGCTCGGTCAGCCGCTCGGGCGGGCCGGCGCATATCGCGTTCCTCGCGCTTGTCGTGCTCAACCTCGTCGCCGGCTTCCATGCGCTCGGCACGCTGCTTGCCGTCGGTTTGATGATGCTCCCCGCGATCATCGCGCGGTTCTGGACGCGCGACGTGACGCTGATGCTCGTCGTCGCCGTTGCGAGCGCCATCGTCTCCGGCGTTATCGGTCTGCTCGTCTCGTTCCATGCCTCGGTGCCGTCCGGGCCCGCGATCATCCTCACCGCTGGCGCGCTATGCGTCGCCTCCGGCCTGTTCGGGCGTGTCGGTGGCGTCGTGTGGAACGCCTTTCCCGGTCGCCATCTCGAAGCGTGAAGGAGCCGTCCATGCTCAATCGTCGTCATGTCTTCGCCGTTCTCGCCGCCGCGCTTTGCTCGGCCGCGCCTGCGTTTGCGCAAGACAAGCCGGCCACGGGCAAGCTCGACGTCGTCGCGAGCTTCTCCATCCTCGGCGACCTCGTCGCCAATGTCGGCGGCGATCGCATCGCGCTGCATGTGCTCGTCGGCCCCAACAGCGACGCGCACGTCTTTGCGCCATCGCCGGCGGACGCCAAGACGCTTGCTGATGCGAAGCTCGTCTTCGTCAACGGCCTCGGTTTCGAAGGCTGGATGACGCGTCTTGTGAAAGCGTCAGGGTCGAAGGCGCCGATCGTTGTCGCGACGCAGGGCATCAAGCCGCGGCAGATGGAGGCGGAGGAGGCGCATGGCCACGGCCACGCCAAAGAGATCGATCCGCATGCTTGGCAGTCGGTCGCCAACGCCAAGGTCTATGTCGCAAACATCCGCGACGGGCTGATCACCGCCGACCCCGCTGGCAAGGACACCTACGAAAAGAACGCCGCCGCCTATCTCACCAAGCTCGACGCTGCAGAGCAGGAGGTGCGCGACGCCGTCGCGCGCATCGCGCCGGAGCGCCGCCGCATCATCACGACGCACGACGCCTTCGGTTATTTCGGCGCCGCCTACGGCATCGCCTTCATCGCGCCGCAGGGCGTGTCGACCGAATCCGAAGCCTCCGCCAAGGACGTCGCGCGCATCGTGCGCCAGATCAAGAAACAGAAAATCCCGGCGGTGTTCCTTGAGAACATCTCCGATCCGCGCCTCGTCAAACGCATCGCCGGCGAGACCGGCGCCAAGATCGGCGGCACGCTCTATTCCGACGCCCTGACCGACGCGAACGGCGCCGCGCCCACCTATCTCGACATGATGCGCCACAACATCCGCACGCTCTCCACGGCACTGATGAGCTGATGTCATTCCGGGGCGCGCCGAAAGGCGCGAGCCCGGAATCCATAATTCTGGCGCTGCGGCGTATGGATTCGAGCTCGCCGCTGAAGAGCGGCGCTCCGGAATGACAGAGATGCTAACCTTGCGGCCACGCCTCCAGCGCGCCGCGATAGATCATCTCGCCGGCGACGTAGAGGATGACCGCAAGGCCGACATAGGCGATCCAGCGGTGCTTGTGCAGGAGCGCCGCGATGAACGAGGCCGCGACGCCCATCATCGCGATCGAGAGTCCAAGCCCAACGATCAGCACGAAGGGATGCTCGCGCGCTGCGCCGGCGACCGCGAGCACATTGTCCAGCGACATCGACACATCGGCGATGATGATCTGCCACGTCGCTTGCGCTAGCGTCTTGCGCGGAGCGCCGCTGTCGTCGCTTCCGTCCGTAGCCTCATCGTCATCAGCGTCGGCACGGAGTTCGCGCCACATCTTCCAGCACACCCAGAGCAGCAGCAGACCGCCCGCAAGCAGCAGACCGACGATCTGCAGGAGTTGCGTGGTGAGCGCGGCGAAGACAATGCGCAGCACCGTCGCCGCGACGATGCCGATGAGGATGGCTTTGCCGCGCTGCGCTTTCGGCAGGCCGGCGGCGGCGAGGCCGATGACGACGGCGTTGTCGCCGGCGAGCACCAGATCGATGATGACGACTTGAACGAGTGCGGTGAGAACGTCAGGTGTGACGAGGTCGAACATTGGAACGGGCTACCCTTGCTTGAAGGGAGCGGCCGCTTGCGACGAATGAACGATCCGGCCTCATGCAGGCTGCGTGCCAGTGCCGTCTCTCGAAAGGGGCCACTCCAACTGAAATTCCAGTCCGACATCGCAGCGATGTGCTGCCAGAGGGGCCCGGCCTGGTCGTCTATGCGCGATCGAGGTGATCGCGCAGGACTGTCAAAAGTCTGTCTGTTTATCTCCTCTATTGCGTCGCGGCGCGCCGCTCGAACAGATGCTCGAACAGAAGCGCGGCATTTTCCGGCTCGCCGAAGGCCGACGCGGCGCATCCGGTCAGGATGAGACCGCCGGCGACATCCCAGAGATTCGCGCGCGCCGTTTTCTGCGCCGCGCGAAAGACGAGGGCGAGCGCGCCTGCGACCGCCGCGGCGGCGAACAGCC
This sequence comes from Variibacter sp., assembly GCA_050187875.1. GTDB lineage: Bacteria > Pseudomonadota > Alphaproteobacteria > Rhizobiales > Xanthobacteraceae > JAFKKS01. The sequence goes on from JBFWXB010000065.1 coordinate 19,264, forward strand.
ATGCGCTGAGCGCCGTGAGCGCCAGATCAGGCTCCAACGCCCGCGCAATCACCACGGCGGGCACGCCGACGGCAGCGCTGACCAGCCAGAGCAGGCTGGACGACGACGCGGGTGTTTTCTCGAGCGAATGCTGGGTCATGATGGCTGCCTCCGCGCAAAGCTGCGACCAGGCTCATCTAGGGAAACACTGGAGGCGCGTCCGGACAACGCGACCATGCGCCGCGCGCCGCCGTTAACCCTTCATTTACCATGACAATAAGTTAACGGAACCTATTGTATTTTAGACACGTTTACCGCGCATCTGAGCCGAAGGAGGCGAAGATGCGACCGATCGTCTACCGCATTACTCCTGAGGAAGTCGGCTGGTCCCTGCGGGCGGCCAACCGGGCGCTGCGCCGCTACGGAACGCGGGCGGAGGCGTTTCATGCGGCCGCGCAGGCAGCGCGCCGCGCGCGGCGCTTCGGCCGCTTCGCCTGGATCAGCGTCGAAGGCAAAGCCGAAGGGACGACCGAGGCGCTGCGCAAGAGCGCATAATCCGGTCTTCCTCGTCATGCCCGCGCTGGTCGCGGGCATCCACGTCTTATTATCTTCAGAACTGTAGGGAAGACGTGGATGGCCGGGACGAGCCCGGCCATGACGGGCTGTGACCCTGGCCGTCCCGGCGGCCGGCCTATATATGCGGTGCCCTTGAGGAGTGACCGCATGCCCGCCGAGACTGCTTCCGCCCCCGCGACCGAGAAAATCCCCGTCACCGTCATCACCGGCTATCTCGGCGCCGGCAAGACGACGCTGCTCAACCGCATCCTCTCGGAGCCGCACGGCAAGAAGTTCGCCGTGATCGTCAACGAGTTCGGCGAGATCGGCATCGACAACGACATCATCGTGAACGCCGACGAAGAGGTGTTCGAGATGAACAACGGATGCGTCTGCTGCACGGTGCGCGGCGACCTCATCCGCATCCTCGAAGGCCTGATGCGGCGCAAGGGCAAGTTCGACGGCATCATCGTCGAGACGACCGGCCTCGCCGACCCCGCGCCCGTCGCGCAGACCTTCTTCATGGACGACAATGTCGGCGCCAAGACGAAGCTTGACGCCGTCGTCACCGTCGCCGACGCCAAGTGGCTCAAGGACCGGCTCAAGGACGCGCCCGAGGCGAAAAACCAGGTCGCCTTCGCCGACGTGATCCTCGTCAACAAGAGCGATCTCGTCTCCCCGGAGGAGCTGCGCGAGGTCGAGATGCGCATTCGCGCCATCAACCCGTACGCCAAGCTGCACAAGACCGAGCGCTGCGCCATCGCATTGCCGGAGGTGGTCGGCCGCAATGCCTTCGACCTCGATCGCATCCTCGAGATCGAGCCCGCGTTCCTTGAGGCCGACGAGCACGATCACGATCATCATCACCACGATCATGATCACGACCACGATCATCACCACCACGAACATAACGGGCACGGCCACAGCCACGCCGGCGGCGGGCTGAAGCACTACCACGACGAGGAGATGCAGTCGGTCGCGCTGAAAACCGACAAGCCGCTCGATCCGGACAAGTTCTTCCCCTGGATTCAGGATCTCACGCAGCGCGAAGGGCCGAACATCCTGCGCTGCAAAGGCATCCTCGCCTTCAAGGACGATCCGCAGCGCTTCGTCTTCCAGGGCGTGCACATGATCCTCGACGGCAGCCCGCAGCGCGAATGGCGCGCCGACGAGAAACGCGAAAGCCGCATCGTCTTCATCGGCCGGCACTTGCCGGAAGAGATCATCCGCAACGGCTTCGAGACGTGCATTGCGTGAAGCGCTGCTGTCATTCCGGGGCGCGGACGAAGTCCGCGAACCCGGAATCCATAAGCCCGATGTTGCAACATGATTGCGAAGGCTGCGGCGTATGGATTCCGGACAGCCGCGCTCTGCGCGGCTTCCGGAATGACAAGAAAATTATTACGCCGTCATGGCCGGGCATAGCCCGTCGAAGATGGGCGTGAACGCCCTTTTATGCCGGCCTTCTCGATAAGTAAGGCACTGTCCTCCTCAGCGGGATCGTCGGGACAGGTGTTTAGCCCGGACAGATCACTGACGGGTGTTCGGAGAGATAGCTGACACATCGATAGTGGGTGGAAGTTCCGCTGGGGAGGCTTCCATGCCGTGGCGCGAGGTGTCGGTGATGGATCGAAGGCGC
>JBFWXB010000066.1:0-21275 GCA_050187875.1 Variibacter sp.
AGCGCCTGAAGAAGCGCAAACTTATCCTGCGCGACCGCATCACGTTCTTCGAAGAACAGCTCACCCCCGAAATCATAGCCGGAGCGAAGCGCCGGACCTTGGCTTCGAGGCATGGCGTAACTCCCTGTCCCGTGGGGAGTGGGTTGGGGTGTGGGGCGTAAACTTATCGACCGTTCTGAGCCCCCTCACCCGGCACGCTGCGCGTGCCGACCTCTCCCCGCAGGGGAGAGGTAGAGAACGCACAGCTTTACATCCAAGAGGCCGCGCAAAGGCGCGCCGCCGCTTGCCACGGAGGGGCCCAATCCTATAATCCAGCGCTTCTTTTGCGGCCGAACGCGGCTTCGAGGAGCACATGTCAGAGCGTCCGGTCGCCATCATTATGGGAAGCCAGTCCGATTGGGCGACGCTCAAGCACGCGGCTGAGACCCTCGAGCGGCTCGAAATCCCCTACGACAAACGCATCGTCTCCGCCCACCGCACGCCGGAGCGGCTTTTTGCCTTCGCCCGCGGCGCAAAGGACGAAGGCTTCAAGGTCATCATCGCCGGCGCGGGCGGTGCGGCGCACCTGCCCGGCATGACGGCGTCGCTCACCGCCCTGCCCGTTTTCGGCGTGCCGATCGAGTCGAAGGCGCTCGCCGGCGTCGATTCCCTCTATTCCATCGTGCAGATGCCGGCCGGCATCCCGGTCGGTACGCTCGCCATCGGCAAACCCGGCGCGATCAATGCAGCGCTGCTCGCCGCCGGCGTCCTCGCCTTGCAGGACAAGGCGCTTGCCAAGCGCCTCGAAACTTACCGCAAGCAGCAGACCGAAGCTGTCGGCGAACGGCCGAAGGATGAACCGGCGTGATCGCGCCGCTCGCATCCGACGCCACGATCGGCATCCTCGGCGGCGGCCAGCTCGGCCGCATGCTGGCGCTCGCAGCGGGCAAGCTCGGCCTCAAATGCCATGTGATGTCGCCCGACCCGCAGGCGCCCGCCTTCGACGTCGTGCATCGCGTCACCTGCGCCGACTACAGCGACACCGAAGCGCTCGACCGCTTCAGCGGCGATGTCGATGTCATCACCTACGAGTTTGAGAACATCCCGGCGGAAACGGCGACCTTTCTCTCCGCACGTAAACCGGTGCTGCCCAACCCGCGCATCCTTGCGACGACGCAGGATCGGCTGCTGGAGAAAACCTTCGTCAACGATCTCGGCATCGCCACCGCGCGCTTCGCCGAGGTCGACGGACCGGAAGAGCTCAAGGCCGCGCTCGAGGCGGTCGGCCGCCCGGGCGTCCTCAAGACGCGCCGCTTCGGCTACGACGGCAAGGGCCAGGTGATGATCCGTAACGGGATCGACCCGCTGGCGGCCTGGGAAGAGATCGGCGGACAGCCGGCGATTCTCGAGGCCTTCGTTCCCTTCGAGCGCGAAGTGTCCGTCGTCGCCGCGCGCAGCGCCACCGGGCAGGTCGAGACCTTCGACGTGACCGAGAACGAGCATCGCGACCACATCTTAAAAACCTCGCGCGTACCGGCGCAGATCTCCGATGGACTTGCCGACAAGGCGCGGCGCATGACGGCGGTGATCGCCGATGCGTTCGATTACGTCGGCGTCCTCGCGGTCGAGATGTTCGTCGTCGCCGATGCGCACGGCCACGCGCTCCTCGTCAACGAGATCGCGCCACGCGTGCACAACTCCGGTCATTGGACGCTCGACGGCGCGACCGTATCCCAGTTCGAGCAGCACATCCGCGCCGTTGCCGGCTGGCCGCTGGCGAAGCCCGTGCGCCTCGGCGACATCGAGATGACCAATCTGATCGGCAACGAGGCCCTGCATTATGGCGACTGGCTCACGGTGCCCGGCGCCTCGGTGCATCTCTATGGCAAGGCGGCCGTCCGCGACGGCCGCAAGATGGGCCATGTGACGCGGATTTTATGAGCGTCCCTCCCCGGAGGGAGGGATGCACTGCCAGTAGACATTGCCTTTTTGTTCTGCTAGAGGCGTTCCATTCGGCAGCGGCGCGTTCGCGGCGCGCGATGACGCCTTGCCGGTTTCGACCCATCGGAAGCGATAGCAAAAGGATAGCGCGTGCAGGTTCTCGTTCGCGACAACAACGTCGATCAGGCCCTCAAAGCCCTCAAGAAGAAGATGCAGCGCGAAGGCATCTTCCGCGAGATGAAGCTGCGGGGCCACTACGAGAAGCCGTCCGAGAAGAAAGCACGCGAAAAGGCCGAGGCGGTCCGCCGGGCCCGCAAGCTCGCCCGCAAGCGCGCCCAGCGCGAAGGCCTGATCCCGTCGAAGCCGCGTCCCGCCCCCGGCGCTCCGCGCTGATTATTCGACGCCGCGCAGGCGAATCTCTTCTCTCCCTCTCCCTAGTGTCGTCCCCGCGAAGGCGGGGACCCAGTAATCACAGGCGCCTCGGCTCACGCGAGGCCGGGCGTACTGGATGCCCGCCGGAGCTTGTACTCGGGCTGGCGAAGGCCAGACCCGGGTGCGGGCATGACAGCCCATAGCGCGACCACCCCGCGCCACGAACCGCGTTTTCGCGCCACGTCCCACCATCGCCGCATTGGCGGTTGAACACGGCCGGCGTCGCAGGCACTGTGTCGCGGGGACGACGACGGCCGACGAGACAGTCATGAACCGGTGGCGTGAGGCATTGCCGCTTCGATCGGCGGGCAGGATCGGCGCGCTCCTTGCCGCCGCGGCGCTGTCTGGCTGCATCACGGTCGGCGGTGGCGCGACGCCGCCGACATCGGCCGACGACCCCGACACCATGGCGGCCTCACCCGCCAACATCGCCTCGTTGACCGAGGTCATCGGGCGCAACCCGAACGATCCACAAGCCTACAATGTGCGCGGCAGCGTGCTCGGCCGCGCCGGCCGTCAGCAGGAGGCGCTTGCGGATTTCAACAAGGCGCTGAGCCTCGACCCGAACTATGCCCAGGCTTACAGCAATCGTGGGCTCATCTATCGGCAGATGCGCAAATACGATCTCGCGCTCGCCGACTACAATCGCGCCATCCAGATCGACCCGAATTATGCACCGGCCTATCTCGGCCGTGGCGCCGTCTATCGAGCGCAAAACCAAGGCATGGCGGCGCTCGAAGACTTCAACAAGACGATCAGCCTCAAACCGAACGAGGCGCAGGCCTATTACAATCGCGGGCTGCTCTATCAGGCGCAGAAGCAGCACCAGTTCGCGATCGACGATTTCACGACCGCGGTGAGCCTCTCGAAGCACGAAGCGGAACCCTTCGTTGCGCGCGGCTTGAGCTATATCGCTATGCAGAATTATCAGGCTGCCGCCGCCGACCTCGACGAGGCGGTGCAGCGCGAGCCGAAGAATCTACAGGCCTGGGTCGCCCGCGGCCTCGCCTATGAGCGCCTCGGCGACAAGCAGAAAGCGGCCGGCTCCTACGCGCAGGCGCTCAACATCCGCCAGAACTACGAGCCGGCGAAAGCCGGCTTCGCTCGCGTCGGCGGACGCATGGGCCAGACCTACCAGACGTTTTGAGTAAGCAGGTCCATGTGAGTGTCGTCCCCGCGAAGGCGGGGACCCAGTAATCCCGGTCTCGAAAATGAGTGAGGCCAGTGTTTACTGGATGCCCGCCTGCGCGGGCATGACACCTCACGATGTGACGCGCTGCTGAACGTGTCTAATTGTCGCCGTTCACGCCGGCGGCAGGCGCAGCACCCAGCCCGGTTGAATGAGGTCGGGGTTTTTCACCGGCGGCGAATTCGCCTTCACGATCTCGGTGTACTTCGCACCCTTGCCCTTGCCGTAATGCATCTCGGCAATCTTCCAGAGCGTGTCGCCCTTCTTGACGGTGTACATGGTTGCGGCCGGCGCTTCCTTCTCTACCACGAGGCCGTCGGTATCGACCTCGGCGACGCCGATCGTATTGCCGAGCGACAGGATGATCTTCTCGGCCTCTTCCTGGGTCATCGCTTTGCCGGAGACCTTCACCTTGTCGCCCTGCACATCGATATTGAGCTTGTTGGCGTCAAACCCTTGATTGGCGACCTCCTTCTTAAGCGAGTCAGCCGATGCCGTGCCTGAACCGAAAATCTTCGCGCCGGCTTCCTTGATGAATGAAAACAAACCCATGAATGCCTCCAAATGCTGGCCGTCAACGGCCGGTGGGCCGAAGCCGGGAACGAGCCTACAGCGCGGCGCGGAGGAGAGAAATACCGTCCCCGCATTGCAGCCCATTGTACCGCTTGCCGCGCAACTGCGACGCATCTGTGACAAGCGCAGGGCGGGCCCCGTGATCCACACCCGGTGGTCGCGGGCCGACTACGGCACGAAAACGAGAAACGCGAACGTTGCAAAGATCACGAGATGAACGAAGCCGAAAAGAATGTTCGTGCGCCCGGTGCCGAAGGTGAGCAGGCTCACCAGGATCGTCAGGGTGAGGAGCACGATGTCCTTCGGCTCGAGCCCGAGAACCAAGTCCTGATGCAGCAGGATGCTCGCGACCGCGACGACCGGAATGGTGAGCCCGATGGTCGCGAGCGATGAGCCGAGCGCGAGATTGATGCTCTTCTGCAATTCGTCGCGCCGCGCCGAGGCGACCGCCGCGACGCTCTCGGGCAGCAGGATCAGGAGCGCGACCACGAGACCGGCGAAAGCCGGCGGCGCGCCGATCGCAACCGAGGCGGCATCGACAACGACGGCGAATTTCTTGGCGAGAAGCACCACCGCGACGAGACATACGAGGAGCAGCGCGAAGCTCGCCAACGTCGCGTGGTTCGACGGCAAATGCCCGGATGCTTCGTCGTATTCGTCCTTGCCGACGATGAAGTAATCGCGGTGCCGCACTGTCTGCGTGTAGAGGAACACGCCGTAAAGCGCGAGCGTCACGACGCTGACGAAGACGAGTTGCACCGTCGTGTAGACCGGACCCCGCGCCGAATTCACATAATTCGGCAGGACAAGGCTCAGCGTCGCAAACACCATCAGCACCGTGAGATAGATATTGGCGCCGGTGACCCGGAAACCTTGCTCGCGATAGCGCAGTCCGCCGGAAAGGATGCATAGGCCGACCAGGCCGTTGCAGATGATCATCACAACGGCAAAGACCGTATCGCGCGCCAGCGCCGGATTGGGTTTGTCGCCGAGCATGATCGAGGCGATGAGCGCGAGCTCGATCACCGTCACCGCGATGGTCAGGACCAGCGTGCCGTAGGGCTCGCCGGTGCGATGGGCGACGACTTCGGCGTGATAGACCGCCGCAAAAACGGTCGCGAATAGCACCGCGAGGAGCGCAACACTGAAGACGTAATCCGCCGCAGCGCCATCGAAGAACCGTCCGAAGCCCGCAGCCGTCGCCGCGCCATAGAAGAGAACCGACAGGAGCGGGACGATCCAGGCTGACCGCGGCATCATGGCCTTTCTTCACCTCTCCCCTGCGGGGAGAGGTCGGCGAGCAGAGCGAGCCGGGTGAGGGGGCTCAGAATTTCTCGATAGGCTTACGCCCCTCACCCCACCCCTCTCCCCACGGGAGAGGGAGCAGGCCCGTAGCTGGTGCAGCGTTATGTCTAACCCGTGACCCATGCCGAAACCACTTCAAAACGCGCCACATCCCTCGCGCATGATGACGCCGACCGATTTCTGATGGAAGCGCCGCTTGTAGGCAGCGACCACAGCATCGACACGATCCGCCACCACCTCGCCGGCGGCAACGGCGATGGTCACGATCTTGGTCCGCTCGCGAACGATGCGCTTGCCCATCGCCTCGCGCCACTGCCCGGCGCCGTCGACGACGGTCAGCCCATCGGGGAAGCGCGGCGTCACCTCCTGCGCGAGGAAACGCGACCAACGCCGCGCCGTCACGCCTGCCGCACTGCCGCCGAAATAAAGATCGACGATCCGCATGGGTTTGAGAGGCGCATGGCATTCGAGCGGCTGCGCTCGCGCGGTCGGCGCAAACATCAGGAAAACGATCAGACCGACGAGCGGCATGACCAGCTTCATCATTGCGTCTTTCCCACATCCGCGCCATCGGCGAGGAAAGGCGTCACCGCGTCGAGGCCGCCGAAGTCGTCATGATCGTTGTGCCCAGCTTCGGGAAGGCGCACGAAGCGTTTCGGCGCGCACACGAGCTCATAGAGCCGCTCGCCGTAGCGGAGCGGCACGACGGTGTCGCGCGCGCCATGCAGGATCATCACCGGCGCCGTCACCTTGGCGATGCGCGCGTCGGAAGGAAACTGGTCGTGCATCAGGAGCCGCACCGGCACGTACCAATAGGTCGCCGCGGCGATGTCGGCCGTCGACGTATAGGGCGATTCCAAAAGCACGCGCGCGACCGGGCGCGTCGCCGCAAGCGCGACGGCGACGCCGGTGCCGAGCGACTCGCCCCACAGCACGATCCGCTCCGCCGGATAGCGCGCCGCTGCGAAGGCGTAAGCCGCGTCGGCGTCGCGAATGAGCCCCTCCTCGCTCGGCGTGCCAGACGAGCCGCCATAGCCGCGATAGTTAAGCGCCAGGATGCCAAAGCCCGCCGCCGCGAGCTTTCCGAAGCGATGCGCCCGCAAGTCGAGGCCGCCGCCATTGCCCTGGAAATAGAGGATGAGCGGCTTGTCGCCACGCGGCGGCGCATACCAGGCGAGAAGGCGCTCGCCGTCGCTCGACGTGAACGTGACTTCTTCGAAGCGATCAAGGCCCGATGCCGCCGGCGCGTGCCGCACCGGGTCTGGGAAATACATCAGCTTGCGCTGCGCGAAATAGAGCGTGGCGGCCAGCGCCGCATAGCCACCGAGAAAGATGAGGATCAACCACTTGAGCAAGGCGAGCGGCCCCTGGCCATGACGACAATTGGCTCCGGCGCGAGGCGTTCGCAGATCCTGTTAGCCCGCATGGAGCGAAGCGCAATGCGGGAAACCAGTCACGCTTGCGTCCCCGGATTGCGCTTCGCTTCATCCGGGCTACGGCCCACCTCTTACAGCGCCTTGACGATCTCTTCCGTCATCTTCTTGGCGTCGCCGAACAGCATCATCGTGTTGTCGCGGAAGAAGAGCTCGTTCTCGACGCCGGCATAGCCCGAGCCCATGCCGCGCTTCACGAAGAGAACCGTCTTCGCCTTCTCCACGTCGAGCACCGGCATGCCGTAGATCGGCGAGGCCTTGTCCGTCTTCGCCGCTGGGTTCGTGACGTCGTTCGCGCCGATGACATAGGCGACGTCGGCCGTCGCAAACTCGTTGTTGATGTCCTCGAGTTCGAACACCTCGTCGTAAGGCACGTTCGCTTCCGCGAGCAGAACGTTCATGTGCCCGGGCATGCGGCCCGCGACCGGATGGATCGCGTACTTGACTTCGACGCCCTCGGCTTTGAGGCGATCCGCCATCTCGCGTAGCGCGTGCTGCGCCTGCGCGACCGCCATGCCGTAACCCGGCACGATGATGACCTTGGAGGCGTTCTTCATGATGAAGGCGGCGTCGTCCGCCGAGCCCTGCTTCACCGGCCGCGCTTCCTTGGCGCCGGCCGGGCCCGCAGTCTCGCCGCCGAAGCCACCGAGGATCACGGAGATGAAGGAGCGGTTCATCCCCTTGCACATGATGTAGGAGAGGATGGCGCCCGAGGAGCCAACCAGCGCGCCCGTGATGATCAGCGCCGTGTTGCCGAGCGTGAAGCCGATGCCCGCTGCCGCCCAACCCGAATACGAGTTGAGCATCGAGATCACGACCGGCATGTCGGCGCCGCCGATCGGAATGATGATGAGCACGCCGAGCGCGAAGGAGACGAGCGTGATCAGCCAGAACGCGAACGGGCTCTCGGTCACGACGAAGATGATGATCAGAACGACGAGCACCACCGCGAGGGCGAGATTGACCATGTGCCGCATGGGCAACATGATCGGCGCCCCGCTCATGCGCCCGTCGAGCTTGAGGAAGGCGATGATCGAGCCGGTGAACGTCACCGCGCCGATGGCGACGCCGAGAGACATTTCGACAAGGCTCGCGCCGTGGATCATGCCCGGCGTGCCGATGCCGAAGGCGCGCGGCGCATAAAGCGCGGCGGCGGCAACCAAGACCGCGGCAAGACCGACGAGCGAATGGAAGGCGGCGACAAGCTGCGGCATCGCCGTCATCGGCACGCGCCGCGCGATGATCGCGCCGATGCCGCCGCCGATCGCCATGCCGATAATGACGAGGAGCCAGGCGCTGACGCTCGCCGGCCGCGCATAGGCGAGCGTCGTGACGATGGCGATTGCCATGCCGATCATGCCGTATAGGTTGCCCTGCCGGCTCGATTCCGGGCTCGACAGCCCGCGCAGCGAGAGGATGAAAAGAACGCCCGCGACGAGATAAAGCAGCGCAGCGATATTCGCGCTCATCGGGCGATCCTCTTCACAAAACGAATGTCATTCCGCAACGCCGCGAAGCGGCGGGCCCGGAATCCATACACCGCAGCGCTGGGATTATAGATTCCGGGTTCGCGTCCTGCCGGCCGCGCCCCGGAATGACAGATCACGGCTTGCGCTCGCCCCCTCATCCCGCCCTCACCGCTTCTTCTTCTGATACATCGCGAGCATGCGCTGCGTGACGAGGAAACCGCCGAAGATGTTCACGCTGGCGAGAATGAGCGCGATGAAGCCGAAGAAGCGTGCCGCGCCGGTGCCGTTCTCCTGCGTCATCGTATCGACGCCGACCGCGAGCAGCGCACCGACGACGATCACCGAGGAGATCGCGTTGGTGACCGACATCAGCGGCGTATGCAGCGCCGGCGTCACCGACCACACGACGTAGTAGCCGACGAAAACCGCGAGCACGAAGATCGAGAGGCGGAAGACGAACGGGTCGATCACGCCACCGGTCGCTGCGCTTGCGCCGTGTGCCGCGATGTCGGCGAAGCTCTGTGCGGCTTCCGCCGCCTGACGCGCAACTTCGGCAGCGGCCTGCGCGCGATCCGCGGCATCTTGCGGCGTCAATGTCGCCATTCTGGGTCTCCCTCGCTAAGCGCCCCACACGGCGAGGCAGCTCGCCTCCCTCCCCCTGAATGGGGGAGGGTTGGGGTGGGGGTCACAATTGCGCTTACGGCTCGCGACCCCCACCCGGTTTGCTTCGCAAACCGACCTCCCCCTTTTAGGGGGAGGTGACGACTGGCCGCGAGGGTCAGTTCCGCGATCACGCAGTCGCTCCCTCAGGCCGCGGGTTTGGGCAAGAAGTTCGGATGCACGACGGCGCCGTCATGCGTGAGCGCGGTCGCCTTCACCAATTCGTCGTCCCACGGGATGGATAACGATTTGCTGTCCTTATTGATCAGCACTTCGAGGAAAGCATAAAGGTTGCGCGCATAGAGGCTCGACGAGGTCGCCGCGAGGCGCCCCGGCACGTTGACGTAGCCGACGATCTTCACGCCGTTGACGTTCACGACTTCGTCGGCGCGCGCGCCTTCGACATTGCCGCCGCGCTCCACGGCGAGATCGACGATGACGGAACCCGGCCGCATCGAGGCGACCATGTCCGCCGAGATGAGCCGCGGCGCCGGACGGCCGGGGATCAGCGCCGTCGTGATGACGATGTCCTGTTTCTTGATGTGATCGGCGACGAGCGCGGCCTGCTTCGCCTGATATTCCTTCGACATTTCCTTAGCGTAGCCGCCGGCCGTTTCGGCCTGCTTGAACTCCTCGTCCTCGACGGCGACGAACTTCGCGCCAAGGCTTTCGACCTGTTCCTTCGCGGCCGGACGCACATCGGTCGCAGTGACGACCGCGCCCATGCGCCGCGCCGTCGCGATCGCCTGCAAACCGGCAACGCCCGCGCCCATGACGAAGACGCGAGCCGCCGGCACGGTGCCTGCGGCGGTCATCATCATCGGCAGCGCGCGGCCGTATTCGGCCGCCGCGTCGACGACGGCGCGGTAGCCGGCGAGATTCGCCTGCGAGGAAAGAACGTCCATCACCTGCGCACGGGTGATGCGCGGCATCAGCTCCATGGCAAAAGCGTCGACGCCGGCCTCGGCCATCGCGCGCAGCGCGTCATCATGGCCGTAAGGGTCCATGATCGCGATGACGGCGGCGCCGCGCTTGTAGTTGCCGAGATCGTGGTTCGCGGGACGGCGCACCTTCAGCACCACGTCGGCGTCGCGCGTCGTGTCGGCGAGGCCATGCGCGATGCTCGCCCCCACGGCTTCGAACTCGTCGTCGCGCAAGCCGGAGGCCAAACCGGCCCCGGACTGGACGACGACATCCGCTCCCAGCGCGCGCAGCTTCTTGATCGTTTCGGGGGTAGCGGCGATCCGCGGCTCGCCAGCTTCGGTCTCGGCGGGAACGGCGATTTTCATCAGATGATCAGCGGCTTTCGTGCGTTCACTGTCGCGCAGATTACCGCAAAACGCGGCCAGGGGAATACCGCATCACCGTCGCCGGGCGGCGCGCAGCCGCGCCGCCGGCCGCGCCTAGACGAGGAAGTGGAACATCGCCAGCAAAATCACGACGATGATCGCGATGTTCCACTTCAGCAGGCCAAGGAACATCTTGTAAGTGCGCTCATGCTCGACGTAATCGTTGCCGTCCGCGGTCGCGTATTGGACCTTGGAATGATCTGCCATCGTCGTCTCCAGGAAAAGCCGCTCGTAGAAGCTCCGTTGCGATTATCGCAATTGCGCGCGAAGGGCAACGGCGCCCCTCAATGGGGCAGCGGCAGGCCGGCTTCGGTCAGGGCAGCGCTCTGGCGGGCGGTCACCGCCTCGATCGAGAAGTCCTCGATCGCCGCATTGAACATGCGGTAGAAATTCAATTCGGCCTTGAGGTGCAGGAACACGCCGCCAAGCCCGATCGCGGCGCGGTCCATGAACACGAATTCGCGCGGCACCCGCACGGGCCCCTTCTCCTTGAGCGCCTGGTGGACGCGGAAGGCCTCGCGCCGCCCGTATTCGGAGGGCTTCACGCCATCGGCGATTGAGCGCACGCGGTCGTCGAGCAGTGGCCCGTAGATGAAGCGCGCCCAGATGTTGAGAACGTCGATCAGTTCGCGGCCCAGCCCCTGGAAGCCCCAGGTCTCATAGGCATGGACCACGCGCTCCTCATCGTTGCTGCGCAGCCCGTTGTAGAGGTCGACGACGCCGCCGACGAAGCGCGGCGGGAAGATGCGAATGCAGCCATAGTCGAGGAGGTTGATGCCCTGCGGCTGCGGCGCGCCGCCTTCGCCCGGCGCATCGAACACGGTGTAGTTGCCGAGATGCGGATCGCCGTGGATGACGCCGTAGCGGCTGAACGGGAACCACCAGGCGGTGAACATCGCCGCGCCCAGCCGATTGCGGGTCTCGAGGTCAGCGTCCTTGTGCGTGAGAAGGGGACGCCCCTCCAGCCAGTCGAGCGTAAGGAGCCTTCCCGTCGACAGTTCCGGCCACACACCCGGCACGCGGATGCCCGGCTCGCCCGCGAGCATCGCACGATAGAGCGCGGCGTGCTTCGCCTCGCGGCGGTAGTCGAGCTCCTCGCGCACGCGCGCGCCAACCTCCTGCGCCATCTCGCTGGTGTCGATTGCCGGGTCCATGCGGCGATGGATTGCGAACAGCCATTCGAGCTGCTGCAGGTCGGCTTCGACGGCCGACTGCATGTCCGGATACTGCAGCTTGCACGCAAGCGCCGCGCCGTCATGGGCGGTGGCGCGGTGCACCTGCCCGAGCGACGCGGCGGCCGCGGGCCTGTGTTCGAAGCTTGCGAATTTGCGCTCCCAATCGGCGCCGAGCTCCGCGCTCATGCGCCGCTTGACGAAGGGCCAGCCCATCGGCGGCGCCTGGCTCTGCAGCTTGGAAAGCTCCTCGACATATTCCGGCGGCAGGACGTCCGGGATGGTGGCCATGAGCTGCGCCACCTTCATGATCGGCCCCTTGAGGCCGCCGAGCGCCGCGGAGAGCTCCGCCGCGTTCTGCGCGCGGTCGAGCCCGAAGCCGAACAGCCGCGCCCCGGCGAGCCGCGCCGCGACGCCGCCCACATTCGCACCGACGCGCGCATAGCGCGCCGCGCGGGCGGAAAGGCGATTGCGTTCTGAGTCGGTCAAGACATGCGATCCAGCGGCAGGGCTACTGATCTAAGCATCCGACCACGACGCTGTAAGATGGCAGTCACCCCGCCGGCCAATTGTCGCGAATCCAGCGCGCGAGGCTTTCCTCGCTGACCTCGCCGGCGGCTACGGCAATGATCATCGCCGCCGCTTGTGCCTGATCGGGGGCAAACGCAACGCCGTTCTTACGCAAGAACGCAACCATGCTGATGAAGGCGATGCGCTTGTTGCCGTCGACGAAGGCATGATTTTTGGCGAGGCCAAAAGCGTACGCTGCCGCAAGCTCGGGCAAGTCAGGACTTTCATAGTGCCATTTGTTGATGGGTCTCTCGAGCGCCGATTGCAACGTCCCTTCATCGCGCAAGCCGGGCGCACCGCCGTAGCGTCTAAGCTGCCGGCTATGTGCTGCGATCGCCTGATCGTAGGAGATCCACTTCGGCTCGGTCATTTCGCGAGCGTCGCGAGCGTGTCGCGATACTCATCAATGATCTCGTCGACGATCTCCATCGTCTTTTCGAAGTCGGGGTCGTACGGCACCAACTGGAAGCCACCCTCCGGCCGTTCCGTGATGTGAAAGGACTGGCCACGCTTCAAATCGAACCGCTGCATCACCTCACGCGGAAGGATGAAACCCTCAGAATTCCCGATCTTTTTGATTTCGATTTTCATGGCAGCGCCATTTGCGTTGTACGCTATGTATAACAACGTTATACGAAACGTACAACCCCCTCCCTACCCCTCCATCGCCTCCAACTCCCCAATCATGCGCTCGACGAGCGACAGCCCGCCCTGCCAGAAGCCGGGATCGCGGGCGTCGAGGCCGAAGGGTTTGAGGAGTTCAGCATGGTGCTTGGTGCCGCCGGCAGCGAGCATCGCGAGGTAGCGCTCGGCAAAGCCCTGCGCGGCGTTTTCGTAGACCGCATAGAGCGAGTTCACGAGGCAATCGCCGAAGGCATAGGCGTAGACATAGAACGGCGAGTGCACGAAGTGCGGGATATACGCCCAGAACGTCTCATAACCGGGCATGAGCTCGATCGCCGGCCCGAGGCTTTCCCCCTGCACCGAGAGCCAAAGTTCGCCGATGCGCTCGGGTGTCAGTTCGCCGTTGCGCCGCTCGGTGTGGACCTTGCGTTCGAACGTGTAGAACGCGATCTGGCGCACCACCGTGTTGATCATGTCCTCGACCTTGGCGGCGAGCATCGCTTTGCGCTCCCGCGCGTTGGTCGTGCGCGACAGCAGCGCCTGGAAGGTGAGCATCTCGCCGAACACGCTCGCCGTCTCCGCAAGCGTCAGCGGCGTCGGCGCCATCAGCGGGCCGTTCGGCGCGGCGAGCACCTGATGCACGCCGTGGCCGAGCTCATGCGCGAGCGTCATCACATCGCGCGGGCGACCCTGATAGTTGAGCAGCACGTAAGGATGCGCCGACGGCACGGTCGGATGCGCGAAGGCCCCCGGCGCCTTGCCCGGCCGCACCGGCGCGTCGATCCAACGCTCGGTGAAGAAGCGCTCCGCGATCGAGGCCATGCGCGGCGAGAATGCCTTGTAGGCGCCGAGCACCATCTGCTGCGCGTCGCCCCAGGCGATCGTGCGCATATCGACTTTCGGCAGCGGCGCGTTGCGATCCCAATGCGGCAGCTTCTCCTTGCCGAACCATTTCGCCTTGAGCCGATAATAGCGGTGCGACAGGCGCGGATAGGCTTCCGTCACAGCGCTCACCAAGGCGTCGACCACTTCCGGCTCGACGCGGTTCGACAAATGGCGCGCCGCCGCGATGTCCTTGAACCCGCGCCAACGATCGGAAATCTCCTTGTCCTTTGCGAGCGTGTTGGTGACGAGCGCGAACAAGCGGAGATTGGCGCCGAACGTCGCCGCCAGCGCCTGCGCCGCCGCCTTGCGCTTCTTGCCGTCTGCATCCTGCAGAAGATGCAACGTCGGCTCGATGGTGAGCGACTGTCCGTCGACGTCGAACGTCAGTCCGGCGATCGTCTCGTCGAACAAGCGGTTCCATGCGGAATACCCGGTGACGGACTTCTCATGGAAAAGCTGCTCGAGCTTGTCGTCGAGCTGATACGGCTTCTCCTTGCGCACATCCTCGAACCACGAGCGGTAATGGCCGAGCGAAGGGTCCGACAGCGCACGCTCGAGCACGGCGTCATCGATACGGTTGAGCTCGAGCGTAAAGAAGAGGAGATTCGTCGAGGCTTCGGTGATGCGCTCCTGCACGTCGCCGTAGAATTTGGCGCGCTTCGCGTCCGTCGTGTCGCCCACATAGACGAGCGAGGCGAACGACATCAGCCGGCCGAGAAGGTCGTCGATCCCCTCGTAGCGCTTCACGACCGCGGCAAGCGCCGCCCCGCCCTCCTCCGCCAGCGCCGCGAGCTTGCCCTTGTAGGCCCTCTCGAACGCGGCGCATTCGGCAGCCGCACGCTCCAGGTCCGCCTTCACCTCCGGGGAATCGATGCCGGGATAGAGGTCGGCGAGATTCCATTCCGGCAGGGTGCCGAGATCGACGGCTTCGTTTTTCGCTTTCTTGGGCACAGCAGGACGCAGGGCGGCTTTTTTGGTCGGCATCGACAAGCTTTCGGGTGACGGCCACGGAGGCGGCGCGAAATGGGAATGTGCCCGCAAGATAGGCGGCGTTCGCTCCGAGGCAAACCGTCCCGAACCGGGCATGAGTCGTGCGCAGGTTCTCGCGGGACTTAAAGGCGCATTAACGCGCCTGCGGCAGAGTGCGCCAATTCGAGACAGGGTGGCGACGAACGTCCATGGCCGAGCGCATTCTTATTGTCGACGACGATCCGGTGCAGCGCCGCCTGATCGAGAACATGGTGCGCCGCTTCGGCTATGAGGCCGTCGTGGTGGACGGAGGCCAAGCGGCACTTAGCCTCCTCCTCGGCGAGGCGGAAGCACGCATCGACGGTATTATCCTCGACCTCGTGATGCCCGACCTCGATGGGCTCGCGGTGCTGGCGCGCATGCGCGAGGCCGGCCTGACGACGCCCGTGATCGTCGAGACCGCCCATGGCGGCATCGACAATGTCGTCTCGGCGATGCGTGCGGGCGCAACCGATTTCGTGGTCAAGCCGGTCGGCCCCGAGCGTCTGCAGGTCAGCCTGCGTAATGCGCTCGCAACCCGCGCGCTCGAAACCGAGCTCAAGCTGATCAAGCGCAGCCGCGGCGGCACGCTCGGCTTCAAGGACATCATTACGCGCAGCCCGCGCATGGGCGAGGTGCTGCGCACCGCGGAAAAGGCGGCAACCTCCACCATTCCCGTCCTGCTCGAAGGCGAATCCGGCGTCGGCAAGGAACTCGTCGCCCGCGCCATTCACGGCTCCGGCGAGCGCAAGGCGAAGCCCTTTGTCGCCGTCAACTGCGGCGCCATCCCCGACAATCTCGTCGAGTCGATCCTCTTCGGCCACGAGAAAGGGGCCTTCACCGGGGCCACCGAGCGTCACACCGGCAAATTCGTGGAAGCCTCCGGCGGCACGCTTTTCCTCGACGAGGTCGGCGAATTGCCGCTCGCCGCGCAGGTGAAGCTTCTGCGCGCCATCCAGGAAGGCGAAGTCGAGCCGGTCGGCGCGCGCAAAGCCGTCAAGGTCGATGTGCGGCTGGTTTCCGCCACCAACCGCAATCTGATCGAGGACGTGAAGCACGGCCGCTTCCGCGAGGACCTGTTCTATCGCCTGCATGTGTTTCCGATCGCGCTGCCGCCGCTGCGGGAACGGCCGGAGGATGTCGCCGACCTGGTGCGGCATTTCCTCGCGCGCTTTGCCGCCGAGGAAGGCAAGCGCATCCGCACCGTGTCGGCCGACGCGGTCGCGCTGCTGCGGAGCTTTCCGTGGCCGGGCAATGTCCGCCAACTCGAGAATGCCGTGTTCCGCGCCGTGGTGCTGGCTGAGTCCGACGAGGTCGGCGTCGGCGAGTTTCCGCAGATTTCATCACTTTTATCGCGGCTCCCGCCGGTGCAAATCCCCGACAACAGCATCGCGCCGCAAAGCATTGCAGCCGAGGAAGCGCCGATCACCTTCGAGCCGGCAAGCTATGCTGAGACTCCATCCAGCGCCGCCTTGGACGCAGGAAAGCTCGCTCTTCTCGACTCCCGCGGCGAGGTCCGCCCCCTCCTCGACGTCGAGACGGACGCAATCCGCTTCGCCATCGCCCACTATCGCGGACAGATGTCGGAGGTCGCGCGGAAGCTGCGGATCGGCCGGTCGACGCTTTACCGCAAGCTCGAAAGCCTTGGATTAGCCGCAGATGAGAGCCATTCCGAAGACGTGGCGGCCCGGTGACACCGCGGATCAAATCTCAGTCATGCGCGGCGCCCCGGCTTGGGCAGTTGTTGATTCGGCTTATACTTTAGCGTCAGGTGGACGCGACAATCGTCGCATGCGCTCCCCTGGCGCCCGCACGATTAATGAGGAGCGATTGATGCGCGGTTCTCGGCTTCACGGCTCTTGGCTGGATGGTGTTGCAGCCGGGGCGTTGGCAATGGCGTTGACCCTCGCGTCCACTCTGCCCTCCTCCGCCATGGACGAAAAGGCGATCGAGGCCGCGGTTCCGGTGCCGGAAGCGGCCGACGTTCCGCCCCCGACGAAGGCGGATCTCGTGGTGAAGCCGGCCGCCGCCGCGCCCGCGGAAGCGCCGGCGACGACCGCCAGCACCGGCACCCCGGACAAGCCGGCTGCAAGCTTCGCGCCGGCGTCCGCGACCAGCAAGAAGATCGACCCTGCCGACATCGCCAATGCGATCCCGGTGCCGGAGCCGGCCAATGTGCCGCCGCCGACCGTAAAGGACCTCGGCAAGATGCCGCTCGGGCGCATGGCCGAGGCCGATGAACCGATCGGCGAGCAGCTGCGCGACACCCTCACCGCGCGCACGGAGAAGCTGTTTGCCCTGAAAGGCGAGCGCACGGCCGTCGAGACCTTCTACAAGGCGCGCGGCTACGTGCCTGTCTGGATCGAGAACGGCGCGCCGACCGCGCGCATGAAAGCCGCGATCACGCGCCTGCATGGTGCGGATGCCGATGGCCTCGACCCCAAGGATTATCCGACGCCGGACCTGAAGGCGGCGACCACGCCCGAGGCTTTGGCGGAGGCCGAGCTTCGGCTGACGCAGTCGCTGCTGACATTCGCCCGCCATGCGCAGGCCGGCCAGCTCACCCCTTCCCGCATCAGCACCAATATCGATTTCTCGCCGCAAGCGCCGGACCCGGACGCCGTGCTCAAGAACCTCGCCGAGGCTAAGGACGTCGCCAAGGCGCTCGATGGTTATGACCCGCAGCAGCCGGGCTTCAAGGCGCTGAAAGCGAAGCTTGCCGAGCTGCGCGGGCGCAGCACTGACGAAAAGGACGTGGTGCGTATTCCCGAAGGCCCGACGCTCACGGTCGGGAAAAAGGACCCGCGCGTCCCGGCTTTGCGCGAGCGGCTCAACGTGGCTGCGTCGGATGACGACGTCTACGATCAAACCCTCGCCGACGCCGTAAAGACATTTCAGAAGCAGAAAGGCCTCGCCGCCGATGGTGTGGTCGGCAACCGCACCGTTGCCGCCATGAACGGCCGGTCAAAGACCCATAACGTCGACGTCATCGTCTCCAACATGGAGCGCTGGCGCTGGCTGCCGCGCGACCTTGGCAAGTCCTACGTGATGGTCAACATCCCGGACTTCACCCTGAAGCTGATGCATAACGGCGTCGCGACCTACAAGACGCGCATCGTGGTCGGAAAGCCCGGTATGCCGAGCCCGAGCTTCTCGGCGAAGATCGAGACGATCCAGGTGAACCCGACGTGGCACGTGCCGCAGTCGATCATCTACAACGAGTATCTCCCGGCGCTCCAGCAGGACCCAACCGTGCTTGCGCGCATGGGCCTCGTCATGGAGCGCAATCGCGACGGCAGCATCTCGATCCGCCAGCCGCCGGGCGAGCGCAATGCGCTCGGCCGCATCAAATTCAACTTCCCGAACCGCTTCCAGGTCTATCTGCACGACACGCCGGACAAGAACCTGTTTGCGCATGACCGGCGCGCCTACAGCCACGGCTGCATGCGCGTGCAGAACCCAACACAGTTCGGCGAAGCCTTGCTCGCCGTCGGCGGAGCGCCGGACGAGCATTTTTCGGCGCAGCGGCTGCAATCGATGTTTGGCTCCGGCGAGCGCTGGCTCAAGCTGAAGGCCAGCATTCCGGTGCACCTCGTCTACTTCAACGCCTATGTGGACGATAACGGCCACCTGGTCGTGCGCGACGACGTCTACGGTTACGACAAGCGCACGCAGATCGCGCTGCGCGGTGATAAGCTGCCGGCGATTGCCGAACGCTCGCAGGTCGTGAAGCCGGTCCGCGCGGCGAGCAATGCTCGACCAAGCGCGAATCGCTATGACCCGCGCCGCCGCTACGATGACCGCTACGTCTATGAGCAGCGGCGCAGTTTCTTCCCGTTCCCCTTCTTCCAATGAAGGCGAACGGCAAACGAGACCAAAAAGGCGCGTTCGGGCGCCTTTTTCTTACACTTCATAAAGGACGTTTTGGTTGACGGTACGATAAAACCGTCTTCTATTTGTGCGAGGCAAGCTTTTGCCACACTCTCTGTCTAGCCATTCATGGACGGGAGGGGACGGCAGTAAGTTCACATTAACCGTTCCCGACAACACTGGACTTCGCGGCGGTATGGCGGCTTCCGCAGCCACGCCGACACCTCAGTCGAGTAACGACGGAACGGAAGCCCCTCGTGCCAGTGAACGCTGCGCGCCAAGTCCTTTTGAGCAAAAGAACAACACGCGCGGCTTGTGGCCTCGGCCTGGCGTCTGTCGTCCTTGTTTGCGGCACGAACGGCCTTCAGACCGCGGTCGCCAATGGCGACACGCGGACGCTGACCATTCACCACACCCATTCCAACGAAGATATCGTCGTAACGTTCAAACGAAACGGCCGGTACGACGAAGCGGGTCTCGCCAAGCTTAACCATTTCTTGCGCGATTGGCGGAATCAGCGCGAAACGAGGATGGACCCGCGCCTTTTCGACGTCGTCTGGGAGGTCTACCAGGACGTCGGCGGCAAGGCGCCGATCCAGATCATTTCCGCTTACCGTTCGCCGGAAACCAACTCCATGCTCCGCCGGCGCAGCCGTGGCGTGGCGAAGTACAGCCAGCACATGCTCGGCAAGGCGATGGACTTCAATATCCCGGGCGTTTCGCTCGAGAAGATCCGCATCGCCGGTCTGCGTCTGCAGCGCGGCGGCGTCGGCTACTATCCGACCTCCGGCTCGCCTTTCGTGCATCTCGATGTCGGCAATGTGCGCCACTGGCCGCGCATGACGCACGACCAGCTCGTGCGCGTCTTCCCCCATGGCCGCACCGTGCATGTGCCGTCGGACGGGCGTCCGCTGCCCGGCTATGCGCTGGCGCTTGCCGATCTCCAGCGTCGCGGCAAGAGCCCCAATGCGATGTCGCTCGCCGCGGCCCGCAATGCCGGTATCGAGACCGACGCGAAGCCGAAGCGCAGCTTCCTCGCCAAGCTCTTTGGCGGAGCGAACCAGGACGACGACGAGGAGACGGCGGCGACGCCCGAGCCGACCCCGACGACTTCGCGCGCGCGGGCCGTGGCCGAGGCCGAGACCGCCGCGCCAGTGCAGGTCGCCTCGGCCATCCCGCTTCCGCGCACGCGCCCGGCTGACGCCGTGAAGCCGCAAAACGCGTTCGTCGTCGCCTCGGCCAGCGCCGTTCCGGTCGCCGCGCCCGCTGCCGCGCCATCAGGCTCGGCCGCCGATATGGTGCGCTCGCGCGGCCTGTGGACGGCGGCCGACGCCAAGGCAGAGGCCGCGCCTGCGCCGTCGGACGGACGCCGCATGGTCTGGACGACAGGCCCGCAGGGCCAGCCGATCGGAACCCCAGCGCCGATGCCGCGCAAGCGTCCGAATGTCGTCAACGTCGCATCCGCCGACATGACGTCGAGCCTGCCGCCGTGGCCGGTCGGCGCCGGACGTGAGGAGAAGCTTCCAGCCTCGCTCCTCGCCTACGGCTCGATCGAGAACACCCCCGCATTCGCCCCGGCCACACGTCCCACCGTCGCCGCCGCCCCGATGGGCCATCTGCGGCCGAGCACCAAGGCCAATGCGGCGCCGGCGCCGCGCAACACCACCGTTCTCACCCGCACGCCGACGAACTCGCGCCACGCCCCGCCGCCGGCCACCGCGGCTAAGACCCCCCAGATGCCGCTCGTCACGGCACGCCTCGGCGACAATCCGTGGCTGCGCGGCGTGATCCTCTCGCCAAGCATTCAAGACGACATGAATGTGAAGAGCCTCGGCCGCGCGGATCTACGTGAGCTTGCGAGCTACATGCGCAAGCCGTCGAAGGCGCTCGCGATGTCCTTCAGCGAGGAAGCCGAGCTCGAAGCCGATGCCGACCGCTTCAGCGGCCACGCCGTAACCTTCCTCCCGACGATCACCTTTGGCACGCTGACCGCGCAGCTGCGCTGAGCGGCGCTCCCCCCTGATTGTCATGCCCGCGAAGGCGGGCATCCAGTATCCCGTGTCCAAGCCATCTCGGGAAGTCAGTGAGTACTGGGTCCCCGCCTTCGCGGGGACGACCCTTGCGTTGCTCAGATCATCCCCAGCGCCTGCAGGTAGACGTCGAGAATCGCCTCCTGCTCCTTGCGCTCGTCGGTGTCCTGCTTGCGCATGCGCACGATGGTGCGCAGCGCCTTCACGTCGAAGCCGTTTCCTTTTGCTTCAGCGTAGACATCCTTGATGTCGTCGGCGATCGCCTTCTTCTCTTCCTCGAGCCGTTCGACACGCTCGATGAAGGCCTTCAGCTGGTCCTTGGCGAAACGGGTGGAAGGCTGTTCGGATACAACAGCAGCAGCGGTGGCGGCCATGGACGAGCACTCCTCGCAACAGGGACAGGCGAGAAGGTCGGCTCGCCAAACTGCGATGATGTCGACGTTTCGGGCGCGTCAGGTCAAGGCGAGGCGGCGCTCATCCACAGGGTGGTCCCCGCTTTCCACGCGAGCGTGGCGCGGGCGTCGCAGCGGCGGTGGCCAAAGCGTCAGAGCGGGATGAGGAAAAGTGTGTAGCGGTTTTCCGCCCGCATCCCGCTCTAAGATATTAGAATCGATCACGTTCATGATTTTGGATCGATCCGATCCAAAATCATCGTGATCTAGAGCGGTTCACGGCTTAATTGAATCGCGGGGATTCCCTAGGACTTGGGTTTGTGATTCAAGATGCTGGCTGGGCTGGAGGCCAGCATCTGATGGCTCGACCTCTTTCCAATGATCTGCGGAAGCG
>JBFWXB010000067.1:0-20227 GCA_050187875.1 Variibacter sp.
CGTTTCGCCATCTCGACGCTCGATACATTCCGCAGGGACTGGCATGTGAGCTTCGTGGGGCCGAGTTTCGACTGCTTGCGGTCTGCGCTCGTCGAGGGACTGGGAATATCGGTCCTTGCTCGGCCACTTGTGGCACCGCCGCTAAGAATTTTGCACCATGGTGCCGGGCTCCCGCACCTGCCCGCCATCGAACTTGCCTATGCGAGACGCAGCAGGAGCAACACCCGCGTCACAGCGGAGCTTACGAGCTTCCTGACGGACAATCTCCTGAAACTGGGCACCGCAACGGCCGACGCATAGTTGGCGTCGGGAGCATCGGATTTATTCGCGATATCCGAATACGGTATCGTCGTTTCCGATAACGGTCATCGTTCAAAGTCATTTTGCGCAAAGGCCTGTTGTATCTACACTAATGGCGATTGCAGGCGCGACGTGAGGCGTTCATTGGCACAGAGCGCGTAGCGAGAAACGAAAAGCATCGATTAGGTCGTAACGCTCCAAAAGAAAGGGTGCAGGTTCGCATGGCCGTTCCCCGTCCAACAGCTGCAGAACTTCGAGAAGCCGCTCTTGAAGTCGGCCTTCACCTCAGCGAGCCCGATAGTCGGTCGTTCCACGGTCTCATGCAGGCGCAGTTCGATGCTTACGATCTGGTCGAGTCGATGGATGCACCACTTCCACCGGTCGTCTATCCGCGTTCGCCAGGTGAGCGACCTCCGGCAGAAAAGAACCCCTATAACGCCTGGGCTGTGCTGACGACCATTTCCGGCGCGCCTCACGGAAAGCTTGTTGGCAAGCGTGTGGCAATCAAGGACAACGTCTGCGTGGCTGGTGTGCCAATGGCAAACGGGACGACCATTCTGCACGGTTACGTGCCAGAGATCGACGCGACAATCGTGACGCGGATGCTGGATGAGGGTGGCGTCATTCTTGGGAAGTCGACGTGCGAATACTATTGTGCGTCTGGCGGAAGCCACACCTCGGCGCTTGGGATTGTCGAAAACCCCGCTGCTCCCGGCCACAATGCGGGAGGTTCGTCGTCCGGCTCAGCAGCGCTGGTAGCAGCCGGAATCGTCGATATGGCCACTGGCGGAGATCAGGGGGGCTCAATCCGCATCCCGGCCTCCTATTGCGGCGTAGTCGGTCTCAAGCCGACACACGGACTTGTGCCCTACACCGGCATTTTCGCCGTCGAACTCACAGTGGATCATGCCGGTCCGATAACGCGGACTGTGGCCGATAACGCATTGATGCTTGAGGTAATCGCCGGGCCGGATGGATTCGATCCTCGCCAACACGGCGCCCCGGCTCAGCCATATACGCAGGCATTGGGTCAGGGCGTCGCCGGTCTGAAAATCGGCATTGTGCCAGAAGGATTTGGCACAGCCGGTTCGGAACGGGAAGTCGACGATCGTGTAAAGGAGGCCGGCGATCGACTATCGAAAGCCGGGGCCGAGGTCCTCACGGTTCCGGTCCCTCTTCACGCGGCGGGCGCGGCGATCTGGACGCCAATCTTTCTGGAAGGCGCCACCGAACTGATGATGCGCCACAATGCCTTTGGTACCAACATGAAGGGCGTCTTCCTCGAAAGCCTTCTCGATGCGCAGTATCATTGGCGGGAGCGGGCGGACGAATTGTCCGAGACCATGAAGCTCGGTCTGCTGACGGGTCATTACATGTCGAGCCGCCACCGAGGACGATTTTATGGGAAGGCGCAAAATCTCAACCGGCTTCTCACCGCCGATTACGAGAAAGCGCTTGCGCAAGCGGACGTTCTCCTGATGCCAACAACGCCGATGGCCGCGACGCGGCTTCCCGACCCGAAGGCGACAAGGGAAGATGTCGTCGCGCGGGCCTTCGAAATGGTTGGCAATACCGCGCCAACCTGCCTTACGGGCCATCCGGCGATCTCCATCCCGGTTGGCCACACGTCTGACGGACGCCCGATCGGAGCGATGCTGATTGCGCGGTATAATGACGAAATGACCCTATATCGCGCGGCCGCGGCCTTGGAGCGGGCATACGCATCCTGATCTCGTTGCGATTGCCCAGCGGGCGACGAAAGCTGGTCATGTGACCTGGAGTAACTGCCGGAAAGGCGGCCGGGCGGCGTGCAATTTTCGGGTTTTCATCGCGCCGACCCGCTTTCCATTTATCGTTTTAACCCGGGGCTCCGGTCTAGAAATCTTGTATGGCCCATGCTACATATCTGACTAGCTGACTAGGTATGAGCCATGGCAAAACGCGCAGAAGTGACGAAAACGAAACGACCTGTAAGGCGAAGGCTTGCAGGACGGTGGAAGCTGGAGGATGCCAAGGCCCGCTTCAGTGAGGTGGTGCGGCACGCTCGCGAGGAAGGGCCGCAGCGGGTGAGCGTGCGCGGGCATGACGCGGTTGTCGTGATGAGCGTGGAAGAATTTGAGCGCCTTGCGCCCGGCAGACCGCGCGCACCGTTCATCGAGTTCATGGAGAGCCTGCACCTTGGCGGGCTCGATCTCGAGCGTGAGGCCGATCGGGGCCGGGACGTCGAGCTTTGAAAGGCTGGCTGCTCGACACCAACGTCGTCTCTTCCCTGATCAATCCTCGTGGTGCCCCCTCGGTGAAGACCTGGGCATCGGCGCAGGACGAAGAAACATTCTATATCAGCGTCCTGACGCTCGCCGAATACGACAAGGGCATTCATAATCTTCAGGCGGATCATGAAGATCGCCCGCGTTATATCGCATCGAGAGATGCGCTTGCCGAACGGTTCGGACCAAGAGTGCTTTCCCTCGATGATGACACCGTCAGGCGCTGGGGGCGTATATCCGGCGAAGTGAAGCGCGCAAGCGGTCATCCGCCGCCGGTGATCGATGCCCTGCTCGCCGCGAGCGCCATTGAACACGATCTTTATCTCGTCACGCGGAATGTGAAGGATACGAAGCCAACGGGAGCGACTGTCTACGATCCGTGGAACGACGACGCGAAGATGTTCCCGTTGAGCCCACGAGCCGGACGGCGAGCGACGACAAAATAAGAGGGTGCAACCCCGGTTTGGGTGACCCATCGTCCGTGACACGAAGAAGGGCGCAGCTGACGCTTCGCCTGATGCTGTTGCGATGCAAGCCAGTTCGGGTCACAGCTCAAAGCCCACACATCCCCTCGCACTCGTTGCCGAAAAGGTCGAGCTGACCGTGATCGGCGGCGGTCGACAGATCGGCAAGGTCGAGCGGCACACACGAGCGATGCAGGAACACATCGCCACGGATGCCGCGAAGACCTGTGCGGAGAGCGTGATCGACCTCGACCGCGTCGGCCCACGCCTCGGCGTCGTGATCGCGCATGTCGCGCCAGCGCGCATTGTCGTGGAACGGGCAGCCGATGCACGCACTCTTGGGCGGGATCGGATAGCGATGGCGCCGCAGCCACGCCACGCAGTCGTGCCGGCACATGCGTCGCTCGATCAATGGAAAGCGCTTGGTTTGCCAGGCTTCGAAGCTTGGTTTGGCCCGGATGACCTCGTCAGTGCTGATGCCGATCCACTGTTCGACGACGGGGAAGGAGGGTGAGCGCTTGCGGGAAAGGCCGGCGAGCTCGCGAACCTTGCGCCGGATCGGAACGATCTTGAACTCCGTCGTGCATTGCCGGCGGATCATGCCGATCGAGATGATCTCGGCCGCGCTGCGGCGTTCGCCGATTTCGATCAGTTCGCCCTCATCGTCCTCGTCGAGGACGGGAATGGGCGTACCGGCCGGCCGCACCGTGCGGGTGAACGCTGGAATCGATGCCCATCGGCGGCCCTCGCCGGCGGCAAGAAGATGGTCGCGGATATTGCCGGCGGACACGATGTGCACGGGAAAGGGCAGGACATTTCCCGACGTGAGCCATTCGAGATGCTCATAGACAGCGGCAGGCTCCCAGCCCGTATCTGCAAAGATCGCGCAATCCGGCATGGGGCCGATTTCGCCATGTGCGGCGAGCAGCGCCATTGTCGTCGATTGGACGCCGGCGCCGAGCGAGAGCACGCGCAAGCGGATCGGGGAGGGCGAAAGGCCCTCCCCAGAAACAGGCGGAACATGAAACATTACGCTGCCTCCCGCTCTGCAGCTTCCGCCGGCTGGAGGCCGTGCAGGAAGGCGGCTGCGCGCTGCGCATGTGCGGCGGCCTGGAAGACCGCACGCTTGTCGCCCTGCAGGACCTGTAGCCACGATTCCACGTAGCTCGCGTGGTCGGGCCGCGGTTCGAGCTCGGGCACGATGCCGAGGTCGGCGCAGATCAGTGCCGATCCGATTTCGGCGACGAGTTCCTCGCGGGCACGTTCGCTGCGATCCTTCGCATAGCGGCTGAGGTCGCGCCCGACGCGGCGCGAATCCGCCGTCCAATGGACATGCTCGTGGCTCAACACCGCCACGTACGATGCAGCGTCGCGAAACGTCTCGAACGGCGGCATCTGGATGTGGTCGGTCGACGGCGCGTAGAAGGCGCGGGGACCGCCATGCCGGATAACGGAGCCGGTATTGGCGAAAAAGCGATCGGCATGATCGATCCGCTGGACAGGATCGATTACCGGCGCCGGCTGCCGGTAGAAGTGATCGGGCAGTCCGGCGATCTGCTCGACATTGAACACCGAGTAGGTTTTCAGGAACGGGATGTCGCGTTCGACCTCGCCGCCATTGCCGTCGGTCTCCGTCCGGGTGAACCGGCTCGCATAGATGACGGTCGCACCTGACTCGCCCTTGCGGACATGAGCGTCGAGTTCGATCGCCTGCTTGAACGTCATCCAGGTCGGCGAGGTGAAACCGCGCGCGAGCGCCTCCGACCAGAGCAGAAGCACGTTCATGCCGCTGTAAGGTTCGCCGTTGTGGCGCAGCGGCCGGGTGATCCGTCGGCCGGCATGGCCGGCGTTCCACGGCTGGACCCAGGGGCGGACACCCTTTTCGAGATCGGCGACGATGCGGTCGGTGATGCGCGCATAGACATCGGCGCGCGAGCCTTCTTTCTTCTCAGTCATTTTCCTGAACCTCCGTTTGGAGGTCGCGCCCATCGCGACCCCGTCACGGCGGTCCATCGCCAGGGAGATCAGGGGGGCGGCGCACCCTTGGGCCGCAACGGAGTGGAGGGCGGCGAAGCCGCTGCGCCGGCTCCCGGCCCTGGCAGGACCAAAAGCCGGACGGGTCGCGCGGGCACTCTCCCTTCCCTCTCTTTCCTCATCAGGGCGCGAATTGCGCGGCTGCGATTCGACGCGTCGCGCAAGCTATTCTTTTCGAGCGCGCGCGACTTCCGGCCACCTGTTCGTCGTGCGAGGCGGGAGGAGAAGAGTTAGCCTTGCGCAGCGGCATGGCGATTCGGCTGTGCCGCCAAGTCTACCGACGCGAGAAAGCGATGGCAGAGGCGGCACGACGGCTGGAACTGGCGACGATCGCGCAACCTCAGACGTTGCCGCATAACATCGAGGCTGAACAGGCGCTGCTCGGCGCGATGCTGATCAACAATGCCGCGTTCTTCAACGTGTCTGATTTTCTCAAGCCCGATCACTTCTACGAGCCGCTTCATGGCACGCTCTACGAAATCGCCAGCGGGTTGATCGGCGCGAACAAGACGGTCACACCGATCACGCTAAAGACTTTCCTGCCCGTCGATCTCGACATCGCGGGTCTATCGGCTTCGCAATATCTCGCGCGCCTCGCTGCCGAGGCGACCACAGTCATCAACGCGGCTGATTACGGACGTACGATTTATGATCTGGCGTTGCGGCGCGAACTCATCAATGTCGCCGACGACATGCGCAGCGCCGCCTTCGACGCAGCGATCGATGCCGAGCCCGCGCAATTGATCGAATGGGCAGAGCAGCGGCTTTACGATGTCGCCGAGACAAGACGCTTCGGCGGCGGATTCGAGACGTTCGATGCCGCCCTTTCCGTTGCTATTGACCGCGCGGCCCAGGCCTATCAAAGCGATGGGAGACTTTCCGGCCTGCCGACCGGCTTGAGGGATCTTGACGCGAAGATGGGCGGGCTGCAGCGGTCGGATCTCATCATCATCGCGGGCCGACCGGGGATGGGAAAGACGTCGCTGGCGACAAACGTCGCCTACAACGTCGCGCGGGCATATCAGGCCGCGCCGACCGTCGATGGCCCGCAGAAGGCAGCAACGGGCGGAATCGTTGCTTTCTTTTCGCTTGAAATGTCGTCCGAACAATTGGCCACACGCGTCATGGCCGAACAGGCCGAGGTGCCGTCATCGAGCATCCGCCGCGGGACGATCGATGAACGCGACTTCGAACGGCTTGTCGACCGCCGGAACGCGATGCGCCGCATTCCGCTCTATGTCGATCAGACCGGCGGCTTGACCGTCGCGCAGCTGGCGGCGCGCGCCAGGCGCCTGAAGCGCCAGCGCGGGCTTGACCTTATCGTGGTCGACTATCTTCAGCTGATGCAGGCGCGAATGGTCCGCGCTGCGCAGAATCGCGTCCAGGAGATGACCGAGATCACCACGGGTTTGAAGGCTCTGGCCAAGGAGCTTAACGTCCCCATCATCGCACTCTCGCAGCTCTCCAGGTTGGTCGAAAACCGCGAGGAAAAGCGGCCGCAGCTCTCAGATCTACGCGACTCCGGATCGATCGAGCAGGATGCCGATGTCGTGCTGTTCGTGTTTCGCGAGGAATACTATTTGGAGAACCGGGAGCCGAGGCCGGGCACCACAGAACACTCAAAGTGGGAGGCTGATCTCGCGGCCGCGCGTGGTAAAGCCGAGATTATCATCGGCAAGCAGCGTCATGGGGCGACGGGCTCGGTAATGCTGTCGTTTCAGGGCGAGTTCACGCGCTTCGCCGATCTGCAACGCACTTGATGCGCCGTAAGCGTACGGATCACACATAAAGGCCGCTCTCCGAGAGCGGCCTTTATGTGTGTAGCGAGTAGTGCCGGACGAGCGAGGCCGAAGCCTCGCCCGATGAGATCAACCGAAGGCGGCCAACTGCATTGCGGCGGCCTTGCGATCGAGCGTGTGGCCGGGATTTTCGACCGGGCGCTCGAACGGCTTCCAGCGCTCGCCGACGACGTGCTCGTAGGCCGCGACGGCGCCCTCGGCCGCCATGCGCAGGGCGTGCGACTGCAAGGCCATGTCCGCGGCGAACTCACGCTTGCGCTGCGCAGTGCTGTCGAAACCGACGGGACCGTCGAGGTCCTCGTCGCGCAGGTCGTTGGACGCCTTGGCCGTCGCGTCGCGGGCTTCGGTCACCGCGCGGCTGTAGAACTGGCCGGCGCCGTGCGCGGAGCCGACATAGGCGCCGACGATCCGCTGCAGATGAATTTGCATCGCTCTCTCGCCGAGGCCTTCGCTCAGGCTGTCGGCCGTCTCGACGATCATGCGCCGATGGAGTTCACGGATCCCGTCGCTGTCGAGAACGGGAAGGCCGAAGCTCTCGGAGATGAGTGTCGCTTGGGCGGCGTCGGGGCAGGCGAGCCTGACCATTTCGAGCGTGGTGCTCTTGCGGAGCTGGACGACCTTCGCGGGCTGACGTTGGGTGCGAACGGCTTTGGTCATGAGAACTTCCTTTCCTTCGGTTCGCCTGAAGGCCCGGATCGGCTCCTGCCGGTCCTCCCTTCGGGTGCGATCGACCGAAACCGGCGGAATGACGGGCGCTTCAGGGTCCGGGGCGGCCGGATCGAGCGCAGTGGGTTTGCGCGCAAGCAGGGCTTCCAGCCCTCGCGCGGCGCGCGGGCCCGCTGTGCAGAGATCGGCAGCTCCGGCCGCAACGCGGCGCGGCACGCGGCCTTGAAGCGACCGGCCGCCGGTTTAAGAGCGCAACAAAACCCGAGGGGAGGCCCGGCGGGCCGGAACGCCCATCAACAAGCGAAACCGACAGGTAAGGACCTCATGTCCTCGCCGCACCCCACCACCAGGCCGCCGGCCGCGACGCATGACACTCGTCGGATCGTCCGGCTGCTTTCGCAACGTCCTGGCACCTCATCGCAGGCGAACGCCACTCTCTCCCGGATGCGCCTGCCCGCACGACACCGGCGCCAATCGTCTCGCCGACAGACCCAGTGGAGGTTCCCACGAGGCAGATGCATTCCATCATCGGCAGGGTCGCCGCCGATGTTGGAGCCGCCGGTGTTGGATGTTCTCGGCCGCGGACCGGACGCCGGCGCAGGCCAGTTGATTCCAACCCTGCCGAGGCCTCCACCGGATAGCGTCAGGTAGCGAGAGCCCGCGCTGCCTCATGCGCCGCTGACGATGGCCGGACCGCGTTGTGCCGGCGGCGCGGGCTCCCTCCCGACCCGCACGCCGTCGGATGCCGATCATCGTGAGATCGACGCGCCGGTGTCCGGCTACGACGCCGATGCCGGGCCGGCATCATGATGGTCCATCGTCGTGCCGATGCGCGCCTGGCGGGCAGAGGGTCGACCGTCTTCGATACCGAGGCGCAGGCGCAGCGCCTCGATTGCATGATCCTGCCGCGCGAGCTTCCGCGCCAGGGCGTCGATTTCCGGTTGGCGCTCCGCCGTGAGCGCCGCGAGGCTGGCGCGATACCGCTCGAGGAAAGCACCTGGATCCGGCGGCTTGCCGCGACGATAGCCGGACTGCTTGCGGCCGAGCGAGGGGATCAGCGCGGTCATCCTTCGCGTGATCTGTCGATCGATCATGTCGAGCTGGCGCTGCGTCTGTCGCCGTGCTTCCTCCATGCGGTGGAGAAGATGACGACGATCGGAGGAGGGGATCATGCCGCCCTCCCTGGCTGCCAGCCGATAAAGTCCGACTCGCCGCCATAGACGTGGTGGCGAGCGGGATCGACCACGAAGCCGAAGCGGCCGACGCTATATTCGTCCGCGGGGACTAGGAAGCGACGCTCCTCGGTCCCAAAGCCCCGCTTGCCGCCCGGCGTCGCGACGACCTCGACAAAGCCCGCGACCTGCTTCGACGTGATCGCCGAGATCACGATCCAGTCGTGCACATGCGCAGCGTCAAAGGCCCGGCGATCCTTCTCGTGCGATTCGCCCGGCGCGAGGATCGTGCCGAAGATCGTCTCCCAGGCGTCGGGCCAGCTGTCCTTGATGGTCTGCTCCGCACAGCGACGCTCGAAGGCGGTGAAGAGATGCGGAAAGGTGATCGCGACGATCGCCCACTCGGCATCTTCCTCGTACCATCCGCCGGCCGAGCGCAGCATGCGATGGACTTTGCGGTTTCGCTCGGCCGAGAGCTTGAAGCCGCCATGCCCTGCGGTCGAGTGCGACGTGACACCCTCGGCGTAGATCGTCGCGCCCTGCGACGTGCCCCACGGCGTATGGGCACGCGAATATTCCTCGACACGGCCGAGCATCTTGCGCTCGCGCTGATGTTCGGCATTTTCGAGCACACGCGCGCGAAACGCTGCCTCGTCGGCGAGCTCGCCCGAGTGCCCGTAGAAATCGGCGCGCGTCCACTCGCCCATCGGTCGCGAGAGCCGCCACGCGGTGACAAGATAGTGCCGATCGTCGCGCGCCATCGCCATGGCGAACGCCGTGTCGCCGACGAGCGCGACAGGCATACCGTCGGCGCTGGTGCCAAAAGAAACCCCCGGAAATCCGGGGGTCTCAGTTTGAGGACGGGCCGGGGAGGGGGCGTTCATGCCGCGGTCCTCCCCTCGACAATATCGGCGCCGACCTCGTCGGCCGTCACATCCTGGAGCGCGGCGCGCGGATAGCCGTGGCGCGTCAGCCACTCGCGGGCGTCCGCCTCGTGCGTTGCGAGATAGACCAGCTCGGCGTCGTCGCCAGCGCGATCGAAGACGCGGACCGATCCGATCGCCGGCCGTTCGACGATGGTGAACGCCAGCCGCGAGTCGAGCGAGAACGTGCGATGGACGCGGATCGCAATGACCCCGCCGGCGCCATGGTCGGCCTCGTGCAGGGTGAAGCATGCCGAGAGCGAGAGGTTGCCGACGCCGCGCGCTCCCTGCTTGCGGATCAGCCGGCCGCGACTGTTGCTGGTCTGCCAGGCGGCCAGCTTCTTGTTGAAGCGCGCCGGCGGCTGCGGCGTTCCGTCGGACCAGGCGACGATGGACCCGATCGGTGCGTTGTCGAAGATTGTGTGCGCGGACATTGTGTCCTCCTTGGATTGCGCGGGTGTGGAAACGACACCGCCGCCGGAGACCGGCGGCGGCGAACCATTCGAAACGGTGGAAGTGCGGCGCTACTCGGCCGCTTCGCGGAAGGCCTCGGCGTCCTCGTCGAAACCGCCCTCGCCGATGTCGGCGATATCCTCGTCGGCCTCGGCCTCGTCAGCCGCCAGCGCGCGCGAGGACAGCCAGTCGGAGAGCTTCGCCGGATCGGGGGCGAAGAGCGCGGAGGGATGGACGAAATGCCCCTCCTTGTAATGCTCGACGAGCGCGGCGCGCGTGTCCTTCACGCGCTGGCGCGGCAGGACCGGCGTGTCCTTGCACGAGCCTTCGAGCGCCGGCCGCGACAGGCACGAGAGGAAATCCTCCGTGCCCATGTTCGGCAGGAATGCGTCGGCGCCGATCATCTCGCCGGCGATGCGCGCGACGATGCCGCTGTTGGTGGCGTTTTCCCGGCACGAGAAAACGTCGACCAGCATGGTGCGGGCCGCAACGCGCAGCGTGTCCATGTCGAAGGCGAGCTTGCCGTCGGCGTCGAACAGCACCGCCGCATTCTTCGCCAGCCGGCTGTGTCCGTAATAGACACCGCTGCTCCCCGTCGTCACCGAGACGTTCTGGCCGGCGAAGGCGAGGATCAGCAGCGCCATCAGCGCATCGTCCTCGATCGGCGCGCGGCCGAGCGCTTCGCGCAGCGCGTCGGTTCGGTAGTCGCCGATCATCTCGACGCCCTTGCGCGTCACGTCGGGACGCGGCTTCGACACGTCACCGACGTCGTCCGGAGCGTTGTCGGCGCCGCCGGCGTCCTTGCCGCCTTTCGGCTTCTTGGCTTCGGGCATGCGGTAATGCACGCTCTGCACGCGACCCTCGCGGTCGAGGTACATCGCGGTGCAATCGGACTTGGTCGGCTTGCCGTAGACGCGCTCGGCCTTCGGCGGCAGCTTCACCTCGCCCCAATTCGTGGTTTCGGCGATGACGCCCTTCTTGGGCAGGTTCGCCGTCATCCATTCCTGCTGCGCGCCGAGGAAGCCCTCGACATTCGTGGTGTAGCGGCTGTCCTCGTCGGCCGGTGCGAATAGGTCCTCGACCCACTGGATGCCGTAAGCCTGGGCGAGATCGTCGCCGAAGCTCGCATGACGCGCAAACATGCGGGTCTTCTGCAGCCCCTGCGCCACGCTCCACCAGGAGACCTGCGGATCGCCCTTCGACGGCTTGTGCTTCTTCCAGACCTCCTTCTGCTCGTCGAGCGAGGCCGCCGCGATCGTGCGCAGCTGCTGCTCGTTCGGCATGTCTCCCTTGGCCATGTGATCGAGCATGGCCGGCAGGACGTTGGCGAGCAGACGCAGCTTCTTGATCTGGCGCACGGGAAGCGCAAGCGCCACGCCGATCGCCTCCTCGGTCCAGCCGAGCGCGACCAGACGCTCGATAGCCCGCCATTGGTCGACGGGATTCATCGGCTCGAACGCGATGTTGGTGACCATCGATCGCATGGCGCCGTTGTCGTTCGCCGCCTCGTCGACAAGCACGTCGATTTCCTCGAGCCCCGCCGCAATCGCCTGCTTCACGCGGCGATGTCCGGCATTGATGACGTAGCCGTTGCCGCCGCCGATTTCGGGCGTGATGACGGGCGGCTGGACGATGCCGACCGCCTTGATCGTGGCAAGCAGCAGCGCGTCGGCCTGCGGCGTCGATTTCGTCTGGCGCAGGCGGTCGGGATTTTCCTTCAGCGCACGCGGATCGACCTTGATGAGATGCATGGGAATGCTCCTTTTGGGGGTTGCGGACCAGCTCTGCCGGCCCTTTCTCGTCTTCTTCCCGAAGACACCCCCCGGCCCGCGGAGCGGGCGGGCCGGCGCAACTGCGGCCGAGCATCCCTGCCCGGCAGGACCAGCAGGGCCGCAGCCCTGCGCAGGACGACGGGCCGGGATGACGCAGGCCGTCGGTTGAGCGTTAGCGTCGATGGCCCGCCCGATCTGCGAGCGGGCATTTCCCCATCTTTCCTCTCCATTTTTTATTTCAGGCGGCCGCCGCCATCTCGCCGCCGCGTCCGTCGTCCTCCGCCAGAGCCTTCTCGACCTCTGCGAGCTGCCGGCGCTTGTCGGCGAGCTCGCTTGCGAAGGCGAATTCACCGCCGTCGCGCGATGCATAGGACGCCAACCGCCGCCGGGCATCGGCAAGGCGCTGCGACATGCGTTCGCGTTCGCCCTCGAAATCGTCGAGCGCGTTCTCGAGGCGAGCGATGGCGCCGAGCGGCGTCACCGTCACGGGAAGCTCGATCTCGTAGTCAGCGCCGGTTCGCTGCAACATCGTGGTGTAGCGGTAGCCGTCGCGCCCGAAGCGTTCGCCGCAATATTCGACGTCGAAGCCGCCGATCGATGCGATCGCGCTTTCGCCTTCTTGCTGGAGCTGGACCAGCGTCAGGATTTCCTTCAGGAGCGCGCGGCCTGCGAGCTTGCGCTCGCCGTGTGTGTCACCCGTCACCGTCATGGTGAAGGCGTCGCCGGCGGTCGGACGGCGGCGCGCGATATCCTGCGCAATTTCGCCGATGCGGCGCGTCGAATATTCAATGTCGCGTTCGGCGTCGCGAATCTGGCGCCTCACCGCGTGCTGATCATCGATATGGGCGGCGCGCAGGCGTTCGAGCCGCGCGATGTCGGCCTCGAGCCCGGCCTTCTGCATCAGCCGCGGGTCACCCGACGCGATCGCCTTGGCCATCGCGAACTGGTTGGCCTGGCTCTCGCCCATGTCCTCGAGCCTGCGGATCGAAGTGTCGCCGGAAAGAGCCGCGGCGATGAAGCGGGCCTTGCGCTCGTTGTTCTGCCACATCTGCGCATCGAGCGAGCCCTCGGTCGCATAGGCGAAGATATCGACCTCGTCGTGCTGGTTGCCCTGGCGCACGATGCGGCCCTCGCGCTGCTCGATCTGCGACGGCAGCCACGGCACGTCGAGGTGATGCAAGGCCTTGAGGCGCAGCTGCGCGTTGACGCCGGTCCCCATCGTGTCCGAGCTCCCGATCAGGAAGCGGACCTTGCCGGCGCGCACGTCGCCGAACAGGCGCTGCTTCGCCTCCGACTTCTTGAAATCCTGCATGAAGGCGATTTCGGATGCCGGCACGCCCATGCGGACGAGCTCGTCGCGAATCCAGCGATAGGCCGAGAAGCCGCGCGACTTCTCGACGCTGATGGTGCCGAGGTCCGAGAAGATCATCTGCGCCGCGCCGGGCAGTTCGAACGGCTTGCCGTCGGTGCGAACATAGGTGCGCTCGGCAGTATCGCCCCAGATGCGGAAGGCGTTGCCGACGAGCTGGTTCAGCTTGTTGTCGGCCTCGTTGTCATTGTCGGGATCGACCAGGCGCAGGTCGATCGCCGCGTGGCGGCCATCGGTGATGACCGACAAGAGGATGTCGTCGCCGGGCTCGGGCGCACGGTCGCGCTCCTCGATCGCCTTGATGCGCTCGCCGAGCAGCGTCTGGTAACGCTTGAATGCAGCGGACGGCTTTGCTGTGAGGATCTGCCGTCTGCCGGTCGAGATCGCCGGCACCTTCACGTACTGGCGCAAATCCTCGGGCATCACGACGTCGGCGATGGAGCGGAACATCGCGATCAGCTCGGGAACGTTGACGAAGGTCGCGAAGCGGGAGACGGGCTTGTATTTACCCGATGGCTGCAGTTCGAGCTCGGTCGAGACGTCACCGAAGGTCGACGCCCAGGCGTCGAATTCGTGCAGGCCACGCTCGAGCAATGCCACATATCCGAGATAGCGTTGGACCGAGAACATCTCGCCGAGGGTGTTGGTGATCGGGGTGCCGGAGGCGAGCACGAGCGCACGGCCCGGGTTCTTCATGTCGACGTAGCGCGACTTGACGAACAGATCCCACGCGCGCTGCGAGCCGTTCGGATCGACGCCCTTCAACGTCGACATATTGGTCGCAAAGGAGAGTTTGCGGAACTCCTGCGCCTCGTCGACGATGATCTGGTCGATGCCCATCTCGGAGATGGTGAGCAGGTCATCCTTGCGAGTCGACAGCGCTTCGAGCCGCTCTTTCAGGCCCTCCTTGAGCCTTTCGAGCCGCTTGCGCGAGACGCGATCGTCGCTTTCGACTTTGGTCAGCAGCGTCTCGTAGAGCTCCAGCTCGTCCTGGATCATCTGTTGCTCGAACGCCGAGGGCACCGAGATGAAGCGGAAAGCTGAATGGGTGATGATGATCGCATCCCAAGTCGCGGTCGCCGCGCGCGACAGGAAGCGATGCCGCTTGTCCTTGCTGAAATTGGTCTCGTCCGCGACCAGGATCCGCGCGTTCGGATAGAGCGCGAGAAATTCGCGCGCCGCCTGCGCCAGGCAGTGGCCGGGAACGACGATCATCGCCTTGGCGATCAGGCCGAGCCGGCGCTGCTCCATCACCGCGGCCGCCATCGTCATGGTCTTGCCGGCGCCGACAGCGTGCGCGAGATAGGTCGAACCCGCCGAGATGATGCGCCAGATGCCACGTTTCTGATGCCCATAAAGAACAAAGGCGCCAGAGGCGCCGGGTAGCTTCAGATGCGATCCATCGAAGGCGCGTGGGGCGATGTTGTTGAAGCGGTCGTTGTAGACGCGCGCCAGGCGGTCGGTGCGATCGGGGTCGGACCAGATCCAGCGCTGGAATTCGTCCTTGATCTTCTGCAGCTTCGTCTTCGCCGCCTCGGTGTCGACGACATTGAGGACGCGGCGCTCGCTGTCGCCATCCTTCACGGTGTCGAAGATCTGCGGCACGCGGCTGTTCAGCGCGTCGGCGAGGAGCTCGCCCGCATGCCGCCGATCGGTGCCCCATTCGGACGTGCCGGCCGCCATCCAGCCGAGCTGGCGTGCCTCCACCGTCCACGAAGCGAGCTCGGGCATGTGGTGGATTTTGATGTCGGCGCCCATCGTCTCCTTGACGAAAGCGACGATATCGGCGGCCGGGATCCATGGCGCGCCGAGCCGCGCCGTGATGTCGGACGGGCTGAGATCGGCGGGCTGGACGCCTTGCAGCGCAGTGACATTGCGCTCGTACTCTGCGTCGAGTGCGGCCGCCGCTTCTGCCGTTTTGAGCTTGTCGCGCACGGGGCCTGACAGATAGGCGTCCGCCGTCTGCCATGAACCGTCAGCCGGATCGCGGAAGATCGCGCTGCCGAGCTCGGCGACGACATCTTCGTATTCGCGATGCAGCAGTTCGGCGATGTGGTCGAGATCGACCCGGCCACGCTCGTTCAACACCACGGCGAGCGCGTCCGCTGCGCTGGTGATGACTGGCGGCGCCGGCGGCGCAATCACGCGCTCTGTGAAGATCGGCCCGGGTTTGGCGGTGTTCGTGTCGAGATCGTAGTCCTCGATCGAGGCGACCAGCCAGCAATCGGGGTCATCAAGGAAGGGCTGCAGGTTCGGCCGGCGATGCGTCTCGCGCACTTCGCCGGTCTCGTCGTCCTCGGTCATCGAGACCGTCGTGAAATTGATCGGGCCGAAATCGCGCACGAAGTTCGACCAGGCGATGCGCAGACGAACCTGCGCATCCTTCCACGGCCGGTCGGCTTCCTGGCATTTGAGGACCTCGCGAACCGCATCGCGGATCGGGATCAGCTTGCCGATGATTCGGATATGCCTTTCGGGCACGCCCTCGGCGCTGCGGCCCTTGCGAACCTTGACCGCGACCGGCCTGCCGTCGAGGACCTGCATGATCCCATTGGCCTTGTCGGCGACGTAGCTGCCTTCGCGCACATGGCGATCGGCCGGAGAAACGAGATCGACGGACTCGTCATCTTCGTCGCGATCGGCGTCGATGACGTCGGGCTCGCCGTCGTAGATCGCGTCCGGGAGAAGAGCGATCGTATCGGGAAGGAGAGACTCGAGCGCCTCGCCGGCACGCGGCACGCAGGTATAGGTCTCGCCGAAGGGACCGGACGTCAGCGCATGCGTGCCTAGCACGAACGCGGGGTGCTGCGCGAACCAGCGGTTCACGCGGATCGCGCTCTCGTCCTCGCCTGCCGGGCGTACCTCCTCGGTGTCGAGCCAGGATGAATCGCCTGCGGCTTCGCCGATCTTGCGCTTGCGGAAGAAGAGAAGGTCGACCACGACATCGGTGCCGGCGGCCACGCGGAAGCTGCCCTCGGGCAGGCGAATGGCCGCGACGAGATCGGCCGATCCGGCGATGTGCTCGCGCGCGGCGACATCCGCCTTGTCCATCGTCCCGTGAGAGGTCACGAATGCGGCGAGCGCGCCGGGTTTGAGGAGATCGATCGCACGCGCAATGAAGTAGTCGTGCAGGCGAAAGCCCTTGGAGCGATAGGCGCGGTCCGATCGCACCGTGCGGTCGGAAAAGGGCGGGTTGCCGATTGCGAGGTCGAAGGCCGCCGGCAGTTCGGTGCGCGCGAAATCGCCGGTGAGGATCCGCGCCCGCGGCTGGAGCAGCCGGGCGATCCGCGCGGTGACCGGATCGAGCTCAATTCCGGTGACATGCGCGATGTCGGACAATCCCTGCGGCATCAGTGCCGGGAAGAGGCCCGTGCCGATGCCGGGTTCGAGAACGCGACCACCACGCCAGCCGAGACGCTGCAACGCCGTCCAGATCGCCCGAACGATAGGCTCGGGCGTGAAATGGGCATACTGCGTGCAGCGGGCGAGCGAGGCATAATCGAGTTCGCCGACCGCATCCTCGAGCGAGGCGCCGAGCTCTTGCCAGCCTTCGCGGAAATCGGCTTCGCCCGGCCGGCGAAAGACGCCGTTGGC
Organism: Variibacter sp.; assembly: GCA_050187875.1. GTDB lineage: Bacteria > Pseudomonadota > Alphaproteobacteria > Rhizobiales > Xanthobacteraceae > JAFKKS01. Next base: position 16,814 of record JBFWXB010000067.1, read on the forward strand.
GAGATCGGACGCGCCAAAACCGGTGAAGCGGATCAGCTGCGCCTGCTCCTGCGCCGTGGCCGGGCGTTGATCGGCCTCGATCTCGGCCGCGAGCCGGATGGCGGCGATGTTGTCGCGCCCGCGATCCTTCCATGTCCTGGCAAGCAGGCGATCGCCGACGAGACGGAAGTTGGACCCGCGCGCGGGACGAACCAATGGGGTGGCGCGTGCGCTGACCGCAATCGGAAGCGCCGGAGCCGGAGTCGAGGGATCGGGCTCATCATCGTCATCGTTCGCGAACGTTCCGCCAAAGGCGGTTACGCCGAGGCCGAGGCCTGACGAGAGAGCGGTGTTGCCGAAAAGGTCGAGAGTGAAGGGATCATCGTGCGCCATCATAAGGTCTCCTGTGTTGAAGGCGCGCGCCATCGATCCCGCCGGGGATTCCGGCTGGCGCGATGGTCGCGAGAGGTTGCGGGAACGGGCCGCGTGGCCCGAGCGGTCAGCGGCGGATCGGCGTGATCGCCATGCTGTCGTCGGTCATCTCGATCGTGAGGTGCGTGGCCGAGGCTAGTGCCTCGATCGACCGCACGAGCAGTTCGGCATCGAGGAAGTCGATGCCGTCATCGCCGCCGAAATACTGGCGCTTGTAGTGCCAGTAATCGGGGTTGGTCTTCGGATCGCATTCCTCGGCATAGATGACGAAGGAGCGTTGCCCATCGGCGAGCTTGCCGTTGGACATGATGTAGACGCCTTCGTCACCGACCAGCCAGACGCCGGGCTTTTCGTCCTTGCCGGGCGCCAGGCCGTAATGGGGATTGCGGAAGCCGCCGTTCATGCGGGCGTCGATCCGCCCGCGCGTGATCACGGCGTGGATCGCCGTCACGGAGAAGGTGAACATCGCGGCACCTATGCCGCGATCGCGTCGGGCAGGTAGCGCAGATGCACCGGCAGCTTCACCGCGATATCCGCGTCGGTCAGCCGGTCGAGCAAGCGGAAATCATGCCTGCCATCCTGGCCGTAGACGATCACGATGCGCTTGCCGCGCTCTGCGGCGGGAAAGCGCCAGTCGGCATAGCCACGATAGGGATCGTGCGTGCTCGACCAGATATGCTCGAGGCGCTCCTCGCGCGTCATGGCGCGGACCGGACGCGACTCGCGCTCGATGATCGCGGCGCGCATCCGTTCGGGCGACTGCCGGTCGCCAAGGTCGCAATAGGCGTGGAAATAGCGGACGCGGCCGTCGATCTTCAGCTCGAAGAACACGCTCGTGACACTGCCGGTGAGGAATTCGCGCATGGCGAACATATCACCGCGCATCCACAATGGCGGCAGGATCTCGAACATGTAGTCATGCTCGGCTGTGCCGATCTCGAACCACTCGCCCGCGTAAAGCGCGGTCGCGTCGTCGTCCGTGCGGTTCGGTCGCTCCTTGTGCCGATCGAACATGCGGAACATCTGCCGGCGGTCGGCGGCGCCTTGATAGACCTTGCGGATCGAAGAGCGGGTCATGGTGGGCTCCTTTCAGCCTCGTCGGGCCGGAGCGCGGCTCACCCTTCCGGTTCGCCATCCTCTTCAGCCCTTCTGACCCCTCCTTCGCGGCCGCCTCTCCGGTCCGGCGGGTCAAGGGCCGCGAAGCGGGCGAAGCCTCCCTTGACGCGCCGGCCGGGCATGCGGCACGTCATTCCTCCTTTTCCCGTTCCTCTTCTTTCCTCCCTTCGATTGCGCGCTGCGCGACCGACCGGATCGCGGCGAGCGCAGCCCTGAACACCGCCGAGCCGCGTTCTTCCGAAAGATCGGCGGCCGAGGCGACAGCGACGCAAGCAGCATGAATATCGTCGTCGCCGATCGCATCGGCCGGGAGCGCGGCGAAGGTCTCGTCGCCGGCGATGATCTCCGTGATCATGGCGCGCACCTCGCTCTCGTCGAAGGAGAGGAGGATGTGCGGCCGCGGCATCGGTGCGTCCGGAGCGGGATCACGCGCACCGGCAAGGATCGCTTCCGCCTTGGCGATGGCCGAACCGGCGCGGCCGATCCAATAGGCGCTGTGCTTCCCGTCACCGGCGCCGCGAAGAACCTTGACCAGGCCGAGCAGGATCTCGAAATGATCCGCCTTGCGCTGGACGGTCTCGTCGAAATGCGAGGGCACGGCCAGCGCCGGACCGCTGTAAGCGCAGTCGCGGCCGTCCCAGGCGCCGGTGACATAGGTTTCACCGGCGGATTCATAATCGCGGGTTTCGTTCTCCCAATCATCGTCCTCGATGGCGAGGCGGCAGGCCTCCGCAAGGCTCGCGGCCTCATAAGTGCGCTGGCGGTAGACCGGCAGGCGATACGTCGTTTCGATCGTAAAGAGCGGCATGGTTCGTCCTTCCCAGTGGTGTTTTCAAACACCACCGGGTGGCCGCCTCTCCGGTCCGGAGGGTCAAGGGCCGTGGAACGCGGGCGAAGCGCACCCTTGAGGCGCCGGCCGGGCATGCGGCACCTGACGTTTTGCCTCGTTCTTCTCCCTCCCGGTTCGTGTTTCGAAGGGCGATCGAAGAAGAGCGCTTATGCGTGGGCGACGAGGCGATGATCCGAGAAGCGGCCCACCATGGTCTTCAGATCATCGTTCCAATCGTCGCCGCGCGGGCGCGAGCGGACATAGCCGGTGCTAACCTCGGCCGCGATCGCCCGGATCCGCTCGGCGTAGACATCGCCTTGGCGATTGTTGTCGGTCGCGGCGACAAGCCGGATATCGCCCCGGCCGGCGATCCGGCGAAGCGCCTCGTCGGTCATCGGCGACCAGCCGCCGCCGGTGCTGACATAGAGCGTATCGGCGCGCAGGACCTCGATCGCGGCAATGCTCATGGCGTCGATCGCCGCCTCGGTCACGCAGACCCGTTTGGCGCTCGCAGGACCGAGGCGAAAGAGCTCCTTGGCGCCGTCGGTCGCAAAGCCGCGCCAGGCCGGCCCGCGCTCTTCCCAGCCGGTGAGCGCGCCGGACGCCGATCGATGCGCCGCCCACATGCTGCCGTGCGGGCCCTCGCGCAGGCAATCGGCCGCGACCGCATGCGCGACGATGTCGTCCGGGAGCGCGCGCTCCGAGGTGAGATAGCGCCAGGTCGCCGAACCGGGCCGGGGCTTCACTCGCCGCTGCCAACGCTCGGAAATCGAGGCGGCTGGGACCGGGCGCGCCGGCCGTGTCCAGGCAGGCTGGCTTGGGACGAACCCAACGAGGCCGGCGAGCTGATCGCAGGCGGCGACGAAGCCGTCGGCGCCGAGATGCTCGGCGAGATCGAAGATGTCGCCCTTCTTTGGGGAGAGCGGATCGAACCAGCCACGCCCGTCATGGATCACGATGATGATTTCGCCGTCGCCGCGCCTGAACTTCACGGCGCGGCGGGTGCTCTCCTTCAGATCGACCTTCCAGCCGGCGGCTTCGAGGACGATCGCGCAGGT
>JBFWXB010000068.1:0-18153 GCA_050187875.1 Variibacter sp.
GCTCGCAGCCGACGGCCGCTTCGGCGTCTTCTTCGCCGCCCATCACGTCGCAACCATCGACTTGACCAAAACAAAAAGGGTCAGCCATGTCTCCGAACAGGTGTCAGCTATGTCTCCGGGCTGAACAACAAGGCCGGGCATGACGGCATCATGACTTCGCCCCCACGAAATCCGACCCCAGCGGGCGCAGGCGCACGCCGGTCCGCAGCTTGCGGAAGGGATAATGCGTCGGGTCGGCGAGGTAATGTCCCGGCGCGATCACCACGATCACCTTCTCCGCGATGGGCTCGAACTCGGCGCGGAAATGGCACGTGCTTTTGAGAGCGAGGATCTTCTGCGCCTTCGGCTCGACGCCGAGATGATGGAACGGCGCCTGGTCATGCGCCTGCATGCGCTTGCTGGTGACGGCGATGCTCACCCCGCCGATGGTGAGAAGCGCCATCGGGCCGAGGTCGACGACACGGCCGCCGGAGACTTGTCCGGTCGTCGTCATCTTGCCGTCGCCAAGCTTGGCGACGGCAAACGTGCTGCGGAAAGGCTTGACGCCTTCGGGTCCCGAGCGGCCGCCGAGCGCGATCGTGATCTCTTTTCCTTCGCCCGCGGCATGTGCCGCCTTCGCCGCCTCCGCATCGCAGAAGTAGCCGACCGCAGCGCCTTGCGCATCGAGCGCGACGAGCGTTTCGAGAACGCCGGTCGTGTCGGCGGTCGAGCCGCAGCCGGGGTTGTCCTGCGTGTCCGCGATGACGACTGGCTTCGACGCGGTACGTGCGAGCGCCATCGCCTCGCGCACCCCACCTTCGGGTGTCAGCATCGGCACCGCGAACTCCGCTTCGCGCAGCGCAATCTCCCGCGCCATGCTGTCCGCCGCGCGGTCGGCGGCCTCCTGCGTCCACGCATGCGCGATGACGGCCGGGCCGCACCAATAGAGATCCGACGGCGGAAAGCCGGCCAGATAAGAGAGGTTGATCACGTCGCCTTCGCCGACGATCGTGCGGTCGACGATGCTGCGCGACGGCTCGACCAGCGTGCATTGGTCGTTGAGCGGGATGAGGAAGGGGAGCTTGCGCAGCGCCCGCCCTTTCGGCCGTCCGCGCTTGAGCAGTAGCGACAGGGCCTGTGCCGCATAGGCGCCGGTCTCGGCACGATCGACATGCGGGTAGGTCCGATAAGCGACCAGGCTGTCGGTCATCGCCACCATCTGCGGCGTGACATTGGCGTGATAGTCGAGACTGATGACGACGGGCACGTCTTCGCCGACCGTCGCGCGCACGCGCCGCAGCACTTCGCCTTCGCCGTCCTCGAACGGCTCAGTTACCATGGCGCCATGCAGGTCGAGATAGACAGCGTCGACTGGCATCGCCGCGGAGAGCCGGCCGATGAGTTCGCCGGCGATGCGCTCGAAGGCGTCCGTCGTGACGAGGCCGCCGGCGCCGCCGCTCGTCCATAGAAGCGGCACGAACTCGTGCTGCCCGGCGAGTTGCTTGAGAAAACCGGAAAGGCCGAAGCTCGTGTCGCCGAGCCATTTGATGACGTCGTCACCGCGCACCAGCGGCGGGCGGTCGCGATGGCTCATGAAGTAGGAGAAATCCGTCTTCGGCTCGACGAAGCAGTTGGTCTCATGCTGAAAACCGCCGACAGCGATGCGGGCCATGGGATGTTCCAAACGGTTGCGGGACGGCTTGCTCTGCGCAAATGAGAAGCGGCGGGAAACCTCATTCTCATAGAATGGAACGCGCGCCGTGGGTAGCGGGCACCCGTCATGCCTGACCTGATATCCGGCGCGGTCGAGGCCCGCGCGCCGCTAGGGCTTGAGCGCCGCGAGCGCTTCCGGTGACGCAAACATCTGGCGCGCGCTGTGTCCGACGTTCGGAGCCTCAACGAGGCGCCAGTTGAAGGCCCAGCCGCGTGCTTGCGCCGCTTTGCGGCCAGCGTTGAAGGCGTTCAGGCCGCGCTCGTATCGTGTCTTCCCTTGATCCTGCGCCTCTTCGCTGTCGTTTCTGTTCTTGTCGCCGACGTCGTCCTCGCCAAGGAAGATCGTGACGGGAGTAGCGAGATAGCGCCGCAACTGCGCTTCGCCTTCGCCGCGGCGATAGACACGGCCCATTCCGAACGGCGCGGCGATATCCAGGCTCGGAAAGACATGCGTCGATGGATTGGCGATGACGATGCGCTGCGCGTCGCTTGGAATGAAGGCCGCAAGCCGGCTCAGGAACTGGCCGCCGGCAGAGTGCCCGATCATCGACACCGCCATCGGACGGCGCTCCACCCGTCGAGCCCAGGCGATCAGGGCGACGGCCAACTGGCCGGTCCAGTCGCGCGAATCCTGGACCACGCGCCGATGCACGATACCGCCGCGTTGGTAGGCCCAGGACGGAAAGCGTTCGGCATCGAACAGCGGCGCGACGACGAGCATACACAGACGATCGGCCAGCGGCTCCGCGTAACCGCGATACCTGTCGGCGGTGCGGTTGAGGCCGTGGAAGACGAGGAGGAGGTTCGGCGCGGCGCATTGCGGCCGATAGGTGTAAACGGTGAGGGCTACATCCTCGAGCGCGACGCGCTGCTGCGCTTCTCCCGGCGGAATCGGTTGAGCGAGAGCGTGGCCGGCCGGCGCGAGAAAAAATGTGAACGCCGTGAAGACAGTGGCTACAACTGCGCGCATCGGTCGCCCCATAAACGCGTAAGCGCACACGTCGCCAATGTCGCGGAACCTTCGAGCGGATGCAAGCCGTCCCGGCCGCAGCGCTCGGCGTGGGGAAACTTCCCCACCCCCGGCGGCAATTCAATCGAGTCCGCCTTTCTCGCGGATCAACTGCGCGATGGCGTCGACGCCTTCGCCGCGGCGCATATTGGTGAAGATGAATGGCTTTGTGCCGCGCATACGCTTGGCGTCGCGTTCCATGACGTCGAGCGAAGCGCCGACATGGGGCGCGAGGTCCGTCTTGTTGATCACGAGCAGATCCGAGCGCGTGATGCCGGGGCCGCCCTTCGACGGGATCTTGTCGCCCGCCGCGACGTCGATGACGTAGATCGTGATATCGGCCAATTCAGGTGAGAACGTCGCGGCCAGATTGTCGCCGCCGGATTCGATCAGCACCAGGTCGAGGTCGGGAAATTTCTTGCGCATGTCGGCGACCGCCGCGAGATTGATCGAGGCGTCCTCGCGGATCGCGGTATGCGGGCATCCGCCGGTCTCGACGCCGGCGATGCGCTCGGGTACGAGCGCGCCGGAGCGCGCGAGATACTCCGCGTCCCACTTCGTGTAGATGTCGTTGGTGATGGCCGCGATCTCGTAGTCGTCGCGCAGCGCCTTGCACAGCGCGTCCATCAGCGCGGTCTTGCCGGAACCGACCGGCCCGCCGATGCCGACGCGTAGAGGTCCGTTGGGATTTTTCATCTCTACCTCTCAGCCGTCATGCCCGGCTTTATGCCGGGCATCCACGTCCTTCTTTCTTTGCAAAGCAAGACGTGGATGGCCGGGACAAGCCCGGCCATGACGAACGTGACGAAAATCGGATCATGACCGAAACAGCCGCGTATACTGTGTCTCGTGGCGCATGCTGGCGATATCGGCACGGACCGTCGCGCTGCCGACATCGTCGAGCGCCGTCGTTTCGGCACGCGCCACTGTCGCTGCGATGACAGGTTCAAGCGCTGCCAGCGCGCGCTGCCCGTCGGTCTGGCCGAGTGGAACGAGGCGCACGCCGGCGGAAATGCCGTTCGCCGCCAGCGCATGCAAGTAAGCATGCGCTGCCGTCGGCGCGGCGATGCCGTGTCCTGCCGCCGCTACCGCGACCGCGACGGGATAGGCGTACGGCCCCGGCCAGATGTCGACGAAGGCTTCGAGCGCTGCGCAGTCCCAGGCGGCGCGCGTCGTATCGAGAAAAGCGCGGCCCTGCGCTGTCGTTTCGAGATGCCGCTCCTTCGTCGGCGTGAACGCGGCAGCGAGTTCGGCGATCTCGCGAAGGTGGGTCAGATCGTTCGTCCTTGTTGCCGCATGCGCGTGGAGGAGAAACACCGCGTCGCAGAATCCGGCGCCCTCCGCGATCGTCGCGCCGAGCCAACGCTCCAATGTCTCGCGGTCGCGCACGTCACCGGCCTCGATCGCCCATTCGAGCCCGCTGGAATAGGAGAACGCGCCGATCGGATAGGCGGGCGACAGCCATGCCATCAGCCGATAGAGCGCCGCCGCGTGCGTCGCGTCGTCCTCGGCGAAAGCGGGCGTGCGGCTGAGCATCATCAGTGCTCGTGATCGTGATGAGAGTGGTTGTGATGATGACAATGGCCATGGTCATGCGAGTGACGGTCATGGTCATGTCCGGCATGATCGTAGGCGCCGCCTTCCGGTTCGAAGCGCGCTTCGACATGGCACACCGTGCCGCCGAGCCCGCGCACCATCTCCTCGATCACCGCATCCGGCGCGATGCGCAGCCGGTCGGGCAGCACCTCCGTCGGCAGGTGGCGGTTGCCGAGATGCCAGGCGAGGCGCGCGAGATGATGCGCGTCGCGCGCGGTGATCTCGGCGACGGGCTCTTCGGCCGCGATGACTCCGATCGTGCGGCCGTCCTCGAGCCGCAGGCCGTCGCCGTGCAAAAGGCGTGTCGGCTCGGCGAGATCGAGCAGGAATACGAGGTCGCCTTTGGTGCGCATGGTAACGCGGCGGCGATGCCGGCCGTCATGCGGCAGGACGATGTGATCGTCCGCGTCGCCTTGATACGTTCCAGCGCGGAGAACCGCTCTTGCGCGCGGCGTGGCCATGATGCCCGTGCCTAGAACAGAAAATAGCGCTGCGCCATCGGCAGCACTTCGGCGGGCGCGCAGGTCAACAATTCGCCATTCGCGGTTACCTCATAGGTCTCGGGGTCGACCGTGATCTTTGGTGTCGCGCCGTTATGAATCATGCTCTTCTTCGAGATGCCGTCGCGGGTATTTTCGACGGCGACGAGTTCCTTTTCGACGCCGAGCTTCTTGCGCAATCCGTTGCGGGCTGCGGCCTTCGAGACGAACACGACCGAGCTCGCCGTGCGCGCCTTGCCGAAAGCGCCGAACATCGGACGGTAATGAACGGGCTGCGGCGTCGGGATCGAGGCGTTCGGGTCGCCCATCGGCGCCGCGACGATCGATCCGCCTTTGATCACCATGTCGGGCTTCACGCCGAAGAAAGCCGGCGCCCAGAGCACGAGGTCGGCGAGCTTTCCCTTCTCGATCGAGCCGATGTGCTTCGCCATGCCATGCGCGATGGCGGGGTTGATCGTGTACTTCGCGATATAGCGCTTCACGCGGGCATTGTCGTTGTCGCCCTTGTCCTGAGGAAGCGCGCCGCGCTGCTTCTTCATCTTGTCGGCGGTCTGCCAGGTGCGGATGATCACCTCGCCGATGCGGCCCATCGCCTGGCTGTCGGATGACATCATCGAAAGCGCGCCGATGTCGTGTAGGATGTCTTCGGCTGCGATCGTTTCCTTGCGGATGCGGCTTTCGGCGAAAGCGAGGTCCTCCGCTATCGACGGATCGAGGTGGTGGCACACCATCAGCATGTCGAGATGCTCATCGATGGTGTTGCGGGTGAACGGCCGCGTCGGATTGGTCGACGACGGCAGCACGTTCTTCAGCCCCGCGATCTTGATGATGTCGGGCGCATGGCCGCCGCCGGCGCCTTCGGTGTGGAAGGCGTGGATGGTGCGGCCTTTGAACGCCTTCACCGTATCCTCGACGAAACCAGACTCGTTGAGCGTGTCAGTGTGGATCATCACCTGCACGTCGTATTCGTCGGCGACCGAGAGGCAGCAGTCGATCGCCGCCGGCGTCGTGCCCCAGTCCTCGTGCAGCTTGAGCGCGCAGGCGCCGCCCTCGACCATCTCTTCCAGCGCCTTCGGGCGCGAGGCGTTGCCTTTGCCGGAGATGCCGAGGTTGACTGGGAAGGCGTCGGCTGCCTGGATCATGCGGCCGATGTGCCAGGGTCCCGGCGTGCAGGTCGTCGCGAGCGTGCCGTGCGCGGGCCCCGTGCCGCCGCCCAGCATCGTCGTGATGCCGGACATCAGCGCGTCCCCCACCTGTTGCGGGCAGATGAAGTGGATGTGGCTGTCGAAGCCGCCGGCGGTGAGGATCTTGCCTTCGCCGGCGATAATCTCGGTGCCCGGGCCGATCACGATCGTCACGCCCGGCTGGATGTCGGGATTGCCCGCTTTGCCGATAGCGGCGATGCGCCCGCCCTTCAGCCCGACGTCGGCTTTAACGATGCCCCAATGATCGACGATCAGGGCGTTGGTGATCACCGTGTCCATCGCACCTTGCTTGCGCGAGGCTTGGCTCTGCCCCATGCCGTCGCGGATCACCTTGCCGCCGCCGAACTTCACCTCCTCGCCATAGGTCGTGAAATCCTTCTCGACCTGAATGAAGAGCTCGGTGTCGGCGAGCCGCACGCGGTCGCCCGTGGTCGGTCCGAACATGTCGGCATAGATGCGCCGCGGCAGGGTGACGGGCATGCGCGCCTCGCGGATCAGAAGCTGCGGCCGTCGACGAATTTCGGCGACAACGCCGAAGGATCGACGCCGTCGAGACAGCGCGCATTGATGGCGACCATCTCCGCCCCGTCCTTGGGATTCTTGCCGCGCGCGAAGGACTGGATGCCGCAGGTCTTGCAGAACAGATGATGGATCGCGTGCTTGTTGAACTGATAGTCAGTGAGCGAAGATTCCCCCGACTTCAATGAAAACGCCTCTGCCGGTGCGAAAGCGAGGATCGAGCCGAGCCGGCCGCAGCGCGAACAGTTGCAGGTGATCGTATGATCGAGATCGACGTCGACCTCGTAACGCACCGCGCCGCACTGGCAGCCGCCGCTGTAATGTTGTGTGGCCATGTTTCCTCCTTGTTGATGCTTGTCAGAGTTTGCTTGTCTAGAGCTTGCTCATGACGTCTTGGCGAAATCCGTACACCGTTCTCTTGCCGGCGAGGGCGACGAGCGTGATGTCGCGGGTCTGTCCGGGCTCGAAGCGCACCGCCGTGCCCGCCGCGATATCGAGGCGCATGCCGCGCGCTTTTTTGCGATCGAACTTCAGCGCCGGGTTCGCTTCGAAGAAGTGATAGTGGCTTCCGACCTGGATCGGACGGTCGCCGGAATTTGCCACCGTCAATGTGACGGTCTTGCGGCCTTCGTTGAGGACGATGTCGCCCTCCTTGGTGATGATTTCGCCGGGGATCATGAGGGCGACCTCAGAACAGGTCCGCGATGAGCCCAACTCCGATCAGCGCGCAGGTAGCGCCCGCGGCGCGAACGAGCATCGTCCATTGCGCCCGCGACAGCGCAACGCCGGTGCCGATGCCGACGAAGTGCAGGCCCGTCGTCGCGAGCGTAAATCCCGCGATGTATTCAAGCCCGCTTGCGGTCTCGGGCACCTCGCTGCCGTGCGCGTGGCCGTGGAAAATGGCTAAGGCGCCAATGATGATTGCGCCGAGCCAGACCGGTGCATCGACGGCGAGCGCGACCAGAAGGCCGAGGATCACGACCGAGGCGAGAATGCCGGATTCAACGAAGGGCACTGACACATGCGCCATGCCGAGGGCCGCCGCCCCGGCGATCATCACGCCGACGAACGCACATGGCCATGCCCAGAGCGCGCGGCCGCTTTTCAGCGCCGCCCATAAGCCCACCGCGATCATGACCGTGATGTGATCGAGGCCGCCGAGCGGATGCGCGACGCCGGCGGTGAACGACGCGGTCGAGCCGATGCCGACGTGGGCGAAGGCGGCGGTCGGAAAAAAGAGAAGGGCGGCGATAGTTGTGCAAACGAGAGGGCCCACGCGACCGTCATGGCGGGGCTTGTCCCGGCCATCCACGTTTTGCTTGCGATCAACAAAGAAAGACGTGGATGCCCGCGACGAGCGCGGGCATGACGAAGAAGGGTACACAGCTGCGTTCTTCATCAGTTTGCTCCTATCGGATCGGATTGTGCACGGTCACGAGCTTCGTCCCGTCGGGAAACGTCGCCTCGACCTGCACGTCGTGGATCATTTCCGGGATGCCGTCCATCACCTGCGCGCGGGTGAGCACGTGCGCGCCGGCTTCCATCAGGTCGGCGACGGTGCGCCCGTCACGCGCGCCTTCGACGATGAAGTCGGAGATCAGCGCGATCGCCTCCGGATGGTTGAGCTTGACGCCGCGCTCGAGCCGGCGGCGCGCCACCATCGCGGCCATGCTGATGAGGAGCTTGTCTTTCTCGCGCGGGGTCAGATGCATTGTCGACCGGTGTCAGTGAAGCCAGACGCGCGGCAACGACTGCGGATACAGCGCTGCGAGGATAGCGGCGAGGTCGTGACGCAGGGCGGCATCGCTGCGCGCGCACAGTCGCACGACCGCGATGTCATTCCAAGCGGACGCGCCGATTTCGCTGCCGAGGTCTGATGCGAGATCGCGCACCTGTGCGACCTGCACGTCCGTCCCCGGCGCGAGCAATAGCGTGGCTACGGCCGTTGCTCGGGCGGTCACGGCAGTGAGGTCGAGCGTCGTGGCGATCGCGCCGTCGAGCCGCATCGTCTCGGCGAAGATGAGCCGCCCGTTGCGCCGGATGCGCCAGCGATCGATGAGCCGGCCGCGATGGACAGCCTCGCCCATCGCCATGCGGCCGAACACCACCGCCTCCGCCATGACCAGCGACGCATCATCTGCGAGGTCGATGTCAATGCGGCGCGACAGGCGTGCCTGATCGAACAGAATGGTCTCCTGCGGCAGCCAGGCGAGGGTTGCGCCTGCGCTTGCGTCGATCCGGACCGCGACGGCGGAGTCTTCGCCGAGCGAGCGATAGATCTTCTCGGCGGCGGCGCTGGTGAAGACGAGATGCGCGCCCGCGCCGGCCGTCAGCGCCACATCGAGGCGATCCCCGCCGGCCATGCCTCCGGCGGTGTTGAGGAGCACGGCTTCGCAGGCGCTGCCGGCGACGTTGGGAAATCGCACACGGAATGAGCCGCCTTCATAGACGCGCGTGCGCCTCGTGACGCCGTCCACGGCATGCGCCGCCAGGACGATACGGCCGGTTGCGCGGTTCTGGCCGAGCGGGATCGCTACGGCGGCAGAAGACACCTTCGGGCTCCGACGTTGATGCCTGCTCGATCTATTCTGCATCGGCCGGCATCACAGCGCCATGGCCCGGCGCAGGGCCTCGTCATCGAGGTCGTTGCGCTCACTCGCGTAGACGATCGCGCCGCGATCTATCACGACGAAGCTGTCGCCGAGCTCGCGCGCGAAATCGAGATATTGTTCGACGAGCACGATCGCCATCTGGCCAAGGCCGCGTAGATAGCTAATGGCGCGGCCGATATCCTTGATGATGGAGGGTTGGATGCCCTCGGTCGGCTCGTCGAGGAGGAGAAGCCGCGGCTGGGTCACCAGCGCGCGGCCGATGGCGAGCTGCTGCTGCTGGCCACCCGAGAGATCGCCGCCGCGCCGGCGCAGCATTGTGCCGAGCACGGGGAACAACGAAAACACATCGTCGGGAATCTGGCGTTGGCTGCGCGGCAGCGGTGCGAAGCCGGTTTCGAGATTTTCCTGCATCGTGAGCAGTGGAAAGATCTCGCGACCTTGTGGAACGTAGGCGATGCCGCGGCGCGCGCGATCGATCGGCGTCAAGGCGGTGATGTCCTTGCCCTCCCAGGTCACGGTTCCGCGCGTTACCGGGTACTGCCCCATGAGCGCGTCGAGCAGGCTCGTCTTGCCGACGCCGTTGCGGCCGAGCACGCACGTGACCTTGCCGGCCTCCGCGCGCAGCGAGACGCCGCGCAGCACTTGCGCCGCGCCGTAGTGGAGGTCAATGGCGGTAGCTTCGAGCATGACTATTTCCTCGTCATTCCGGGGCGCGGCCACAGGCCGCGAGCCCGGAATCCATAGCCACAGCGCTGCTGTGTATGGATTCCGGGCTTGCCGCTTCGCGGCGCCCCGGAATGACACCCATATACGTCATCGTATTCATCGTCCTAAATAGACTTCGACCACGCGTTCGTTCCGCGACACTTGATCGATGCTGCCTTCGGCGAGCACCGAGCCTTCGTGCAGGCAGGTCACCTTCACGCCGAGCTCGCGCACGAAGGTCATGTCGTGCTCGACGACGACGACGCTGTGTGCCCGCGCGATCTCTTTGAGGAGGAGCGCGGTCTGATGCGTCTCGGCGTCCGTCATGCCGGCGACCGGCTCGTCCACGAGGAGGAGTTTTGGGTCTTGCGCCAAGAGCATGCCGATCTCGAGCCATTGCTTTTGCCCGTGCGACAGGCTGCCCGCGACGCAGCTGCGCATCGGGGTGAGGCGGATCGTCTCCAGGATGCGATCGACGCGATCCCGCTCGCCAGCGCTGTCCTTCCACCGTATCGTTGAGAATGCGCGCCGGTCGGCCTTCAGCGCCAGGCGAAGATTGTCCTCGACGGTATGAACATCGAACACCGTCGGCTTCTGGAACTTGCGGCCGATGCCACGCTCCGCGATCTCGGTTTCGTCGAGCGTCGACAGGTCGACCGTTCCGCGCTCGAAGAAGACCTCGCCTTCGTCGGGCCGCGTCTTGCCGGTGACGACGTCCATCATCGTCGTCTTGCCCGCGCCGTTCGGGCCGATGATCGCTCGCATTTCGCCCGGCTGCACCATGAACGAGAGTTTGTTGAGCGCGCGGAAGCCGTCGAACGTCACGGTGACGTTGTCCATGTAGAGAAGCGCCGACGTGCTAGCCGCGACCATTGCCATCACTCCGCCGGCTGCGCATCGGGAAGCGCCGTTGGCGCCCCGCTTGCTGACGATTTTGCCTCCCGATCGGCGCGCCAGTGGCGATAGGTGCCGATGATGCCGCGTGGCAGCAGCAGCGTGACGGCGACGAAGAGGCTGCCGAGAAGGAATAGCCAGTACGGCGCCAAGGCGCCGCTGGTGAACGTGGTCTTGCCGTAGTTGACAAGGAGCGCGCCGAGCACGGCGCCCGTCAGCGTGCCGCGTCCACCGACCGCGACCCAGATTACTGCTTCGATCGAATTCCCCGGTGCGAATTCGCTGGGATTGATGATGCCGACCTGCGGTACGTAGAGCGCGCCGGCGACGCCTGCCATGCAGGCAGAGAGGGTGAAGGCGAACAGCTTGTAGGATTCGGCGCGATAGCCGAGGAAGCGCGTCCGCGCCTCGGCATCGCGGATCGCGATCAGCACCTTGCCGAGCTTCGATGTGACGATCTTGCGGCAGATGATGAAGCCGAGCGCGAGCGCGACGCAGGACATGACGTAGAGCGCAGCGCGCGTTCCTTGCGCCTGCACGTTGAAGCCGAGAATGTCCTTGAAGTCGGTCAGTCCGTTATTGCCGCCGAAGCCGAAATTGTTGCGGAAGAAGCCGAGCATCAGCGCGAACGTCATCGCCTGCGTGATGATGGAGAGATAGACGCCGGTGACGCGGCTGCGGAACGCGAACCAGCCGAACACGAAGGCGAGAAGCCCCGGCGCCAGCAGCACCATCAGCAACGCATAAGGGAAGTGCTGGAATCCGTACCAATAGACCGGCAGCTCCGGCCAGTTGAGGAACACCATGAAGTCGGGGCGGACCGGATCGGCGTAGACGCCGCGCGTTCCGATCTGGCGCATCAGATACATGCCCATCGCGTAGCCGCCGAGCGCGAAGAAGGCGCCGTGGCCGAGCGAGAGGATGCCGCAATAGCCCCAGATGAGATCGATCGAGAGCGCGAGGATCGCGTAACAGATGTATTTGCCGAAGAGCGAGACGAGATAGGTCGGGATATGCAGCGGTGAACTCACTGGCAGTAGCAGATTGAGCGCGGGAACGACGATCGTGGCGGCGAGCAGCAACGCGAGGAAGATGATCGCGCCACGGTCGAGTATGCGGGTGGGCGGCGCGGTCATGCGGTGCGCTCCGTGCCCACAATTTGGTGGCTGTCGTTCCGGGGCGCCGCATCGCGGCGAGCCCGGAATCCATACACCGCAGCGCTGGAGTTATGGATTCCGGGTTTCGGCCTTCGGCCGCCCCCGGGATGACGGTGGATAGGCAACAACACAAACCTCACGCCTCCACCGCCCGGCCCTTGAGCGCGAACAGGCCGCGGGGGCGCTTCTGGATGAAGAGGATGATCAGCACCAGGATGAGGATCTTTCCAAGCACGGCGCCTGCGACCGGCTCCATGAACTTGTTGGCGATGCCGAGTGTGAAGGCGCCGACCAGTGTGCCCCAAAGATTGCCGACGCCGCCGAACACGACGACGAGGAAAGAATCGATGATGTAGCTCTGCCCGAGGTTGGGGCTGACATTGTCGATCTGCGAGAGCGCGACGCCGGCGATGCCGGCAACACCGGAGCCGAGGCCGAAGGTGAGCGCGTCGATCCGGCCGGTGCGGATGCCCATATTCGCCGCCATGCTGCGATTTTGTGTGACCGCGCGCATTTCGAGGCCGAGGCGAGTAAAGCGAAGGATCGCGAGGAGGAGGAAGAAGACCGCGAGCGTAAAGGCGATAATCCACATGCGGTTGTAGGTGATGGTGAGGCCGCCGAGCTCGAAGGCGCCGCTCATCCAGGAGGGATTGCCGACCTCGCGATTGGTCGGGCCGAAGGCGGTGCGCACCGTTTGCTGCAGGATCAGCGACAGGCCCCATGTCGCCAGCAGCGTTTCGAGTGGCCGCCCGTAGAGGAAGCGGATGACGCAACGCTCGATCAGGATGCCGACAAGACCGGCGACGGCGAAGGCGAGCGGCACCGCGAGGAACAGCGAATAGTCGAACAGCGCCGGATGGGCCCTGCGGATCAGCTCCTGCACGACGAAGGTCGTGTAGGCGCCGAGCATCACCATCTCGCCATGCGCCATGTTGATGACGCCCATCACGCCGAAGGTGATGGCAAGCCCGATGGCGGCGAGAAGCAGAACGGAGCCGAGCGAGAGGCCGTACCAGGCATTCTGCGCCGCGCTCCATAACGCGAGGCGGCTTTCCATGGCGCTGATTGCGTCCGTCGCGGCGGACTTCACTGCCGCAGGCGCGCCCGCCGGCAGGCTGCCGAGAAGTGCCAGCGCCTCTTGATCGCCGCGATCGCGGATCGCGCGCACGGCATTGAGCTTGTCGGTCTCCGCCGCATCGGGCTGAGCGAGGATCACCGCAGCGCGCGCCTGCATCAGCGCCCGTTTGACCGCGCCATCGCTCTCGCGCGCGAGCGCGGTATCGAGCGCGGGCAGCGCCGCAATATCCCGCGACTTGAAGACGGCCTGCGCCGCCTCGAGGCGTTTGCCGGGATCGGCGGCAAGCAATGTCAGGCTGCCGAGCGCCGCTTCGACGCTTCGACGCAGCCGGTTGTTGAGGCGCACCGGGGAGAAGTCGGCCGGCGCAGCGCTTGCCGGTGGCTGTCCGGTCGCGGCGTCAAGGAGCGCGCCGTCGCTGCCACGAATATAGATCTTCTTCTCGGCCGCGCTGAAAAGGAGCCGCCCATCCTGCAGGGCCTGCACGATTGGGAGCGCAAGTGGGCTTCCGCTCGCCGCGACCGCGCTCACGGCCGCCGCGCTGTCGCTGAAGTTATCAGTCGTGAACCCCGCGAGCGCCTTGTCGAGGTTTTGCGCCCGCGCGCCCAAGACGCCGCCGGCGAGGATGGCGAAGGCGAGCATGAGCGCGACGAGGCGATCGTAAGGAAGCATGTGTTCTGTCCCGGCGAGGTGGGAGGAGGCGGCGCTTCTGCCGCCTCCTGCTTCGATCAGCGGCGTGGGCTCACTGCGTGCTCGTTCCGCCGCATTTCTTGGTGACGGTGTTGTAGTTGCCGCACTTCAGCGTCACCCAGTCGGCCTCGAGGTCCTTCGAGCCTTCGAGATAGTCCGACCACGCGTCGCCGGGCACGAGCGCGGCTTTTGTCGGATCGTCGGGCGAGACGACGTTGAACTGGCCGTCAGCCTTGATCTCACCGATCAGCACCGGCTTGGTGATGTGATGGTTCGGCAGCATCTTCGACATGCCGCCCGTCAGGTTCGGCGCTTCGATGCCGGGCAACGCGTCGATCACCTTGTCCGGGTCCGTCGACTTCGCTTTCTCGACCGCCTTCACCCACATGGCGAAGCCGATGTAATGCGCCTCCATCGGGTCGTTGGTGACGCGCTTCGGGTTCTTGGTGAAGGCCTTCCATTCCTTGACGAAGGCGTCGTTCGCCGGCGTCTTGATCGACTCGAAGTAGTTCCAGGCTGCGAGATGGCCGACCAGCGGCTTCGTGTCGATGCCGGCAAGCTCCTCCTCGCCGACCGAAAAGGCGACGACGGGAATGTCGGTCGCCTTGATGCCCTGGTTGCCGAGCTCCTTGTAGAAGGGCACATTGGCGTCGCCGTTGATCGTCGAGACGACGGCGGTTTTCTTGCCGGCCGAGCCGAATTTCTTGATGTCGGCGACGATCGTCTGCCAGTCCGAGTGACCGAACGGCGTGTAATTGATCATGATGTCGTCGGGCTTCACGCCCTTGGACTTGAGGTAGGCCTCGAGGATCTTGTTGGTCGTGCGCGGATAGACGTAGTCGGTGCCGGCAAGCACCCAGCGCTGCACTTTTTCTTCCTTCATTAGATAATCGACGGCCGGGATCGCCTGCTGGTTCGGCGCGGCGCCGGTGTAGAAGACGTTGCGCTCGCTCTCCTCGCCTTCATACTGCACGGGGTAGAAGAGAATGCTGTTGAGCTCCTTGAATACCGGCAGCACGGACTTGCGCGAGACGGAGGTCCAGCAGCCGAACACGGCGGCGACCTTGTCTTTGCTGATCAATTCGCGCGCCTTCTCGGCGAAAAGCGGCCAGTTCGACGCGGGATCGACGACCACCGCTTCGAGTTTCTTGCCGAGCAGGCCGCCCTTCTTGTTCTGCTCGTCGATGAGCATCAGCATCACGTCCTTCAGCGTGGTCTCGCTGATGGCCATGGTGCCGGAGAGGGAGTGCAGGATGCCGACCTTGATCGTGTCTTGAGCCTTTGCGGGCTCCATGACGCCGAAGGCAATTGCAATGCCGGCCGCCGCCAGAAGCGTGCGGCGGGTGACTACCGTGAGATTGAGCATTCGAAGCCCCTGTTGCGTTTGACGCACGCGGATACGATCCGGCAATCGTCGCGCAACAACGACCGTGGCAAGGCCTATGCCACATCGGGAATGCAGGCATAAACGTTTGATTCTTATGTTTGAATTTTTTCGTTCGCCGATCTGGCGATCGTTTGGGCGCAGCGTGTGGCTACGAAAAGCGCAGGCTGCCGCTCTTATGGGCAAGAAAGGGAAGGCTTACCGCGAGCGAAGCTGCGGAAACTTAGAATCCCGCGGCCATTCCGTCCTTGCGCGGATCGGAGCCGGCAGCATAGCCGTCCGACATCCGCATCACGATCTGCGCGCCGCCGAAGCCGAAGGCTTCCTCTGGCGGTTCGTGCACGAGGTCGTGGCCGCGCGCTTGCAATTCCGCGAGCGCCTTTGCGTTCCCGTTGGTCTCGACCGCGACCTTGAGCCCGTTAATGACGCGCCAGCGCGGCGCGTCGGCGGCGATCTGCGGATTCTGCTTCCAGATTTGCGTGCGCAGGAACATCTGCACATGGCCCTGTGCCTGCATCGGCCCGCCCATCAGGCCGAAGGCCATCGCCGGCGCTGTATCCTTCATCACGAAGCCCGGAATGATCGTGTGGAACGGCCGCTTGCGTGGCGCCACCCGGTTCGGATGTCCGGCCGCGAGCGTGAAGCCGAGGCCGCGGTTTTGCAGGCTGATGCCAGTGCCGGGCACGACGACGCCGGAGCCGAATCCCGAATAGTTCGACTGGATGTAGGAGACCATCATGCCAGCGGCGTCGCCGGTCGCGAGGCAGACCGTGCCGCCATGCTTCGGCGCGCCGGGGCCGAACACCTGCGCGTGCTTGCGGTCGATCAGCCTGGCGCGGGCGGCAAGAAAATCGGGATCGAGAAGTTTCGACGGCGTGACATCCGTCATCGCCGAAAGATCGGCGACGCAGGCCTCGACATCCGCGAAGGCGAGCTTCATCGCCTCGATCTGCAGATGCCAGCTCTCCGCGCTGTCAGGCCCGCAAGCGGCGATCTCCGTGTGCTGCAGGATGCCGAGCGCCATCAAGGCGGCGATGCCCTGCCCATTGGGCGGAATTTCATGCAGCGCGCTCTCGCGGAAATCCTGGGAGAGCGTGCCGGACCAGTCGTTGCGATGTGCGGCGAGGTCCTCGCGCGTCATGCAGGCGCCATGCTCCGCGGCGAACGCGGCGATCTTGTCCGCCAGTTCGCCGCGATAGAAGGCCTCGCCTTCGGTTTCCGCGATCAGCCGCAGCGAACGCGCGAGCGGCTTGTTGACGAAAAGCTCGCCCGCGGCGGGCGCGCGGCCGTGCGGCATGAAGGCTTCGGCAAAGCCGGGCTGCGCTTTCAAAAGCGCCGCGCCCCGCGCCCACAGGCGCGCGATGATCGGCGAGATTTGAAAGCCGTGCTCGGCATAGACGATCGCCGGCTCGAACAGCGCAGCGAACGGCAGCTTCCCGAAGCGGCGCGAAAGATCGACCCAGGCCGAGACCGCGCCCGGCACGGTCACGCTCTCCCATCCCCGCTCGGGCATGGCGCCGCGCCCAGCGAAGCGCTCCGGCGTCCATCCGCTCGGGGAGCGGCCCGACGCGTTCAGGCCGTGCAGCGCGTGGCCGTCCCACAGGATGCAGAACGCATCGGAGCCGAGCCCGTTGCCGGTCGGCTCGACGACCGTCAGCGTGATGGCGGAGGCAAGCGCCGCGTCGAGCGCATTGCCGCCACGGCGGAGCATCTGCAAACCGGCTTCGACGGCCAGCGGCTGCGAGGCCGCGATGATATTCCGCGCGAAAACCGGAGAGCGCCGCGACGCATAGTGCGGACCAAGGGCAAAATTCATCGCTTGCTTTCTTTATCTCACTCGCCGCCGAGGGGAGGCGGACATCATGCGCCGGCAGAGACGCGCGGCGTACCAAGAATAGCTCAATGCGCCGCCGCAGGGGAGGCCACCGTCTCCACCGAAAAAACACGGCGCGGATTGTCGACCAAGAGCGTCCTCAACTGGCGCTCGCCGAGGCCATGCGTGCGCAAGCGCGGTACGAAGTTCTTGAGGATATGGCCGTAGCCGAAGAATGCGCCGCCGGCGGTGTGACACGGCGCGCATCGTTTCAAAATATCCTTGATCATCCCCGGACCGATTGATCTGATGCGCAAGCCGCGCGTCAGGCGCGGGCGCGAAACGATTGGGGCCTAGGACGCAGAATGGGTGCGATGTTCAGGGGAAAGCGGGTGCTCGTCACCGGCGCGCAGCAAGGCATCGGTAAAGCCATGGCGATCGCTTTCGCTGAAGCGGGCGTGGACGTCGCCGTGAACTATCTGGACGATGAGAACGCTGCGGAGGAGGTCGTGCAGGCTGTTCAAAGCTACGGCGCGCGCGCCGTTGCCTTGAAGTCCGATGTCTCCGTCGTCAGCGAAGCGATCGGGCTGGTCGAACGCGCGGTCGATAAGCTCGGCGGCATCGACATCCTCATCAATAATGCAGGCGTCTTTCCGCGCGTACCGATGCTGGAGATGCTCGAGGCTGATTGGGATTTCGTCCTCGATGTCAATTTGAAGGGAAGCTTCTTCTGCGCGCAAGCTGCCGCGAAGGCGATGATCGCCGCCAATAAGCCGGGGGCGATCATCAACATCGCATCGCAAGCCATAACGGGCCGCTCGCCGCGCGGCGTCCATTACAGCGCCAGCAAGGGCGGGGTGGTGGCGATGACGCGCGCGATGGCGCTCGAATTGGTGCCTTACAACATTCGCGTCAACGCGATCGCGCCGGGAACGACCGATACGGCGCAGCCGCGATACGGAGCGACGGAAGAAGAACTCGTCGAAAGAGCCAAGACGATTCCTATCGGCCGTATGGGGCAACCGGCGGAAATTGCCGCAGTCGCGACATTTCTGGCGTCCGACGCCGCGTCCTTCATGATCGGGCAGACGGTCCACGTGAACGGTGGAACATTTGCCCCGTAAGGATACGCACTGAAGGGTCCGGTTTGCCGAGAAAATTTCTCACGATATTCCCTCTAGAGTCTTTCACATTTTGACGGAAGCATATCCGGCGTTGGCGAAGTAGTTGCTGCATTCGTGGGGTTCGATTGCGGCGACGAGATCACCGATGTGACGCCAAGTGTCGGGGATTGTGCGTTTT
>JBFWXB010000069.1:0-17885 GCA_050187875.1 Variibacter sp.
AAAAACGCACAATCCCCGACACTTGGCGTCACATCGGTGATCTCGTCGCCGCAATCGAACCCCACGAATGCAGCAACTACTTCGCCAACGCCGGATATGCTTCCGTCAAAATGTGAAAGACTCTAGTTGCGGGCGTGGCGCGGCACAGCCATCATCCCGGCGGGCCAGGGGGGGCGCGGACGAAAGGTGTCCGCGATCAAGGAAATGCAGAGTTTGCAGTCGGCGCTTGGCGTCTTCGCGCTTCTCTTTATCGCGTGGATGCTGAGTGAGAACCGTCGCCGCGTCTCGCTGCGCGAGGCCGCCACCGGGCTCGCCGTCACGGTCGTGCTCGCCGCCTTGTTCCTCTACGTCCCGCAGGTGAAGGCCGCGTTCGCCTTCATCAATCGCGCGGTCGATGCGATTTCGGCGGCGACGCGCGCGGGCACCACGCTCGTCTTCGGCTATCTCGGCGGCGGCGCCCTGCCCTTCACTGTGCAGACGCCGGGAAGCGATTTCATCCTCGCCTTCCAGGCGCTGCCGATTGTGCTGGTCATGAGCGTGCTCACGACACTCCTGTTCTATTGGCGCATCCTGCCGCCGATCGTGCGCGGTCTCTCTTGGGCGCTCGAGCGCACCATGGGCATCGGCGGCGCAGTCGGGCTTTCCACCGCGGCGAACATCTTCGTCGGCATGGTGGAGGCGCCGCTGTTCATCCGCCCCTATCTCGCGGCGCTTTCACGCAGCGAGCTGTTCGTCGTCATGACTGGCGGCATGGCGGGCATCGCCGGCACCGTGCTTGTTCTCTACGCCACGATCGTCGGCTCGATCGTTCCCGACGCCGCCGGGCATTTCGTCATCGCCTCTGTGCTCGGCGCGCCGGCGGCGATCCTCGTGAGCCGCATCATGGTGCCCGAGACGAAAGACGTCGTGCCGGTGTCGGCGCTACCGGACGATGAGGCCGCGGCGGTGAGCACAATGGATGCGATCGTGAAGGGCACGATCGCCGGCCTCGAGCTTCTTCTCGCGATCTGCGCGATGCTCGTGGTGCTGGTCGCGCTCGTCTATCTCGTGAATGCGGTGCTCTCGCTGTTGCCGAATGTCGCCGGCGCGCCGGTGACGCTGCAGCGCATGCTCGGTCTCGTGATGGCGCCGATCTGCTGGCTGATGGGCATCCCCTGGGCGGAAGCGCAGCCCGCGGGCTATCTGATGGGACTCAAAACCGTGCTCAACGAGTTCATCGCCTATCTCGAACTCGCCAAGCTTCCGGCGGAGACGCTCTCGCCGCGTTCGCGGCTGATCATGCTCTATGCGTTGTGCGGCTTCGCCAATTTCGCAAGCCTCGGCATCATGGTCGGCGGCCTCGCCACCATGGCGCCGACGCGCCGGCAAGAGATCGCCGCGCTCGGGATGAAATCGGTCGTCGCCGGCACGCTGACGACGTGCCTGCTCGGCGCCATGGTCGGACTGCTCAGCTAAAGAAGCCGCAGTCAGTGCAGCCGGAACTCCTTGCCGATCGCCCGGATCTCCGCCGGCGCGATCAGACGCGAATGCGCGACCGTGACAGAATGCAGCGCCCCTTCGATCTGGCGCTGCCAGAAATCGAGGAATTTCTGCAGGGTCGGGAATTCGGGGAACAGGTCGTACTCCTGCCAGATATAGGTCTGCAGGAGGACGGGGTGGTCCGGCAGCCGATAGAGGATCTTGGCCGTCGTCAGGCCGTAGCCATCGAGCTGCCGTCGGAAACTCTCGCACGCCATTGTGTCGTCCCTCCAAGTGAGGACGCCGATCCCTGTGCCTCTTAGTAAGCTTTTCCGACCGATTCAGTTCAAGCCTAAAAGATAAATAAACTGTTTATCTTCAAGGCACTAGCAGCATCGCCGATAGTCTGCTAGCAACTCGTCTGGCAATCGCACTCCGAGAGTGCTAAAAAATTTTCCAAGGGTGCTTGAAGGCTGCATCGGAGCCGCCTACCTCGCGCGCACAGAGGGCAGTCAAGTTCCCCGCCACCTGGAAACACCATAGAAATTGGAGGACACCATGAAGTTTCGCCCGCTTCACGACCGCGTCGTCGTCAAGCGCATCGATGCCGAAGAGAAATCCGCCGGCGGCATCATCATTCCCGACACCGCGAAGGAAAAGCCGCAGACCGGCGAGGTCGTCAGCGTCGGCCCCGGCGGCCGCGACGAAAGCGGCAAGCTCATCCCGATCGACGTGAAGCCCGGCGACCGCGTGCTGTTCGGCAAGTGGTCCGGCACCGAGGTCAAGATCGACGGCGTCGAATACCTGATCATGAAGGAAAGCGACATCATGGGCGTGCTGACCGGCGAGGTCGCGCGCAAGAAGGCCGCTTAAGCGCATTGCATTGAACCGTCATCCTGAGGCGCCGACCGAAGGTCGGCCTCGAAGGATGGCCCCGGAGCACCACCCTTCGAGGCTCGGGCCTTCGGCCCTCGCTCCTCAGGGGGACGACAGGTTGTTTAGGAGAAAGATATGGCAGCGAAAGACGTAAAATTTTCCGTCGACGCCCGCGAAAGAATGCTGCGCGGCGTCGACGTTCTCGCCAATGCGGTGAAGGTCACGCTCGGCCCCAAGGGCCGCAATGTCGTGCTCGACAAAAGCTTCGGCGCGCCACGCATCACCAAAGACGGCGTGACGGTCGCGAAGGAGATCGAGCTCGAGGACAAGTTCGAGAACATGGGCGCACAGATGGTGCGCGAAGTCGCCTCGAAGTCGTCCGACACCGCCGGTGACGGCACGACGACGGCGACCGTCCTCGCCCAGGCGATCGTACGCGAAGGCGCGAAGTCGGTGGCCGCCGGCATGAACCCGATGGACCTCAAGCGCGGCATCGATCTCGCCGTCGCCGCCGTGGTTGACGACCTCAAGAAGAACTCGAAGAAGATCACGTCCAACGACGAGATTGCGCAGGTCGGCACGATCTCCGCGAACGGCGATCACGAGATCGGCCGCTTCCTCGCCGAGGCGATGAAGAAGGTCGGCAATGAAGGCGTGATCACGGTCGAGGAAGCGAAGTCGCTCGAGACCGAGCTCGACGTAGTCGAGGGCATGCAGTTCGATCGCGGCTACATCTCGCCCTACTTCATCACCAACGCCGACAAGATGCGGGTCGAGATGGAAGACCCCTACATCCTCATCAACGAGAAGAAGCTCTCGAGCCTGCAGGAGCTCCTGCCGCTGCTCGAGGCCGTGGTGCAGACCGGCAAGCCGCTCCTCATCGTCGCCGAGGAAGTCGAGGGCGAAGCGCTCGCGACGCTCGTCGTCAACAAGCTGCGCGGCGGCCTCAAGGTCGCGGCGGTGAAGGCGCCGGGCTTCGGCGATCGCCGCAAGGCCATGTTGCAGGATATCGCGATCCTCACCGGCGGCCAGGCGATCTCGGAAGACCTTGGCATCAAGCTCGAAAACGTGACGCTCAACATGCTCGGCCGCGCCAAGAAGGTGATGATCGAGAAGGAGAACACGACCATCGTCAACGGCGCCGGCAAGAAGGCCGACATCGAGGCGCGCATCGCGCAGATCAAGGCGCAGATCGAGGAGACGACCTCGGACTACGACCGCGAGAAGCTGCAGGAGCGTCTGGCGAAGCTCGCGGGCGGCGTCGCGGTGATCCGCGTCGGCGGCGCGACCGAGATCGAGGTGAAGGAGCGTAAGGACCGCGTCGACGACGCGCTGCATGCGACCCGCGCCGCGGTCGAGGAAGGCATTCTGCCGGGCGGCGGCGTCGCGCTTCTTCGCGCCACCAAGGCGCTGGCCAAGGTACAGACGCACAACGACGACCAGAAGACCGGCGTCGAGATCGTGCGCAAGGCGCTCTCGGCTCCGGCGCGGCAGATCGTCTCGAACGCGGGTGAAGACGGCTCGCTGATCGTCGGCAAGATGCTCGAGAAAGATCAGTACGGTTACGGCTTCGACGCGCAAGGCGGCGAATACGGCAACCTGGTGTCGAAGGGCATCATCGACCCGACCAAGGTCGTGCGCGCCGCGATCCAGAACGCCGCGTCAGTCGCCGGCCTCCTCATCACCACGGAAGCGATGGTCGCCGAAGCGCCGAAGAAGAAGGCTCCCGCGCCGGCGATGCCGGGTGGCGGCATGGGCGACATGGACTTCTAAGAAGTCCATTCGCCCACGCGCTAAAGTGCTGAAGCCGGGCAAGCCCGGCTTCAGTGGCGACATGGACTTCTAAGAAGTCTATTCGCCCACGCGCTAAAGTGCTGAAGCCGGGCAAGCCCGGTTTCAGCGGCGACATGGACTTCTAAGAAGTCTATTCGCCCACGCGCTAAAGTGCTGAAGCCGGGCAAGCCCGGCTTCAGCGGCGACATGGACTTCTAAACACCGAGTGTCGTCCCCGCGCAGGCGGGACCTCGTAACCCCGGCCTGGCGATTCAAAATAAAGACAGGCGTTACTGGATGTCCGTCGGAGCCTGTCATCGGGCCGGCGAAGCCGGACCCGTTGGCGGGCATGACAACCGAATGTGACGAAAGGCCCGGACCACGTCCGGGCCTTTTGCTTTTCAGCGTGACAGGCTCGCTTCGCGAGTGGGCAGAACGCAAGCGAGCGCGAGCAGCACCACACCGACGAGCTTGAATGCGGCGACCGTCATGTGACCGCTCTCCCAGCGCCAGCGTACGGCCGCAAAATCCGCCGGAAACGGTCCCGGCGTCCATGTCGCGAGAATGCTGTTTGCCGGCGCGACGAGCAGAAACCACGCCGCGAGCGCCACCGCAAAACAGAGCGTTCCGGCTAGCGCGAAACGCGCCCGCCGCTTGTCGCCTGCGCGACGCAGTTGCCACGTCAGAATGGCCGGCACAAAAACCGCGAGAATATCGATCGGCGCGCCGATCGCCGCGAAAAGCCAGAACTGGGCGTTGAACACGGTCGCTTCGCGCCACAGCTCCGGCGGCCAGATCGCAAGCCGCGGCTGCGCTTCGAGGACGTGCGCGTAGGACGGCGCGAGACTTAACGCCGCGACGACGAGTGTGACGACCTTAAGGACAAGGAGACGCATGCACACCGCGAACGTGCGAGGCGGGGATCGGTTTCGTTAAGTCTGCGTCGCGGTGTTCACTTGGCATTGCGTCTCTTCATCCTCCCCCGTGAAACGGGGGAGGTGTCGCCGCGCAGCGGCGACGGAGGGAGCATTCCTGCGCATGCAATATGCGCTCCCTCCACCGCCCTTCGGGCGGCCCCCCCCAGCTGCGCGGGGGGCCTGCGATCCCCGCCCGGTTTGCTGCGCAAACCGACCCTCCCCTTTTCAAGCGGAGGTGAGAGACGCTCAAATTGTCAGCCTGCCGGCTTTCGCGGCGGCGTAACGCTCGCCGACCTTGTCCCAGTTCACGACGTTCCACCATGCCTTGAGATAGTCCGGGCGGCGATTCTGATATTTGAGATAATAGGCGTGCTCCCACACGTCGTTACCGAACAGCACATGCTGCCCCTCCATCAGCGGCGTGTCCTGATTGGGCTTGGAGACGAGCGCCAGTTTTCCGTCCTTCGTCACGGTGACGAAGACCCAGCCTGAGCCGAACACACGCCCGCCGGCGGCGTTGAAGTCGTCCTTGAGCTTGTTGAAGCCGCCGAGGTCGCGGTCGATCGCGGCTTTGACGTCGCCTTTCGGGTCACCGCCTGAGCCGCCCATCACCTGCCAGAACATGCTGTGATTGGCGTGCCCGCCGCCGTTATTGCGCACGGTCGTGCGGATCGCTTCCGGCACGTCGGACAGTTTCGCAAGGATCTCGTGCAGCGGCTTCTTCGCGAGTTCGCTGTGCTTGGCGACCGCTTCGTTGAGGTTCTTGACGTAAGCCGCATGGTGCTTGTCGTGGTGCAGCTCCATGGTCATCGCATCGATATGCGGTTCGTTCTTGTTGTTGGGATAAGGCAGCGGATCGAGCTTGAAGGGCCCGGCGGGCGCGGCGGCCTGTGCGTATGCGCGCGGCGCGGCGGCGACGACGCCAGCGGCGCCTAGGGTGAGCAGCAACGAACGGCGATTCATCGGCAACATATCTCTCTCCTCCAGGAGCCATTGATGAGGTAGCCTGTGGTGAACTTTCGGGCGGCCGGCCGAACCATTGTCGCAGCCGGATTTCGATCGCCCGCATCAGATAACGCGCGAGACGCAAAGAAGGTCAGTGGACGCAAAGAAGGTCAGTATGGCGAAACAAGGCCGTATCTTCATCGGAATCGGCGGCTGGACGTTCGAGCCGTGGCGCGGCGTGTTCTATCCGGACAAGCTGCCGCACGCGCAGGAGCTATCCTACGCCAGTCGCCGGCTGACCTCCATCGAGATCAACGGCACTTTTTACCGCACGCAAACACCGGCGACGTTCCGCAAATGGGCGCAGGAGGTTCCGGACGGCTTCGTCTTTTCGCTGAAGGGGCCGCGCTTCACCACCAATCGCCGGGTGCTTGCGGAAGCGGGCGAGTCGGTGAACCGCTTCATCGATTCCGGCGTGCTCGAGCTCGGCGACCGCCTCGGTCCCCTGCTCTGGCAATTTCCGCCGACCAAGAAATTCGACCCCGACGACTTCGCCGCGTTTCTCGATTGCCTGCCGACGGAGCGCGACGGACGCAAGCTGCGTCACGTCGTCGAGGTGCGGCACGACAGCTTCTGCGTTCCCGAATTCATCGCGTTGTTGCGCAAACATAATGTCGCGTCGGTCTTCGCCGAGCATGCGAGCTATCCCGCCATCGCCGACGTCACCGCGGATTTCGTCTATGCGCGGCTGCAGAAAGGCAAGGACGACATCCCGACCGCCTATCCGCCGAAACAACTCACACGCTGGACCGAGCGCCTGCGCGAGTGGGCCGAGGGTGACGCGCCGGACGATCTGCCGCGCATCGACGCCAGGCATAAGACGAAGAAGCAGCCGCGCGACGTTTTCGCCTATGTGATCCACGAGGGTAAAGTGCGCGCGCCCGCCGCCGCCATGGCGATGATCAAGACGCTGGGGTCACCATGAAAAAATCCGCGACACCCGAAGCGGTTGCGAAGTCGTCGAAAAAGATTCCGCCGCTGTTCACCATCGGCTACGAGCACGCGACCTCGAAAGCCGTGCTTGACGCGCTCGCCGAGGCCGGCGTCGAGCTCCTTGTCGACACGCGGGCTGTCGCCGCCTCCCGCCGCCCCGGATTCTCGAAGCGGCAACTTGCGGCGAGCCTAGAAGAACGCGGCATCGGCTATCTTCACTTGCGTGGCCTCGGCACGCCGACAGAGGGGCGTAACGCCGCGCATAGCGGACATCTCGACGAGATGTTCCGCATCTACGAGAAGCATGTGCGCACGCCGGAGGCGCGCGAGCAGCTCGACGAACTCGTCTCGCTCGTCTCGGCCGGGCGGCGGGTGTGCCTTCTCTGCTACGAGCGCGACGTGAACCACTGCCATCGCCGCCGCATCGCGGAGCTGGTGTGCGAGCGCATCGCGACGAAGACCGACAACCTGGTGCCATCGCCGGTGTGAAGCGTGCGACCAACGTGTTTGGCTCACCGCATCTTCGTCATGCCCGGGCTTGACCCGGGCATCCATCGCTTTCAAAAAAGATGGATTGCCGGATCAAGTCCGGCAATGACGACTGAGACTTAAACGACGCTCAACGCTGCCGTTCCGGCGGCGGCGAGCGGTCGAACGGGTCGCCCTTCGGCTTTTCGGCCCGCACCAGAAGATAATCGTCGACGGCAACGCCACGCTGATTGCGCGTCAGCGTCTCCAATTTCTGAAACGTCATAAAACGGCTGGCGTCGTAAGCGAGCGCCTCATAGTCCGTCGGCGTCACATACAGCAGCGGTCCCTCGAACGCGGATGCCGGCGGCTCGGGCAAATGCACCCAGCGGAAGCGCTGGGTGACCTGGATGACCGGCGGGTGCGACGGCAGATAGAACGACAGCCATGCGGTCGTCGCGTAATCCGTCGCAAGCACGGTCCGCGCGCCGATCTTTTTGCGCACCTCATCGATTTTGGCGGCGAGCGCCGGCCATCCGACGCCGAGCTGACGCGCGGTGGGATCATCGATACCGAGTGGCACGATGGCGAAGATCGCCTGGAGATAGATCGCGGCCGAGATGGCGAGGCCAAGCGGCATCGCGAGCAGGCGCGACCACCGCACCATGGCGCCGCGCCACCCCGGCCATACGATCCGATGCGCGGCGAAGGCGGCGACGAGCGAAAATGCCGGCACGATCGGCCCGGTCCAGTTGCCTTGCACGCGCGTATGCAGCGAGTGCCAGACGAAATAGAGCGCCATCGGCGCGATCAGAGCGATCAGAAGCGGGCGCGCCGCACGCGCAGCATCCGGCACTTTTGCCCGCGCGAACACGACCAGCCCGGCGATGCCGAGAATGAAAATCGACGGCGTGGCGATAGCTGCCTGCGTCACGATATATTCGAGAAGCTTCGCCGGCTCCCAGCCGCTGACGTCGGTGCGGCTGAACTGCTTGAGGAACGACGCCCATTCGTGCTGCGCGTTCCACACCACAACCGGCGTGAACATCGCGAGCGCAATGAGGCCGCCGATATAGGGCCACGGCGACCACAGCCAGCGCCGCATCGCGGGCGTGAAGATGAGCCAGCCGACGATGCCGAGACCGAGAAAGAAGCCGCTGTATTTGGAGAGGAGCGCCGCGCCCATGGCGACGCCGACGGCGAGCCACCACACCCCGCGCCGTGTCTCGACCACCTTGGCGAGGTAAAGCAGAACAAAGGCTGCGGCGACGACGAGCGGTGCATCGATCGTCGCCAACACCGTGCCGATCGAGACAACCAGTGACAGATTGAAATAAAGGGCGGCCTCGGCGCCGATGCGTTCGTCATCGAACAAGATCGTCGCCGCGCGCCACACTGCCCAAGTCGCCGGAACAGCAAGCAGCACGGCGATGAGACGGACGCCGAGTTGCGTATCGCCGGCGATCAGCGTGCCGAGGCGAATCACGAACGCGACCATCGGCGGGTGATCGTAGTAGCCGGCCGAGAGATGCTTCGACCACAGCCAGTAATAGGCCTCATCGAAAGCGAGCGGCAGCACGGCGGCGCAGATCACACGGACGGCGATCAGCGCCGCGATCAAGGCCGCGACACGCCGTATCCGCGATGTCGCGCCGGCGTCTCGACTCACCATGCGGCTGCCGTTATCAGGGCACGGGGCTTTGCGGCCCACGGGCGGGGCGCGCGCCGTGCGCGCAAGGGGGGAATGACGATGCGAGTGTGGCGAGCCCTGGGCGTCATGGCCCTCTTCCTCACGGCAAGCGCGCTTGCCGTCAAGCCGGCAGCGGCCGCCGCCGCGTGCCACGGGGGACAAAGCTTCGAGCGCTGGCTCGACGGCTTCAAGCGCCAGGCGGTGGCGCAAGGCATCTCGCCAAACACCATCGCCGCCGCATCGCCTTACCTCACCTTCGATCCGGCCATCATCAGTAAGGATCGCGGCCAAGGCGTCTTCCAGCAGACGTTCCTCGAATTTGCCGGGCGGATGGCGGACAGCTATCGCTTGCCGCAGGGCGCCGCGCGCCTGCGCAGTCACACGGCGCTTCTCTCACGCATCGAGAAGCAGTTCGGCGTGCCCGGTGCCGTGCCGGTGGCGTTCTGGGCGCTAGAAACGGATTTCGGCGGCAACAACGGCAACCGGCCGGCGCTCAAATCGCTGGCGACGCTGGCCTATGACTGCCGCCGTTCCGAGATGTTTACGGAGGAGCTCGTGGCGGCGCTGCGTGTCATCCAGCGCGGCGATCTCGTGCCCGCGCAGATGGTCGGCGCCTGGGCGGGCGAGATCGGGCAGACACAGTTCTCGCCGGTCGCCTATTACAAGTACGCCGTGGATTTCGACGGCAACGGCCGCCGCGATCTCATCCACAGCGTGCCGGACGTGCTCGCCTCCTCCGCCAACCTCATGGCGCAGAAGGGCAAGTGGAAGCGCGGCGAGCCGTGGCTGCAGGAAGTGCGCGTGCCGGCTAGTCTGCCGTGGGATCAGGCGGACATCGCGATCAAGCATCCGCGCTCGCAATGGGCGGCGTGGGGCGTGACGCTGACGAATGGCCGCGCGCTCCCCGCCGACACGATGCCGGCGTCGCTCCTCCTGCCGATGGGGCGGCTCGGTCCGGCGTTCCTCGCCTACGAGAATTTCAACGCCTTCCTCGAATGGAATCAGTCGCTCGTCTATGCAACCACGGCCGCCTATCTCGCGACGCGCCTCTCCGGCGCCGAGCGCGTGCATCGCGGCAACGGCACGGTGCCAAAGCTCAATGCCAAGCAGATCGCCGAGTTGCAGCGCCGCCTCATCGCGCAGGGCCTCGAAGCCGGCAAGGTGGACGGCAAGCTCGGGCTCACCACACGGGCGGCGGTGAAGAAGGCGCAGATCAAGCTCGGCCTGCCGGCCGATTCCTATCCGACGCCGGACCTGATCGAGCGATTACGGGGGAGTCGATAACCGACTGCCTGTTTAGGTCGTCATGGCCGGACTTGTTCCGGCCATCCCGATAAGGAGAGCACGGCGCTACACCTAAGCGAGATCGCTGGGACAAGCCCGGCGATGACGAAGGAGAGGCCACGTGCTTTCCTCTCTCCCCTTGAGTGGGAAGGAAAAGCCTACTCCGCCGGCTGTACGCCGCGGCGGCGCTCGCGTTCGATGCCGGAGACGAGCGCGACGAAGGCCAGCACCGCGATGCAGAGCACGGCCGCGACGGCCGCGATCGCGCCGAGCACGAGATCGAAGCCGCCCCGCGCGTAAAGGAAGGCGATGACGGTCGCGGAAGCGCCCGCCGAGACGAAGGTGAGGAAGAAGCGCACCGCATAGGCGCGGCCGCGCCAGGCGTCAGCGGTATAGCGCGCGATCACGATGTCGCCGACCGTCACCTGCGCGTAGATCGCCGTCATGCTGACCGCGAGCGCGGCGATCAAGGCCGGCCCGCTCGCGTAGGACGACCAGACGATGCCCGCGAACTGCGCGATCACGACAGCCGCAAACAGAAGATGCGGCGGAAAGCGCTCGACGAGGCGCCCCATGGTGAACTGCCCGATCGCGCCGCAAAGGAACACGGCTGTTGCGAGGCTTCCGACCGCCATCAGCGAGGCCTGCGAGCCGAAGCGCTCGTCGACGATCTTCGGCAACGCGATCGAGATGGTGTTGAACGTGAGTCCGCCGCAGATCGAGATGACGACATAGATCGCGAACATCGCCGCCGCGATGCGCCAGGGCAGATGCACGTCGGCGACGCTCTTGCGCTTGCCGGTGCGGTGGCGGTCGTCGCGCGTCATCGCGAGATAGATGACGCCGCTGATGAGACAGATCGCCGCCGGCGCGATGAAGGCGCCGCGCCAGCCGAACCACGAGGCGAGCGCGGCCGTGATGCCAGCCGCGAGCGCCGCGCCGACATTGCCGCAGACGCCGTTGAAAGCGAGCGTGCGCCCGCGCGCATTCGACGCTTCGATCAGCATCGCCGTGCCGACGGGATGATAGATCGCCGCGAAGACACCGAGCGCGAAGAGCGCGACAGCAAGCACAATGAGGTTCGGCGCCGCCGCGGCGGCCGCGAGGGAGACGCCGCAGCCGAAGAAGAACGTCGCCATCATGCGGCGACGGCTCCAATGATCGCCGAGCCAGCCGGCCGGCAGCGCGAAAATGCCGAAGGCGAAATAGGAGGCGGTGCCGAAGGCCATCAGCTCCGCATAGGGCCGCCCGTAGACGACCTCGAGCCCGATCACGACCGTGGGGAAGATCAGGATCACGAAATGATCCATCGCATGCGCCCAATTGATGAAGCCGATGTCGCGGCGCACCGTGGGATCACCGGCTTCTGCCAGTTGCGACGCATTCAAGGATGTCGGGCTCACGGCCATCTCCAAGACATTCCGATTCTGTGCCACTCTACCTCTTGCCATTTTACGATGTTCGGACGATTTTCGTCGCTAAATGGACATGCCCCGCAAACCCGTCTACCGCCGCAATCTCGACGACGCGCCCCGCCCCGTCGCGGCGCTCGCCCGCGCGCTGCCGGACGGCGAGCAGATCCCCTTCCACATGCACCGGCGCGGGCAGCTCCTGCACGCGATGCAGGGCGTGATGCGCGTCGAGACCGACGCGGCTGCCTGGATCATCCCGCCGGCGCGCGCGCTCTGGGTCCCTCCCCGGCTCGGCCACGGCGTCACTGCGCGCAGCCACCTCGAAATGCGCACCGTCTATGTCGCGGAGGATGCCTGCGCTGCGCTGCCGCAGCGGGCGACGCTCGTCGAGGTGACGGGGCTGTTGCGCGAACTCATCCTCGCGATGCTGGAGGAGCCGGTCGCCTATGACGAGGCAGGTCGCGGCGGACAGGTCGTGCAGCTCATCCTCACCGAGCTTTCGCGGCTGCGCACGCGGGCGCATGCGCTGCCGATGCCGCGCGACCCGCGCGCCATCAAAGTCGCGCGCACGCTGCTCGATACGCCGGCGCTCACGCTCGGCCTCGATGCCTTGAGCGAACGCGCGGGCGCGAGCCGCCGCACGCTCGCGCGCCTCTTCCGCGCCGAAACCGGGCTCGGCTTTGCCGAATGGCGGGCGCGGCTGCGCGCGCTCGACGGCCTCGCGCGGCTCGGAACAGGTGTGTCCGTCGCGACAGCCGCGAGCGCCGTCGGATACGCGAGCCCGAGCGCCTTCACCGCCATGGTCCATCGCGAGTTCGGCGCGCCGCCGCGAAGGCTTTCGCGCGGCCGCTGACGTTCTCCTGCTGTTCCCGTTGCAACCAGTCGCACCTTAAGATTGAATTTATTGTGCGGGTTGCATGTCGTGCAACGCGCGGGGCGGGGGCCTCGATGCGTGCGGTTGTGGGTGGCGTTGTCGTGAGCTTGTTGCTCACCGCCGCGGCGCGCGGCGGCGAGACGGAGCCTGTCACCCCGCCGCAGCCGCATCTGATGCTGTTCTCAGGCGCCGACCTCTGGAGCAGCGGCAGCTTCGCGCATGCCGGCCTCCTCTGGGCGCTCGATGGTCTCACCCAAAGCGGCTTCGTCCTCAAGGCGTTCGGCGGCGGCGGGACCTATCGCTATGTCGCCGACCGCTTCAATGGCTTTGGTGGCATCGAAGTGAATGCGCAGCAGGTGATGGCGTCACTGACGCCCGGCTGGCGCTTCACCCATGACAAGTTCGAGCTGACGCTCTTTGCCGGCCTTGACTGGCAGCAACACCGCTTGGCGCCGGACGACCCCGCCAGCCGCACGCGCGGCGAACATCTCGGTGCGCGCTTCGGCGCCGATGTCTGGTACGAGCCAACGCGTGCGGTGATGCTCGCCGGCGGCTTCTCGATGTCGACGATCGGCACCGGCTATTGGGCGCGCGGCGCGACGGGCGTGCGCCTCCTCGACCGCATCTGGATCGGGCCGGAGGCGCTGGCGCTCGGCGACACCAGCTATTGGCAGGCGCGCACGGGGATGCATCTGACGGCGCTGCGCACCGGGATGTTCGAATGGTCCGCCGGCGGCGGCTTCGCGCGCGATTCCGACGGCCGCGAGGGGTGGTACGGCCGCTTCGGGCTTATTGTCCGGCACTGACAGCCCGCAATTTGGCATGCCCGCGAAAGCGGGCATCCAGTACGCCGTGTCTTCTCGAATAATAAAGACCGGGGTTACTGAGTCCCCGCCTTCGCGGCGACGACATGAGGAGAGGCACTAATCCAGCGTGCGGCGGAAGCGCGTGATCGCGATCGTCATCGCGAGCAGCATCAGACCGAACAGCGCGAGGGAATCGTAACGCAGCTCCGCGAAAGTTGCGCCCTTGAGCATGATCGCGCGCACAATGCGGATGTAATGCGTGAGCGGCAGGAACTCGCCGATCCACTGCGCCCAATTGGGCATGCCGGCGAAGGGAAACATGAAGCCCGACAGCAGGATGTTGGGCAGGAAGAACATCATCGACATCTGCATCGCCTGCAGCTGATTCTGCGCGACGGTCGAGAAGGTGTAGCCGACCGAGAGATTGGTCGCGATGAAGAGCGTGCTCAGCGCCGCGAGGAGCAGGAGGTTGCCGAAGATCGGCACCCCGAACATGAGCGTCCCCGCGCCAATGATAAGCGACGCCTGCAGGAAGCCGACGATAATGTAAGGCACGATCTTACCGATCATGATCTCGAGCGGCGTGATCGGCATGGCGAGGAGGCTCTCCATGGTGCCGCGCTCGATCTCGCGCGTCACCGAAAGCGCCGTGAAGATCAGCATGGTCATGGTGAGGATCGTGCCAACGAGGCCGGGCACGATGTTGAGCGGTGTCGACGCCGCCGGATTGTAGCGCGCGTGCGCGCGGAACTCGAACAGCGGCGCGCCAGCGTCCGGCAGGCCGTGGTCATGGGCAAGCGCGCTCTGCACGAGCGGGCCGAGCGCGCCGAGCGCCGCGCCCGACGCGACGGGGTCTGTCGCATCGGCGGCGACAAGCATCGCCGGCCGCTCGCCGCGGCGCAGCGCCCGCTCGAAGCCCGCCGGAATCTCGATACCGAAGAGAACCGTGCCGCTGCGGATCAGGCGGTCGAACTCGGCTTCGTCGCCGATCACATGCGTGACCTTGAAGTAGCGCGTGTTCTGCAGCGCCGCGACGATCGAGCGGCCGAGGTCGCTCGTCTCCTGCACGAGCACGGCGGTCGGCAGGTTGCGCGGCGTCGTATTGATCGCATAGCCGAAGAGCACGAGCTGCATCAGCGGGATCATCACGATCATCGCAAAGGACACGCGATCGCGGCGGAGTTGGATGAACTCCTTGATCAGCATCGCGCCGGAGCGCCGCCAGAAGCCGGCGCCGAATGTCGCGGCGAGGTTCATGGCGGGGCCTCAGAAACGTGCGCTCGCTCCGTCATCCTGAGGTGCGAGGCGCGAAGCGGCGAGCCTCGAAGGACGACGGCCCCGTTTCTTGGCCATCCTTCGAGGCGCGCCTGCGGCGCGCACCTCAGGATGACGCCGAAGCTTGCGGCATGAAAGGCGGCACTCATTGGAAATTGTCTTTGGCGCGGTTCATCAGTTCGATGAACACGTCCTCGAGCGAAGGCTCCGAGCGCGTCCACGTGATCGCCGGATCGTCGCGATACGGCGCGATCGCGGCTTCGAGCGCCGCCGCATCGCGGCCGGAGACGTGCAGGCTGTTGCCGAAGGGCGCGACGGTATCGACGCCGGGCTTGCCGTCGAGCTCCGAGGTAAGCTTCAACTGGTCGCCGCCCGTCGCCGTATAGGTCGTGAGCCCGGAATGCGCGAGCACCTCCTCGACCGTGCCGTGCGTGAGCAGCACGCCATAGGCGATGTAGGCGATCTCGTGACAGCGCTCGGCCTCGTCCATGTAATGGGTGGAGACGAGGACGGTGAGCCCGTCGGCCGCGAGCGCGTGAATCTCGTTCCAGAATTCACGCCGCGCTTTCGGGTCAACGCCCGCCGTCGGCTCATCGAGCAGAAGGAGTTTTGGGTTTGGCAGCGTGCAGGCGCCGAGCGCGAGACGCTGCTTCCATCCGCCGGAGAGTTCGCCCGCAAGCTGCTCCTCGCGGCCCTGCAAGCCGAGCCGCGCGATCATGTCGCGTGCTGCGCGCACCGGATCATCAAGGCCGTAGAGGCGCGCGACGAATTCGAGGTTCTCGCGGACGGAAAGGTCCTGATAGAGGCTGAAGCGCTGCGTCATATAGCCGACCTGGCGCTTGATCTTGTCGGCCTCGGTGCGGATGTCGTAGCCGAGCGTCGTGCCTCGGCCCTCGTCAGGCGTGAGGAGCCCGCATAGCATGCGGATCGTCGTCGTCTTGCCCGACCCGTTGGGACCGAGAAAGCCGTAGATGACGCCGCGCCGCACCTGCAGCGATAGATCGCGCACAACGGTGCGATTGCCGAAGGATTTGGTGAGCCCTTCGACATCGATGACGATGTCGGAGGACGTGCTCATCGCCCTGTCCCCGCCGTCGCGAGCGTGACGCGGACCGGCTGTCCGACGCGCAGCGGGCCGGGATCGTCCGGCCGCGCTTCGACGAGGAAGACGAGTTTCGCGCGCTCCTCGAGCGTGTAGACAACCGGCGGGGTATATTCGGCCTTCTGCGCAATGAAGCTGACACGCGCGGGGATATCAGCGGCACAGCCATCGCAGCGCACGCGCACGGCGTCGCCGATCTTGACGCTCGGCAGCGTCGCCTGCGCCACAAAGAAGCGCAGCTTGATGTTGCCGGGCGGCAGCAGCGATAGCACCGGCCGGCCGGCCGGCACCATCTCGCCCGGACGGAAATAGATTTCCTGCACCGTGCCCGCGACCGGGCTTTTCATGGCGCGCCGCGTGAGCCGCGTCTGCGACGCGCGCAATCGCGCGTCAGCGGCGGCGAGCGCTTGCCGGGCCGCGGCGATGTCTTCCTCGCGCGAGGAGAGCCGCGCCACATTGATCTGGCGCTTGATCTCCTCGAGCGCCGCCTTGTCGCGATTGTAGTTCGACTGTGCGGTGTCGAGCTGCGCCTTCGGCGTGAAGCCCTTCTCCGCCAAGGTGCGCTGACGCTGCAGCTCCTGCGTCGAGAGGGTGAGCGCCGCTTCCGCGCGTTCCTGCTGCGACTCGAGAACGGCGACCTCGGCCGGGCGCTGCTGCTGCGCTTCCGCGCGCGCGAGACGCGCCTTCGCCTCGGCGACGGCAGCCTCATTTGCCGCAAGATCGGCCTTCTGCAGGTCGGCATCGACCGTGTAGAGCGGCGCGCCCTCTTTGACCGTATCGCCCTCGCGCACCGCCAGCGTCTCGACGCGGCCGGGATCGTCCGGGCCGGAGAACACGAGATCGGCCTCGACCCAGCCTTGAAAATCCTGCTCTACTTTGTTGCTGCAGGCGCCGAGCGCAAGCGCCGCGACAAGCGCGACCGCGCGCAGTGTGACGGTCGAGAGGGCGACGGTCATTTTCCGCCCTTCCCGATCGCGGCGAAGACGAGATCGAGATGCGCTCGCATCAGCGCGCCGGCGTCGAGCGGCTCGAAGCGCGCGAACAGCATGTCCCACACGAGCGCGAGGATGCCCGGCGCGACGAGAAGCTGCGGGAAGCGCCGCAGCGCATCGCCCTCGATCTCTCCCCGCGCGATCGCGCGCCCGACGGCGCCGCGCACCACCGCCAGCGCCCGCTTGATCACCTCGCGATAGTAGATCTGCGCGAGCGAGGGAAAGCGCCCGCCCTCGGTGATGATCAAGCGCACGACATGCTTGCGGCGCGTGCCGAGGATTTCCTTGACGAAATGATCGAGCAGCCCTTCGACGAAGACGCGCAGCGGCACGTCGGCGACCGGCGCTTCCTCCAGCCCCCGCAGCAACGGCCCGAGGGAAGCGCGCACCAGCTCCTCGAACAGCGTTTCCTTGTCGCGGAAGTGGACATAGATCGTGCCCTTCGCGACGCCTGCACGCCGGGCCACATCGTCGAGCCGCGCCGCCGCGAAGCCGCGCGCGGCGAATTCGTCGAGCGCCGCATCGATGATCGCCGCCCGCGTCGCCGCGCTTTTCGCGTCGCGGGATTTCGGGGCAGCTCGGACCGCGGCGCGCTTGCCGCGCGAGCCCTTCGCCGGCTGCGGGCGGGCGCTGATGGCCTTCGTGACGGCCCTCTCGCGGGCAGGCAATTTCGGCATCGTCGGACCACATAATGACTGACTGGTCAGTCATAAATACTACCGGGAGGAGCCGGGTGCAATAAGCAAGAGGGATCGTCATGGTGGGGCTTGATGTTTAGCCCGGACAGATCACTGACGGGTGTTCGGAGACATGGCTGACACATCGATAGAGGGTGGAAGTTCCGATAGGGAGGGCTTCCATGCCGTGGCGCGAGGTGTCGGTGATGGATCGAAGGCGCGAGTTTGTGCGATTGGCCCTGGTGGAGGGAGCGAACCGTCGTGAGCTGTGCCGACGGTTCGGCATCAGCGCGGCGGTTGGCTACAAGTGGCTGGCGCGGCATCAGGCGGGCGACACGGACCT
>JBFWXB010000070.1:0-16408 GCA_050187875.1 Variibacter sp.
CCTCAGAACGGTCGATAAGTTTACGCC
This sequence comes from Variibacter sp., assembly GCA_050187875.1. Taxonomy (GTDB): domain Bacteria; phylum Pseudomonadota; class Alphaproteobacteria; order Rhizobiales; family Xanthobacteraceae; genus JAFKKS01. The sequence goes on from JBFWXB010000070.1 coordinate 28, forward strand.
CCTCACCCCAACCCTCTCCCCACGGGAGAGGGAGTTACGCCATGCCTCGATGCCATGGTCCGGCGCTTCGCTCAGGCTATGATGTCGGGGGTGAGCTGATCTTCGACGAACGTGATGCGGTCGCGCAGGATAAGTTTGCGCTTCTTCAGGCGCTGGACCTGAAGCACGTCAAATCCCGGCGCAAGGTGGAGCGCCTCGATCGCGGTATCGAGATCGCGATGCTCTTGGCGCAGGCGGGCTAGCTCAGCTTCAAGCTCCCGCCGTTCTTCTTGGGTCATCGCCGCCGTTGCCAATCAAGCAAAGCCGCCACGATTATCCTCTTCTCGCGGGAGCCCGGCAAGCATTTCGGCGGTAACCATGCTGGTGAGGCGGAACGTCACATTTTGCGGTGCAAGGTGGTTCTTGCATCGACTTCAACCCCACCTCATGTCACACTCGCATGGTCAGGCAGAAATCTGACGAAGGAGGCTTTTTCACATGTCGATCCAAGCGCATCTTTCGGAGCTGGAACGGAAGCACGATGCCCTCGAGACCGAGCTCGCCGAGGCCATGGCGCATCCCTCCACCGACGATCTCACGATCGCCGATTTGAAGCGCCGCAAATTGCAAGTGAAGGACGAGATTTCGCGCATTCGCCACGACGCACCACAAGCGGTGCATTGATCGCGCCGCTTTCCTAAAGCCATCGTCCGCGACGACGATGACGCGTCCGCAGGGGCGCGCAGGTTGGATTTTTATTGCCGAGCGCCCGAAGATACCGGCATCATCCTCTCGCGGAGGAGAGGATGGCGGCAAATACGGGCGCGCAAAGCGCAGAGACCTTCGACTACATTGTCGTCGGCGCGGGCAGCGCGGGCTGCGTGCTCGCCAATCGCCTGACGGAATCCGGTCAGCATCGCGTGCTGCTGCTCGAAGCGGGCGGCGCCGATCGCAACATCTGGATTCACATTCCGCTCGGCTATGGCAAGCTTTTCACCGACGCGCGGGTGAACTGGCTCTTCCAGTCCGAGCCGGAGGCTGAGCTCGGCGGGCGTTCTATCATCCAGCCGCGGGGAAAAGTGCTCGGCGGATCGAGCTCGATCAACGGGCTCCTCTACGTGCGCGGGCAGGCGCAAGACTTCGATCACTGGCGTCAGCTCGGCAACACCGGCTGGAGCTTCGAGGACGTGCTCCCCTACTTCAAGAAATCGGAAGCGCAGACGCGCGGCGCCGATGATCTGCACGGCGGCGAGGGCCCGCTCTGCGTCTCCGACGTCGAGCCGCATCCGCTGTGCGAAGCTTTCATCGAGGCGGCGCAGCAAGCCGGTTTCCCGCGCACCGACGATTTCAACGGCGCCGATCAGGAAGGGGCTGGCTATTACCAGACGACGACGCGCAAAGGGCGCCGCTGCTCGACGGCGCAGGGCTATCTCAAGCCGGCGCGCTCGCGCGCGAATCTGAAGGTGGTCTCGAACGCAGTGGCGACGCGCATCGTGTTCGAAGGCCGCCGCGCGGTCGGCGTCGAATACCGGCAAGGGGGCGCGACGCGTGTCGCGCGTGCCGGCGGCGAGATCATCGTCGCGAGCGGGGCGTTCGGCTCGCCGCAGCTGCTGCAGCTTTCTGGGCTTGGCCCGGCGTCGCTGCTGCAGTCGTTTGGCATTCCGCTCGTCGCCGATATGCCCGGCGTCGGCGCCGATCTGCAGGATCACTATCAGGCGCGCTTCAACTATCGCTGCAGCGCGCGCATCACCATCAACGACATGATGGGCAGCCTGCACACGCGCATGGCGGCGGGGCTGAACTATCTTTTATTCCGTAAAGGGTTCCTCACCATCGGCGCCGGCTATGCCGGGGGCTTCTTCAAGACCGACCGATCGCTGCCGTCACCCGACGTGCAGATCCATTTCATCCTCTTCAGCGCCGAAGCGGTGGGGCAGAAGCTGCATCCGTTCCCCGGCTTTCTCGCCTCGGTCTGTCAGTTGCGGCCGGAGAGCCGCGGCCATGTGCGCATCAAATCGAGGGACCCGCTCGCCGCGCCGGCGATCGCACCGCGCTATCTTTCGGCGTCCGTCGACCGCGACGTGATGGTCAAGGGCATGCAACTCACACGCAAGATCATGGGGCAGCCGGCGCTCGCGCGCTACATCGCCGAGGAGCTTGTGCCGGGCAAGGCGTGCACGAGCGACGCGGACCTGCTGCAGTTCGCGCGCGACAAGGGCACGACCGTGTTCCATCCGACGAGCACGTGCCGCATGGGCGCGGACGTCAATGCCGTCGTCGATGAACGGCTGCGCGTGCGCGGCGTCGCGGGGCTTCGCGTCGCCGACGCTTCGATCATGCCGACGCTCGTTTCGGGCAACACCAATGCGGCCGCGATCATGATCGGCGAGAAAGCCTCCGACATGATCCTGCAGGATGCGAAAGTGGAGGCGAGAGCGCCGCGCGTCGCGGCGTAGTTGAGGGGAGGGGCGATCATGCGATGGGGAACAAGAGGAGCGGCGGCGCTCGCGCTCGTTTGCGCGCTAGCCGTCAACGCGTTGGCGCAGACGTCGCCACCGGCGAGTACGACGGCGCCGGCAGCGACGGCACCGCCCGCTGCGCCGGCGAAGCCGGTGTATTGGGGTGCAATCTCCTTCACCGCCGACGGCAGCTTCGCGACGTCGTGGAAAAAGACTTCGGAGGGAGAGGCGAAAGGCGACGCTGCCGTGCGCTGCGCCAAGTTCGGGCGCGGCTCATGCGAGACGGGGGCGTTCAGCGGTGATCTCTGCGTCGCCCTTGCGACCTATATCGGCGCCTATCGCGGCCGACGCTGGAAGCTCTCTTACACTTCCGGATCGACGAGTTCCGCCGAGGCGCAGCAGAAAGCGCTGGCGCGCTGCAACGATGACAAGCGTACGCGCGGGCGCTGCCAGTTGCGCACCGTCGCATGCGCGGATGGGCGTTGATGGCTGTTCTCGATGCTGTCTCAAACACGGTCGTCATGCGCGGGCTTGACCCGCGCATCCATCAAAAAACTTCTTGCGAAGAGGATGGATTGCCGGGTCAAGCCCGGCAATGACGATTGTGGAATGGTCTAAGCCTTCCGCAACTCGCTCGCGGCGCGGGCGAGGATGTCGACGATGCGCGCTTCCGCGTCGGCGTCGGCGCCGAAGCGTTCCGCGGCGACATCGCGCAGATTGTCGATCGCCGCGTCGACGAGACGCGAGACGCGCGGACCGCGTTCGCGATGTTCGCCGCGGTCGTCCGAGGTGTGCCGCCGCCACTGCGCGACCTTTTCCGCAAGCGCGGAGAGGCGTGCGAGCACGACATCGACGACATCCGGGTTCTCGTCGAGATAGGCGCGGCCCTCGTCGGTGATCGCGTAGAGCTTCTTGGCGCCATCCGCCTGTGCGGTGACGTAGCCGGCTTCCTCGAGGTAGGTGAGCGTCGGGTAGACGACGCCGGGGCTCGGCGCGTACCAGCCGCCCGTCTTCTCCTCCAGCACCTTGATGATCTCGTAGCCGTGTCGGGGCTGCTCCTTGATTAGCCAGAGCGCAACCAGCCGCAGGTCGCCCTGCGCCATCATCCGGCCGAAACGCATGAAGTCGCCACCGCCGAAGCCGCCACGGCCGCGTCCGCCGCCTTCGCGACCCCAACCGCCGCCACCCCAGTGACGGCGCGGGCCGCCCGCCCAGCGTTCCTCATGGTCGCGTCCGCGCCCATCATGTCCGCATCCACGCATTCCAAACATGTCGTGTCCTCCAAAAAATATATCTTAAGATAGCGCGTAAAAGATATATCGCAAGAGATATCTTCCGACGACAGTGTTGTTGGAGGAGGAGCGGGGCAGCGCGGACGCGCGGTGCGGCAGCAATCGCGCCGGCTTGAGTGTGGCGAGTGAGTGCGGACGTGATCGCGCGCCCTCCCTCCCCGGAGGGGAGGTGGCTCCGAGCGAGCAGAGCGAGTGAGGAGACGGGTGGGGAGAGACTTCGCAGTCTGTCCCCACCCGGCCAGCGCTACGCGCTGTCCCACCCTCCCCTCCGGGGAGGGATGGAGGGGACGTCACACGTCCTTCGCCATTTCGCGCAGCTTGAATTTCTGGATCTTGCCGGTGGACGTCTTCGGCAGTTCCGAGAAGACGATGTGGCGTGGCACCTTGTAGCGCGCGAGCTTTTCGCGGCACCAAGCGATGAGTTCGTCTTGCGTCGCCTGCTTGCCGGGTTTGAGCTCAACGAAGGCGCACGGCGTTTCGCCCCACTTCTCGTCGGCCTTCGCGACGACCGCCGCCGCCTGCACCGACGGATGCTTGAACAGCGCGTCCTCGACCTCGATCGAGGAGATGTTCTCGCCGCCGGAGATGATGATGTCCTTCGAGCGATCCTTGATCTGGATGTAGCCGTCGGGATGCATGACGCCGAGGTCGCCGGAATGGAACCAGCCGCCGGCAAAGGCCTTGTCGCTCGCCGCCTTGTTCTTGAGATAGCCCTTCATCACCACGTTGCCGCGGAACATCACCTCGCCGATGGTCTCGCCGTCGCGCGGCACCGGAACCATCGTGTCGGGGTCCATCACGTCGAGCGCTTCGAGGCCGACATAGCGCACGCCCTGGCGCGCTTTCTTCGCCGCCTGCGCCGCGGCGTCGAGCGCGTCCCAGCCGACGTGCCAGTCGTTGACGACGGCGGGACCGTACGTTTCGGTGAGCCCGTAAAGATGCGTCACGTTGAAGCCCGCGCCCTTCATGCCGGCGAGCACGGCTTCCGGCGGCGGCGCGGCGGCGGTGAAGAATTGCACCACATGCGGCAGCGGGCGCTTTTCGTTGTCGGGCGCGTTGAGGAGCGTCGCCATCACGATCGGCGCGCCGCACAGATGCGTCACCTTATGCGTCGCGATCGCGTCGAACATCGCTTTCGCGCGCACCTGCCGCAGGCAGACATGCGTGCCGGCGCCGACCGAGATCGACCACGGGAAGCACCAGCCGTTGCAGTGGAACATCGGCAGCGTCCACAGATACACGGGATGCTTGGTCATGCCGCAGGTGACGACATTGCCGATGGCGAGGAGGTAGGCGCCGCGGTGATGATAGACGACGCCTTTCGGATCGCCGGTCGTGCCGGAGGTGTAGTTGAGCGAGATCGCGTCCCACTCGTCGGGAGGCATCGCCCAGGCGAAGTCGGGATCGCCGTCGGCGATGAAGTCCTCGTATTCGACCTTGCCGAGGCGCTCGCCGGGACCGGTGTATTCCGGGTCGTCGTAATCGATGACGAGCGGCTTTGCTTTCGCGTTGGCGAGCGCATCCTTGATGACGCCCGAGAACTCGCGGTCGACGATCAGCACCTTCGTCTGCGCGTGGTCGAGCGTGAAGGCGAGGACGGCGGCGTCGAGCCGCGTGTTGAGCGTGTTCAGGACACCACCGGTCATCGGCACGCCGTAATGCGCCTCGAGCATCGCCGGCGTGTTGGCAAGCATCACCGAGACGGTGTCGCCGCGCTTGACGCCGGCCTTGGCGAGCGCCGAGCCGAGCTGACGCGCGCGGCGGTAAAATTCGATATAGCTGCGCCGCAGATCGCCGTGGATGATCGCGGTCTGATCGGGGAAGGTCGAAGCCGCGCGCTCCAGCAGGGTGAGCGGCGTGAGCGGCTGGAAATTCGCCGGATTCTTGTCGAGGTCGGTGTCGTAAGGCGTGGCAGCCATGGTCGCTTGGGTCCTCTTTGCCTGAAACCTAGCGAAGCGCGGTTCATTTTCAAAGCAGGCCGCGCAGGCCGCGCGCGAGCAGAGCGAGCGAGATCAGGAACACCAGCACATAGGCGATGCGATAGAACAGGCCCATGGGCGTGCGCGCCACAAGCCAGATGCCGCCGAAATTGGCGGCGACCGCGACCGGGAGCAGCAGCAGTGAGGTCGTGAAGTTCTGCGTCGAGAATTGTCCGAGCGCGAAGTAGGGTACGATCTTGAGCGCGTTGACGACCGCGAAGAACAACGTCGTCGTGCCGACGAGCGTCAGCTTCGGCAGCCGCTGCGGCAGCACATGCACCTGGAACGGCGGGCCGCCCGCCTGCGACATGAACGAGGTGAAGCCGGACACGCCGCCCCAGAACACGCCGCTCGCCGCCGTCTTGGCGACGGGATCGATGAGCGCGCGGCGAAAGAAGGATTGAATGCAGAAGATCACGCCGATCGCGCCGACGATGATGCGGACGTCGTTTTCGGTGATCTGTGCGGCCAGGAGCCAGGCGAGCCCCATTCCGAGAAAGGCGCCCGGCAGCATCACCTTCAGGTTCCAGCCGTCCCAGTCGCGCCGATACCACCAGACCGAGATCGCATCCTGCGTCATCAGCACGGGCAGGATCAGCGCCGCGGCTTCGAGCGGCGGCAGGTAGAGCGCCAGCAGCGGCGTCGAGGCTGAGCCGGCGCCCGCGAAGCCGCCTTTCGAGAGGCCGAGCAGGATGACCGCCGGCACGGCAAAGGCATAGAAGATCGGGTCGGTGATCATCGCGGGAAGGTTCGGCAGCGCCGGCAGGGATGGGAGCGCCATCCATCCCAGCGCTGCGGGCGTTATGCAAGAGCGCGGCATGCATGGCACGGGCCCAAGACGTCCCCGTGAAGTGTCATGCCCGCGAAAGCGGGCATCCAGTACGCCCGGTCTTCATTATGATCGTGAGCACACGGATTACTGGGTCCCCGCCTTCGCGGGGACGACAATTCGTGGGCCTACCCGAAATGACGAAGCCAACGCGCTTGCCATTCAGAGCGGGGGGCGGACAATGCTGAAAACCCGATTGGGCGCACCGGTGCGACGGTCGGGGAGGAGGACCGCCATGGACGCCCGCACCAGCCGCTATCCTGACGTCTACGCCCGCGCGGAGCGCGACCCTGAGGGGTTCTGGGCGGAGGCCGCGCAAGCGATCGATTGGTACGAGGCGCCGAAGACGATCTTCGACCCGAAGGCCGGCATCTACGGCCGCTGGTTCAGCGATGGCATCTGCAACACCTGCCACAACGGCATCGACCGCCACGTCGCTGCCGGACGCGGCAGTCAGACCGCGATCATCTACGACTCGCCGGTAACGCAGACGAAGCGGCACATCTCCTATGCGGAGCTTCTCAAGGAGGTCGCGGCCTTCGCGGCCGTGCTCAAGGATTTCGGTGTCGGCAAGGGCGACCGCGTCATCATCTACATGCCGATGGTGCCGGAAGCGGTCGTTGCGATGTATGCCTGCGCGCGCATCGGCGCGATCCATTCCGTCGTCTTCGGTGGCTTCGCGCCGCGTGAGCTTGCGACGCGCATCGACGACGCGAAGCCGAAGCTCATCCTCTCGGCGAGCTGCGGCATCGAGGTCGGCCGCGTCGTGCCCTACAAGCCGCTGCTCGATGCGGCGATCGATATCGCGACGACGAAACCGCAAGCCTGCATCGTGCTGCAGCGGCCGCAATGCGAGGCGGTGCTGACCGGCGGCCGCGATCACGACTGGGCGACGTTGCGCGACGCAGCGCTCAAAGCCGGCAAGGCCGCGGAATGCGTGCCGGTCAAGGCGACCGATCCGCTCTACATCCTCTACACGTCGGGAACGACGGGCATTCCAAAAGGCGTGGTGCGCGACAATGGCGGCCATATGGTCGCGCTTTATTGGTCGATGCATGGCCTCTATGGTCTCAAGCCCGGCGAGACGTGGTTCTGTGCGTCCGACATCGGCTGGGTCGTCGGCCACAGCTACATCGTCTATGGGCCGCTGTTCTTCGGCGCGACCTCGATCCTCTATGAAGGCAAGCCGGTCGGCACGCCGGACGCCGGCACATTCTGGCGCGTAATTTCCGAGCATGGCGCAGTCGCGATGTTCACGGCGCCAACGGCGTTTCGCGCGATCAAGAAGGAAGACCCGCAGGGCTCGCATATCGGCAAATACGATCTCTCCAAGTTCCGCACGCTGTTCCTCGCCGGCGAGCGCGCCGATCCCGACACGATCAAATGGGCGGAGAACCTTCTCAAAGTGCCGGTGATCGATCACTGGTGGCAGACGGAGACCGGCTGGTGCATCGCCGGCAATCCGATGGGCCTTGGCGCGCTGCCAGTGAAATACGGTTCGCCGACGGTCGCCATGCCGGGCTACGACGTGCGCGTCGTCGACGAGGCGGCGAAGGATGTTCCGGCTGGCACGATGGGCTCGATCGTCATCAAGCTGCCGATGCCGCCGGCCTGCCTGCCGACGCTCTGGAACGATGACGCGCGCTTCAAGGAGAGCTATCTCGCCGAGTTCCCCGGCTACTACAAAACGGCGGACGCCGGCTACAAGGACGAAGACGGCTACCTCTTCATCATGGGCCGCACCGACGACATCATCAATGTCGCTGGCCATCGTCTCTCGACGGGCGGCATGGAGGAGGTTCTCTCCAGCCATCCCGACGTCGCCGAATGCGCCGTCATCGGCATTGCCGATGCGCTCAAGGGCGAGGTGCCATGCGGCTTCATCGTCCTCAAAACGGGCGTGACGCGTGACACAGCCGAGATCGAGCGCGAGATCATCGCGCTGGTGCGCGAGAAGATCGGGCCGGTCGCTGCCTTCAAGCTCGCGCTCACCGTCGCGCGCCTCCCCAAGACACGCTCGGGCAAGATCCTGCGCGGTACGATGAAGAAGATCGCCGATGGCGAGGAATGGAAGATGCCGGCGACGATTGACGACCCCGCGATCCTCGACGAGATCGGCACGGCGATGAAGGGCAGGGGCTTAGGGAGGTAGATCGCCCCTCTCGGTCGTCATGCGCGGGCTTGACCCGCGCATCCATCAGCGAAGACTCTTGTCAAGAGCGATGGATTGCCGGGTCAAGCCCGGCAATGATGGACGTACCTGCGCAATGTGCCTCCGTTGTGATGCCCGCGAAGGCGGGCATCCAGTAACCACGGCGGTGCGTTTGATCGATGGGCAGTGAGTACTGGGTCCCCGCCTTCGCGGGGGCGACAACGTGAGTATCACGCCCGGCGGTCCTCGATCAGCGTGCCCATGGCCTTGAGCTCATCCTCGTGCGCTTCGTCGCGGAAGGTTTCGGCAAGCCCGGCCGCCTCCCAGGCCTGCATCGATGGCAAATTGAGGAGCCGTGCGGCGTAAGCGGCCGGTGCGTCGTCAAGGACGAGGCTGTAAGTCTGGATGCGGAACGCGACCGGCGCGAAGAAGGCATCGACCGCGGTAAAGGCCGAACCGGCGAGGAACGGTCCGCCGAAACGCGAGAGGCCTTCGCTCCAGAGTTCGCTCAGGCGGTCGATGTCGCGCTGAAGGGGGGCGGGAATGCTGTCGAGGCGTATGCGCACGCCGATATTCATCGTGCAGCGCGCACGCAAGCTTGAAAAGCCGCCATGCATTTCCGCCGCTGCGCAGCGCGCCCAGGCGCGCACCTTTGCGTCGGCCGGCCAGATACCGTCGTGGCGTTCGGCGAGATATTCGGTGATGCCGAGCGATTCCCAGATCACCGTGTCGCCATCATGCAAGACCGGCACCAGGCCGGTCGGCGAGAATTTACGGAACGCCGCATAAGTGTCCGGCTCGAAACGCATGAGCTTTTCGTTGAACGGAATCCCGCGCTCGGTCATCAATAGCCAGGGGCGCAACGACCACGACGAATAGTTCTTGTTACCGATATAAAGGTCATACATCGAAACGCATCCAAGCTCGCGCGCGGATGGATCGCCGCACGCTCCGTGATAATAGGACGCGTCGTGGCAAAAGCGAGACCGGGAAGGAAGTTGCAATGACGATCGGATTTCGGATTTACCCGCGGCGTCGCGCGGTCGCGGCGAAATGGGCGGAGCAATATCGCGGCCTGCCGGTCGCGAATGTGAGCGATATGATGTCGCGCGCGAGCGCGGGCGGCGCGCGGCTGCGTCCGCTGCATAGTGGCGGCTATCTGAGCGGGCCGGCGTTCACGGTGAAAACGCGGCCGGGCGACAATCTCATCGTGCACAAGGCGTTCGACTTTGCGCAGGCGGGCGACGTGGTCGTTGTCGATGCCGGCGGCGACCTCACCAATGCCATCGTCGGCGAGCTGATGCTCGCTCATGCCGCAAAGCGCGGGCTCGCCGGCGTCGTGATCAACGGCGCGGTGCGCGACCTCGCGGCGATCCGCGCCGGACAATTTCCGGTCTACGCCGCGGGCGTGACGCATCGCGGGCCCTACAAGGACGGGCCCGGCGAGATCAACGTGCCGATCGCGATCGACGGCATGGTGATCGAGCCCGGCGACCTCGTGATCGGCGACGAGGATGGGCTGCTCTGTGTGCCTTACGACGCGGTCGAGAGCGTCTATGCGGCGACCAAGGCCAAGCATGCAGCGGAAGAGAAGCAAATGGCGGCGATCGCCGCCGGTACGAGCGACCGGCGCTGGGTGGACGAGGCGCTCAAGCGCCTCGGCTGCGAGATGATGGAGTGAGGCAGCGTAAGGCGCATTCCAACCGTCGTCATCGCCGGGCTTTACACTCGTCCCGGCAATCCATCGCACTTCGCAAGGAATTTTTTAATGATGGATGCGCGGGTCAAGCCCGCGCATGACGAGGCCGAGTTTGGCTCACGCCAGGCGTTGTTAGCCTTAAGACGGCGAGCGTACGATGCGGCGCAGGCCGATCAAGCGCTCCACGATCACGACCATCACGACGATGATCCCGACCTGGACGGCCGAGGCCGCGGCGATCACGAGCTGCCCGCCCTGGAATTGCAGGTAGCTGAAGATCTCGATCGGCAGCGTGGTGACACCTGGTCCAGTCAGGAACAGCGCGGTGTTCAATTCGCCGAGCGAGAGAATGAAGGCGAACAGCGCGCCGGAAATGATGCCGGGCCAGATGAGCGGCATCGTGATCAGTCGGAATGTGCGCAGCGGTCCGGCGCGCAGGCTCTGGCTCGCCTCTTCCAGGACCGGATCGACGGCGAGGACACTTGCGGAGACGGCGCGCACGACGAAGGGCGTGCCGAGCACCGCATGCGCGATGATGAGGCCGGGGAATTCCGACATCCCGCCGATGAGCTTGTAGAAGAGAAGGAGCGAAAGGCCGAGCACGATCGCGGGAAAGATCAGCGGTGCAAGGAACAACGCCTGGAGGATCGTAAAGACGAGTCCGCGTCGGCGGGCGATGTAGAGGGCGGCCATGGTGCCGAGCACGGTCGCGACCGTGCAGGAGAGCGCGGCGAGCGCGAGCGAGCGCATAAAGGCATTGCGCAGGCTTTCGTTCTCGAAGAAGGCGTAGAACCAGCGCAGGCTGAAGCCGGGCGGAGGAAAGACGAAGAACTCCGTCGGCGAGAATGCGGTGACGAGGACGATCAGGATCGGCCCGAGCACCAGCAGATACGTCAGAGCGGTGAGTGTCAGAAGAAGAACGCGGCCCATGGCTCAGCCTCGCCCCTGAACCTTCTGCGGGCGCAGCAGAGCGAGGATGAGCCCGGAGAAGAGAAGCGCGATTGCGAGCAGCACGAAAGAGAGCGCGGCGGCGAGCGGCCAGCGGAACGATGCGACGGAATCGAAGACGAGGCTCACGAGGAGCTTCGTGCGCGGCCCGCCGAGCACCGTGATGGTCACATAGGCGCTGAGCGTGAGAAGGAAGACGAGGAGGAGCCCGGATGCGACGCCGGGGCTCGAGAGCGGCCAAGTCACGTGGATGAAGGTGCGCAACGGGGACGCGCGCAGCGACTGCGCCGCGTCGCGATACTGAACGTCGATTGCGCTCAGCGTATTGGCGATCGAGATCACCATGTAAGGCAGGAGGATCGTCATCAGGCCGACGACCACCGCCTCGAACGAATTGAGGAGAAGGAGCGGCCGGTCGATGATGCCGCTGCTGCGCAAGATGCTGTTGATGAGCCCCTGCCGGCCGAGGATCGCAATCCAGCCATAGGCGCGGATGACGTTGCTCACCATTAATGGGACGAGCAGGAGAAGGAGGAGGATGAGCCGCTGCCGCGGCGGCAGCGGAGCGATGACGTAGGCCGTGGCGTAGCCGATCACCAAGGTGAAGGCGACGATCGCCATGCCGGTGCCGAGCGTGCGCAGGATGATGGTGTGGTAGAAGGGATCACGCAGCACGGCGGCGTAATTCTCGAGCGTGAGCTCGCTCGCATAGAGTTGCGTCTGCGAGTGGCCGTGCAGGCTCGCCCAGAACAGGCTCGCCAGCGGCGCGACGAAAAAGACGAGGAAGAGCGCGAGCGGCGGCACCAGCAAGGCGAGCGCGGCGCCCCGTCCGCCGAGGGCAAAGCCGCCCCTCATGACGCGCGCGCCTTGTCGAGCACGACAACGCCGCCCGGCTCGAAGCTTACGGACACCGTGCGCCCCGGCGCAAAGTCGATCGCGGTCTCGGCGTCGTTCTGTAGGAAGCTGATGAGGGGCGCTCCGCCGCTTTCCAAAAAAACCTGCATCGTCGCGCCGCGATAGACGACCTCGCGCACTGTGGCGGGAAGGCCGTGCGCGCCGGCATCGCGCACGCGCACGCGCTCGGGGCGCACGCCGAGGCGCAGACGCTGCCCCTTCGCCAGCCCCTTCGTCGCGATGGCGAAACGGCCGGCGGAGCTCTCCACGAGGCTCACTTCGCCGTCCTCGCCGAGCGCCACGGCGTCGATCAGGTTGCTCGCGCCGAGAAACGTCGCGACGAATTCCGTCGCCGGGCGCTCATAGACCTCGCGCGGGGCGCCGAGCTGCTCGATCACGCCGTCGCGCATCACGGCGATGCGGTCGGACATGGTGAGCGCTTCCTCCTGGTCGTGCGTGACGAACACCGTCGTGATGCCGAGCTGACGCTGCAGGGCGCGCAGCTCCACCTGCATGCTCTCGCGCAGATTCTTGTCGAGCGCGCCGAGCGGTTCATCGAGGAGGAGCACTGCCGGCTTCATCACGATCGCGCGTGCGATCGCGACGCGCTGCTGCTGCCCGCCAGAGAGTTGCTTGGGATAGCGGTCGATGAAACTTTCGAGCTTCACGAGCGCGAGCGCATCACGCACCTGCGCCGCGCGCTCGCCCTTCGGCACGTGCAGCATCTTCAAACCGAAAGCGACATTCTCGCCGACGCTGAGATGCGGGAACAGTGCGAAATTCTGGAACACCATCGCGAAGTCGCGCCGATATGGCGGGACACTGGTGACGCGCGCATTCTTGATGAAGACGTTGCCCTCTTCGGGCTGCTCGAAGCCGGCGACGAGCCGCAAGGTTGTCGTCTTGCCGCAGCCCGAGGGGCCGAGGAGCGAGAAGAACATGCCGCGCGGGATATCGAGCGTGAGATCGCGCACGGCGACGGCGCGGCCGAAGCGCTTGGTGACGTTCACGAAGCGTACGTCGGCGGATGTGTTGTCTGGTTCAGTCATGAGCGGACACGAGGATGTGCAATTCGGAAAGGCGAACGAAGGCTTCCATGAGAAGCACCGCGAGTTCAAGCTCCAGCAGAAGCTCGGCAGGCCGGCGCTGCGGCGTATCGCCCCACGAGGCGCAGATGTGATCGATGAGGATCGCGAATGAGCGCGCGATGCGTGGCCCGTCGCCACCGCTTTCTGCCGCGCGCGTGAGGAGGTCGCCCAAGCGCCCTGCAGCGGCCGCCATGCGTGGCGTGAGGCCGGAGAGGATGTGACGCTCGAGCCACGCAATGTCGCCACGGCTCGGCTTGAAGAGCGCAGCGCGCGCCTGCCAGGTCTCCGCGAGCATTTTTTTTCCACCCGCGACATCGCCCGGTACAGAGGCGCGTTCCCGTGTCCCGGCGTCGCGCGCGTTTTGCAGGAGGTCGTCGACCGCGTTGAGCACCATCAGGAAGCTGCGGGATTCTGATGGCGTATAGCTCGCAAGCGTCTCGCGCATCACGGTCTCGCCGCGGATCGGGAGATAGCGCGAGATGTAGGTTTCGAGCGCCATGTATTTGCGCAAGAGGTCGCCCATCTCCGGATGCGGCGAGAAGAGGATCGCGTCGCCGCGCGGTCCGGAGGCGCGCAGCGCCGCGATGCGGCCCTGCATGTGGCGCGCGAACGTCTCCTCCGACAATGGGTTGTCGATGAACAGGCGTCCGTGGCCATAGAATTCGCTGAAGCGCGCGAGCGGCGTACATCCCGCGCCCACCGCGTCGTGGACGGGGCCGTGGAAATAGGGGATTTCCAGTGTCGGCGGCAGGCCGAGGCGGAGCGGGCCCTCCGCCAGCGCGCAGGTCACGACGCCGACGCCGGTGCGCAGATATTCCTGCGTGAATACGGGCCGCGCATCGGCAACGCCGAGCCAGGCCGGACGCCCGCGCGAGAGATAATAGGCGCCGCCGCAGGAGCCGAGCGCCGCGCCACGGCCGCCGAGGAAACGCCGGAACGCTGCGTCGGCGCCGGAGCTTTCCTCCTTCGCGTCGAGGCCCCAATTGGAAAAGCCGCCAGGGAGCACGGCCACGTTCTCGCCGTCGAGCGCGCCGGCTGCGATTTCGGCGCCGTCGACGGGAGCATAGGCGTAGCCGAGCCGCGCGAGGGTGAGCGCGTAATAGCCGTAATAGGGATAGGCCGACGCCTTGCCGGCGAGCACGGCAACGCCGGCGCGCTTGATGCGGCGTGCGCCCTTCGGCCGCGCGCCGCGCCAAGGCTCGACGGCAATCCCGGCGCCGCGCAGCGCCTGCGCGGCCTCGCTGCCGATCTCGACGATGTAGTCGCCGGCTTCCGCCGCGCCGCTCGGCTGTTGGCAGCGCCAGACGTTGCCGCCCGCCGCCGCCAGCCGATTGGCGACGCCGGCGACATCGAGCCGATCGCCATTTGCGAACCAGCCGAGCCGATGCAGCGTGCGGCGCTTGGCATTGCCCCCGGAGCGGATCATCATCTCCTCGGATCGACGACCTGCTCCAGCTCGTTGTTTTTCGCAATTCCGGACGGAAAACCGGTTCCCACTTTTCCTAGAATTGCTTTAGCCCGCGGCAACGATGCGGTTCCAGCGGTCGGTCCACTCCGGACGCTTCTCCGCCATCGTCTTATGATCGAGATCGACGAGGCGGTTCATTTCGTCCGGCGTCGAGCGCACGCGCTCTTGCAGTTCCGGCGGCAGCAAGGCCTGCATCTTGGTGTTGGTGCCGGGATAGTTGAACTTCTCCGTGTAGATCGTCTGCATCTTCGGATCGAGCGTGAGGTTCAGGAACTGCTCGGCGAACTCCATGTTCTTCGTGCCCTTGGCGATGCCCGTGCCGGCGCTGTAGAGGATCGCGCCTTCCTTCGGGTAGACCCACTCGGCCGGCACCTTCCAGCCCTTCACGGTGAAGGTCTGCGACTTATAGAGAAGGCCGATCACGGCGTCCTCCCCGCGCAGCGCGTTCATGATGCTGTCGGTGTCCTTCGCCCAGATCGGCTGCTGCGCGACCATCTTCTTGAGCATCTCGAAGCCCGCTTCCGCGTCGTTCGCCGGCTTACCGGCGGCGAGCGCGCCGATCGGGATAATGTAAGGGCCGATCGAATGGCTGATGTCAGGCAGCACGATCTGCTGCTTGAATTCCGGCTTCCAGAGGTCGGCGAAGGAGGTCGGCGGGTTCTTCACCAGTTTCTTGTTGTAGATGATGCCGAGCGGCGAATAGATCATCGCGATCCAGTGGCTTTGTACGAAGCGCGGCGCGATGTCCTTGAGATTGGTGAGTCGCGGGGAATTCTTGTTGAGCGGCTCGAGCGCGCCTTGCGCAACCGCGAGCGGCACAAGCCCGTCGTGCAACTGCACGAGGTCGAATTTCTGATCGTTGATGTTGATCTTGATCTTGGTGATGCGGTCGGCGGGGCTGCCGCTGCGATCCTGGACGATCTTGATGCCGGTCTGCTTCTCGAATTCGTTTCCGGCGCCGTCGCGCATGGCGTCGCCCCAGAGCCCGCCCCAGGTCATCAGCACCATCTGCGACGGCTTCTCCGCCGCGAAGGCGGCCCGTCGCAGATGCGGGACCAGCGAAGCGCCCATGGACGCGCCAACAAGCGCCCCGGAGCCGATCAACACGTCGCGTCGTTTCATTATTCACTCCCGTTCTGTCTTTGCCTGCGCGCCCCGCATAGGTCGGGCGGGATGCTAGCAGATTGAATCGGCTTGTGCGCCATCCCCGGGCCTTGTCACGGCGGCGGCGCTCGAACGGCGTGACGCGCCGATCCCGGTAGCGAGAACTGGGATGGCGATTCCAACGGTTGCGGCCGTAAGTGTCTCTCTGAGCGTCGGAATCGCGCTTCGTGAGACAGGCCTACAACATCAAATCGTACAATGCTGCGAGATCGCGCGCACGAACGCGGGATCGGCCCCTGTTACGGATCGCGGCATAGGCCCGCCGCGGAGGGGAGGGCGCTTTTGGTTGATCGCCGTCAGACCTTACCGAGCTCTTCGGCCAATTCGGGGAGGGCCTGGTAGAGGTCGGCGACGAGGCCGTAGTCGGCGACCTGGAAGATGGGGGCCTCCTCGTCCTTGTTGATGGCGACGATGACCTTGGAGTCCTTCA
>JBFWXB010000071.1:0-15836 GCA_050187875.1 Variibacter sp.
CGCCCAATTGGCAAAACTTGTCGTGGACATCACCACTGATACACGCCAAGATAGTGACTGCTCTGGCGGGAAAAACCCAGCCAGAGTCGCACTCGGCAGGAAGGGCGGGCGAAAAAGGGGGATACCTGCGCCGCGAAGCTTTCTCCGCGACGGCGGAAATAGATTACGAAGCTTGCGGCGTCGGCGCGTTGGTGTCGTGGCAAATAACATTCAGAGACAGATATTCGCGGAGCGCGCTCAGTTCCCATCGACGCGGACGGCGGCGATCAGAGCGGTTGAGAAGAATCTCAACGGTCGCACGCTCGTGACGTTCTTCACGTCCTTCAATCACATTGTTGAGATAGAAAACGACGACTGCGACATGCTGCAAAGCGTGCTTCAGCATATCGACCTGAAGAAAGGCTTGGCGTTGATGATCGACTCGCCTGGCGGTGACGGCTTGGCGGCAGAACTGATCGTCAACACCTGCCGGGCCTACAGCGGAACAGGCGACTATTGGGTGATCGTTCCTGGAAGCGCAAAGTCTGCTGCATCCATTATTTGCATGGGAGCGAGCAAAATTCTCATGGCCGACTCGTCTCAACTCGGCCCAGTTGATCCTCAAATTATTCGCCGGGAAGGTAACAACACGTGGAGACAGTTTTCCGCCTACAATCTCGTCTCATCATATGACAAACTCTTTGCGTCCGCAGTCTCCACAAAGGGAAACTTGGAGCCCTATCTTCAGCAGCTCCAAGCATTCGATATCCGCGACATCAACCATTACCGCGACCTGATCTCGCTCTCGGAAGACATCGCCATCAAAATACTGAAGTCTGGAATGATGAAAGGCAAAACCAAGGCGCAGATCAGGAAATCAATCCAATTGTTTCTTGATCCGAAAATGGGGACGATCAGCCATTCCCGGTCGATCAATAGGGCCGAAGCAGCGGATTGTGGCCTAACCATCGAAAAATTGGATGTGCACTCGCCCCGCTGGCAGGCCATTTATGAACTGTACGTGAGAACGCAAGAATTCGTGAACAGTCGATATGCTAGTAAATGTGTTGAAAGTAGCGACGAGTGCTTCACAGTACCGGCTCCGCAATCGCGCGCTTGAAGGACGAATGATCATGGCACGGAACGCGTCTCGAAAGCTCAAAAGCAGACGGACACAGAAGCGGGTGGCCGCAGCACAGGAGCGGCTTCGCCGAATGGAGGAAGTGATCGCTCCCTACTCCCGTCCACAAAGTCCACAAACTCGCCCTCCCCGTAGCGAGTGGGTTCCGGGCGATTTTGCGAACGTTCGACGGAACGAAGGCGACCATCATGATCACCGTCTGATGGTGGTGGAATAAACTGACACTTATGCTTGACTGGGTACGTATGCTCAACTCTCGGCGTCGGAAATAGCACGCAGCGCGCCGGCGCCGGCGGTGGCGCAATCGGCGATATCAATGAAGAGCAGCGCCATCTCCTCGAAGACGGTGCGGTCGCTCTCGCCATCCGTCACCTCGTCGAGCTCGGAGAGGAAATGCAGAATATTGACGATCCGCGCTTTATGATCGCGCGCGGCGGCGATACCGCTGCGCACCTGGCGTCGCTGCTCGAGAGCCGTGAAGCGGTCAAGCGCGCCCGCCAAGGTTTCGCGACAGCCACAATCGAGGTTTGCGCGCAACAGGATGTTGCGTAGGCGCTGGGTGACGTCGGTGACGTCGTGCGGTGCGACGGGCGGAGCAGGAATCATGGGCCAAACCTCCCATTGGAGCCAACCATGTCGGACCCTGGATCAAGAGCAGATCGCGCGCCCTTGGCTGCGAGAACGTGCCCCGGAATGCCGTGGATGAAGCCGTCGGCGAAAGGCGCCTTTGGATAGAGTTTCGCGAGAGCATCCATCGCGCTCTGAACATCACGCCGGCCGTCCATTACTTCCCTGAAGGAATGCGCGACCGCGACCATGTCGCACTGCTGCGGCGAGAGCCGGAGCGCGCGAACGCCGGCCGCAGCGAGCACAGGAACGCTGGCGATGAGGTTGGCGCAAGTGTGTGACAATGTTTGCACGCCATTGACCGATAGGAAGCTCTCGCCGCCGAGAGTGTCGACGGTCAATCCATCCGGGTCCTGTTCGCAGACGAAGCGGCAATTGTCTTTCGAGAGCTTATGGATGCGGGCATGATAGCATCGCGCGGAAATGGCGAGCGGCACCTTGCCGAATGCGAAGACCTCGATCGCAATATCCGGCACGGCGGCTGCGATCGCGGCGATCGATTGCAGCGGCAATTCGGGTGGCAGGCAGATTCGCTGTGCGCCCTGGCGAACGAGAAATGCCGCCGTAGCCTCGTTATAGACATTCACGAACGGGCCGATGGTGTGCGATCGCCCTTGCAGGTGCGCAAGGCAGGTGACGTCGTTGACCTCGACAGTCATCCCGTCGGTCCGGGCAAGCTCGGCCATTTGGCGTCGCTCGCGCGGTAGCGATGGAAGGATCAGCGAGCCGAGCAGCACGGACTTGCCGGCGGACGCTAACCGCTCGACGACATCCGGCAAATATTCGGCAAAAAATGGCGAGCGTTTCGAGCAGACGACTTCGCCAACGACGACAGTGTCGATCGGCGCCTCATCCGCGACCCGGAAATAGAAATCGCGCCAAAGCTCGGGCGACCAGTTGTAGAGTATCGGACCTAGAGTGAGCTCCATCCCCTGCTCTTTTCTGCAAGCTGTGGCGGGACAAAACCGCCCTCAGCGCCAAGTCTTCCGGTAAGCGCCGACCGTGCTTGTCTGCCCCTCCGCCATGCGGGCAAGGGCCGCCGTTTCGACTGGCATGCCTGCGTCGAGCGTCTCCAGCGCCGTTCGAAACGACCGCACGACGCCTTCGATATAGGCGCGGCTGCGCTGCCGTCCTTCGATTTTCAGGGCCGTGACGCCGGCGTCACGTAGCGCCGGCAAGATCACAGCCGCATCGAGGCTGACCGGTTCTTCAAAAATGTATCCGGTGCCATGCTCGGTCGCGAAACGGCCTTTGCAAAGGGTCGGGTAGCCCGCCGGCTCGTCTTTCTCGAACGTATTGATCGTGAAGTCGCCGAGCCGCGACACGATACGCCCATCCCGGGCTTCGTATTTCACATGGCTTGCCGGCGAGCAGACGCCCTGCATGTTGGGCGATTTGCCTGTGGCGTATGATGAAAGCGAACAGCGCCCCTCCGCCATGACGCAAAGCCCGCCGAATACAAACACTTCGGTCTCGCAAATCGCCTCTTTGGTGATGGCGGCGATTTCTTGGACAGTCAGCACGCGCGGCAGCACCACGCGGCGCACCCCGAACATCTCTGCATAGAAGCGAATGGCGTCAGCATTGGCCGCGGCCGCCTGCACCGACACATGAAGGCGCTGCTTGGGATAGCGTCGGCTTGCGTAATCCAAGAGTCCGATATCGGCGAGGATCAAGGCGTCTGCGCCCGCCGCGACCGCGTCGCCCACGGCTTGGTGCCAGAGGCCGAGCGCGCCGGCGCGCGGAAAGGTGTTGATTGCAACGAGTACCTTGACGCCACGTTCGTGGGCGAACCCGATGGCGCTCCGCAACTCATCGCGGCTGAAATTCAGGCCGGGAAAATTCCGAGCGTTCGTTTCATCGCGAAATCCGCAGTACACCGCATCGGCGCCGGCCTCCACGGCCACCTTCAAGGCTGCGGGCGTGCCAGCGGGACAAATCAGCTCCATGCTCAAGTCCTTGTCGCAATGCGATTGAAGAAGGTCAGTACGCGAAAGAGGTCGCCCAAGACGCGCTTGACCGGCTCCTTCCATCGGTCGAGAGGGCCGAGGGCCTCGCCGAGCATGTCGATCTGGGCATCATCGATCGCATTGCGAAGGGCGAGGACCGCCTCGATATCGCCCTCGATCACCACATCGCGGGAAAAGAATAGAGCGTCGCCATCAAAATCGCCGTCAATGAGCCCAATCAGACAGGCGAAAGAGCCGCAAATGCGGACATCAAGATCGGCGGACAAACTGCGCACCGCAATGAGCCGCGGCGCCTGGGGCGCCGGCTCGAGCACAAACGCGAACGGCAGATCGCTCGGATCGATGCCGAATCGCTTTTCCGCGTGGGAGCCCAGACGTTCAAAAATCTCCGGATGATGCTGCCTGATGCGTTGGACCAGGAGCGCCAGCAGCGGCTGCAGGGGCGCAAGAGGCAGGGGCCGGATCGCCAGCGCAACGATCGGCGGCAATGTCGGCACGTTCGAGGGCATCGCGCCACCTCCGGCGCTACCAAAGCATCAGCGTGCCGGCGGCGTCTTTGCTTTAGAGCAAAGACGGCAGCCATCCCTCGGACAATGATGGTGTTTTACGAGCGCAGCCCTTGTCGCATCGCAACCTGCCCCCCTTCCGAAGCCTTGGAAGCTTCACAAAATACGTCGAGGATGCGGGTCAGCTCCTGCGGATACGCGAGCCCGTATCCGTGGTCCATGAGGTGACCGAAATCCATCGTCGCGTCCTGCGCGAAAACGGCCCAGCGCTCTTGTTTGAACGCCCGATCAAGGCGGACGGCACGCTGTCGGACATTCCACTTCTCGCAAATCTCTTCGGCACCGTTGAGCGAGTCGCCTGGGGCCTCGGCATTCCTCCGGAGAGCTTGACGAGCCTCGGCGAAACCATGGCGGAGCTTCACGCGCCGCAGCCGCCCCACACCCTTGCCGAGGCCTGGCAGAAGCTCCCGCTTGCGCGGGCGGCTCTGGCAACCCGCCCTCGGATCCTTACCGATGCGCCGGTACAGGAGAGGGTCTACACGGGCGACGCGATCGACCTTGGCATTCTGCCGGCTCAACTTTGCTGGCCCGGCGAGCCGGCGCCACTCATCACATGGCCTTTGGTTATGACGCAGCCGCCGGATTCTACGGCGGCTGAGAATGTCGGCATCTATCGCATGCAAATATGCGATCGTAACCACGCGATCATTCGCTGGCTCGCGCATCGCGGAGGCGCCAGCCATCATCGGCAATGGAAGGCTCTCGGCCGCGACATGCCGGCCGCGATCGTCATCGGCGCGGATCCCGCGACGATCTTGGCGGCCGTCCTGCCGTTGCCGGAAGGCGTATCTGAGTTACGCTTTTCCGGCTTTTTGCGTGGCGAGCGGCCGCGCATTGTTCCCTGTTTGACGGTCCCTCTGTCGGTTCCGGCCGAAGCGGAGATCGTGATCGAGGGCTTCGTCTCGCCGACGGAGACGGCGCCGGAGGGGCCGTACGGCGACCACACCGGCTACTACAACGCCGTCGAGGCGTTTCCGCTGCTGCGCGTCACCGCGATCACGATGCGCCGCAGCCCACTCTACCTGTCCACATTCACAGGACGCGCGCCGGACGAGCCCTCCCGGATCGGCGAAGCGTTCAACGAACTCTTCTTGCCGCTCGTGCGCCGCCGGTTCCCGGAGGTCATCGATTTCTGGCTCCCCCCGGAAACGTGTTCATACCGCGTCGGCGTGGCGTCGATCCGTAAAGGCTACGCCGGCCAGGCGCGGCGGCTGATGCTCGGCCTCTGGTCGATGCTGCCGCAGCTCACTTACACGAAGCTTCTCATCATCGTCGATGCGGACATCAACATCCGTGACTGGGCGGACGTCATGTGGGCCGTCGCGACGCGCAGCGACGCCTCGCGCGATTTGGTCGCCCTCAATGACACTCCGATCGACTACCTCGATTTCGCCTCCCCCAAGCCGGGGCTTGGCGGCAAGCTCGGTATCGACGCCACGAACAAGATCGGCCCCGAGACGACTCGGGAATGGGGCCGCGTTCTCGACATGGACCCGGAGGTGGTTGTGCGGGTCAATGCGATGTGGCGACGGCTGGGTCTGCCCACAAACGAGAACGAGCGGAAGGCCAGCTTATGACGACGCGGGAGCGGGTGGTCGTTGCCATCAGCGGCGCCTCGGGCGCCGCCATCGGCGCTCGCATCGTCGAACGATTGGCGCAGCTTGGAGGGTGCGAGATTCATCTCGTCGTCTCCGCAGCCGCCGCGCGCACGTTGGCGACGGAAGTCGGCCCCGACGCGCTGCCGCGGCTACGCAAGCTCGCGGCATATCATCACGCGCACGACGATATCGGCGCTTGCATCGCGAGCGGGTCGTTTCAAGTCAGCGGCATGATCGTCGCCCCGTGCTCGATCCGTACCTTGTCGGCGATTGCCTGGGGGCAGCTCGACAATCTCCTCGTTCGCGCAGCCGACGTGCAACTCAAGGAGCGCCGGCGGCTGATTTTGATGGTGCGCGAAACGCCGCTGCATCTCGGCCATCTGCGCGCCATGGTGCAGGCGGCCGAGATTGGCGCCATCATCTTCCCGCCCGCTCCGGCGTTCTATCTGAATCCGGGAACCGTCGCGCAATTGGTCGAGAACATCGCCGACCGCGCGATCAATCTGATGGCGCTCAAGCACGTTACCGTTCCGCTTCGGGAATGGCGCGGAGAAGGCCGCGGATAAGGAAACTCAATTCGCTTCGCGGCCGCTTGGTCACACCGCACGACTATAGGTGCGGGCGGACGTGGCGAGATGCGCATCGAAAATCGAGGCCACGGTGCGTACGAGCATTCTGAGCTTTTCCGGCACGCGGATCCTGGCGCCTTCCAAACGCACAAGGCCTTCATCCGCGAGCGTCTGCAGTCGCGGCATGGCCTCGGCGAGAACATGCAATGAAGCGCCATGCGCATTGGCGATGCGGCCGACATCGACCTCCAGGTCGCACATCAACCGCTCGATGATGTCGGCGCGCAAACGATCGTCATCCGTAAGCGCATAGCCTCTTGCGGCGGCAAGACCATCCTGACTTGTCTGGTCGGCGTATCGCCGGATAACGGTCTCGTTCTGCACATAGCCTTGCGGCAGACGGCCAATCGCCGAGGCGCCGAACCCGATCAGCGTTTCGCAGCTATCGGCCGTATAACCTTGGAAGTTGCGTCGCAATGCGCCACTCGCTTGCGCGCGCTGCAGCGGATCGTTCGGCAATGCGTAGTGATCAAAGCCGATGCGAACATATCCGGCGCCGACAAGCGCGGCTGCAATCGCTTCAGCCTGCGCGAACCGCAGCTCGCTGTCGGGAAGGTCGGATTCGACGATCTTGCGCTGATGTTTTTTGAAGCTCGGCACGTGCGCATAGCCAAAGACCGAGAAGCGGTCCGGCCGCAACTCCAGGCATTTTTCCACCGTTTCAATGCATGACGGCACGGTCTGCTGCGGCAAGCCGTAGATGAGATCGAAATTCACGCCCTTCACGCCGCTCGAGCGAAGCGCCGTCACAGCTGCGGCCGTCTGCTCGAAAGATTGAACGCGATTGATCGCTTTCTGCACCACCGGGTCGAAAGTCTGCACCCCGAAGCTGACACGCGTCACGCCCGCGCCGGCCAAAGCCGCCGCCATCGCAGGCGCCAAGGTGCGCGGATCAATCTCGACCGCAATCTCTGCATCGTCGACGACACGAAAGCGTTCGCGCAGGAGCCCGAGGAGATCGCGGAACGCATCTGGCGCAATAATCGTCGGCGTGCCTCCGCCGAAATGGATGTGGCCGACTCCGGTGGAAGCGCCGACGATGTCGGTCACGGCGATAATTTCGCGACGAAGGGCGGCGAGGTAGTCGTTAATCGGCTCGTCCTGGCGCGTGATGATCGTGTGGCAGCCGCAATACCAGCACATCGAGCGGCAAAACGGTATGTGAACATAGAGCGAGATCGGCGCCTCGTGAGGCAGCGTTGCAAGCCACTCTCGATAGATCGGCGATGAAATCGCGGCTGTAAAATGCGGCGCCGTCGGATAGCTCGTGTAGCGAGGCAACCGTTCGTCGGCATAACGCGCCAACACGTTGCTATCCGTCATGACAGAGCTCGCATGAAACGCCGGCAACGGCGAACCGAGCCGGCGAGCTTCGTACCGATGGGGGGTCGGTCAATTCCAAGGCAGCGCCGCCACAACGCGGCGGCGCTGTCCCAAGGTCGCGAAGCGCGTCGCCCAGCCGGTGCAACTCGCCACCATCGACCTACTGCTGAGCGCTGCCCGACCCTGCCTGCGCCGCCTTGCTCTGCGCAGCCTTGTCGAACAGCCCGGACATGCGCTTCGTGGCGAGCGGCGGCAACTTGATCTGACGCGCGGCGTCAAGATTGGCCGTGCTGTCTCCGACCTCGACAAGGCCAACCATGCCCATGCCGAAGTGCGGACTGCATCGGAAGCCGTAGACGCCGGGGATCTTGAACGTGACGGCCACTTCCTGCGACATCTTTCCTTTGAACGCCTCCGCGCCGGCCGGCAGCATGCCGTCGATCGATTGCGCATCGTGGCCCTTATCCGTGGGAACGAATCGCACCGTGTCGCCGGGCTGAACTTTGAGGAACGCAGGCTCGAAGGCCATCGCCTGACCATCAGCCCCTTTGTTCAGCATCTTGACCTCAAAATCCGCGGCGCCCGCCGGGACCGCAAACAGCAGCGCGCTAGCTGCGGCCAGCATCAAAAAGGATCTCATCGTCACACTCCGTCTGTTCCTCGGCGGACCGTGCGATAAGTCCGCCGTTCAGACGAACCATATCCTTAGAAGCGATCGCGTCTTTGCGCTAAGGCAAATTCGCGAAAGACCAAGCTACGCTCTGCGTCAGAGGGCTTTGAGGACTCGATCGGGCAGGACGTCGCCCTTTGCAAGTGCATCGGCAAAGGCGTGGTGCACGTCGCGGTGGATGGCCTCGTCTTCCCGCATGGCGACAATCATGTCGGCAACCTGCGCCTCGGGCGACAGATTCCAATAGGCGACGGCCGACGCGGGTGCTGGGCGGTTCTCCTCCGAGTCGGCGTCAATCCGCTCAAGATAACGAGAATATCCGCGTACCGACTCCTCCGCGAGGTACCCCGCCATGCGATGGGCCGTGCGGGCTGAAATCAAGTAAAGGAGAAAGTAGGCGTTGTAGAAAGTCCCCTGCCCGACCACGATCAATAAGCGTTCCCAACCGCTCGGCCGCGCAATGGCGACGAAGGACATCAAATGGGCGCGCTGGTCCTCGGCCTCGTCCATGAACGTCCGTACCCAGCCTTTGTCATCGATCATGCGGCGCAAGCATCGCAAATGCAGAAGCGTCGCCGCGACCATGGCGGGGACGGCCGCAATCGTCTCGAGCACGATCACCCGATCGCCATAACGGCGGCCAAACAGCTTACCCGCCGCGGCGGCGAGGAAGCGCGCGGACGCCAAGGCGAAGCGATCCGACAGACCTTCCGGCACGTGATGACGCAGGAGATCCGACTTATTGATGTTCAGCATCGCCGATCCCACCCGTATGATCCAAAACGTCCCAGCAGCACGAAGGCCATGTGCATTGCGGATCGCCCAAGCCGGCACCTTATAGCACTTTACGGCTGCGACCATTTGCGCAAGTGCAAGAGAGCACCGAGATTCTCATTGAGGCCGTCGCATAAAAGATATGTACGAGCAACTCGCCTGCAATTGCCCTTGTTCTTGGCCTCGCGCCGCCCTTTGCGCCTGCTCAAGCGCCGTGGCCGCGGTCTGGGCTATGGTGCCGCGGCCGGTCTGCCGGCCTACAGTATAGAAGCACGAGCGCGGCGGCATGGAATATCAACCCGACTTGGCCATCCTCGAAAGGACCGAGTTGTTTCACGGGGTCGCGGCCCAGGCGCTGCACTCGATCCATGCCCTTTCGCACCGGAAGCGGTTCTCGGCGGGAGACGTCGTCTTCCGTCAAGATGACGTCGCCGCCAACTTGTACGTCGTCAGCGTCGGACGCTTGCGCGCAACGCAGACCACCGCGGACGGCCAGCAAATCATCATTCGTTATCTGGGGCCGGGTGAAGTCGCCGGCTACGCGGTTCTTTCAGGCGCAACGACACATCCCGGGACAGTGACAGCCGTTGACGATTCACACCTGATTGGCTGGAGCGCAGCCGCTATCAGGCAAATCATGGGCGAACACGCCGCGATCGCGATGAACGCGATCGTTCTTCTCGGCGCCCGATATCGGGAAATGCAACTGCGTCTCCGTGAGCTCTCCACTGAAAGGGTCGAGCAACGTATCGCTCACACGATCTTGCGATTGGCGGCGCAAGCGGGCCGTCGAACGGCGCGCGGCGTTGAAATCGCCTTTCCGCTCTCGCGACAGGATCTCGCCGAAATGTCGGGAACGACGCTGCACACCGTAAGCCGCACCCTGAGCGCCTGGGAGGAGAACGGCATCGTCGACTGCGGCCGCAGGCGCGTCATCGTCGCCAAGGTGGACGCGCTGGCGTCGATCGCTGCCGAGATAAGCTAAAGCCGGGCGGCACTAGCCGATTGGCCGCCGGCGCTTCAGTGACGAAACGAGACGTCCCAGCCATGATCCTTCGTCACGCACCAAACGAAAGCCCAGATTATCTGGAGGCGTACCGACGCTGCAGCCGCCCGCCCTCGCATCGCGCAAGAAACTCGTGGCGTATGTGCGATGCGCGCCCTCGACGACGCGAACGCCGCAATTCGTCGTGGGCTCTCCGGTTGGCCGGTTCGCCGCATCAAGAGTTTGCCGAACAAAGCAGCTATCGGTCCACTCCCAGACATTACCGGCAATGTCCAAAAGGCCGTGCTCGTTCGCGCCGAAGTTGCCGATCCTGCGTGTCCTGCGATCGGCCGTGCGCTCCCGCGCCGATTCCCGATCGTATTTTGCCAACCAGCGCTGGCTGAAGTCGTCGGACGCCGCGTCGGCCGTGTCGTCTCGGAACCGGCTTCCCGCCGCGAACACCCATTCTTCGTCGGTTGGTAAGCGCCAGGTCTCGCCTGTGCGGGATGACAGCCACCGCGCATAGGCCGTGGCGTCTTCCCAGCTCACGCCGCTGACCGGGACGTCGGAACGCGCCATGTTCTGGCGCGTGAGCGCGCGACACGCACCGTCGCGAACACACTCTTCGAATGCCGCCTCGGTCACCTGTGACTTCATGATGAAGACAGGAGCGTCGCGCCGCAACTGAAGCAGAGGGGCGCTCACCGATACGCGCTCCCGATTGAACTCGCCGGCGGCCCGATAGCTGAAGGCGGCTGGCGGCACGCGGACCGTTTCGTTCGCGATAGCTTGATTTTCGCTTGCGCGCTGGGGAGCCGATGGAGCTCCCGCGATGGCGAGCGGGACCGCGAAAGCAAAACCGATCTTCAGAAGTGCGGTCTTGGAATGGAGGACTGCGGCGATCATGACACGACCTCCGGCGGCTCCGCCACACGCGGAGCCGCCGATGCGGTTTCAATTACTTGGCGTGACCCATATGCGGCGCGATGCTTCCCAGCTTGTCGCCTGCGCCGATCGGCTCGGGCGGACGAACCTGCTTCATCAGGTCATCGTTCCACTTGCCGTCCACCTTGAAGTGCGCCGTCCCGCCGAGCTCCACGGCCTCGATCAAGTTGTGAGTGACATAGGCGTAGATGCCCGGCTCGCGGAAGGTGTAGAGCGCCGCGCCGGCCGAGCCGCCGCGAATGAACCACGTCTCCAAGTCCTTCTGCGGAGGATTGGCGAACTTGCCAGTTTCCCACACATAATCGCCATGGCCGCCGATGAGATGCGGACGGCTGTCGCGGTTGGCCTGCGAGTGGATAATGAGCACATGCTCGCCGACGCTGGCCTGCAGCGCATTCTTGCCGGTCAAGGCGCCGACGGCTCCATTGAAGACGACGTGGGTCGGGATGAGCTTGCGCATGACCTCGACCGTTTCCGGATAGGATTCGCCGGCCGACTCGTAGTGCCTGAACTTTCCGTTCTCGTCCTTCGGCACGTAGAAGTCGTTCTCGCCAATGTAGTAGACCTTGTCGTAACGCAGGGACTTTCCGGTTTCGTCCTTAAGGCCGTCGCGCGGCAGAACCATGATGGCTCCGCTCATCCCCGAGACGACATGCCACGGGATCATCGGCCCGCCAGGTGCGCAGTGATAAACGAAGACGCCGGCACGTGTGGCCTTGAAGCGCAGCACCACCTGTTCGCCCGGATTGATCAGCGTCAACTCGCCGCCGCCAAGCCCCCCGGTCGCAGCATGGAAATCGATGTTGTGCGCCATGGAGTTGGTGCTCGGGTTGACCAGCGTCAGCTCGACATAGTCGCCCTCGTGCACCACCATCATCGGCCCGGGAATCGACCCGTTGAAGGTCATGGCGTGGATCTTGGTGCCGTCGCCGTCGATCGTAACCTCCTTCTCCTGAATGCTCATCTTGAACTCGACGATCCGCGGTGCGGCTTTCGTTGCCTGTTCGTGCGGATGAACAAACGGAGGGGCGACGAGATCGACCTTCACGCGCGCCAGCTTCGATAGATCCTGGGCCAGTGCAGGTGTGGCGACGAGGAGCGCGGATACAGCGGCGCACATAAGCATGCTGCGGCGGGTGAACATCGTAGTCTCCATTCGACCGATTATCGGTCTTTGACGATGTGATGTTTACCCAGGCGCCGAAAGTCTTCTTTGTGAAGGAGCAAACTCGGACGATTTTTGGTGACCGCTACGACGTGGTGTCGTTGTTCCGATCACAGAAAAGCCGCCGGCAGTCGCGCCGAGAGGATGAGAACGAGGAGCGACCTTTGGAAATCACCGTCGCCGCGATGTCGAAATCTTGGGCGCGTCGAAAGACGCCACACTCACGCGCCGCATCGATCGCGCGTTAAACTCCTGCGCAACCCGGCCGCCCATCAGATCATCAACGTATTGGAGCGGTTGAACCTAGCTGTCGAAAAGCAAGCTAACGCGAGCCCGATCCGGAGCGTATTCCGGCGCCGCAGCCTGCCGCTTGTGCGGGTCGATGCCGACGATGTCGCGAGGAGCTCTCAGCAAGCTCCACAACGCTGCCCGCTGATTTATCGCGATGTCCGCCGGTTGCAGGCCGACATCGCGGGCCAACCGATCAGCTTCAGCCGGGCTGCATTGCCAAGAGTCGCTGAGATTGACCAGTTCGTGCCGCCAGTGCCACGCATCAGCGACGGTTCGCCGCAGCATGTGCAGCCGCGACAAGAGGCCTTTGATGGAGGTCATGATATTGCCCGAAGGTTACTATCAACAAAGTCTCTTTGTAGACGATTGGCTTTGACCGCTCTTTGCTGCCGCGCAAATTCAAACCCGAGTTGGTCCACGGGTCATTCGCAATGACGGGCTTCTCGATTCGTAGAGGGGCGGCGGCGGTGTGCCTTCAACCACGCGGCTGGCTGACCGTCTCCAGATAAGTCTTCAGCGCATTTTGATGGCCATGCGAATACCAAGTCCGAACATCGCGTGCGCGAAACATGCCAATGATTCACGATGACCGATATCCCGCCTCT
Organism: Variibacter sp.; assembly: GCA_050187875.1. Taxonomy (GTDB): domain Bacteria; phylum Pseudomonadota; class Alphaproteobacteria; order Rhizobiales; family Xanthobacteraceae; genus JAFKKS01. The sequence continues at coordinate 13,269 of JBFWXB010000071.1, forward strand.
GAGATTGCTTTGGATCAAAGCAGGCCCCCTGACGTCGGGTATCCTGATAAATAGGTCTACGTTTCAAGCCTCGAGGAGGCTTTCACATGCCGCATCCGAGCGAAGCGCCGCAACTGTCCACATACGCCAGCATCATGGTCCCCCTTGATCTTGGTTCCGAGGCTGAGCGTCGTGCGAGGTTTGCTTGTGCGCTTGCGGATCAATTCTCGAGCCGGGTCATAGGAATCGCCGCCGAGGAGATCATTCCACCGATGTATTTCGAAGGCTCTTTCGCGGTGGCGCCAAGCGTCATCGAGCTTGAAGAGAGCCGTATCGCAGAAAATCTCAAGCAAGCGGAAAAGCTATTTCGCCAGGTGGCCGGCACGCGCAAGAACGTCGAGTGGCGGTCTAAAACCGGAATGCCAGCCTCTTTCATCACGCAGCAGTCGCGCGCTTGCGACCTGATTGTCGTAAGCCGACAGGGTTCGGGCGATGAGACGCAGGGAACCATGGCTGTTAGCCCCGGCGACCTCATCATGGAATCTGGCCGCCCCATTTTGGTTGTGCCTCCGCTGAGGGATCACGTGTTTGCCAATCGCATTGTCATCGCGTGGAAGGATACGCGCGAGGCGCGCCGCGCCGTGTGGGACAGCTTGCCGTTTCTCAAACGTGCAGACGCGATCTTCGTTGTCGCCATTGGCGGCAATGATCGGAAAGAATCGGCGAACGATGTGAGCGCTTATCTGGCTCGTCACGGCATTGCCAGCAGAACGCTGTTGCGGCCCACGCCCGATGGATCAGTGGCGGAAGACATCCTGCAGGTTGCGGACGATGAAGGGGCGAATCTCATCGTCTCGGGCGCTTACGGTCACAGCCGCGCTCGCGAATGGATGTTCGGCGGGGTCACGCGCGCTCTTCTCGACGATGCTCCGGTGTGCTGCCTGATGTCACATTAGCCCCAACGGCAGGTGCCCATGATCGTCGCCATGATTTCGGCCGTCGTGCTCGTAATCGTGACGATCGTCGTCCTCTATGAGACCCTACGGCTGACCTCCGATCATCTCTGCGATCTTCCGCTGCCGCCGCACGCACGCATCATCGTCGTCGTCCTCGCAACGTTTGCCGGCCACACCCTTGCCGTATGGATCTACGCTTTCGCGTACTGGCTTCTGGCAATCCAATGGCAGCTTGGCGGGTTCGTCGGCGTACCGGTCGAGGGGTTTTTCGACTGCCTCTATTTCTCTGTCACGACCTACACGTCACTCGGGTTCGGCGACTACGCACCGTTTTCGCATATTCGCCTGATCGCCGGGGTGGAGGCGCTCAATGGACTGCTGCTGATCGGCTGGTCGGCATCGTTCACTTATCTCGCGATGCAGCGGTATTGGCCCATGCATGCGCGGCGCAAGCACGTCCGGCCACCACGCGCGCCTGCGACAGCTGAGACCCCGTTGCTAACGCCTCACCTGGACTGAACGCGATCACGATCCTGTTCGCCGGCCATCACCGAATGCGGGCGCTCACCACGGATAGGCACTTTTTTGCGGTCGCTCAAAGCGTCCGGGTGCCGCCTAGGGCCAAATGACCGACGTAGAGGATCCGATGGCTTACAAAGACATTCTCATAGCGCTCACAACTTATCCCGAGCGTACGCCAGATTCGGCTGTACAGACGGCGGTGGCGCTCGCAGGACAGCTCGGCGGCCGGGCATCCGCCCTCGCCTGCAAGATCAAGATCAGCGCGCCAGGCAGCATCATCGAAAACGTCATGCTTGATGTGCCAGCCTTGATCGCTGCGGAGCAGAACAAAAGTGTCGCAAGCACCGAAGCGCTTCTGGCGACATTTCGTCAGGCCGCAGAACGGGCCGACATATTTCAAGAGTTCATTATCGAGCAGTGCTCGCCATCGGAAGTTTCGAACGTGGCCGCCAGCCACGCACGCCTCCACGACGTGACGATCGTGCCGGTCCCAGGAGGCTGGTATGTGGATCAGTGGTACGCCGAATCGATCATTTTCGGCTCGGGAAGGCCGACCATCATCATCTCGCAAGAGGGCGCACACGAAATGTCCGCGCGCCTTGATACGATCCTCGTCGCCTGGGATTTCAGCCAGCCAGCCTCACGCGCCATCTTCGATGCGCTGCCGATCATGCAGCAGGCAAAACGCGTCTTCGTGACGACCATCACCAATGAGAAGAGGATCGATTCGAGACATTCCGGCTCGGCGATGGCCAAATATCTCGCGCGCCATGGAATCGAGGTGGTGCTGGATGTCGTCGACGCGGCGGGACGAACCATAGGCGCAGCGATCGAGGCACAGGTTGCCGCCCGCAATGCGGACCTTCTGGTGATGGGCGCTTATGGTCACTCGCGCATGCGCGAATTCCTGCTCGGCGGCGCAACACGCAGCATGCTGGCGCATGCGTCTGTTCCGGTCTTGATGTCGCACTGAGAACGCGGACGCTCTAGAGTCTTTCACATTTTGACGGAAGCATATCCGGCGTTGGCGAAGTAGTTGCTGCATTCGTGGGGTTCGATTGCGGCGACGAGATCACCGATGTGACGCCAAGTGTCGGGGATTGTGCGTTTT
>JBFWXB010000072.1:0-15827 GCA_050187875.1 Variibacter sp.
CCCGCGAGCTCGCCGGCCTTATCGTTCCCGAATTCGATTCTTTCTGGTGGTCCGAGCCGGCCGCGCGCGCGGCCGGGCAAGAAGTCTTCGGTTTCTGAAAACGACTCTCAACGCGAAAGGAGAAGCGCAATGAGTCTCAACATCGGTGGTTCCGGCATCATCAAGCCGTACGTCAAATACAATGCCAAGGCGGACAAGTGGTTTGTGCGCTCGCCGGAGGGCGGCGACCAGGAGATCGCGCGTCCAACCTTCCTGCTCGATCTCAAGAACATCCGCACCGGCTGGCTGCGCTTCCGAGAGGGCCAGGCGCCCGAGCGCGTGATCGATCCATCGCTCGATCGCTCGGCGCCGAGCCCGGGCGAGGACTTCAAACGCGGCTTCGTCGTCACCGCCTACAGCCCGAAGTTCTTCGGCGGCGCCGTCGAGTTTTCGTCGGCCTCGATCCATCTCTCGAACGCAATCCGCGAGCTCTACGCCGCGTTCGAGGAGAACGGCGCCAAGGCCGAGAATCGCGGCAAGGTCCCGGTCGTCGCCTGCTCCGGCTCCGAGCCGATGAAGGACAAGTACGGCACCAACTACCGTCCCAAGCTTGAGATCGTGAAGTGGGTCGATCGCCCGTCCGACCTCGCGGACGAGAGCCCGGTTGATGAGGCGGACGTGTGGAAGGGCACGGCGCCAGCCGCGGCCAAGCCCGCGCAACACGTCGCACCGCCGCCGGCCAAGCCCGCCGCCGAGCCGCTCTCCGAACCGCTGTTCTGATTGAGTGCCGGCGAGCCTTAGCTCGCCGGCCATTCGTGCGATCGGCGCGATGGAAAAGTCGAACGTCCAGCCCATGATCGAGCCCGACGCCGAACAGATGCGCCGTCATCTGGCGCACCTGTTCGAGGGCTTTCTCGACGGTTGCCATGAGGGCCGCATCGAGCTCGGCTGGACGGACGGCGCCGATGGCCGCCTGCGCCACGCCGCGATCTTCGCCACCGACGAACTCGACCAACTGGTCGCGCGTGCCGTCGCCGAGAACCGCAAGCCTGGCCAGAACGTCTATATCGGCCAGGCGCTGCGCAAGCCCGATATCCCGCCATTCGGTCGTTGCAAGGACGAGGATTTCTTCGCGCTTACGGCCTTCTATGTCGACATCGACGACGACACGACCGCGACGGCCGTCACCAGCTATCGCCATCGTGGTTGCCCGCCGACCGGGGTCGTGGTCACCGGACGCCAACCCCACGTGCGCGCCCAGATGCTTTGGCGCGTCGACCGGCCCGAGCGCGATGCGCACGCTGCCCGCACGCAGAACCTAGCGCTCGCCGGGGCGCTCGGCGGCGACACCAGCGTGATCAATGCCAGCCGCGTCATGCGCCTTGGCGGCTCGATCGCGTGGCCGCTGAAGGAAGGCCGCGTCATCGAGCGCACCGAGTTCCTGACCTTCAACGACGGGCGGCCGAAATCATATCTACCCGAGCAAATCGCCAAGGCTTTCCCGCCGGCACAGGCGGCGCTCGGGTCGATCCCAACCGGGCATCAAGAGACACCCACCCGCGAGCTGTCATCGCACACCCTGCAAATCGGCTCGTCGAACATTTCGGTGGAAGCCTGCCTCGCCCGCGTCCGCGCCGGCGACCATTGGCACGACAACCTAGTTCGTCTCACCGGCCACTGGATCGCCCGCGGCTGGTCGGATGACGAAATCCTCACCGCGGCCGAGGCTCTGACGCTGCCGGGCTACACGGTCGGCCAGACGCGACGCGAAGTTTCCTCGATGATCGCCGGCGGTCGCCGGAAGTGGGGCATCGAAAATCCGGACCACGCCGTCGACGATGAAACATCGCGGGCGATCGACCTGCTGAAATGGACGGCCGATCGTTACGCCGGCGAAGCGAGGCCCGTAATCTGGCTCTGCCGCGGCACGATCCCGCTCGGGGTGCCGGCGCTGATCGCCGCCATGGGAGGGCTCGGCAAGAGCTATCTCGCGCTCGATCTCGCTCTCCAGGTCGCCGCCGGCGTCGCCGGGCTCGAACAGCCGCGCAAGATTCTTGGTGGCCGGATTGCGATCGAAGGCACCGCCGTGGTGGTCACGGCCGAAGACAGCTTCGACGCCGTGCACCGCCGGCTCAACCGCATCGACCCGACCGCGCGCAGGCTGCGGCATCCCAAGCGCATGATCGTATTGCCGCTGCCGGATGCCGGCGGTCCGCGTCCACTGATTGCCACCAACGGCAAGATGCTGGCGCGCACACCGTTCTTCAATGATCTGAAGCTTCAGCTCATCCAGCTCTCGGAGCTGCGGCTCGTCGTGATCGACCCGTTGCAGGCGTTCGTCCTCGCCGACGTCAATGCCGATCCGGCTGCGGCACAATTTCTTTGGTCGGCGATGGCCGAACTCGCCGCGGCGACGGGCGCCACCGTCCTGCTCACCCACCACATGCGCAAGGACGGCATGCTGCGCATTGCCGACGGCGACGACGCGCGCGAAGCAATCCGCGGGACCACCGCCTTGGTTGATGGCGCACGCCTCGCCTACGCGCTGTGGAAGCTCGACGAGGAAACTGCACGCCCGCTCTGTGACGCGCTCGGAATCCCGTTTGAACGAGGCCGCATCGTGCGCGGCGCGGTGGTGAAAGCCAACGACGAGGCCGACCACAACGCACACACCTACAAGCGGGAAGACTCCGGCCTTCTGGTTCAGCTCGAGACCGAACCGGGTAACGGCAGCGGCGCGGAGGCCGAATTCTCGATCGCCAAAGCGCGCGAGGTGCTCAAGGAGATCGAGCGCCGGTTCGAGGCCGGTCCGCCGTTCTCGCACTCGCCCAACAGCGGTGCGCGGTACCTCGGCCAGTACCTCATGCGCCAGTACCGGATGTCGCGGAAGGCCGCGACCGACCTGATCGCCGATTGGATGAACAACGGCGTCATCGGCATCGAGGTCCGCGACCGCAAGAACAAGCTCTCCGGCCTGAAGGTGCTGACATGGATCTGAAGCAAGACGGCCGCGGCGGAAGCGCGGAAGTGCGGGGTGCTAAGCCATTGATTCCGCTTGTGGCGGAGGTCGGCGGAAGCGGCGAAAGCCACCCCTCTAACCCATTGAAAAGCCAGCGGAGGCATGGCGGAGCGGAAGTCCCCCATACCCCCTGCGCACTTCCGCCCGCGTTGCGCGCGCGGAGTGCAGACGCCGCAGGGCGCTCCCAACGGAGCGCGCCATGAGACGGTCCGTTCTCAGGTTCGATCCCGTCACCGATGCGATGGCGCCTTCGGCCTATCGCATTCGATCGATGGTCGATGGCCTCGACCAGGTGGCGTGCGACATGGAACGCAAGTGGGGCGTTGGTCGCCTGCGGCTGCTCGTGTCGGATTTCCTGCGCGCCAAGTTCGACGAGCAGAAGGATCGTCTCGATGCCGCGCTTCGCTCCGGCGAAGAGCGCTTCGTCTCGACGCAGGTCGAAGGGATGCGCCGAGCCTGGACGGCGCTTGATCGGGCCGCGCATGAGACCGGCGCAAGTCCGCTCGCGCCGCAGGTTTGGGAATGCGTGCTGCCCTCAACCGGCGAAATCATCTCGCTCGTGCGCAGTGAAGATGAAGCCCACCACGTCGCGCGCGAGGGCCGCGTGTTCACCGTGGCCGAGGTCGCGATCCTGATCGAGGCGCTCGGCGACGGCGTCCTTACCATCAAGCAGAAATTCCCTGGCGCGGCTGTCACCGGCATCCGCCGCAAGGCACCGGTCGACTGGGAGCGCGGCGACGAGATTCCGTTCTGAGCTGAGGAGACCTGCATGCTTGCCACGCATTCGTCTGATGTACGTACCGGCACGACCCCGCCGACTCTCGGTTTGTCGTCGCGCGCGATCCTCTCCCTCGACCTCGGCACGACCACCGGATGGGCGATGCAACTCGCCGGCGGCGTCATCGAGAGCGGCACCACCTCGTTTCGACCAAGCCGCTACGACGGCGGCGGCATGCGCTACCTGCGCTTCCGTGGCTGGCTCGCCAGCATCGCCGCGGATGCCGCCGGCATTGAAGCAATCTATTTCGAAGAAGTTCGCCGGCATATCGGGACGGACGCCGCGCATCTCTACGGCGGCTTCCTCGCGACGCTCACCGCCTGGTGCGAGCAGAACAGCATTCCCTACGAGGGCGTGCCGGTCGGAACGATCAAGCGTCATGTCACGGGTAAGGGCAACGCCGACAAGACGGCCGTCATCGAGGCAATTCGAGCCCGCGGCTTCAAACCCGCCGACGACAACGAGGCCGACGCCATCGCGATCCTGCTCTGGGCGATCGATACCCACGGAGGAGTGCGGTGACGCGGGTCCGTCTACCCGATCGGCGACCAAGCCTTACGATCAATCTCTGCTACGAGAACCGAACTTATTCGGTCACGCTTGGCTTCGACATCCGCAGCGATCGGGTCGCGGAGGTCTTCACGCATGGTGCCCGGATTGGCTCCGGCATGGACCGGCTGCTCGATGACGCCTGCGTCGCGCTCTCGCTTCTCCTTCAGTACGGCGCCGAGCCGAGCCCTCTCGCGGCAAGTATGGGGAGGCTCGGTGACGGCAAGACGCCGGCATCCATCATCGGCGCGCTCGCAGACCTGATTGCCCGCGAGGCGCAGCCATGAGGTGGATGCCCAAAGGCTATGGCGGCCAGCGCGCTGCGCCTGTGCACATCAAGCGCGAGGGCTGGCGCGACCAGGGCATCCTGGTCGTCGCCGAGAGCGACCACCGGCTGACGTGGCCCGAGCGCGAGCTGATCCGTCAGCTCGGCGAGAAGCTTTACGGCAAGCGCGAGGAGGCGGAGCGTGACTGAGACGCGCTGGACGGCATCCATGGTCGAGGAGCGTTTCGAGGAGGCGGCGTTCACGTTGCGTCGACTCCCCGACAGGCGCGTGCCGGGATATTTCAACACGTGGCCGCAAGTTGTCCGCAGCGCCTACGAGGCGTTCGGGTGGGAGCGAGCACGCATGCCTCGTATCGCGCCCTCGCCTGGCGCGATCGGCCGCATGGAGGAGACGTTCACCTGGCTCTTGTGGCTCGAACCGGATGACGCGCGCATCGTCTGGCTGCGCGCCGAGAACGTACCGTGGAAACCGATTTGCTGGCGTGTCGGACTATCGCGTAAGACCGCGTGGCAACGTTGGGTCGCCGCGCTTCAAACCGTCGCAAGCCGGCTTTCGGCCGCGCCAAATCGGACAAGGACGAATCGAGATTCGAAGAGCATGGCCGCAAACCACCGCAACGTCCGACGCGAACACCGCGCCTAGACGGACACAAGCCTCACAACTCGTTGAACTTCAGGCGTGACATCGGAAACAGATTTCGGCACTTTCCCTGGCATGATCGCGGGACGCGCGTCTGGCGCGGTCAAATGCGGCGCCGGCGCTGTTTAGGTTCTTCCTGGCGCCGGACGTATGCGGGCGGCAAAGGCGCGATCAATCGCCAGCGATAGCCACGAAATCCGGTTGCGCACCCCGAAGGTGCGCACCGTCCAGGGTGCGCAGGTGCGCGGTGCGCAGGCCTTCAAATCAAATCCATGGACCTCAAGATCGAGACGCGGCCGGTCGACCGGCTGATCCCCTACGCCCGGAACGCGAGGACGCATTCGGACGAACAGGTCGCACAGATCGCCGCTTCGATTGCCGAGTTCGGTTTCGTCAACCCGGTTCTGATCGGCGCCGACGACGTAGTGATTGCCGGCCATGGGCGCTTGCTCGCGGCCCGGCGATTAGGCTTGGCCGAAGTGCCGGTCATTGTTCTCGACCACCTCACCGAAGCCCAGCGACGCGCGCTCATTATCGCCGACAACCGGATTGCCGAGAATGCCGGGTGGGACGAGCAACTGCTGCGTACCGAACTCTCGGCATTGCGTGACAACGAATTTGATCTCGATCTGCTCGGCTTTGCCGAAGCCGAGCTTGGGAACCTCCTTGACGCCATCAACGTCGATGCGAGTGGAGCGGAACCGCAGACCGGAACCGCGGCCGAGCAGCCTGCGCCGTCGCTGACACTCGCCGAGCGGTTCGGTATCCCGCCGTTCTCCGTTTTCAACGCGCGCGAAGGCTGGTGGCAGGACCGTAAGCGCGCCTGGATCGACCTCGGCATTCGATCGGAGCTTGGTCGTGGCGCCCCGATCGGTGGAGCGCCGATGCCGATCGACCGCGCCAAGGCGAACGCGACGGCGAGCTTCCGCGACCAGGACAAGCTGAACGCCATCCAGGCGCAGAAGCGCAAAGGCAATGCCGTCCCGGGCGGTTCACCGCTGCCGGCCGCCGATTACTCGAAATCGAAGGCGCGCGGCGACGGTCGCGGCAGGCCGATGGGCGATGGCTGAAAGAAAGCGGCCGGCCAACGCCATGCCTTCCGGCGGAGGCGGAGGGGGCTGGGCAGAGTTCAACCGCAAGCGGGCCGAAAGGATGGCGGCGCGGATGGAGAACCTCACCTTCGTCAAAGGCAGCCGCGACCCAGAAAACCTCGACCCGGTTAGCGCCGCTATCCTCGATGTCGCCTCGACCGGGACATCGATCTTCGATCCCGTAGTGTGCGAGATCGCCTATCGATGGTTTTGCCCGCCCGGCGGCACTGTACTCGATCCCTTTGCTGGCGGCTCGGTACGAGGCATCGTCGCCTCTCGACTCGGTCGTCGATACGTTGGAATTGAACTCCGACCAGAGCAGGTCGAGGCGAATGTCGCCCAGCTTCAATTGGCCGGCGGGCCCCGTCCGCAATGGCGCGCGGGTGACGCGCGCAACATCGATGCGCTTGCCGGCGACATCGAAGCGGACCTGATTTTCTCTTGTCCACCCTATTGGAATCTCGAACGCTACTCGGACGATCCCGCCGACCTCTCAAATATGGGGCTGGCGGAGTTCACCGTTGCGTATCGTTCAATCATCGCCGGCTCTATGGCGCGATTGAAAGAGGATCGTTTCGCCGTCTGGGTCGTGGGCGACGTGCGCGACGAGCACGGTTGTTATGTCGGTCTGCCCGGGCGAACGATCGATGCCTTCGAGGCCGCCGGTGCACGGCTTTATAACGATGCCATTCTGGTGACGGCTGTCGGCTCGTTGCCGATCCGCGTTGGACGCCAGTTCGAGGCCTCGCGCAAGCTCGGGCGCACACATCAGAACATCCTCGTGTTCATCAAGGGCGACCCGAGGCGCGCGACCGAAGTATGTGGCGCCGTCGAGTTTGGCGAGATATCGGGCCAGCAAGAAGTGGCATTGCCGGGTGTGGACCCGCTGTGACGGCAATGCAGGTGTTTGAGCACGACGGCGTTCTCGTTGTTCGCGATGATCTCTTCCCCGGCGGGACGAAGGCCCGATTCCTCCCGCTGCTGTTCGAAGATGCCGACGAGGTGGTCTATGCCAGCGCAGCGGAAGGCGGCGCCCAAACGGCGCTTGCGACCGTTGCAACACAGCTCGGCAAGCGAGCCACGATCTTCGTCGCCAAGCGTGCGCAACCGCATCCGCGCGCGCTGATGGCGAAGCGGCTCGGTGCCAAGGTAATGCAAGTGTCCCCGGGCTATCTCAGCACAGTGCAGGCGCGCGCTCGCGAATACGCCAAGCAGGCCGGCGCGCGACTTGCCCCGTTCGGCGTCGACATACCGGAGGCCATTGAATCCATTGCGGAGGCGGCACGTTCGATCGAGGTCGAGCCGGACGAGGTCTGGTGCGCATCAGGCTCCGGCGTCCTGGCGCGCGGTCTTGCATCCGCATGGCCGAACGCCCGCCGGCACGTGGTGTAAGTCGGCCGGACGTTGGCCGCGAACGAGGTCGCCGGCGCAACGGTCCACGTCTACCCGTTGCCGTTCGGGCGCGAAGCGAAAACCAAGCCGCCATTCCCGAGCGACCCGCACTACGACGCAAAGGCCTGGGAGCAATGCGCGGCCGGGAAAGGTCCGGGGCGCGTTCTGTTCTGGAATGTTGCAGGACCGGCGCAGCCATAGTTCAAGGCGTCTGAAGTTTACGCGCCTCAAAGGTACGATCGGCTACTTGGTCGGTGTTCTGATTGTCCCACCAGAACTTGAAGAAATCGGTGGCGCTATCCAGTTTTTCTAGGTGCGCGACCTCCTTCGTTTCCTCTTCGTTGTACGGGGCAGCGAGGCCATCCAGTGTCCCGGCATTGCCCAGAACGACATAGTCGAACGGCTTAATGTTTGTCCTAGCCACGTCTACTTCATGACCTGAGATCCTGAGAGTCGCGGCCGGTTTCACGCCAACGCGCAGGATTTCTGACCCGACGATCTCATAATAGGCGCCGTTAAGGCCGACGTTCGGATGGAAATACAGGTGCGCCGGAGCAATGATTTCGCACGGAACATCAAAGCCAAGGGACAAGGTACGATCGAGCGTATTGCCTCGGTAGACTGTCAGCGACAAGACTTCTTCGATCGGTCTATTCGAGGTCGTCTGAAATCTGATTATCCCATCCGAGGCCATTGCGATGAGACGAAGGTCGGCTTCGTTTTTTATTTCCGGCAGACTCGTGAAATAGCCATATGCAACATTCGCGAGCTTACGAGTCCCTGCAAGATTCCACGATGAAGACCAGAGCTCACGGCTACTCACGATGCTCGCCGCATTAGCCGGCGTTGTGTGATGATATAGCCTCAGTAGAAAATCGCCATTCGGGAGCGCCCGACACGTGCCAGTAGCAAGACTGGCGATTGCTGGGGGTCCCTCAAATGTACAGCGGTAGAGCTGAGCTCCGTCCTCATAACAGAGAACCCGGTCCTCCGATCGCACTCTAACCAAGAGCCTGGCCAGATCGCTGGCATGCGGCGCTCCTACGTCGAGGCTGAAATCCGCAATGTGCTTTCCCTCTTCGACATTGAAAGCGATCAAGGGCGGAGAGAAAAAGCTTGGAAGGTAAAATCGAAGTCCGCCGACGCCGAATAGCACTTCCGGGATCAGATAGGTCCTGCCCTCGCTGTGTGCCAACCGCAGCTTGATATAGCCTTTGTAATGTCGGCGCTTACTGTTAGGCCGAACATTAGATGATTGCCGGCCGGGTGGGCCCGCGAGGTTTCCCCAAGGATCTGACGAACGCGTGGTCATGGCTTTCTTGTACAGCAAGAGTTCGGTCAAAAAAGTTTTTACCTGCGAAAGGCGCGACCGCCGACCACCAATTGACCCCTACCCCAAGCGGGACCAAGCTCCTGCGATACTCTTAATCTCAGAATGATACGCGGCCCGGAAAGGTCCGGGCCGCGTGCTGTTCTGGAATGTTGCGGGACCTGCGCGGCCTTAGCGCGCGGCCTGCGCCTCAAGTGCGATAACGCAAAGGTCGCGGTAGCGGGCGATGGCCTTGGGGCTGCTACTGACCGGGTTGACCTCAAACTTGCGGAGTCCCTTGAGGTCGCCAGCCTTGGCGAGCTCGACCACGCTCGCGAGCTTGTTGCGGAACCGCTTGTGCGTCTCCGCGCTGAAATCCGGCGGCTCCGGCAGCTTGCCCTCGCGGGCCGTCGCCTCGATCGCCGCGCGCTTTCCGAGCGGGCGCGTCGCCGCCTTCTCGGGCTTGCCGGCCGCCTTGCGGCCCTTGCGCCCCTTCGCGGGCGCCGCTTTGGCCTTCGCCGCCGTGGCGCTTTCCTCGGCCGGCGTGGCGCCCTTGAGGCGGTACGCGTACCCGTCTTTCGTCTTGATGATTTCAACGTCGTCCGGCTTGTGACCGGCCGCCTTGGCGGCGCGCTGCGCGTTGGACTTCTTCGTGTAGGTCTTCATCGGGTCCTCCTTTGGTTTGGGGATGAAAGCGTCGGTGACGAGACCCGATCGTCCGTCGGCCGTCACGCCATAGATCAGCGGGCGCCTGCCGTTCGGATGCATCTCGACGAGGCGAGCCGCCTTGCCGCGCGCCTCGTCGAGCGTCTCCGCGGCCTCGGTCGCATAGCGGCCGACGCCGAGGAAGAGCGCGATCTCAAAGCGGACCGCCGCGGCGACGATGCTCGCGTTGGCAACATCGGCAGGATGCGGCTTTTGAACTCGTGCCATTCGTGGCTCCACCGGTTGATCGGGCGAGCGCAGTCAGGCTCGACCAAGGGGCAGGAGCAACTGGAGACGGACTGCTCTCTGAGCATGTCGGGAGAACGAGAGCGGCATGGGACTCTCCCGCAGGGCCTACGCCCGTCACCGCGGGGTCGCCGAGAATGCGGTGCGCAAGGCGATTGCCTCAGGCCGCATCGAGCTTGAGCCGGACGGCACGATCGATCCGGTAAAGGCCGACCTGGCATGGACTCGACGGACTGATCCGTCGCAGCAGCGGACCCGACCGGCCAAGGCATCGAGACCGACCGACGCGCCGGAGGACGTGCCGGCATTTGCGCGATCGACAGAGACGATCAAACCCGTTCCAACCGCAGCGGTAGAAGCGGTCCGCGACACGTTGCGCGAAGCCGGCGAGCCGCCGACCGCCGGCGGCATGAATTACGTCACGGCGCGCACCGCGAATGAAGTCATCAAGGCGCAGGAGCGGCGGCTGCGCCTCGGCAAGCTCAAGGGCGAACAGGTCGACCGCGCCAAGGCGACGACGACCGTTTTCATGCTGGCGCGGCGCGAGCGCGATGCCTGGGTGCAGTGGCCGGCGCGCGTCGCTGCATTGATCGCGGCCGAACTCAGCATCGACGCACACACGATGGAAACCGTCCTCGACAAGCATGTCCGACAGCATCTCGCCGAGCTCTCGGATGTCCGGGTCGAGCTCCGCTGAGTCTTATGACGGCGAAGCCGACATCATCCGCGCGTGGACACGCGGGCTTGCACCCGACCCGGCCCTGACGGTCTCGGAATGGTCGGACCGCTATCGCATCCTGTCGTCGCGGGCGGCCTCGGAAGCGGGGCGTTACCGGACGACACGCACGCCCTACATGCGCGCGATCATGGACGCGCTGTCGCCGTCGCATCCGGCGCGGCGGGTCGTGTTCATGAAGGCCGCGCAAGTTGGCGCGACCGAAGCCGGCAACAATTGGGTCGGGTACTGCATCCACCAGGCGCCCGGCCCGTTCCTGGCCGTGCAGCCGACCACCGATCTCGCCAAGCGGCTGTCGCAGCAGCGTATCGAGCCGCTGATCGAGGAATGCCCCGAGCTGCGCGAACTGATCCTGCCGGCGCGCTCGCGCGATTCCGGAAACACTGTACTTGCCAAGCGTTTCGCAGGCGGTCAGCTCGTGCTCACCGGCGCGAACAGCGCGGTCGGACTTCGCTCGATGCCGGCACGCTGGCTGTTCCTCGACGAGGTCGATGCCTACGAGGGCGACGTGGAAGGCGAAGGCGATCCGATCGCGCTTGCCGAGGCGCGGACGAGAACGTTCGGCCATCGCGCGAAGACATTCCTGGTCTCGACGCCGACCATCAAAGGGCTCTCGCGGATCGAGCGGGAGTACGAGGCAAGCGACAAGCAGCGCTACTTCGTGCCCTGTCCGCACTGTGGGCATATGCAGTGGCTCAAGTTCGAGCACCTGCGATGGGAGAAAGGAAACCCCGGGACCGCCGAATACGTCTGCGAAGCCTGCGAGCGCGGCATTGCTGAACACCACAAGACGGCGATGCTTGCCGCTGGCGAATGGCGAGCTACGGCGGACGCCGCCAACCCGCATGTCGTCGGCTTCCATATCTCGGGGCTCTATTCACCGGTTGGTTGGCTGTCGTGGGCGACAATCGCCCGCGAATGGGAAGCCGCGCAGGGCAACGACGCGGCGCTCAAGGCCGCGAAGAACACGCTCCTTGGCGAAACCTGGCAGGAGCGCGGTGAGGCGCCGGACTGGCAGCGGCTCTACGAGCGCCGCGAGGATTGGCGCATCGGCACAGTACCGGTCGGTGGGCTCTTCCTCACCGGCGGCGGCGACGTTCAAAAGGATCGTGTCGAAGTCGATATCTGGGCGTGGGGTCGAGGTCTCGAAAGCTGGCTCGTCGATCACATCGTGATCGAAGGCGGACCCGAGCGGGCCGAGACATGGGCGGCCCTGACCGGGCTCCTGAACCGCACCTGGCCACACGCAAGCGGCTGCAACATCTCTCTCGCGAAGCTTGCAATCGACACCGGCTATGAAGCGCCGGCGGTCTACGCCTGGGCCCGCAAGGCTGGCCAAGGCCAGGTCGCTGCGATCAAGGGCGTGGAGGGATTCAATCGACCTGCACCGGTCGCCGGGCCGACGCACGTCGACCTGACCGAAGGCGGCAAGAAGCTTCGCCGCGGCGCGCGGCTATGGACGGTGGCGGTCGCGACCTTCAAGAGCGAGACCTATCGCTTCCTGCGGCTTGCAAGGCCAACCGACGAGGAGACGGCCGCCGGCAGCAAGTGGCCAGCCGGCTACATCCATCTGCCGCGCGGGATCGACGCGGAGTGGGTCAAGCAGCTCGTCGCTGAGCAGCTGGTCACCGTCAAGACCAAGCGTGGCTTCCAGCGCCTCGAATGGCAGAAGCTACGTGAGCGCAACGAGGCGCTCGACTGCCGCGTCTATGCGCGAGCCGCCGCATGGATCGCGGGCGCCGACCGCTGGACCGAGGCGATGTGGCGCGACCTCGAACAACAGGTCCGTGCCGTCGACAACCCAGACATCGACGAATCGATCGAGTCGGACAGTCTCGCAGAGAATGTTGCAGGCCTCGTTCGGCGCGCGCCGGCACGGCGCGGCCGGCGCGTCTTCCGATCGACCTACCTGAGCTGAACCCATGACGCTCGAAGAGATGACGGCGCAGCGTGACGCTCTGCTGGCGGCGCGCTTCCGCGGCGTGCGCACGGTCGAGGTCGACGGACGCCGCATCACGTACGCGAGCGATACCGAGATGGCGGCGGCCATCACGGATCTGGAACGACGCATTTCGCTTGCCGGCAGCGAAGGCCGGCGGCGGCGAATCCTTACGTCTGCCTCGAAGGGGTTATGAGTGCTCGCCTCGCTGAAAGCCTTCCGGCGCCGTGTCGGGGCGTTCATCGGCGGTTTCGAGGCGGGCCTCGCGAGCCGGCGGCTGAAGGGCTTTCAACCGAGCCGGGCGCATCTCAATACGCTGATCGCGGCGGCCGGGCCCGACATCACAGCGCGCGCCCGCTGGCTCGTGCGCAACAATGGCTACGCCGCGAATGCGATCGAGAGTTGGGCCGGCAACGTGGTTGGCGCCGGCATCAAGCCTTCCTCACTGATCCCCGACGCCGAAATCAAAGCCCGAGTCCAGAAACTTTGGCTCGATTGGACCGACGAAGCTGACGCCGAGGGTTTTACCGACTTCTACGGCCTGCAGCGTCGCGCTGCGCGCGAGGTGTTCATCGCCGGCGAAGTGTTCTTCCGCTTCCGCCCGCGCCGTCCGCGAGACGGCCTGGCGGTGCCGCTCCAGTTGCAGATGATCCCGTCGGAAATGCTGTCGCTCAACCGCAATGAGGTCGCGCCGGGCGGCAACCTGATCCGCCAAGGCATCGAGTTCGACGCAATCGGTCGGCGCGTCGCCTACCATTTTTTGCGGCGGCACCCGGGCGACGTGACCGACCCCGGCCTCGCCGGCGACATCGTGCGCGTGCCTGCAACGGAGGTCGTGCACGTGATCGACCCGGTCGATGCCGGGCAGCTGCGCGGCGTGTCGCGCTTCGCCGCCGGCATCGTGAAGCTGTTTCTGCTCGACCAGTACGACGATGCCGAACTCGACCGCAAGAAGGTCGCGGCGATGCATGCGCTCTTCATCACGACGCCGGCGCCGGCTGAACCACTCGACGCCGCGGAGGGACGGGACGAGAACGACGAGCGCACCATCGACCTGCAACCCGGCCAGATCACCATGCTGGAGCCGGGCGAAGAGGTGCAGACCTCTGCGCCGGCCGACGTGGGCCAAACCTATGAACCGTTCCAGTACCGCACGCTCCTTCAGGTCTCGGCCGCGCTGGGACTGCCCTATGCGTATGTCTCGAACGACATGCTCAAGGCGAACTACTCGAACTCTCGGCTGGCGCTGCTCGAATTCCGTCGCCGCATCGAGGCTTACCAGCACGCGGTGATGGTGTGGCAGCTGTGCCGGCGGGTGTGGGCGCGGTGGATGGATACGGCCGTGCTCGCCGGCGCGATCGACCTTCCGCGCTATGACCAGCGCCGGCGCGAATATCTCGGTTGCGCCTGGCTGCCGCCGAAGTGGGACTGGGTTGACCCGCTCAAGGATGCGCGCGCCGAGATCGAGCAGATCGACGCCGGGCTCAAGAGCCGTACCCAGGCCCTCGCCGAGCGCGGCTACGACGCCGAACAGGTCGACAACGAGATCGCTGCCGACAGGGCCCGCGAGAGATCACTTGGGCTGACGTTCGGATCGGCGGCATGGCCGAACGCATTGCAATCGCCGGAAACCGATGCGGCCTCTCAGGCAGAGGCTGGAAGTGAAGCGCACACCCAATGATCGACCTTCCATTCGTCGCGACCCGCGTGTTCGGGACGCCGCTGATGGTTGCACGCGCGAAGCTCGAGGTGATCCTCGGCGTGCTCGGCCCTCGCCTCACCGGCAAATCGGCGCAGCCCATCGAGGTTGAGCAAGCGCCTGAGCCGACAAGGTTCGTCACGCCAGAGGGCATCGCCGTGGTGCCGGTCATCGGCACGCTCGTGAGCCGGTCAAGTTACCTCGCTGCCGCAAGCGGGCTCGTCTCCTACGGCGAAGCGGCCGACATGGTCGCCGCTGCGTTCGACGATCCAGCCGTGCGCGGCATCGTCCTGGAAATCGATTCACCTGGTGGCGAGGTCGGCGGGTTGTTCGACTTGGTCGACCACATCGGCGCGCTTAAGAGCGCGCACGGCAAGCCGCTGTGGGCAGTAGCGAGCGAGTGCGCATTGTCGGCCGCCTATGCGATCGCGAGCGTCGCCGACCGCGTCTACGTGACGCAAACCGGCGAGGTCGGCTCCGTCGGCGTCGTCGCGGTCCACGTCGACGAAAGCGGCGCCGACGCGAAAGCCGGTCTTGCCTGGACGTTCATCTTCGCGGGCGACCGCAAGATTGACGGCAACGCGCATCAGTCATTGTCGGAGCCGGCGCGCAATGACATCCAGGCTGATGTCGACCGGCTGTACGAGCAGCTCGTCGCACTTGTCGCCGGAAATCGCGGGCTGAGCGCGGAGGCAGTGCGCGGGACCGAAGCCGCGATCTACCGCGGCAAACTCGGTACGGAGATTGGCTTCGCTGATCGCGTCGGCACGGTCGAGTCCGCGATCTCCGACCTCACGGACGAACTCGGTCAATCCGAACCGCGGCGCACCATCACTTATCCGAACAACAAGAGGAGCCCTTCCATGGCGAAGAGCGAGACCGAACAGGCCGGCGATAGTGCGGCCGATGTGCATTCCCCCACCCAGGAGCACGTGGACCCGGCCCCGTCACCACCGGCGCCAGCCGCAGCCGTGGCACCCGCCGCCGCACTGGCGGGCGAGGCTTCGCCCACCGCGCCTGTACCGCATGAAGGCGCGGATCGGCTGCGCGCGGAATTCTCTGAGATTGCAGCCGTGGCCGCCCAAGCTCATCGGCTCGGCGTCTCCGTCGATGCGGCCGACGCGATGAGCAAGGGCATCAAGCCCGACGCGCTCCGTCGTTCCGTCCTCGATGCGCTCGCCGCACGCGCCGAGGCAACGAGCGTGATTGCGGCGGCCCCATCCACCCCCGCCGCCGGCGACAGCCCGATCGTGCGGCGCGCCAAGGAGCGCGCCGCAACGGCTCGCGCGTAACTTCATAAGGAGCAACCGACATGCCCACTCTCACCATGGCGCCGCCGCTCGGCGACCTGCTCAAGTTTGATCTCAACGCAAGCTATTGCCGCGAGACCGTGACACTGAAGGCCGGCACGAACTACGCGCTCGGCTCGGTGCTCGGCAAGATCACGGCGTCCAGCAAG
>JBFWXB010000073.1:0-13526 GCA_050187875.1 Variibacter sp.
CTCATCCTGCTCGACGAGCCGTTCGGTGCGCTCGACCAGCAGACGCGTCTCCTCATGGGTGACGAACTGCTGCGCTTGTGGCGCGAGATCGGCGCGACCGTGATGCTCATCACCCATGCGCTCGACGAGGCCGCGATGCTCTCCGACCGCGTCGCGGTGATGTCGGCGCGGCCAGGCCGTTTCATCGAGATCATCCCGACCGGCTGGCCGCGCGAGCGCGACAGCCGCATCGTCGCCGACGGCGCGTTCGGCAATCTCACGGGCAAACTCTGGTCGCTCCTACGCGGCGAATCGCTCAAGGCGATCGGCGCACGGGAGAACCTCACGGAAGCGCGTCCCGCATGAGCCGTGCCGCCGCGATCGGATGGGCGCGCGCCGCCGTGAGCATCGGCTTCGTGCTCCTGCTCGAGCTTCTGTGCCGGACGAAGATCATCAATCCGCTGACCATGATCCCGCCGAGCGCGATGGCGGTGAAGCTTTACGAGATCCTCAAAGCGGGCCAGATGACGGACGATATCGTCCAGACCTTCACCACCGTCGCCATCGCCTTCGTGCTCTCGGTCACCGTCGGGCTCGCGCTCGGCGCGATCATCCACGCGCTGCCGCGCGTGCGCCGCGCCGTCGATCCGCTGCTCGCGTCGTATTATTCGATCCCGTTCTTCGTCTTCTATCCGCTCCTCATCGCGCTTCTCGGCCTCAACACGCTGCCACTGATCGCCATCGGCGTCGTGTTCGCGACCGCAGCGATGATCATCAGCACGCTCAACGGCCTCGACCGCGTGCCGCGCGTGCTCGTCAAGACCGCAAAGATCTACCGCATGAGCCCGGCATCGACCGTGATGCTGCTGACTTTGCCGAGCGCGGCGCCCTACCTCTTCACCGGGCTCAAGCTTGCGCTCGCCTATTCCTTCATCGGCATCATCGCCGGCGAGTTCATCCTCTCCGGCGGCGGACTGGGTTTCTCGATCGCCTATGCCTACCAGAACTTCGACAATGACACGATGTACGCGCTGATGCTGTTCGTGCTCGTCGTCGTCACGGTGATGAACGCGGCGCTGCATATGTGGGAGCAGCGCCTGCTCAAGCGGCGGGCGCGGGCATGAGCGTCAGCGCACAAGCTTCGGCGCCCCGCGGGCATCGGCTGCTCGACGCCCTCATCATCATCGCGCTGGTGATCGCCGGCTGGCAGGGCGTCTACGCCTGGGTCGGCGATTCCGCCATCACCTCACCGCTGCAGACCTTGCAATACGCCGCGGGACTGATCGGCACGGCGAATTTCTGGACGCATGTCCAGGCGACACTCACGGCCTTCGTCTATGCGCTCGTGATCTCGATCGCGCTCGGGCTCGCGACGGGACTGTTCCTCGGCCTGCAGCGCTTTGCCGGCGACGTCGGCGAACCGATCCTGGTTGCGCTCTACACGATCCCGAAGATCACGCTCTATCCGCTGGTGCTCCTGATCTTCGGCCTCGGTCTCTCCGCGAAGGTCGCGTTCGGCGTGATGCACGGCATCATCCCGATCATCCTGTTCACGCTCAATGCGGTGAAGAACGTCAATCCGGTCCTGCTGCGCACCGCGCGCGTGATGCGCCTCTCGCGCTGGCAGACGATCCGCACCGTGCTCGCGCCCGCGGTGATGCCGGAGATCATCACCGGCGTGCGCGTCGGCTTCTCGCTGACCATGCTCGGCGTGCTCATCGGCGAAATGTTCGCCTCGCAGCGCGGCCTCGGCTTCCTCATCATCAACGGCATCAACCTGCACAATGTGCGCATGACGACATCAGTGATCCTGGTCGTGGTCGTCTTCGCGGTCACCGCCAACGGCCTGCTGCTGGCGCTCGACCGGCGGATGCGACGGTAGAGATGCACGCGGCAACCTTACGGTGAACCCGTGGGTGTCATGCCCGCGAAGGCGGGCATCCAGTACTCCCTGTCAGTCGTGCCTTCGCGTGGCCTGCGTTTACTAGGTCCCCGCCTTCGCAGGGACGACACACGCGGTGGTCTAAACCCACCCGACCTTCTGCTCGTAGGCCCTCTCGAAGGCGGCGATGCGATCGAGGTTCGATAGCGTGAAGGTCACGTCGTCGGTGCCGGCAAGCAGGCACTGCTTGCGGAACGGGTCGATCTCGAAGTGATCGACCTTGCCGTCTGGCCCACGCACTTCCTGCTTCTCGAGATCGACGACGATATGCGCGCCGGGCTTTTCGGTCAGCAGCGCACGCAGCGCCTCGACGCGCTCTCCCGGCAGCACGATCGGGAGTAGGCCGTTCTGAAAGCTGTTGCCGAAGAAGATATCGCCGAAGCTCTTGGCGATGACGACGCGGAAGCCGTAATCGTAGAGCGACCACACGGCATGCTCGCGCGACGAGCCGCAGGCGAAGTTGCGGTCGGCGACGAGAACGCGCGCCTCGCCATAAGGCGGCGTGTTGAGCAGGAAGCCCGCTTTCGGCGAGCCGTCGTCGTTGAAGCGCAGGTCGTGGAAGAGGAGATGCGCCCACCCTTCCTTGCGCTTGCGATAGAGGAAGCGCGCGGGGATGATCTGATCGGTGTCGACGTTCGGCGCCTCCATGGGCGCGGCGACGGCGTCGAGATGCTTGAAGGGTTCCATCGCGCGTCCTTCAGCCATTGGCCATCAATTGGCGCACGTCGGTGAGCTTGCCCATCACGGCGGCGGCCGCCGCCATGGTGGGGCTCACAAGATGCGTGCGCGCGCCCTTGCCCTGCCGGCCGACGAAATTGCGGTTCGACGTCGAGGCGCAGCGCTCGCCCGGCGCGACGAGATCGCCGTTCATGCCGACGCACATCGAGCAGCCGGCCTCGCGCCACTCAAAGCCCGCGCTCTTGAAGATGGTGTCGAGCCCCTCGGCTTCGGCCTGCGCCTTCACGAGCCCGGAGCCGGGCACGACCATCGCCGGAACGACCGTGCGGCGCCCTTTCGCAACCTTGGCGGCGGCGCGCAGATCCTCGATGCGGCTATTGGTGCAGGAGCCGATGAAGACGCGGTCGACCGCGATCTCCGAAAGCGGCATGCCCGGCTTCAAGTCCATGTAGGCGAGCGCGCGCTCCATCGTGTCGCGGCGGAAGGCGTCGCTCGCGTCCTTGGGGTCGGGCACATGATCCGTGATCGGCGCGGCAGCCTCCGGGCTCGTGCCCCAGGTGACCATGGGCGCGATCGCCGCGGCGTCGAGATGCACCTCGCGGTCGAAGGTCGCGCTCTCGTCGGTCGGCAATGTGCGCCAATGCGCGAGCGCCTTGTCCCAGTCGGCGCCCTTCGGCGCGTATGGCTTGCCGTGCAGATAGTCGAAGGTGGTGTCGTCGGGCGCCACCATGCCGGCGCGCGCGCCCGCCTCGATCGACATGTTGCAGACGGTTAGGCGGCCTTCGATGCTCAGACCGCGGATCGCGGAGCCGGCATATTCGATGACGTGTCCGGTGCCGCCCATGGCGCTGATCTTGGCGATGATCGCGAGGATCACGTCCTTCGCAACGACGCCCGATGCGAGCGTGCCGTCGACCGTGATGCGCATGTTTTTCGGCTTGCGCTGCCACAGCGTCTGCGTCGCGAGCACGTGGCTCACTTCTGAAGCGCCGACACCGAAGGCGAGCGCGCCGACGGCGCCATGCGTCGCGGTGTGGCTGTCGCCGCAGACGATGACCATGCCGGGCTGGCTCAGGCCCTGCTCCGGCCCGACGACGTGCACGATGCCCTGCCGCTTGTCGCTCAAGCCGAACATCGTGACCTTCGATTCCTTCGTGTGGGTCTCGAGGTCCTCCACCATGCCGCGGCGGTTGGGGTCGTTGATCGAGGAGAGCGTGCGCCCGAGCGTCGAAACGTAGTGGTCCGGCGTCGCGAAGGTGCGGTCCGGACGGCGTACGGTGAGCCCCTTCTCCTTGAGCGTGCGAAACGCGTTGCTTGCTCCGTCATGGACGAGGTGGCGGTCGATATGGAGGAGCGTCGCGCCATCGGGACGCGAGAGGATGCCGTGCGCGGCCCAGATCTTGTCGAAGAGCGTGGCGGGAGTACTCATGACCGCGCTCCCTATTCGGCCGCCTCGACGCGGCGCGGCGGCGCGGCCACCTTGAACTTCTCCTGCACCGCATCCCACTCGTCGGCGCCGACGCGGCGGAAGGCTTCGCGCACCGTCATCGCCTTGTCGAGCTGCGGATGGCCGCCGGCCTTGCGCAGCTCCGCGAGCGTCGCGTCGCAGACGCCGAGCACCGCCTTGAACAGCATGCCGGGGACGATCGCGAGCTTATAGCCCATCGCCTTCGCGTCATCGAAGGAGACCTGCGGCGTCTTCCCGCCCCAGACGACGTTGAGCAGGCACGGGCCCTTCACGCGCTTGGGCACGCTCGCGACTTCCTCGAGCGTCTGCGGCGCTTCGACAAACGCCATGTCGGCGCCCGCTTCGAGCGCGGCATTGGCGCGGCGCACCGCCTCGTCAATGCCCATGACCGCGCGCGAATCCGTACGCGCGATGATGAAGAAATCGGGATCGCGGCGTGCGGCGGCGGCGGCGCGGATCTTGGCGAGGAACTCGTCGAGCGGTGCGATCACCTTGTTGTCGAGGTGGCCGCACTTCTTCGGAAAGCCCTGGTCCTCGATATGCAAGCCGGCGACGCCGCGGCGCTCGTATTCGCGCACGGTACGCGTCGCGTTGAGCTCGTTGCCGTAGCCGGTATCGGCGTCGGCGATGACCGGTACGTCGACGCTTTGCGCGATGCGGCCGGCATTGTCGGCCATCTCCGTCATGGTGACGAGGCCGTAATCGGGATAGCCGAGCGTGGCAGCAGTGCCCGCGCCGGTCATATAGACGGCGTCGAACTTCGCCTGGGCGATGGTGCGCGCGGTGATGCAGTCATAGGCACCCGGCGCAATGATCATGCCGTCGCGCTTCAACAACGTCCGAAACTGCTTGCCGCGGCTCATCGCTTTCCTCCGTCGATCAGATATTTTCCAAACTGTAGCGCAAGCGCCGCGGACACTCCACACATGGGAGCCATCCGCTGGAAGCGGAGGAGCCGGGAGATTAGCGGCCTTCGCGCGCCCAGGCCGCCGCCAGGCTGCCGATCAGGAGGAGGAGACCAAGCAGGCCGGCGAACACCGGCAGCACGCCGATCCCGCGCACGACGCTCGCGGTGCGCAGCTTCAGTCCGATCCAGTCGTCGCCTTTGTAGACGTCTCTCGTGCGCACGCCGATCACGCGCGGGATGGCCTCGCCTCCGCCGGAGGAGACGAGACGCCGCGACGCGCCGCCGGTCGCATCGGCGATCGGCTTCATCACGTCGGTCGTCGAGGTGACTTCGGAGAATTCGCGCGGATTGGGCGGCCCGACATTGACCAGGGCGGTGAGCTTTCCGTCCGTCGCGCGCCAGAGGCCAAGCTCATTCGCATCGACGACGCCTTGCCAGACGCCCGGCTCCTTGTTGGCGAGATCAAGCGTGCGCGTCTGGCCGGACGGACTGGTCAGCGTCACCTGCGCGACGCTGTCCGCCATCGTCTGACGGCGCACCAGAAGCTCACGGCCGGTCACGGAGAGGCGCAGCGCCTCCTCCTCCAGGTCCGGCTGCTTCATCAGCCAATGCGAGAGCCGCCGCAGCAGATCGAGATGCGGGCCGCCGCCCTCATAGCCGCGCGCCCAGAGCCAGATATGGTCGGAGAGAAGGAGCGCGACGCGGCCCTCCCCGACGCGATTGAGGACGAGCAGCGGCTTGTTGTCAGGCCCATCCATCACCGAGGTGCCGGACGTCTCGCGCGTGTCGACGAGACGGAACCAGCGGCTCCAATGCGGCGGGTCCGAGCCGGCGCCCTGCAGGCCGCGCGTCACCGGATGGCGTTTTCCAAGATCGGTGAGCAGCGGATAGAACGGCTGCTCGATCGAGCGCGCGCCAGGCTCCGCCGGCAGGATCGCTTCGAGCGGCGTGCGCCAAAGGCTCGTCGGACTCGCATAGTCAGGGCCAGCGGCGACGAGCACGGCGCCGCCTTCGCGCACATAGCGGGCGATGTTGTCGAAATAGATGATCGGCAGCACACCCTGGCGCGCGTAGCGATCGAAGATGATCAGGTTGAAATCCTTGATGCGCTGCTGGAACAGCTCGCGCGTCGGAAATGCAATCAGCGACAATTCGTTGATCGGCGTGCCGTCCTGCTTCTCCGGCGGACGCAGAATGGTGAAGTGCACGAGATCGACGGAGGCGTCGGACTTGAGCAGGTTGCGCCAGGTGCGCTCGCCCGCATGCGGCTCGCCGGAGACGAGCAGCACGCGCAGCTTGTCGCGCACGCCGTCGATCGAGACAACCGCGCGGTTGTTCACCGGCGTCAGCTCGCCATCGAGCGGCGCCGCTTCGATCTCGACGATGTTCGGACCAGCATGCGGTACTGGCACCGCGATACGCGCCGCATTGCCGACCTGAACCGTGCGCGTGTCGATAGTTTCGCCATCGCGGCGAATCGCGACCTGGACAGGACCCGGCGGCACGCCCTGATCTTCCACCCGGAACGTGATGGTCTGCGATTGGCCGACGATGCCGAAGCGCGGCGCCGAGACGATCGCAACGCGGCGGTCGCGCTCGTCGGCGCGGCCGGTGATGAGCGCATGAACGGGCGCGGAGAAGCCAAGCTCGGCCGCTTCCGCCGGAACGTCATGCACACGTCCGTCCGTGATGAAGAGCGCGCCGGCGACGCGATCCGGCGGCACATCGGCGAGCGCCGCCGACAAGGCCGAGAACAAGCGCGTCCCGTCGGTCTCGCCGTCGGCTTGCCCCGCCTCGACGACACGCACTTCGAGGCCGGGGATGCGGCCGAGACGCTCAGTGAGCGCTGCGCGCGCGGCTTCCGTCTGGCGATTGCGCTCGCCGAAATTCTGGCTCGGGCTCTTGTCGACGACGACGACCGCGACGGAGGAGAGCGGCTCGCGGTCCTCGCGCGTGAAGGAGGGATTGGCGAGCGCCAACGCCAGCATCGCGAGCGCGAGCGCGCGCATCCAGCCGCCGCGCCGGCGCGCGATGAGCGGCAGCAGTGCAACGACAATCGCGACAGCAATCGCCACCCACAGAACGTAGGCGGGAACGAGCGGCGCGAAGGAGATGCCGAAGTTCATCGGAACGCTCCAAGCGCGCTACGCGCACGCACCGTCATTCGGGGGCGCCGCTCTTGCGGCGAGCCCGGAATCCATACGCCGCAGCAGGGACTATGGATTCCGGGCTTGCGGGCTTGTCGCCCGCATCCCGGAATGACACCTCTGATGTTCTTACACATCACTGTCCCAGCCTTTCCAGCAGCGCCGGGACATGCACCTGATCGGCCTTGTAGTTGCCGGTGAGCGTGTACATCACGATGTTGACGCCGGCGCGGAAGGCGAATTCACGCTGGCGCGGCTCGCCGGGCTGCAGCGGCAGCATCGCCTGCCCGTCGGCTCGCGTCGCCCAGGCGCCGGCGAGATCGTTCGAGGTGATGAGGATCGACGAGACGCCGTCGCCGGCGCGCGCGGGGCGCTTCTCGGCCTCCTCGGCCTCGTCATCGCTTTTCGGCAGCGCCTCGACCCAGAGCTGTCCACTGGTGAAGCGCCCGGGGAAATCGCGCAGCAGGAAGAAGGTCTTTGTCAGCACGTGATCGCGCGGCACCGGCTCGAGCGCGGGGATATCGAGGCCGGAAAGAATTTCGCGCAGCGCCAGCATGCCGGGGCTGCGCGTGTCGCCGCCCGTGCCGGGCGGCGCTTCGACGGCGTCGCGCGTGTCGAAGAGCACGGTGCCGCCCTGCTTCATGTAGGCGTCGATACGGGCGAGCGCCTGTGCGCTCGGCTTGCCGGCGCCTGGAACCACCGGCCAGTAGATCAGCGGATAAAACGCGAGCTCATCGCGCGCGATGTCGAGGCCTATGGGCTCACCCGCCTCGAGCGCGGTGCGCTGCGCGAGAAAGAGTGTGAGCCCTTGCAGGCCGGCCTTGCTGATGTCGTCCGTCTCCGCGTCGCCGGTCACGACATAAGCAAGATGCGTCTCAAGCGTCGCTTTCATCGCCGCTGCATCGTCGTCGGCAGCGAAGGCGCGTGGAACGCCGAGCGCGAGCGCCGCCACGATGGCCAGCGCAAGCGCCGTGACCGCGGGACGGCGGCGCATCCGTGCAAAAGCGCCGCCCAGAATGAACACGACGATCGCATCGAGAAGGAGAAGCGTGAGCGCACCGAGCATCACCGGGCCACGCAGATCACGCGGCTCGCTGACCTGATAGGATTCCCGGCGCGCATTGAGCGCGGCGAAGTCGATCGGCGCGAGGCGATCGGCCACCGCCAAAGTATTCACCGCGAGAAGCCCTTCGGGCGGACCGTAGAAGCCCGGCGGATGATCGGCGGTCGCGCGGCCGGTGAAGCGCGCGGGCGCCGGGCGCGCCGATTTCGGCGGCGGACCGAAGGCGCCGAAGCCGTCGAGAATGCGCGTCGGCGGAACGACCTCCTGCGCCTCCTTGGCGTCCGCGCCCGAAGGTCCGTCGACGGCCGTGGCGCCGGCCAGTCCGACGATGCGCTTGAGCATTTCCACAAAAGTTCCGGACAGCGGCAGGTCCGACCAGCGTGCGTCGGCCGTGACATGGAACAGCACGATCATCCCCTTGCCGCGTCGCGCGGCGGTGACGAGCGGTGTGCCGTCGCCGAGCGTCGCCCAGGTGCGGTCGCCGAGCGCGGATTCGGGCTCCGCCAGCACTTGCCGCGTGACGGTGACGTCATTCGGCACCGTCATGCCGGCGAACGGCGTGTCGCGGCCGAAGCCGGCGAGATGCTGCGGCTGCTCCCAGGTCAGGCTGCCGCCGAGCGTGCGGCCGCCGCGGCGCAATTTCACCGGCACGAGGTCGTCGTCCTGCGCGGCGGAAAGATGCGGACCGGCAAAACGCACCAGCACGCCACCGTCCTCCACCCAGCGCGTCAGGTGCGCGCGCGCCTCGTCGCCGACATTGCCCACATCGGCAAGAACGATCATGGGTAGATTTTGTTCAAGGAAGCGTGTGACCGCCTCGCCGGGCGAGCCGCGGTCGGCGAGCCGAACGTCCGCGATGGGGTTCATCGCGCGCGAGAGATAATAGGTCGCGGCGAGCAAAGGCTGCGCCGTGTCGGCGGTCGCGCCGCTGACGACCCCGACGGTGCGGCGGCGCCAGCGCTTGTCGAGAAGCTGCACGGCGCCGGAGGCGCGCTCGCCTGAGATTTCAAGCCGCGCGATCTCGTTGCGGATCTCGAGCGGCAGATCGAAGGTCGCGTCGGTTTCGCGTGCACCGCTCGCGAACGAGAACGGCGCTTCGCCGAGCGGCAGGCCTTTGAGGTCGAGCGCGCGCACGATGCCGGCCTGCCCCTCGCCGCTCGTATCGCTACGCAGAACCTTCACCGTCAAGGCGCCGGCATTGTTCTCGCCGCCGACGAGCGCGCGCGCCGGCGGCAGGCCGCCGTCAACGACCGTCAGGGTGCGGCCATCGAGCGCTTTGCCAAGCGCGTCGGTGAAGGCCTTGGCGTTGCCGAGATCGGTCCCGTCGGAGAGCCAGACGACATCGACATTTCGGCTCGCGCCGAGAAAGCGGAAGATGCCGGCGAGCGCATCGGCACGCTCGACGGTGTAAGGTTTCGGCACCATCTGCTGCAGCCGCACGCGCGCGGCTCCCGCCGGTTCGAGCGAAATGTCGCGCAGCGGCTCCGAAAGCGGCGCGAGGGCGACGCCGCGCCCGTCTGCTTCCGCGCGTGCGATGATGTTCTCGGCCGTGCGCTGGCGCGCATCCCAGCTCGCCGCCGCCGACCAGCCGTCATCGATGAGAAGGAGGATCGGCCGCGTCGTGGCACCACCGGCGACCGGCGGATTCCACAAGGGGCCCGCCGCGGCCATGATGAGCAGCGCGGCGAGCAGCAGCCGCAGCAGCGTCAGCCACCACGGCGTGCGCGAGGGCGTCTCCTCCTTCGGCGCAATATCGAAGAGAAGCCGCGTCGGCGGAAAGTGCACGACGCGCGGGCGCGGCGGCACCAGCCGCAGCAGCCACCACAGCACCGGCAGGCTCAACAAACCCAGCAGGATCAGCGGCTGCGCGAAACCGAGCGGCAGGCCTGCGATCATCGCCTTCGATCCTTGTTGTCATTCCGGGGCGCCGCGAAGCGGCGAGCCCGGACTCCATGTCCCGCAGCCGGGGTTATGGATTCCGGGTTCGCGCCTTTGGCGCGCCCCGGAATGACGAAGGGGCTCATGCGCGCGCCTCCGCGACGGGGGCCGGCGCCGCCGGCGCCATGCCCACGGCCGCGTCCGCGCCGAGATGTCCGTAGAGGCGCAACAGCAATTCGCTCGCGGAGCGATCGGTGCGATGGATGGTGAAGCCCCAGCCCAGCCGCGCGGCCTCCGCGCGGATTTCGTCGCGATGGCGCGCGACGCGCGCTTCGTAATCGGTGCGCCAGGCCTCGGCGCGGCCGGCGGTGATCGCGCCGGCCCCTTCCGGCTCGATGAACTCGACGCGCCCGGCATAAGGGAACGTCTCCTCGGCCGGGTCGACGATCTGCACGAGATGACCGCGCGCGCCATTCGCGGCGAGCTGCGTGAGCATGCGCATCACCTCGGGCGTCGGCGCCCAGAGATCAGAGAGGACCACGATCTCGGACAATGGCGACGGCGCGAAGGTGGGCGGCAGGCTCGCGCGCTCGGTCACGTCATGCACGATCGCCTGCGCCATGCGTTCGATCACGTCGCGGCTCGCGGTCGGGCGCAGCACGCCGGGAACGCCGACGCGCTCGCCAGCCTGCACGAGCACTTCGGCCAGGGCGAAGCCCGCGATGAGCGCGCGATCGAGCTTCGGTTCGCGGCCAAGCTCGGAGGCGAAGGCCATGGAGGGCGAGCGATCCGGCCAGATCCAGACCGTATGCGCCGCTTCCCATTCGCGCTCGCGCACGAAGAGATGGTCGCCGCGCGCGGAGCGCCGCCAATCGACGCGCCGTGCGGGTTCGCCTGACATGAAGCGGCGGTATTGCCAGAAATTCTCGCCCGTGCCGGCGCGGCGGCGGCCATGCAGGCCATGCGTCACGGTCGCGGCGATGCGGCGCGCTTCGAGGATGAGGCGCGGCATCGCGGCGGCGAGCGAACGGGCGGAGCCCGTCGCATGCCGGACGGTGCCGCCGAAATCCGCATTCGCGCGTTGCGCCATCCGATTATCCAATGCGCGCCTTCAACCGGGCGATCACGGCGCTCACCGTTTCGCCCTCTGCGCGCGCCGCGAAGTTGAGCGCCATGCGATGCTTGAGCACCGGTTCGGCGAGCGCGAGCACGTCGTCGACCGATGGCGCAAGACGGCCTTCGAGCAAAGCCCGTGCGCGCACCGCCAGCATCAGCGCCTGGCTGGCGCGGGGGCCCGGGCCCCAGGCGATCAGACGGGAAGCATCGCCCCCCTCCGCACCCGGACGCGCCGAGCGCACCAGCGTGAGGATCGCTTCCACAACCGACTCGCCAACCGGAAGGCGGCGCACCAGGCGCTGCGCGGCGACAAGATCGTCGGCCGTCATCACCGCCTTCGCCGCCGCTTCCTCGGAGCCGGTCGTATCGAAAAGGATGCGCCGCTCCGCTTCGAGGTCGGGGTAGTCGACATCGATCTCCATCAGGAAGCGGTCTAGCTGCGCTTCGGGGAGCGGATATGTGCCCTCCTGTTCCAGCGGATTCTGCGTCGCGAGCACGTGGAAGGGCTTCGGCACATCGTGGCGCGCGCCGGCGACGGTGACGTGCAGCTCCTGCATCGCCTGCAGCAAGGCGGACTGGGTGCGGGGGCTCGCGCGGTTGATCTCGTCAGCCATCAGAAGTTGCGCGAAGACCGGACCGGGGATGAAGCGGAAATTGCGCCGCCCGCCCGTCGTCTCCTCCAGCACCTCGCTGCCGAGGATGTCGGAGGGCATCAGGTCGGGAGTGAACTGGATGCGCCGCGCGTCAAGACCGAGCACCGTGCCCATGGTCTCGACGAGTTTCGTCTTGGCAAGGCCGGGAACACCGATGAGGAGCGCATGGCCGCCCGAGAGCACCGTCACCAGCGCATGCTCGACGACCTGCTCCTGGCCGAAGATGACTGTGCCGATCGCGGCCTTCGCCGCCCGCACATGGGCCGCAGCCTGCTCGGCGGCGCGAACGACCATGTCCTCGAAATTTTCGATGCCGTCCGTGCCCGTCACCGCCATCGTGCCTGCTCCTTTGCCAAAGGCATCGCCATCGCCTGATTTAGGGTAGATCATGCAACAATCGAGCCTACCTCTTATGTTCTTGTGTGCCTTTCTTCCGGCTCGATACCCTGCTGCAGAGGGGCCAGCGGCACGCTAGAGGGAGATCGTGGCGATTTGCGACCGGCCGATCACGATCGCGAGAGCCGCCACGGCGCAAAAAGGCCACGCTGGACACGGAATGACCGACCCTTCCACGAAAGCCATTGGCGGCCTGGAGTCGCTCGCGGGGGCCGCACGCGCCGCGGGACGGAAGGGGTCGCCGCCGGTTCATCTTTGGAACCCGCCCTATTGCGGCGAGATCGATATGCGAATCGCCAGTGATGGTACATGGTTTTATCAGAAGACGCCGATCGGCCGGATGCCGCTGGTCAAGTTGTTCGCCTCCGTCCTCAAGCGCGAGGGCGACGATTATTTCCTGGTCACGCCTGTCGAGAAGTGCGGCATAACGGTCGACGACGCCCCTTTCGTGGCGGTGGAAATGCAGGCGGAGATGATCGACGGGACCGAGACGCTGCATTTCCGCACCAATATCGATGACATCGTCGCCTGCGATACGGACCATGTGCTGCGCTTCGAGCCGGAGCCCGGCACCGGTGGGCTGAAGCCCTACCTGCATGTGCGGCACGGGCTTTGGGCCAAGGTGACGCGTGCGCTCTTCTACGACCTCGTCGCACGCGGCGAGGAGCGCGATGTCGACGGCACGCGCATGTTCGGCGTCGCATCCGGTGGCACGTTCTTTCCCATGGCGCCGGCCGCGAGCCTTCGAGACTTCGCCTGATGGACGCGTCGACCTCTCGATCTCCCGGGCACGAGTTCTTTGCGCTTGCGCGCGCCCGCCTGAACCAAACCGTCGATCCGGCCCTGACCGACCCGGACATCGTTCCCCCGCTCGGGGATCACGAGAACGATCCGGTGCTTCTCGCCATCGCCGATGTGCGGCCGATCCGCCCAGCCGCCGTGCTCATCCCGGTGGTGGACCATCCCGAGCCGACCGTGCTGCTCACGCTGCGCACCGAGAAGCTTTCGAGCCACGCCGGGCAGGTCGCCTTTCCCGGCGGCAAGATCGACCCGGACGACGCTTCGCCGCGCGCGGCGGCGCTGCGCGAGGCGAAGGAGGAGATCGGCCTCGACGCCCGCTTCGTCGAGCCGCTCGGCTATTCCGATACGCATCTGACAACGACAGGCTATCGCATCGCGCCGACGGTCGCGCGGGTGACGCCCGGCTTCACCTTGACGCCCAATCCGAGCGAGGTTGCGGATGTCTTCGAAGTTCCACTGGCGATTCTGATGGGCCCGGAGAATCATCAACGCCAAAGC
>JBFWXB010000074.1:0-13201 GCA_050187875.1 Variibacter sp.
CATCGGCCGCTCGAGCCGATCGCCAGGCGTGCTCTACGGGTTCGGTCACGGCCATGTCGGGATGACAGGGGCGCCGATGACCGCGAAGCTCCTGGCGTCTTCCATTTCCGGCGAGAACCTCGCCGTCGATATCTCGGCCTTCTCGCCACAGCGATTCCAAACAAACCGTGCGGCTGCGTGATCGCGCCCGAAAGCCGCATGTCCGAAACAGATCCCGATTCACTTCGCAAACGCTCGCTCAGGCGGGCAACTGCGCCAGCCATGATTGCATCGATGCTTACCAGCAATCATGTCGTGCCTTTCGGCGCATGGCCGCGACACCCAATCCGAAACGTGTTCGTAGTTGCGACATCTGCTGCGATGTTGGCGTGTGATACCGGCGTCATCCTTGTTTGTCGCGTTCGAAGTTAGTCAGTCGGGTCAAATGCGGAAACGAATTATATTTCGTCCGCGTATGAGGCTGCGACTTCTGCAGCCATCCTGGCGATGAGGGCGGGAAGCGGCATGTCGGGACGCTTGTGGAATGCCGCGTGATAGACCATGTCAGGGAAGGTTGGCGTGACGTCGAGGATCTCGAGCACTTCAGTAGCCAGAAGGTCACGCACGCTCGGCAGGGGGAGCGGCGCGACGCCGATGCCGTCTGTCAGCAGACGAACGATCGTAGTGATTGAGTTTGAATTGTAGATGCGCGCCCTGGCCACGCCGGCATCATCGAGTAACTCCTGCACGACCCGGTGCATCTGCGAGACTTTTGGATAACTCAGAATTGGAAACTCGCTGAGTTCCCGCAAGGTCAAACGCTTGTTCCGGAGATTAAGAGCGGAGCTCGCGATCCATTCACATGTGAATCGCCCGAGGCAAATATTTTCAACGGCGTCGTGATGGACAGGTCCGACGATAATGCCAATGTCAATCTCGCCGTCGTTAAGCTGTCTGATGATGTTGAAGCTGGTATCAACCACGAGATTGCACGCAACGCGCGGAAAATCGTGCTTGAGTCCGTCGATCAATCGCGGCAGCCACGCATGCACCACGGCATCGATCGTGCCTATGGTCACGACGCCATGGAAGCTTCTGCGATCGCGAGCGCCTTCGACAAACTCGTTCGTGAACCGAATGATCTGTTCGGCTTTTGCCAATGCTTCTTTGCCTTCCGGAGTCAGGCGCACCGAACGCAGATCGCGTTCGAATAAGCGTATGCCGAGTTCGCGTTCGAGTGCGCCGATACGATTGGACACGGCTGCCTGCGTCGCGTGCATTCGCCTAGCGGCACCGCTGAAGCTGCTAAGGCGCGCCACCCAGATAAAGGTCTCGAGGAATTTTAGATTCACTCGGTTAGGTCGCTCACGGTGCTATTTGGCTCAGAGAATTGCCGCCTATCGGCGCAACTCATAATCACAGGCAGCGTCCGTACATACATCGACTGCCCAGCCAAGCCTCATTAATAACAAAACTTTATCGGGAAAGATAGCGAAATCCCGTTTGTCAGGCCCGTAGCGGCTTGCGACACTTCTGAACGACACTGCACTCAGGATGTCCGGCATCTTCGCCCCGCATAGCGCACGCCGCAAAACCAAATTGAGCGCCAGATTCAAGACGGATTCGATTTTCGCATATCTCGGATAATTCCAGCACCGATGCATGTCGGGGCACAGATCAGGAGCCATGCATGCCGCAGCCCGAGGACAATCAGGACATGGCGGATCAACGGCACGATCTGCTGAGTCGTTCGCTAGACCGTCGCGAAGCGATTTATCAATTTGCTGTCGCCGGCCTTGCGCTCGGTGCTGGCATGAAACCAGATTCGCTCTTAGCACAGGCCGCCGAGGAGCGCCTCTTGCGCGTCACGGAATCGACGCTCGCGGACGCCGACCCGCATCGGCCGACCGACGTGCCTGGCTCAATTCTAATGTTCAATCTCTATGACTTCCTAGTGACGGCGCCGCGTGGCGCCGGACCGGTAACGCCTTCGCTGGCGACCGCATGGGCGGTTTCGGACGATGCACGGACGTATACGTTCACGCTGCGTAACGACGTCGTCTTTCATGACGGAACGCTGCTGACAGCCGACGACGTTGTCTTCTCGCTTGGCAGGATCAAGGCAATCAAGCGCGGTTTCTCATCACTTTTCGCCAACGTGAACGCGGCGGAAGCTCTCGATGCGGCGACCGTTAAGTTTACGCTCGCGGTACCGTCGGCGCCCTTCCTTGCCAGTCTGGTGCGGCTCGCGATCGTGAACAAGAAGCTCGCCGTAGCTAACAAGGCCGCCGGCGACTTCGGCGAGCTCGGCGACTACGGCCAAGCCTATATGACGCGTAACGACGCGGGCAGTGGTCCCTACATTCTGACACGGCACGAGGCGCAACAAGAAACGGCGATGACGCTCAACGAAAGGCACTTCCGCCGCCCCTCGAACAAGACGCCCACGCGTGTGAGCCTGCGTTTCGGCCTTGAAGCCGCGACGGTGCGCAACCTTTTGGCGCGCCACGAACTAGAGCTGACGCGCGTATCGCTACCGCCAGAGGTGCTGCTGTCAGCCTCTCGGGCGCCTGGTGTCAAGCTCGCGCAGGATCGTGGCTCAACCCAGTTTCATTTCAAGCTGAACACGACTCGCGCCCCGATGGATGACATCGAATTTCGCAGGGCGGTCGTACTCGGCTACGATTACGAAGCGCATCACAGCCTGCTCAATCTGGCAGGCGTTGCCTCCGGCTTCCCGGCTCGTGGTCCTATCCCCCAGGGCGTTCTCGGCTACGACCCCGACAAACCTGTCCCCAAACGCGACCTTGCCGCCGCCAAGGCGGCGCTCGCGAAATCGAAGTACAAATCCGACGAATATCCGATCAGCCTGATGTTCGTGCGCGAGTTCGCCCAAGTCGAGAAATACGCCCTGCTGTTTCAGAAGAGCATGGCCGATCTCGGGATCAACGTGGAGATTGCGCCGACGCCGTGGGCGCAATACCAGCAGCTCGTCACAAAGCCGGAAACGACCCCCCACGTGAACTGCATCTATGTTGCACTCACCACGCCCGACGTCGATTCGCTGTTCTATCCGTCTTATCATTCTTCCGCCGGCGGCACGTATTTCTCTATGCAGTGGCTGAAGGACAACGACATCGATGCGGCGCTCGACAAGGGTCGTACGATTCTTGATGCCAAGGCGCGAGAAACTCATTACCGCGCGCTTGCCGAGACCATCTCGAATCTCTACTGCGCGATTTATGCCTACGAGCAGGTCAACGTGATCGCTCACCAGGACTATGTCTGGGCGCCCTTTATCGAAAACATGCAGAATGCTGTTCCAATTTTCGGTGGAAATTTCCAGTTCGCAGCGATGGAAATCCGCAAGTGATCGCGGCGGGAAAGAACTTTCCGTACGATGACGCACCGCTCCACAACCTCGGCAATTCGCGCGGGGCATCAGGATGAAATCTTCGATCACGGCGGGTTGAGGCATGCTGCGACGGAGTGCTGGCATTCAGACCGCAAGCTTTATTCTTAGTCGCCTGCGCGGTGCCATCGTAATTGTGTTCGGTGTCTCGCTTCTTGTATTCGCGCTGGCGCGTACGCTACCTGGCGATCCTGCAAGGCTCGCGCTTGGGCCCGCGGCCAGCCCCGAGCAAGTGCAGGCGCTTCGGTTGCAGATGGGACTCGATCGTCCATTCTTCGAACAGTACTGGATCTTCTTGAAAGGCGCCTCGAGACTCGATTTCGGCGTCTCGCTCTACACCAACCGGCCTGTCGCGCAAGATCTCGCGCGAGCGCTTCCGGCGACGCTCGAACTCGCGCTCGCGGCCGGTGTGATCATGATCATTTTCGGCCTCCTCTTGGGTATTGCCAGCGCGCGCTGGAAGGACCGGTGGTTCGACAATCTTCTGCGGCCATTTACTTTGCTATCCGTCGCGATGCCGAATTTCGTCTGGGCGATTATCTTCGTGCTCATCCTGTCTTTCTGGTTCGGATTGTTCCCGATCGCTGGCCGCTTGAGCGAGCGTCTCACGCAGCCACCCTTTGTGACCGGGCTCCTTACGGTCGATGCGATCGTCGCTGGCCGTTTCGATGTGCTACGCGACGCCCTTCATCACCTTGTTCTGCCGGCGATTGCGTTGTCGCTGCCCGGGATCGCACAGGTGTCACGACTGACGCGTGCGAACATGGTTGAGTCCTATATGCGGCCCTACGTGGAGTTCGCCCGCGCGTACGGCTTCCCAGAGCGCGAGATCGCCTGCAAATGGGCGCTGCGGCCTGCGCTCATCCCGACTTTTACGCTCATTAGCATGCAGATCGTACTGATGCTCGGCAATGCGTTCCTGATCGAGACGGTGTTCGCCTGGCCTGGCATGGCGCGCTACGGCGTCGAGGCAATTCTGCGCAAAGACCTCAACTCGGTCGTCGCTGTCGTGATGGTCTTCTCGCTCGCATTTATCCTCGTCAACATTTTCATTGATGCGTTCGTCGCCCTGATTGATCCGCGTATCAGGTACCGCGGATGAGTATGCTCTTTCACTCGACTGCCTGGCATGCGGCGCGGCATTTCGGTCGCAACCCGCTGTCGATCGTCGGGGGGCTGCTCGTTTGCGCGATCATCGGTGCCGCCTTGTTCGCGCCTTGGCTTGCGCCTTACCCGGGACATGCTGGCACGTTTGTCGATTTCGCTAACGCAAATCAGCCGCCGAGCCTGAGACACTGGTTCGGCACAGACCTCGTCGGCCGAGACATCTTCAGCCGCGTTCTGTTCGGGTATCGGACATCGCTCGTTCTCGGCTGCGTCGTTCTGGCGATCGCGGCGCCGCTCGGAAGCCTGCTCGGCTTGATGGCCGGCTATTTCGGCGGCATGGTCGAGCGCGCGATCATGCGCCTCACCGATATTTTCCTTTCGTTACCAGCGTTGATCGTCGCAATGACGATCCTCGGTTTGCTTCGGCCATCGCAGATTTTCGCTATGATGGCCGTCTCATTCGTGTGGTGGCCATGGTACACGCGACTCGTCTACGGCCTCGTGAAGTCGATCCGCCTCGAAGGCTACGTGATCGCTGCCGAGTTGATCGGCGCATCGCACACTCGCATCCTCCTAGGAGAAATTCTTCCGAACTGCGCGCCGACCATCCTCACCAAGATGAGCGTCGACATGGGGTTGGTTATCCTGTTCGGCGCAAGCCTGAGCTACCTCGGGCTTGGCGCGCCGGCACCGATTCCCGACCTCGGCACGATGGTCGCGGAGGGCGGTAACTACCTGCCGGATCTGTGGTGGCTCTCGGTCTCCGCCGGCCTCGCTGTTTTCATCGCGGTGCTCGGCTTCAATCTGCTGGGTGACGGGCTGAGCGACATCTACGGGATCGATACCTGATATGTCGGACCTTCTGAGAGTCAGCGATTTTCATGTGAAGTTCGCGACTATCGACGGACCGGTCCATGTCCTGCGCGGCGTTGACCTGGCGATCGGCGTTCAGGAGCGGGTGGCTGTAGTCGGCGAATCCGGCAGCGGCAAGTCTGTTACCGCTCGCGCCATTCTAGGTCTGCTACCGGCCAGCAAGACGCAAGTATCCGGCTCCATCATATTTCAAGGAGCGGAACTGACGCGCCTGTCGGAACGCAAGTACCGTGCTCTGCGCGGCCGTGCCATCAGCATGATTTTCCAGGATCCGACTGCGGCATTGAGCCCAGTCTTCCCGGTCCGCTCACAACTACGCCGCATTGTCGCGCGCGACGGTGGCCGGCTTGGTGAGGCCGCGATCGAGGAGAAGATGCGTCAAGCGCTTGTCGATGTTTCGATCGCTGATCCGGAGCGCGTACTTGACAGCTATTCGTTCCAGCTCAGCGGCGGACTTAATCAGCGCGTCATGATCGCCGCGAGCCTTATGAACCGACCGAGTCTCCTGATCGCCGACGAGCCGGGCACCGCGCTCGATGCGACCGTGCAAGAGCAGAGCCTGCGGGTCATGGAGCGGCTGTCCGAGGCGCACGGCACCGCGATCCTCTTCATCTCGCACAATCTCGGCGTCGTTCGTCGTTTCGCGCACCGCGTCTATGTGATGTATGCAGGCCGGATCGTGGAGGCCGCTTCGACCGCCGAAATCTTCACAAACCCGCGGCATCCCTATACGCGACTTCTGCTGGCTTCCGTGCCGCGTCTTGGATCCACAGACCTGCCGCTCGGTATTGAAGGATCGATTCCGGACTATCATGAAGAGCCCGCGGGTTGCCCATTCATACCGCGTTGTCCAGCCGCGATCGCGCTCTGCACAGCACCGGTCGTCATGCGTAGCATCAGCGAGTCGCACAGCGTTGCCTGCGTTAGCGAAAGCGCGCAGGAATGACGCAACCGCCACTGCTACGTATCGATCAAGCGACTAAGCGTTTCCAGCTAGCGAACACGGAGATCGTTGCCGTCAACGACGTTTCGCTCGACGTCTTCCGTGGCGAGACGCTGGCGATCGTTGGGGAATCTGGCTCTGGCAAGTCGACGCTCGCAAACCTAATCCTCGGCAGCCAAGCGGCTGACACGGGCGCGATCTTGCTCGATGGATGTCGGCTGGAGAAGCGCCGGCCGCGTCCGCTGCGAAAGCGCATCGCGCTTGTCCAGCAAAATCCCTATTCCAGTCTCAATCCACGCATGTCGGTGCGGCAGGCGATCGAGCTGCCTCTGATCGTGCACAGGCTTGGGAATCGGCGCGAGCGCTATCGGCGCGTGATCGAACTCCTGGAGCTTGTCGGTCTGCCACCGGACTTCGCAGTCCGTCGTCCGTTGGCGCTATCGGGTGGGCAGCGCCAACGCGTCGCGATCGCGCGCGCTCTGGCGACAAGCCCGGATTTGCTAGTGCTCGACGAGCCCACGTCGTCGCTCGATGTTTCGGTGCAGGCGCACATTCTTCGTCTGCTGCGCAACCTGCAGCAGAGGTTCGATCTAACTTACATCTTCATCACGCACGACCTCGGCGTCGTGCGTGTCATGGCAAGCCGCATCGCCGTGCTGTATCGCGGTCGACTGGTCGAGATGGCGCCGGTGAAGCAGCTCTTCGATGCGCCGCGCCATCGCTATACGAATATGCTGCTCGCCTCGATCCCAACCGTCTCGGCCGAAGAGGACCGTCTCAAGCCGGACTGGCCGTGGAACGAGATGCCTGAGGCCGTAACGGCGAGCGCCGCCGCCTGCGCTTTCCTGCCGCGCTGCCCATTCCGGACTCAGCGCTGCGCGAACGAGCAACCTAAACTGATACCAGACGGCGCCGGACAGGCGCACGCGTGCTTTGTGCCGGCGCCCGTCATTGCTGCCTCTGCGTCATCGCCGTCTGTTCGCAACGTGGCGTCCGCAAGATGAATTCAAAGGAGAAGAACATGTGCTCTGCCCGACTGGGACGCTATCGCTGCGCCTTCGATATCGGCGGCACCTTCACGGACTTTGTCCTGCTCGACGGTACGACCGGCAAGATTGAGGTGCACAAGAGTTTGACGACTCCGGCTAATCCTGCCCTCGGTGCGCTCGAAGGCCTCGATGTACTGATCGGCAAGGCTGGGATCGGCTATGACGACGTGAGCGACATCGTGCACGGAACGACACTCGTTACCAATCTCATCATAGAGAAGAAGGGCGCGTGCACCGCGCTCATTACCACCAAGGGCTTTCGCGACATTATAGAGATCGGCACCGAGCAACGCTACGACATCCACGATATCTTTCTGCGCTTTCCCGATCCGATGGTGCCGCGCTCGCGTCGTTACGAGATCGCGGAACGTATGTCGCGCGACGGCGATGTCATCACACCGATGGATCTCGATGAGGTGCGCGCCGTGCTGAAGGCGGCTAATGACGACGGTGTGAAGGCGATCGCCGTCGTCCTCTTGCATTCCTACCGTAACAGTAGCCACGAGAAGGCGGTCGAGGCGCTCGCCCGCAAGGAATTCCCGCAGCTTTACGTCTCAATCTCAGCGGAAGTGTGCGGCGAAATCCGCGAATATGAGCGCGCGATGACTACGGTCGCCAACGCTTACGCTCAGCCGATCGTCGAGCCCTATGTCGACGATATGGAGAGGATGCTGAAGTTACGCGGTTTTAGTGGGCGCCTTTACCTGATGCAATCATCGGGCGATCTTGCCTCGCCCGAAATGGTCAAGCGACTGCCAGTGCGTCTCCTTGAATCCGGCCCGGCGGGCGGCGGCCTTGCAGCTGCGCATTTCGGCAAGATGATGGGACGCGGCGACGTGATCGCGTTTGATATGGGTGGCACCACCGCGAAGGTCTGCCTGATCCATAACGGAAAAGTCGACGTTGCACCGATGCTGGAAGCCGCGCGCGAGCATCGCTTCAAGCGTGGCAGCGGACTTCCAATCCGTGCCCCCGTGATCGACCTGATTGAGATTGGCGCGGGCGGCGGCAGCATTGCGAAGATCGATGAGATCGGTCTGCTCAAGGTCGGCCCGCAC
Organism: Variibacter sp.; assembly: GCA_050187875.1. GTDB lineage: Bacteria > Pseudomonadota > Alphaproteobacteria > Rhizobiales > Xanthobacteraceae > JAFKKS01. The sequence continues at coordinate 8,422 of JBFWXB010000074.1, forward strand.
AGTTCCGGGGCCGAGCCCGGCCCCGCCTGCTACGGGCGCGGCGGTGCCGAGCCGACCGTGACCGACGCCAATCTTCTGCTTGGCTATCTCGCGCCGGAATCGTTCCTGGGCGGGCGCCTGACGCTCGATCGCGCGGCGGCCAAGACGGCATTCGGGCCGATCGCAAAGGTGCTCGACAAAGGCGTTGAGGATGCCGCTTGGGGCGTATTTTCGGTCGTGTGTGAGAACATGGCAGGCGCAGCGCGCGTGCATGTCGTCGAGAAAGGCCGCGATCCGCGCCGCTTCGCCATGATCGCGTTCGGCGGTGCCGGACCGGCGCATGCGGTGCGGGTCGCAAAAAGTCTCGGCGTGTCAACTGTGATTGTGCCGCCGGCATCGGGTGCAGCTTCCGCGTTCGGCTTTCTCTCCGGCGCGGTCGCCCATGAGGCATCGCGCTCTTATCCGAGCTTAGTAGCGGACGCCGACTGGGGGACGATCAACGCGCTACTTTGCGACCTGGAGCAAGAGGGCCGTGATCTGCTCGCGACCGCAAACATTGTGGGCGACGCCATCATGGTGACGCGCGAGGTGGATCTACGCTTGCATGGCCAGCTTCATACCCTGCGTGTGCGCGCGCCGATCGGCGCGCTCGATGTGGCTGTGACCGCCACCTTGGCGGACGCCTTTGCGGTTGCCTACCAGGATCTTTACGGGCGGACGCCGCCGGACGGCGATCTCGAAATTATCGGCTGGCGCGTCACGACTCGGGGGCCGGCGCCGGAGCTTGCGGACGCAACGTTGGCCAATGCCGGAAGCAACCATGCCCTGAAGGGTGAGCGGCCGGCGTGGTTCCCCGAGACGAACGGCTTCGTCAACGCCAAGATTTACAGCCGCTACAATCTTGCGTCGGGCGTTGAGATCGTCGGTCCGGCGATCATCGAGGAAAACGAGTCGACGACCGTCGTGCCGCCGGGCGATCGCGTTTCGGTTGACGCTCATGGCAATCTGGTGATCGCGGTGTCGAGCGTCGCCACGCGGGTGGCGACCCATGCTCCGCGCGCCGCAACTGTAGAGGATCTTGAGAACGACCCGGTCGGGCTCGAGATCATGTGGAGCCGGCTCGTCACGATCTCGGAAGAGTGCTGGCTCACCGTGATCAGGACTGCCTTTTCGATGATCATCGGCGAAGCGCAGGATTTCGCCTGTGAGATCCTCGATGACAAGGGCAATTCGCTCGCCCATTCCCCGCGCGCGATGCCCGTGTTCAACATCTCCCTTATGACGGCCGTCAGGGCGATGCTGGAGGTCTACCCCGTCGACACGCTCAAGCCTGGCGATGTCCTCATCACCAACGATCCTTGGATTTGCGCCGGCCACTTGTTCGACCTCATGATCGTGTCTCCGGTTTTCCATGGCGGCCGCGTAGTCGCCTTCGTCGGATCGGTAGGCCACGTCAGCGACATCGGCGGTACCAAGGATCGCGCGAACGCCCGCGAGTTATATGAGGAGGGATTACAGATCCCGCCGATGAAGCTGTTCAGCGAAGGCAAGCCGAACGACGACTTGTTCCGTATCCTAGCTATGAATGTCCGCAACTCGCGCCAGGTCGTCGGCGATGTGCAGTCACTTGTCGCCGCAAGCCAGATCGGCGCGGAACGGCTCGTGGCGTTTATGGAGGAATACGGGCTCACCGACCTCACCGCGCTTGCGACCGTCATCCAGGGCCGCGCCGAGCGCTCAGTCCGCGAGGAGATTCGCAAGGTGCCGAACGGCGTCTACACGTCGACTGCGGCGTTCAATGGCGCTGGCGAGCGGCTGGAAATCCCCGTCAAGATAACCGTCAATGACGACACCATTGAGGTTGACTACGAGGGCTGCCCGCCTCAAGTCGCCAAGGGCGGTATTAATTGCACGGGCACGGTGACCTGGGCCGAGACCCTGTTCGCGCTCAAGTGTGTGTTCTCGCCGTCGATCCGCGCAACTGCCGGATGTTATCGGCCGTTCACCGTCAAGGCGCCGGAAGGCTCGCTTCTCAACTGTTCGAAGCCCGCTTCTGTTGCGCTCCGCCGCCTCACTATGTGGCACTTCATCGGCATGATCTTCCGCGCGCTTAGCCCCGCGATCCCTGACCGCGTCCAGGCCTATACCGGACTGCCGAGCCTGATCGATCTCTACGGTTTCGAAACGGACGGCCGTATCTACAGCGATCATATCTTCGTCGGCGGTGGACAAGGCGCTTGCCACGATCATGACGGAAAGTCCGGCCTGATCTGGCCAACAAGTGCCGCCAATACGTCGATTGAGATGGTTGAAAGCCGGTTGCCGGTGCTGGTGACCGAGAAGGCACTACTGACGGACAGCGGTGGCTCCGGGAAATTCCGCGGCGGCCTTGGCCAGGTTCTAAAGCTGCGACTGTTGCATAACACCAACCAGCCCTTCTTCGTGAACGTCTATCCGGAAGGATCGGATGTCATGACTGACGGCCTCCTCGGCGGCCTCCCCGGTGGTTCGGTGCGTGCCTTTCACTACAGTCGAAGCATCGGCGCGATGCGTGAGCTTGAGAAGGGAACGATGATCGAGATCAACTCTGCCGAAGATATCGTCGAGGTTCGTCTCGGCGGCGGTGCCGGATTCGGTTCACCTCATGAGCGCGACGCCGCTCTGATCCAGTACGATCTTACGCAAGGCTACATCAGCGCGAATCCGAGTGGTCCTCACAGGCTCGATCCACCTCCCTCGCTCGCGGCCGTGCCGGCCTAATACAGGAGAGGCCCGACGACCCAGCCTTCGCGTCGAGTCGATGCCCACCGATGCCGCTTGTCGAACGGTTTTCGACGGGGTGCAGATCGTTCTGATCCGTCACGCGGCCGATCGTTTTCGCGTGTGGTGCTCTTTCGCCGATCACGTCTGGGGCCGTCTTCGGGCGGCGAGCCGCGAGATCGAACTCGGCATTTGACAGGAGAGAAATGACATGAGGCTACACCCGACTCACTTTGAGACTGTACTGGGGGACAACGCTGTCGCTGCAGCTATTGGCTGCGAGCTTGATCGCCAGCAAAATCAGATAGAACTGATTGCTTCGGAGAACATCGTCTCGAAAGATGTGCTTGCGGCCCAAGGCTCGGTGCTGACCAACGAATATGCCGAAGGTTACCCAGGCAAACGCTACTATGTTGGTTGCAGCTTCGTGGACGAGGTCGAAGCGCTTGCGATGGAGTGAGCGAAAGCCTTGTTCGGCGCTGGCTTCGCAGCGGACGGGACGGTTTGCCTGGAGGAAGCTTTTTACTCGATCGGCGGCGGTTTCGTTCTCACCGCCGCGGAGCGGCAGAATCCCGCTGTGACGCCGGAGACCGAGCAGCGGGATTGGCCCTATCCGTTCGACACCGCGGCCACGATGCTGACGATGGCGCGCGACAGCGGCCTGTTGATCGCGGCGATGAAGCGCGCGAACGAGGAGGCGGCGCGCTCATCACGCCAGGTGGATGAGCGGATCGCGCGCATCTGGCAGACGATGAACAGTTGCATCAATCGCGGGTTGACGCGGGACGGCGTGCTGCCGGGCGGCCTCAAAGTGCGGCGGCGCGCGAAGAACATCCTCGAGCAACTGAAAGCCGAGCGACATTCCAACCGTGCGCAGCCGCATGCGACGTCCGACTGGCTGAGCGTCTACGCCATGGCGGTCAACGAGGAGAACGCCGCGGGCGGCAAGGTCGTGACGGCGCCGACTAACGGCGCGGCGGGCGTGGTTCCTGCGGTGCTGCGCTACTATCTCGACCACTGCATCGGCGCTGATCCCACGCTCATCTCCGATTTTCTTCTAACGGCCGCCGCGATCGGCCGATTGATCAAGCACAAGGCTTCGATCTCCAGCGCTGAAGTCGGCTGCCAGGGCGAGGTCGGATCGGCGGCTGCAATGGCTGCGGCCGGCTTATGCGCCGTTCTCAGCGGCACACCAGAGCGGTGGAGAACGCCGCGGAGATTGCTCTCGAGCATCATTTCGGCATGACGTGCGATCCGGTGGCCGGCCTGGTGCAAGTGCCATGCATCGAGCGCAATGGGATCGGCGCAACCAAGGCGGTCGCCGCCGCCTCGCTTGCGCTGCGCGGCGACGGCTCGCATTTCACGCCGCTCGACAATTGCATCGACGCCATGCGCCAGATCGGCGAGGAGATGAGCGTCAAGTTCAAGGAAACGAGCCTCGGCGGCCTCGCGACGAATCTTCCGGAGTGCTGAAACATGGCTCAGAGCAAGACACAAAGATCTTGCAGATCAGCTTCATAATTTCACAATCAAGGGGCCCGATACCGACGTTTGGACGCTTTGGCAAGCGCGCGGGTCCATGAACGCTTACAGTTTCCCTGATAGGCGTCTAGTTAAGGCCGAAAATTCCCTGATCGTCCTCGATTTTTCGCTGTTTTGGTTCTTAGGGAATTTTCTTGTAAGGCCTTGAACCTACGGCAGTTATCGCTCTCTAAAGTCGTTCTCTGGCCCTTGTTTCTCTCTTTTCCCTGTATTTTTCCCTGTTATCCGCGAAATTCAGGCAGAGACTGTGTTCGATATGGCTGCATCGTCAGCCAGCCACGCCGGTCTCTCCGGGCGATGTCCGTGTGACGGGAAAAGTGGCGTGATCTCCGCGCCTTCAGAGGCACCGCGTAGTCTCTGCACGCCGGTGCGGCCCAAATGCTTGCCGCGACAGGGCGTTTTTTCCTGAAAGTCTCAGGCCGCGAATTTTTGATATCCGCGTTTTGTCGGCCTGAGACTCGGTTCGAAAATGCGAGAGACTGCGTTTCGATATTGGAAC
>JBFWXB010000075.1:0-12742 GCA_050187875.1 Variibacter sp.
ATCTGGTCACGGCGGATTTCGCCGCCTACTACGCGATGCAGCGCCATATCGACGAGGTGTGGCGCAAGCCGCGCGAGTGGGCGCGCCTCGCGCTGCTCAACATCGCCGGCATGGCCTATTTCTCGTCTGATCGCAGCATCCGCGAATACGCCGACGACATCTGGCGCGTGCCGGTTTCGTCCGGCTGATCCGTATCTTCGGACCAACTCCTCCGCCTCATCCCGAGGAGCGCTCATAGGGCGCGTCTCGAGGATGAGGGCCGAGGGTCTCCGCTCTTACGCCTGCATGCCCCAGCGGCGCACCGTGACGTTCTCGATGCCGCGGAAGATGACGCTCTCGACGAACAAGCCGATCATGATGACCATGAACAGGCCAGCGAACACCGAGGGCGTCTCGAGCTGATTGCGGTTCTCGAAGATGAACCACCCCAATCCGCCGCTGCGCGACGACACGCCGAAGACCAGCTCCGCCGCGATCAAGGTGCGCCACGCGAAGGCCCAGCCGATCTTCAAACCGGTGAGGATCGAGGGGAAAGCCGCCGGCACCAGGAGCTGCGTGACGTAGGAGAGGCCGCGCAGCCCGCAGTTCTGCCCCGCCATGCGCAAGGTCGGGCTGACCGACATGAAGCCGCTATGCGTGTTGAGCGCCACCGCCCATAGCACCGAGTGGATGATGACGAAGACGAGGCTCTTTTCGCCGAGACCGAACCACAGCAGCGCGAGCGGCAGCAGCGCGATGGCCGGCAGCGGATTGAACATCGCGGTCAGTGTCGAAAGAAGGTCCGTTCCGATGCGCGTGGACACCGCCAGCGTCGTGAAGATGCCAGCCAGCGTCAGGCCCGCCGCGTAGCCGACGAGCAGGATTCGCACGGAGGTGAGCGTGCGCTCGATGAGCGGGCCGCGCACGATGGCGTCCCACAGCGCCCACAGCGTTTCGCTCAAGCTCGGGAACAGCAGCGGGTTCGAGAGATATCGCGCATAGCCTTCCCACAGGAGGCCGAGCACGATCAGGATGGCGAGGCGCCGCACGAAGGTGATTTCGGTGATGCGCTCGAACAGGCTCAAGGGGCGCGCGGCATCGCCGATCGCTCCGACCTTGTCGGTCTTGAGGACGCGCTCCGGGCGCTTCGGAGGCGAAAGCCGGGAGGCTCTGCCGGGCAAAGCGTTGTTGGGCAAAGCGTTGTTGGGCAAGGCTTGATCAGACATTATGGGCCTCGACGGCGAGATCGGTTTCGACTTTGTCGGCGAACAGCATGCCGTGCACCCGTTTGTGCACTTCCTCGAAACGCGGCGTGCCGATGTCGCCGAAGCCGAGATCGCTGACGTCGAGCTCGGCCTTCACCTGGCCCGGATGCGGCGACATCAGCAGGATGCGGCTGCCGACCAGGAGCGCCTCCTCGATCGAATGGGTGACGAAGATCACCGTGAAGCGGACTTCGTCCCAGAGGGCGACGAGCTCTTCCTGCATCTTGCGCCGCGTCAGCGCGTCGAGCGCCGCGAACGGCTCGTCCATCAGCAGCACAGCGGGCTCCATGGCGAGCGCGCGCGCGATCGCGACACGCTGCTTCATGCCGCCGGACAGCATGTGCGGATGAATGTTCTCGAAGCGCGAGAGGTTGACCTTGGCAAGCAGCGAGCGGGCGTGTTCCATCGCCTGTTGGCGCGGCATCTTGTTGTTGAGCACCAGGGGGAACATCACGTTGCCGAGCACGGTGCGCCACGGCAGCAATTGGTCGAACTCCTGAAACACCATCATCCGGTCGGGCCCGGGCCGCTCGATCGTCTTGCCGCTGAGGCGGATCGCCCCTTCGACCGGCGGCATGAAGCCGGCGATGGATTTGAGCAGCGTCGACTTGCCGCAGCCCGACGGGCCGAGCAGAACGAAACGATCCGCCTCGTAAACGTCGAACCCGACGCGCCAGGTGGCGGTGACGAGGTGCTGCTTGGTCTTGTATTGCAAGGTGACGTCATCGACAGTGAGCAGCGGGGCAGGGGTCCCTGCGCTCGGCCGTTGAATCGCGGTTTGTGCACCGTCCAGCATTTCTCCCCCTGGATTGTGTTGTAGAAGTCCATTGTGCGTGCGAGGAGCGGTTGGGCTCACCCTAGCCGCTGTAGTATCGTTCTGGAAAGCCTTACGCCAGGGGCCCCGCGCAAAAGTCTGCGGCGGCCTCTAAATCATGCAACGTACCGTTCGAGGAGGAAGGATGTTCCGTAAGATTGCCGCTATCGCCGCGCTGGTGGGCGCATTCGGCTTGCCGCTCACACCGCAGGCGCATGCGGAAGCCAACACGCTGCGTCTCGCCCAGCAGTTCGGCCTCGGCTACATGCAGTTCCCGGTCATGAAGGACCAGAAGCTGATCGAGAAGCACGCCAAGGCGGCGGGGCTCGGCGACATCAGCATCGAATGGGCGACGTTCCGTTCCAGCGACGTGATGAACGACGCGCTGATTTCCGGCAGCGTCGATTTCGTCTGCCTCGGCATTCCCGGCATCATCACCATCTGGTCGAAGACCAAGGGCACGCCGATCGAGGTCAAGGGCGCGTCGGGCCTCAATGTCTCGCCTCTGATGCTCCTCGCGCGCGACCCGGCGATCAAGTCGCTCGCCGATTTCAAGGACGAGCATCGTATCGCGCTGCCGGCGATCAAGGTCTCGATGCAGGCGATCATCCTGCAGATGGCGGCGGCCAAGGCCTTCGGCGACGCGAAGTACAACGCGCTCGATCACCTGACGGTCTCGATGGCGCATCCGGACGCGACCGCCGCCATGCTCGGCGGCAAGAGCGAGATCGTCGCCAATTTCTCCTCCTCGCCGTTCCAGTATCGGCAACTCAAGAATCCCAATATTCATCGCGTCATGACCAGCACCGAGCTGTTCTCCGAACCGCTGTCGTTCAATATCATTTCGGCGACCTCGAAATTCCGCTCGGAGAATCCGAAGCTGTACGCGGCGTTCCTCTCGGCGCTGAAGGAGGCGACCGACTTCATCAACGCCGACAAGAAGCGCGCCGTCGAAATCTATCTGCGCGTGACCGGCGACAAGGCGCCGCTCGACGAGACCGTGGAAATCCTCAACGATCCGGCGATTCAGTACACGACAAATGTCGGAGGGATCGACGCTTTCGTGAACTTCATGGCGAAGGTCGGAACGCTGAAGAACCCCCCGAAGGACTGGCGCGACATGTTCTTCCCCGAAGCGCTCGCGCCTGCGAAGTGACCGCCGTGGTCGGTCTTCGTCTCGATCCGGCCGTTGCGTTGCCGGCCGACGGAACGCGAGGCACGCTCGTCGGCCGCGTCTGGCGGCCGGAGCGTGAGGGCCCGTCGGTCGTCGCCGTTCGCGCCGACGGGGTGTTCGATATCTCCTCGGCTTGCGCCACCACGCGCGATCTTTGCGAAGCCGACGATCCCGCGGTGCTTGTCGCGGCGGCGCGGGGCGAGCGCATCGGGGACCTTGCCATGATCCTCGCCAATACGGTCGAAACCGGCCGCGATGCGGGCAAGCCGTGGCTCCTCGCGCCGATCGACCTGCAGGCGATCAAGGCGGCGGGCGTGACGTTTGCGATCTCGCTGCTCGAGCGCGTGATCGAGGAGCAGGCGCGCGGCGCGCCCGAGCGCGCGGCGGCGGCGCGCGCGGAGGTCGAGGCCGCGCTCGGCGGCGCGATCGAGGGCCTCAAACCCGGCTCGCCCGAGGCGATGGAGCTCAAGAAGCTTCTGCAGGCGAAAGGCTTGTGGTCGCAATATCTCGAGGTCGGCATCGGGCCCGACGCAGAAATCTTCACCAAGGCGCAGCCGATGAGCGCGGTCGGCGCCGGCGCGTCGATCGGCATTCTTGCGGCGTCGCATTGGAACAATCCGGAGCCGGAGGTGGTGGTCGTCGTCAACGCCAGCGGCGCGATCGTCGGCGCGACGCTCGGCAACGACGTCAATCTGCGCGACGTGGAAGGCCGCTCGGCGCTTTTGCTGAGCAAGGCGAAGGACAACAACGCGTCGACGGCGATCGGCCCCTTCATCCGCTTGTTCGACAACACCTTCAGCCTTGACGATGTGCGCGACGCCGACGTGCGGCTCACCGTCGAGGGGACGGACGGCTTTCGTCTCGAAGGCTCGAGCCACGTCGCCAAGATCAGCCGTGATCCGGCCGATCTCGTCGGGCAGATGCTCGGGCGCCACCACCAATATCCGGACGGCGCCGTGCTGTTCCTCGGCACCATGTTCGCGCCGATCAAGGATCGCGACGCGCCGGGGCAGGGCTTCACGCATCACGAGGGCGACATCGTCACCATCGCGTCGGAGAAGCTCGGCGCGCTGGTCAACGTCGTGACGACGTCCGATAAGGCGCCGCCGTGGACCTTCGGGACCGGCGCATTGATGCGCAATCTCGCCAAGCGCGGATTGCTCTGAATATGCCGTCGCGGCGGCCATGCCGCCGCTCGCGCGCGCTGTCTCAGTGCGTGCTGAGGCCGAGCGCTTCTTCTGCGAATCGGGGAAGCGCGTTGGCGGTCTCGTTGACCATCAGCCGGACCTCGCGCCACTTGCGCTCGACATCGTATTCGCGCGCGAAGGCGAAGCCGCCATGCGTCGTGAACGCCGCGTCGGCCGTCTCCCAAGCGGCCTGCGCCGCCATATGCCGGGCGATGAGCGCTTCGGAGTGGCACTCGCGGCCCGCCTCGTAGAGCGCGACGGCGAGATCGAGGAGCAGCTTCGCTCCCTCGCTTTCCATATAGCTCTGCGCCAGTGGAAACTGGATGCCCTGATACTTGCCGATCGGGTTGCCGAACACGACGCGCTCGTTGGCGTAGTCGACGCCCTTGCGGGTGAAGAAGCGGCTGCAGCCGCCCGCGGCCGCGGCCGCAAGAATGCCGCTGATCGCTTCGAGGTCTTTCAGGCAGATGAGTCCTCCGTCGAGCTCGCCCACCAGGCTATCGGCGGAAACGGCGAAGTTCTCGAACGTCACCTGCGTTCCGCCGTAATTGTTCATCGCCTCGATCGGCGTGACGGACAGGCGGCCGCGATCCTTGGCGAGGTCGATAAGGAAAAGCGACAGCTTGTCGGCGGTGTCGCCGGTGCGCGCGACGGCCAGCATCAGGTCGGAGGTGTCGGCGAAGCGCACCCAGCGCTTGGTGCCGTTGAGCACGAAGCCGTTTGCGGCGCGGGTCGCCGTGGCCTCGATTTTGTTCGTATCCTGGCCGCTCGCCGGCTCCCAGATCGCCAGGCTTTGGAGCTTCGCGCCTTCGGCGATCCTCGCAAGAACGGCGGAGCGCATCGCGTCGCCGCCATGACGCGCAAGCAGTTGCGAGAGCGCGAACTGCTCGGCGAGCGTATCGCCGTTGCACCCGGCGGCATGGATCGTTTCGACGATGCGCGCCAGCGCGCCCATCGGCAGGCCGATTCCGCCGTACTCCTCGGGAACGCCGGCGCTGACGAAGCCCGCCTGCTCGAGCGCGGCGACGAAAGCCGCCGGATATCGCTCGGCGAGAGGGGCGTCCTCGAGGTCGCGCCAGTATTTGGAGGGAAACTCCTCGCAGATCGTCTCCAGCGTGCGGAAGATTTCCGAGTTGTCGTCCTGGCCGGCCGTTATCTCGACGCTGTCAACCTTTTCGTGGATCATCGCGCGCGCCATCCAACTCAATAAGACCGTGGCAGCCCGAGAACGTGCTGTCCGATGAAATTCTTGATCATGTTCGGCGAGACGGGCGAGTTGCGCGACATGCGCGTGTCGCGCCATTTGCGCTCGACGTCCTTCAAGGGATCGAGAGCGTCGAGGCCGAAGGCCGTGAAGCACAGGTTCGAGCAGGTCCACACCGCTTCGCCGGAGAGGTACTTGCCCATGTTCGCCTCGGCCCCGCAGGGAAGCTTGGCGTCGAACATCGCCGTCGCCTTGCGCACCATGAGGTCGGCGGAGCGCACCAGCGCGTAGGCGCGGGCGATCGCCAGATTGAGCGCGCCGGCGCTGCCGGCTGCGTGGCCCGCCATACCGCTCTCTCGCGCATAGGCGACCAGCTTGTCGAAGAAATACCAGGCGTTGCCGATCGCCTCCGTCGAGACGAGGCAGCGCTCCGCGTTCATGCCGTCGAGGATGTAGCGGAAGCCCTTGCCTTCCTCGCCGATCAGGGATGAGGCCGGGATCGGCACGTTCGAGAAGAAGATCTCGGTGGTGTTGTGATTGACCATGGCGTCGATCGGCCGGATCTCCATGCCGTTTTTCTTGGCTTCGCGCATGTCGACGAGAAACACCGACACCCCGTCCGTGCGACGCTTGACCTGGTCCGGCGGCGTCGTGCGCGCCAGCAGCAACATCAGGTCGGAATGCGCCGCGCGCGAGATCCACACCTTCTGGCCGTTGACGACGTAGCCCTCGTTCGTCCGGGTTGCCTTGGTCTTGAGCTGCGTCGTGTCCGATCCGGTGGTCGGCTCGGTCACGCCGAACGCCTGCAGGCGCAGCGCCCCCTTGGCGATCTGCGGCAGGTACTGCGCCTTCTGCTCGGGGCTGCCGTGCCGCAGGATGGTGCCCATCGTGTACATCTGGGCGTGGCAGGCGCCGGCGGCGGCGCCGCTGCGGTGGATCGTCTCGAGAATGACGGCGCCGGCGCGCACGGGCAGTCCCCAGCCGCCGTACTCCTTGGGGATCAAAGCGGACAGGTATCCGGCGTCCGTGAGGGCCTGGACGAACTCGGTCGGATAGCTCGACGACGGCGGCTGCCCTTCGAGATCGCGCCAGTACTTGGTCGGGAAGCGGCGGCACAGCTCGCGGACGCCCTTCCTGAGTTCAGGATAGTCGTCGCCGGCATCGAATACGACCGGCTGAGGTGCCACCGTCTGGTCCATTCTCACGTTCCCAGGATCGAAGTGATGTTGCTCACGCCCGCCTCAACGGCCCTTGAAGGCGGCTTTGCGCTTTTCGTTGAAGGCTCGCACGCCTTCAAGCCGGTCTTCGGTTCCGACCAAGCGGTTATAGGCCTCGATTTCGAACGCGAAGCCGTTGAAGAGGTCGACTTGCGTCGCGATATTGAGCGACTTTTTCGCCTGATAGATCGACAGCGGCGCGTTTTCACAAATGGTCCGCGCCACCGCGAGAACATCGTCCATCAACTCTTCGTTCTTGCAGACCTGGTTGACCATGCCCCATTCGTAAGCCTCCTGCGCGGTGAAGGGGGCTCCGGTCATGATGATCTGCTTGGCGCGCCTCACGCCGACCGCGCGCGGCAAATTCTGGGTCCCCATGCCGCCCGGAATGATCCCGAGCTTGACCTCGGTCAGGGCGAAGGTCGCCCGCTCCGCCGCGAAGATGAAGTCGCAGCTCAGCGCCGTTTCCGTTCCGCCGCCCCGCGCGGCGCCGTTGACGGCGCAAATGATCGGAATGGGGCACTGCATCAGCGATTGGCGTGCGCGCTCGAACAGGTTGTGCTGCGCCACCCACTGTTCGTTCGTCATCTCGTTGCGTTCTTTCAGGTCGCCGCCGGCTGCGAAGATACGATCGCCCGCGCCCGTCAGAATGATGCAGCGGATGCCGCGTTGATCGATGTAAAGGCTGGTCCACAGGTCGAGGAAGTCGCGCCCCATCTGCGTATTGGTGGAGTTCCCTGCGTGCGGCCGATTGAGCGTCACGACCAGGAGATGCTCGTCGATCCTGTCGAGCTTGAGGGTCTCGTAGTTTGGCTGCATGGCTCTCTTCGCTCGTGTCCGTGCCGCGGCCCGTCTGGCCGGCGCGCGATCCCGATCGCTGGCCCGACCTTTACAGAATCCCTGTTTGCTTCTCAACCGCAAACGTTATTTTGGATGCAAAATAGCACGAAATCTGGTTGAGTATGTTCTGTTCACATCGCGCGGCCCGCGCCGCTGCCCCCTTGAAACCGCCTATTCGTTGTGGAAAGTCGAGGCTCGGACAATGCGCGGCGCATGTGCGGCGATCGATCACGGTCCATTGACGCTCGCAATGTTGCATGCGAAACTTAATGAAAAATAGAACTGGATCATGGGCGTCCCCCGGGAGAACCTCTATGCGATATCCGTCGAATTTGCTGTTTTTGGCCGGCCTTGCGGCCGCCCTTGGCGCTGCTCCCGCGAGCGCGCAGGAGCCTGTCAAGATCGGAGCGCCGGTCTCGACGTCGGGACGCTACGTCGCCTATGGCGCTCAAGCCAAGAACGGCATCGAGACGGCGGTTGAAGTCTGGAAGAAGGTGCGGGGCGACAAGGTCGCCGGCCGGCCGATCGAAGTTCTTTTCCGCGACACGCAGTCGAACAACGCGATCACCGTATCGCTGATGAATACGTTCATTCAGACCGACAAGGTGCACATCATCATCGGGCCGGACGGCTCGAACGTCGCCGCGGCGGCCGTGCCGCCGTGGAAAAAGCTCGATGATCGCCCGATCTGGTTCATGCCGGGCGGTTCATCGGATGTGATCGAGAAGGAGGTCGGGCCGGACCCGTACTTCTTCCATACCTATGCGTGGTCCTATTACTACCACGAGAACAACGTGAACGCGCTCAAGGCGGCGCTGGGTACGAAGAAGAAGGTCGCGCTTCTCTACTCCGACGGCGCGTATGGCCGCGCCCACATCGAGGATGCGCGCAGGTACGTGAAGGAAGCGGGCTTCGACCTCGTCGCGGACGAGTTGGTCCGTGAGGGATCGGCCGATTTCGGCCCCACGCTGGCGAAGATCCGCGTGCGCCGCCCCGACATTCTCTATGTCCTGGTGCAGACGAATGACGCGATCCAGTTGACGAAACAGATTCACGCCGCGCGCCTCAACATTCCGTATCTCGTCGGCACCGCGCAGACGCAGTTGCGCGAGTGGCAGGAGGCGACCGGAGAATCGCAGGTTTGCTGGACCGGCGTCACGACATGGGTGCCAGGGCTGAATTACCCTGCCGACAAGAAGGAGCCGAAGCTCTTCCCGTCTGCCGCCGACTGGGAGAAGATGTGGTTCGAGAAGTATAAGACGTCGCCGGACTTCCTCGAGGTCGGCTACTACGCCACCACGATCCTCGCTCTGCTGGCGGTCGAGGGGACGCAGTCGACCGATCGCGAGCGCCTCAAGGAGTGGCTCGAGAAGCAGGAGTATCAGACGCCACTTGGCGACAGCCGCTTCAAGAAGAGCCGCGTCGCGCTGCATCAGGCGTTCGGTACGATGGTCGTGTTCCAGCGGCAGAAGAAGCCGGACGGGAGCATCACCAGCGTTCTCGTCTATCCCGAGCAGGTGGCGACCGGGAAACTGCAGCCCTGCGCCCAATAGCGCTGCTCGTTCTTTCTGCCGGAGTCACTGATGGACCTTATTCCTCAGGCCTTCAGCGACGCCGTCCTGCTTGCGGGGCTTTATACCCTGATGGCGGTCGGCCTGTCGCTCGGGTTTGGCGTCGTGCGAATCATCAACTTCGCTCACGGCGAGATGATTATGCTTGGAGCTTACGGCGCCTTTTGGCTCTTCACGCTGCTCGGTGTCGATCCGCTGATATCGCTCCCCGTGCTCGTCGTGGCGGGATATGGGCTGGGGTGGCTTCTGTTCAGAGGGTTCATCGCCAAGGTCCTCGATGCGCCCCACATCAACCAGATCCTGCTCACCTTCGGGCTGGGTCTGGCGATTCAGCATATCGCGATCATCTTATGGACAGGCAACGCGCGCTCGACGACGCCGGTCTACGCAACCTCATCGTTCCTGATCGGTGACGTGCTGGTGGTGCATGGGCGGCTGGTCGCATTCGCGGTCGCGGTCGTAATGGTCGCCGCGCTCATCGCCTGGCTGCGTTGGTCCGAGACGGGGCTGGCGACGCGCGCCGTCGCGGAAAACCGCGCGGCCGCGACGCTCATGGGCGTCGATGTGCGGCGAATCTACGCGTTGTCGTTCGGCGTGAGCTGTGCGCTCGGCGTGGCGACCGGCGTGGTCGTCAGCTTCATCCTGACGATTACGCCGTTCATGGGCTTTCCGATGCTCGTGAAGGCTATTGCGATCGTCATTCTGGGCGGCCTCGGCAGCATCGCCGGCACCGTCATCGGGGCGCTCGTTCTCGCTTTCGCCGAGACCTTCGCGTCGTATTATCTCCCGGACGGGTCCGGCTGGGCCGAGGGCATCGCGTTCGTCCTTATCATCGGGATTCTTATTCTCAGGCCGCGCGGTATCCTGGGTGAAGCAGTCGAGACCCAGTGATGAATATGCGCTTCGCCTCCGTGTCGATCTGGGTTGTCGGCCTTCTTTTTGCGCTGCTCACGCCGGTGTTCGGTTCGCCGACGATGGTGGACATCACGTTCCGCACGTGTTCGCTTGTCGTCCTTGCGGTGAGCTGGAATCTGATGGCGAGCGCCGGCCTGATTTCGCTCGGGCATTCGGCCTTTTTCGGGCTTGGGGGCTATGCCGCGATCCTGGCGGCCAATTCCGCCGGCACGCCGTTCTGGCTTTCGCTGCTCGGGTCGCTCGTAGCGGGCGCGATCCTCGGCTTGGGCTTGGCGTTGATCACTGGAAAGATGCGCGGAATCTATTTCGCCATCACGACCTTGGCGGTTTCCGAGGGGCTGCGGGTGATCGCGGTGATGCTGCCGGATCTGACCGGCGGCGCAAAGGGCGCGTATCTCATTCCGGATAACTTTCCCGGCGCGTTCACGGTGAACTTGGCGATGGGGATCGCGGCTGTCGGCACCTGCCTGATCGCCTGGGCGATCAGCCGATCGCGCTACCACTTCGCCTTTCGCGCCATGCGGGCAAACGAGGGCGCTTCGCAAATGCTCGGCCTCTATCCGTTGAAGTACCGAGCCGCGATAACGGCGATCTCCGGCTCGCTGGCGTCGCTTGCCGGTGGCGTCGAGGTCTGGCACGGCGGATACATCGATCCGGCGCTCGCGTTCGACCTTCACATCACGATCACCTCGCAGATCGCCCCGATTCTCGGCGGCATCTACACGCTGTCCGGCCCCGTGCTCGGAGCCGTCGCGACGACGCTCATCGGCGATGCCACGCGTATCGGCCTCGGCCACATCGAGGGGGCGAGCCTGTTGGTCTTCGGCCTCATTCTCGTCGGCTGCGTTCTCTATTTGCCGCAAGGCATCCGCGGCGGAATCGTGCAGTTCCTCGACTGGCGTTCCGGCCGCGGCGGAGCGTCGATGCCCGTGCCCGCCGACACGAGGCCGCGATGACGCCGCTCCTCGAGCTGTCCAATGTGCGCGCGGGCTACGGGCATTCGCTCGTCCTGCAGGACATATCGATGTCGCTGCAAGAGGGGGAGATCGTCTGTCTGCTCGGCGCGAACGGCGCCGGCAAGACGACGACGACGCGCGTCATTTCCGGTCTCCTTTCGACCTGGTCGGGCGAGGTCAGGTTTGCCGGAGAAAATATCGCCGCGGTGCCGGCGCATCGGCGCGTCGATCTCGGAATCTGCCTGGCGCCCGAAGGCCGGCAGGTGTTTCCAAACTTCACCGTGCATCAGAATCTTTTGATCGGCTCCTATTCGAAAACGGCGCGGCGGCGCCGGGCCGAGAAATTCGATCAGGTCTACAGCCTGTTTCCGCGTCTCGCCGAACGGCGCGCGCAGAAGGCGGGATTGATGTCCGGCGGCGAGCAGCAAATGCTGGCCATCGGGCGGGCGCTCATGGGATGCCCCCGGCTTCTCATCCTGGATGAGCCGTCGTTGGGTTTGGCGCCCAAGATCATCATCGATGTCTACGCGACGATCGCCGCCATCGCCAAACTGGGCTTAAGCATTCTCTTCGTCGAGCAGAACGTGCAGGCGGCGCTGACGATCGCGCATCGAGGCTACGTCATCGCCAACGGCCGGATCGCCGCGTCGGGCACGACCGCCGAGCTGCAAAGCACGCCTCTCGTTCAAGAGGCATTTCTGGGAACCAAGACCGCCGGGACGGACCGCGCGGCGCCTGGTTCTGTTCGCGTTTCCGCGCACTGAGGTCGACCGTGCTGAAGATTACGAACGTCGCGAAATCGTTCGGGGGCATCAAGGCCATCTCCGATGTGTCGTTCGAGGTGCGGCCGGGTCAGTTCTTCGGCATTATCGGCGCCAATGGCGCCGGCAAGACGACGCTGCTCAACCTCATCACCGGATATGCCCCGCTCTCGTCCGGGACGATCGAGTTCGAGGGAGAGCCGATCCACGGTTTGCCGCCGTATCGGATCGCTCATCGCGGCATCGGCCGGACGTTCCAGATCACGCAGCCGTTTGCCGAAATGTCCGTGCGCGACAACGTGGTGACGGGCGCGCTGTTCTCGCGCAACGGGGCGCGGCGCTCGCTGAAGGAAGCGCGCGCCATGTCCGAGGAGCCGTTGCGGCTCGTGGGCCTGACCGACCAGGCGGATGTGCCGGCGGGCGCGCTGACGCTCGGCGGCAAGAAGAAGCTCGAGCTCGCGCGCGTGCTCGCGACCGAGCCCAAGCTCATTCTGCTCGACGAAGTCATGGGCGGCCTGACCTGGGGAGAGATCGAGGACCTGATGTCCACGCTGCGCCGCATCCATGCCGCCGGCGCGACGATCGTGATGATCGAGCATGTCGTCCATGTCATTGTCGACCTTTGCGATCACGTCTTCGTCCTGAACTTCGGCCGCGAGCTTTTCCGCGGCACGCCGCAGGACGTGGTGACGCATCCGGAGGTGATCGAGGCCTATCTTGGCAAACCGCTTGCCGCGGGAGCGGATGCGTGAGGGCTCGTTGACGGACATCCCTTAATCACAGAGAGCCGCAGTTTCGATCGATCCTCCGATCTCGCAGCTTTGAAAGTCTCGCAGCTTCAAAATTCCGCAACTCCAAA
>JBFWXB010000076.1:0-12358 GCA_050187875.1 Variibacter sp.
TGAGCTCGCCTTCGTAGCGGCCGTCGTCGCGCTTGGTGACGTATCCGATCGTAGCCATGGTGTCGTTCCTCACGTTGTCCCGGCGGAGACCTAGTCCCCGCCGGCGACGTGCGATCGTGGCAGGCTGGAGCTGGTGGCACCCGTCGGAGCGGAGCTCCGCTCCGCGGAGACGGGCCGGAACGAAGTGGAGGACCCGCGCACGCGCGGGTTGCCGCCGAGGCGACGCCTGTCACATCGTGCACAAAGCTATGCGGGAATAGGGCTCTCCACCGCGGCCAGAGGAGCGGCGGCCCGGCCGTCCGGTACGCCACCGGGCTGACAGGAGCGACTATGCGCGACGTCGGACTCGAGCTGCCGTCGAGCCGATCGCACGGCCGCGGAAGATGAGGCGCGATCACCGACGCTCCGGCGCGCGTCGATCGGGGACTTTCAGACGTCGCCGGCGCGGTCAGGCCCATCCCCGCATGTGCGACGCTCGTCTCAGACGGCGAGAGCGTGCCACGCCGACCGCGGGAGGGATCGTCACGCGAATGCGCCGAGACGCCGTCTTCATCGGCGGCTTGGTCGAGCGGCTCTCGCAGCCGCGAGATAGAGCCCGACCGACCGAGATCTAAAGACCGAGGGCGGACCCGCCCCGACTTCCTACCCCCTAAGCGAACGAGACATGGGTATGGCGAAGCTGCACCACCTCGGTTCCTCGCAGAGCTGACATCGTTGTCTGCCGATGTGCGGATGGGACTGATTCCGATCACCGATCACGAGCAGCCGGCTGCAAATGTCGACTGTCGCGGTCCCCACTTCGCGGGGCGCCACACCGCCGGTCATTTATCTTGAATCACGAGCAGCAGTTAAGGGCGAATGCGACACTAAAACGACACTACCGACAGGGTGGATATGCTAGAAGGTCTCCCAATGCGTTCGGGCGAAAGACTGTACGGTACGCACAGTCCTTTTCAACGCGGTGCGCTCGATGATTGCGATTCAAAAGTGCAAGTGCGGTTGTTCACGAGGCATCGCCATCAAGAGCCTTCAGAAGTTGCCGCATAGCGGCGCTGGGCTCGAGGTCGAGTGCTCGCACGACGTCAATGAACTCAATCGCACTGAGGCGCCGTTCTCCGCCTTCATATTTGGCGACAAAAGATTGAGGCTTGCCGAGGCGCGCGGCAACACCCGCCTGCGTCAGGCCGCGCTTATCGCGAATATCACGCAGGAGCTTGCGGAGCTTGATTTGGCGCGGCGAGCGCAGCGTGTCGCGCATTGTTTGAAGCCGGGAGTACTATTGACGGCTTCACCGCATAATCCTGATCTCGGATTATCCCATTTTGGGATATTATTTGATGGTCGCTGGCTGACTGCGGGGAGTAGCAGAACATGACCGGAGAGGCAGCATCGCCATTTTTTGTGCGTGAGGACGGCGGAATCGGATCCTTGCCGGCCGAGATCTACATTGCAGGTTATCGACTATCTGCATGCGCCGAACCCGCCGTCAAAATGACGTTGCCGGCGGAGGTCGTTGATATGGCTGTTCTGACGGGGGCCCGGCTCTCCGTCTGGCTGTCAGCATGTGATGGGAGACTGATACTGGATGGCGAGGGCGTCGACAGCAAGGCATTGGAAGCCGCCCTCGATGCCGGCCCCATGCGTGCTCAAACGCTTTTGTCGTTGATCGACGCGTGTCTCGATCCACATCATCTGGCTACCGACGAAGATCCCATTGACGATCTCACCTCATTGCGTACGCAGCTTGTGGAGGCGGTCGCTAGAGTCGATGCCGCGTTGGCGCGCATGAAGGCTGGCTAGCGTGTCCAGATGGGTACGGCTGTTCCCAACACGTGCCGCACATGGATCCTCCCGAAGTAGCGACTGTCGAAGCTGCCTCGTACGCTCGAAATCACAAAGAGCTCGGAGTGCGTTAAGCGGTGACATCCCTCCCACTGCGGCAGGGGGCGTTGTCGCAAGTCCAATCCATCGGCCAAGGCGAGTGGCCTCCCGCCGATACTCACGACCAACCCGTATCGGCAAACTGTATCACCGGAGCCTGCCACAACTGGTTTTATGAGCCGAAAGCGCGCTGGCATGTAACCGCGCGCGTCAACAAGCGCAGCAGTCGCTTCAGGCAGACTGATGATCGCGAGGTCGCCTTTTGCCGGTATTCGGCTCGACAGCACGTACAATCCGATCGGAACGCTCGGAGTGGCGTTCCAGTACAGTTTCGGGACACTTTGCTTGGGCAAGGTCAGCGCTATTAACGCGATGACCGCTGTCCCTATTGTGAGCAGGTTGCGGATTTCCACGATGCGGGGCTCTTTGTCCAGCCAGTCGAGCGGCGCGTTCTTCTGACCACGCGAGAAGATCGCTGTGGCGGTAGACAATGCGGCCGCCATGGCGTCGAAACTTCGGACCGGTTCCTTTCCATCGATGATTGTCGAGTGTGCGCTTAGCCATTCGCAGTTTGGCGGCCGCTTCAGAAGCAATAAGAAAATCGTCACCGGATTGGTCCAACATGGGCTCCTCCTACCTAAAGGAGCAACAGTGTTCCTTAGTTTGGAAAGCGTGGGGAGGCTCTAAATGCGCCAACCTTGAATTCGAACCGCAGCTCATTCCAGCAGGGCGCGATGTCCTCCAAAGATGAAGCTTTCGGCGCGCAGCCGGTCGCGCCGTATACGTTGGCGGATACTGCCGTGGCGCCAATCCCGCGCGACTGCCGTGTCCCCGTATAAGATGCCACCCGCTTCACGCTCAGTGCCCCCGGCAGCCAAGCAGTCGAACACAACCAGGCAGTCGCGCCGATTGAGCGCGCGCGCTGTCCAGCTGGGGACATGAGCCTGGTTAGTGCGGATGGCCAGGAGGCGGCGCAGATCCATCAGGTGGGATACCGTCCGCTCGAGTAAGCTGGCACCACCCGTCACGATTGACAGCCGCACGGGTTCTCGGACAATGTCAGCGCCCGTAATCGCCAGCTGCAGAACGAGTCCGTTCCCGCGGAGCAGAACATGCTGATGGCCCGCTGGATCGATGAGAATGTGCTCGACGGCAGGTATGGCTGGAAAAAAGAGCGCTTCACGATCTGAGACGCCTGCTCGCTCCGCCGACGTGGATAGAACGATCCGGCTTGCCGATGTGAGCCAGATGTGACGGGACTGCAATGCCGTCTGTGTCGGATCAACGAAAGGAGCGGAGCGCCCACGCTTCAGCAGGAGGCGACACCTCGAGCATCCGCGTGAGAAGCGCCCCGTTCTCCAATCGAGTGTCGTCGTGCTGAGACCTTATGTGTGCGCGGGCCTCCTTCTGATACGCGGGATCGCGTCGAAGGCCTTCCCACGCCCAATCACGTTGGCGAAGGGCGCGCATATAGTCATAGTCGTCCAAAGCTGGGGGCCTCGGCGGGCCGACGTAGTATCTTCCATCGGGCATCAGCTCCTCCTTGACAGATCCGAGCCGTTTGTCTCGCTAAGTGCCCAGTCGACGTCCCCGCGCTGGGCCAAGAGCAAACGGCGCGTGCACTTCTGATGGCTGGCGAGCTGGCCTCCCCTGCTAAAGAAAAATAATCTCTATTGAGATCGTCAATGTACAAATTGACGCAGGAAGTGGTGGGTTGTTCGCCGACGATCGTGCCCGCAGACATTTGGTGCAACTCACAGAGCCACCAGTTCGGCCTCAATCGCTTAGCATCGCGGCTCAACTATGGGGAGCAGGCGTTCACCCGCTGTGCCCATGTCACTCCTCGATCCCTTTGATCGTATGGCTCCGTGTAAGTTGCGACAACACTAGGTCTGGCGGCAACGTTGGTGGACTCTGTTCACGCGCATCAGCAAACGCATCTCTGCAGTGGAGCCTGCCGAGCTTAGGCGGGAGATCCCCCTGCAACCTCGCCGATTAGAGAAAGAAGGCCTTGCGACAGTGCGCCAAAACGGGAAAATATTCCATTTATATATATACCTAGGTATAAATAACTCTTTTTTCTCGTATTACGCTGACTCGACAGTAATAATTTGCTATTTTCTGCCGCACACCAATCTTGGAGAGTGCGATGCAGCAAAGAGTTCCACAGGTGGTCGACGCCGCCGATACTCCTGATCTCAGGCTGCGCGTCTCACTGCCAGAAGGCGGACGGTTCGAGCCGCCGGCCGCGGCTGGCTATCGCGTCATGGAGCTGCTGCGCTTTTCCGGCTTTCCGATCAAAGCCGAATGCGGTGGGGCCTGCGTCTGCTCCACGTGCCACGTACGGATTCCCGCCGCTTGGCATGGGCTTCTGCCTCCGCCTACGGACGAGGAACTCGGCAAGCTCGACGAGATCCCCACGGCGGACGAGTCCTCGCGCCTCGCCTGCCAGCTCGTGATGACCGAGGAACTCGACGGTTTGGAGGTCGAGGTCCAGCCCGACAGCATCGTTCGGCAAAGCAATTTGATGGCGGGCTGAAGTCATGGCGTTGTTTCCGATATTCGTCGATGTCAGTGCGCGGCCACCGCTGGTCGTCGGCGGCGGCGATCTGGCTCTTGCCAAGGTCCGCGTCCTGCTCCTGCGCGCGCCCGTCGTCGATGTTTTCGCGCAGGGCCCGCTCGCCGCCGGCTTCGCCGCGCTCGTCTCCGATGGCCGCGTGGTGCTTTGGTCCGGGGACGTCACCGACGAGGATCTCCGCCGACGACCTCTGGTCATTTCCGCGACGGCAAACGACACGATCGACCGCGATGTCTCGGTGCGCGCTCGCGCCATCTGTGTGCCCATCAATGTGCCCGACCGCTCACAGCTCAGCACGTTCGCCCTCGCCGCCATCGTCGATCGGGGAACCGTCACCGTGGCGATCGGCACCGAGGGCGCGGCTCCTGTGCTGGCGACGCGCTTGCGGGCAGAACTAGAGCAGCACCTCCATCCACGCCTCGGGCGGCTTGCGGACATCGCGCGCGAGTACCGCGACCGGGTTGCTGCGCTCCTGCCCGGCGGTGCACCGCGCCGTGCATTCTGGGAGGCCTTCTTCGGTGGAGCTGCCGGCGCTGCCATCCTTGGCGGAGACGAAGCGACGGGTCGCGCGCGCGTGGATCACCTGATGGCGCAGTCCGGCGACGAGCCGCGTCAAGGTCGTGTGATCCTCGCCGGCGCCGGGCCAGGCGATCCCGAGCTGATGACGCTGAAGGCTGTGCGTGCGCTCAAGTCGGCTGACGTTGTCGTCCACGATGGGCTGATGGGCGATGGCGTCCTCGCTTACGCGCGTCGCGAGGCGCAGCTCATATCCGTCGCCAAGGCTAAGGGTCGTCACGCGCGGACCCAGGCGGAGATCAACGCCTTGCTGGTGTCGCTCGCGCGCGAAGGCAAGACCGTAGTCCGGCTCAAAGGCGGCGATCCCTCGATCTTCGGGCGCGGCGGCGAGGAGATCGACATGCTCCGCGCTTCCGGTATCGACATCGAGGTTGTTCCCGGGATCACGGCGGCATCGGCGGTCGCCGCCTCGCTGCAGATCCCGCTGACGCACCGCGATATCTCCCGCTCGGTGACGTTCATTTCAGGTCACGCCGTCGGCGATGGACGCGCAGAGTTCGACCAGGTCGATTTCGCGGCGCTCGCCAACGGCAAGACGACGCTCGCCGTCTACATGGGGCTTTCGACATCGGGCGCACTCGCCGGTCGCTTGGCCGAGTCGGGATGGCCAGTGACGACGCCGGTTCTGGCGGTGGCTCGTGCGACGCAAGTGGGCGAGCGCCGTATTGCGACGACGCTCGACGGTTTGATTGCGTCCGATGGCGCTCTGGATCTCTCGGGTCCAACGCTTCTCATCATTGGCGAAGTAGCAAGTCTCGACGTCGCCGGCATTGTCGAGAGACTCGATCGGCAAATCAGAAACGTAGACGAGAAAGTTCCCGTCCATGCCTAGTGTCGTCACCGCCAATCATTTGCGCTCGGGCGCCGTCGTCTATCTGGCGCGCGATGGCCGATGGGTGGAGGCGCTCGATTGCGCCGATGCCGTCGAAACACCCTCGGAGCTGAAGGCGCTTGAGGCGCTGGCGCTTGCCGCCGTCGAGCGTAACGAAGTGACCGCCGTTTATGCTTTCGACGTCCGTCTCGATGACGGTCGACCCGCTCCAGTTTCTGTCCGCGAGCGCATTCGTGTGGCTCGCTCACCGTCCATCTGAGGTGCGCCATGTATCGCTACGATGACTTCGATCAGACGTTTGTCGCCGAGCGTGCCCATCAGTTTCGCGGGCAGGTAGCGCGCAGACTGTCGGGCGACCTCACGGAGGAACAATTCAAGCCGCTTCGCCTGCAGAACGGCCTCTATCTGCAGCTTCACGCCTACATGCTGCGGGTGGCCATTCCCTATGGCGTCCTGAATTCCCTTCAACTCCGCCAGCTCGCGATGATCGCGCGCAAATGGGATCGCAGTTACGGGCATTTCACGACGCGGCAGAATATCCAGTTCAACTGGACCAAACTCGAGGATGCTCCTGATATTCTCGACGCGCTGGCGGCCGTCGACATGCACGCGATCCAGACCAGCGGCAACTGCATCCGCAATGTCACCGCCGATCCCTACGCCGGGGTCGCCATCGACGAAATCGAGGATCCGCGCATCTGGGCGGAAGTCTTGCGCCAATGGTCGACGATCCATCCGGAGTTCACCTTCCTGCCCCGCAAGTTCAAGATCGCGATCTCAGGTGCCGCCGAGGACCGCGCGGCCGTATTGTTTCACGACATCGGCCTGAAGATCGTGAAGGGCGCCAAGGCCGCGACGGGTTTCCGCGTTTACGTCGGCGGTGGTCAGGGGCGCACGCCCTACGTCGCGCAGGAGATTGCGTCGTTTGTGCCGCGCGATGAGATCCTCTCGTATCTCGAGGCGGTCATGCGCGTGTACAACCTGCATGGCCGCCGCGACAACATCTACAAGGCGCGCATCAAGATCCTGGTCAATGCGCTCGGCATCGATGAGTTTCGTCGCCAGGTCGAAGCCGAATGGAGCAAGCTGGACAAACCGGCGATCAACCTGCCATCCGCGGAGCGTGATCGCATTGCCGCCCACTTCGTGCCGAAACCGCTGAAGCCACGCGCGCTCAAGGATCCGAAAGTTGAGTCGTTGCGCAAGTCCGACGCCGGCTTCGATCGCTGGCTCAGAACGAACGTGTTGCCGCATCGCACGCCGGGTTACGTTATCGTCAATATTTCGTTCAAAGAGCCGGGCAATGTGCCGGGGGATGCGACCGCAGAGCAAATGGAAGCTGTCGCCGACCTCGCAGAGCAGTTCGGACATGACGAGATCCGCGTCACCTATCAGCAGAATCTCGCGCTGCCGATCGTCCCGGTCACTGACCTTGATAAGGTCTACAGCGCCCTCGTCGAGGCAAAACTCGCGACGGCGAACACAGAACTCATCACCGACATCATCGCCTGCCCGGGACTCGACTACTGCAATCTCGCCAATGCGCGATCCATCGGCATTGCGCAGGAAATCGCGCGGCGCTTCGCCGATCAGGAGAAATCAGAGGCGATCGGTCCGCTGCGCCTGAATATCTCGGGGTGCATCAACGCGTGCGGGCATCACCACGCCGGCAACATCGGTATCCTCGGCGTCGACAAGAAGGGCACCGAGCACTACCAGATCACGCTCGGCGGCAGCCCAAAGGACGACGCTGCGATCGGTGACATCATCGGACCGAGTTTCACGGCTGAGGATGTGCCCGGAGCCGTCGAGACGATCGTGGCGACGTATCTTGGGTTGCGGCGCGACGCGGCTGAAAACTTCGTCACGGCGTACCGGAGACTCGGCAAGGCGCCGTTCCGCGAGGCGCTCTACGGCGCGGAGAAGTCTTACCGCCCAGTATCTGCTGAAGGAGCCGCGAGCAATGTCTGAGCCAACCCCTTTATTGCCGCCACTCAAGCCAAAGCAGGTCGACGCCCAGCTCTGGCGCAATGGCGCGTTCGTCAGCGATGAATGGCGCAACGTGGCGGACGACGAACCTATGGGCATCGGTACCCGCGTTATCGTCTCCCTCGAGCGGTGGCGAAAGGATCAGTTGACGATTGCCTCGACGGGCGCTGCAGTCGGCGTGAGGTTGAATGTCGGCCAGTCGATAGATGTCGAGACGGACGATATTGCGCGCTTGGGCGTCGTAGCGCTGCCGTTTCCTAAATTTTCGGATGGGCGGTCGTACTCGGCCGCGCGGCAGTTGCGCGACGCCGGCTATCGCGCCGAAATCCGTGCGACCGGTGACGTCCTGCTCGACCAGCTGCCATTGATGGTCCGTGCCGGTTTCGACGCCTTCGAGATCACGCACGCCGCGACCATCTCTGCGCTCGAGCGCGGCGACCTTCCCGCCATCCCTCAGGTCTATCAGGCCGCGGCCGCGCAGGGCGTGTACGGCCGCTTCTTTCGAGCGCGCCGCGAGGAGATCGGAATTCAGGGGCGGGACGATAGACCCAGGTGATTCCAGCCGCTTGACGCACAAGAGGCGCGAAGATCGTTCTAGGTCTCGAAATGAGAGCAGGGGAATAAAAGGTTACAAGTCGAGGAGCAGGCCCATGAACTTCCAGCAGTTGCGGATTATCCGCGAAACCGTGCGCCGGCAGTTCAACCTGACCGAGGCGGCATCAGCGTTGAACACGTCCCAGTCCGGCGTCAGCAAGCATATCAAGGACCTGGAGTACGAACTCGGCGTCGAGTTGTTCGTGCGCAAAGGCAAACGTCTGCTCGGGCTTACGGAGCCGGGCCGCGAGGTCGCGGCGATCGTGGAGCGGTTGCTTGTCGATGCCGCCAACATCAAGAAACTCGGCGAGCAATTCGCCGACAATGATGCCGGACACTTGACGATCGCGACGACGCACACGCAGGCGCGCTATGCGCTGACGGAGGTCGTCCGTAAGTTCCGCACGACGTTCCCCAAAGTGCATCTGTCTCTTCACCAGGGAAGTCCGCCGGAAATCGCCGAGATGGTTGCGAGCGGGACGGCCGAAATCGGTATCGCGACCGAGACGCTCTCCGCGATGCCACAGCTTGCAACGTTCCCATTCTACGAATGGACGCACGGCATCGTCGTGCCCGAAGGGCATGAGCTCGAGACCGTCAAACCGCTCACATTGGCGGCCGTCGCGGAGCATCCGATCATCACATATCACGAGGGATTCACAGGCCGCGGCAACATCGACAGAGCATTTGCCGATGCCGGTATCGCGCCCGATGTCGTGATGTCTGCCATGGATACCGACGTGCTCAAGACGTACGTCGGGCTCGGTGTTGGCATCATCGCTTCGATGGCCTTCTCCGAGAAATGGGACCAGGGCCTTCGTCTGCTCGAAATGGACGAGAAGTTCCCCGTCAACACGACATGGTTTGCGGTTCGACGCGGTAGCGTCGTGCGCCGCTTTGCCTACAGATTTATGGAGTTCTGTTCCGCCGACCTTAATGAGAAGGCCGTTCGGGCGCACACGCCGCTCCCCCAACCGATGCGCCGGCGCCGAAACGCACGATCGCTGCGCCACAAACGGCCTACCTCTCCGTCAATTGACGGCCGGGATCGTCTGGTGCTGCCCTGCGCACGGTAATTTGCATTGACCATTCTGGGGCAACGGCCGAGATTGCCCGTTGGAGGTTTCGATCTTGCCCGTTCTTCGCACAATGCTCTCGGCACTCGTTGCAGTTGCGATCGTTCTCGCGCCGATCGTATCGGCCTGGGCAACAGTTGCGAAATCCGCGGGTGCGCAGGTTGCCTTGACGCATGGAAATGTGGGCGAGCACAAGATCGTGTCCGCCGCAACGCCGATGATGGACTGCGCCTCCATGATGAAGGGTTCGTCGAGCACGGACGATTGCCCATTCTGCTCCAAGGACAAGGCCTGCCCGCCTGAGTTGTGCCTAGCCAAGTGCTTCCAGCTCTTTAGCATTGATCGACCGATCGCGTCGCTCGCCCGCTTCGGGTCGGTGCAGTTTCGACCGAGCGAGTTTAAGCCTCCGCCCGACTGGTCGAGAAAGCCGCAACCACCACCTCCCCGAACCTGATCCATCGGTGATCGGCTCGTGCATCGCAGCGGGCGATGGCGCATGGACCTTTCCATGCGCTGCGCAATGGCGGCATTGCGCCGTCGTGCATCAACCCAATTGGACAGGATCTGACATGACCTTCTCGACAATCCTTCGTGCGTGCCTAGCTGGCGTCGCAATCGCACTCTCGTCGGCAACCACCTTGGCCGCTGCTAGCGACTATGAATTCCAGCCCATTAAAGTCGCCGTGAAGAATAGCCCTGGTAGCGAGCTGGCTGTGCGCCTCATCCATAAGGCGACGGGCAAGCCTGTCATTGGAGCCGTGCTCTTTCGCACGCGGCTCGATATGGCGCCCGACAACATGGCGGACATGACGGCCAAGCATGTGGCGATGCCGGCAGCAGAGCCAGGCGTTTATCGCTTCAAGGCTGACCTCAGTATGGCCGGCGGCTGGGCCTTCCGCATCATGGCGAAAGTGCCTGGCGAGAAGGACACGGTAGAGGGCGTCGTTGTGTTCCAGGCAAAGTGAGGAGGAGCCGCTGATGCAAAAGCTCCTCATCGGGGGGATCGCCATCACGGCGATGCTCGCCGCAACCGTTGCCGGCTACCGCCTTGGGGCCGGCACCTGGCCCGATCCGCGCCAGTGGACATCGCCGTCCTCCCCGGAGGCTGCCGCCATGCCGGCTGCGGCGCCGAAAGAGCGCAAGGTGCTCTACTGGAAGCACCCGGACAACGACTCCGATTTCGCCGCCGAGCCGACGAAGACCGGCGACGGCCGTGATTACGTCGCCATCTACGACGACCAGGAAGCGGACTTCGCCGTGGTGAGGCCGAAGGAACCGCCAAAAGGGGACGGCGGCGCGCCAAAGAAAGTCCTCTACTACCGTAATCCCATGGGCCTGCCCGATACCTCGCCGGTGCCGATAAAGGACTGGATGGGGATGGATTACATCGCGGTCTACGGGGGCGAGGAGGACGATGGGGGAACGGTCAAGGTCAGTATCGCCAAGATACAACGCTCGGGCGTCCGATCGGAGCCGGCTACCAAGCGCTTCCTTGTTCGGCCCATCCGTGCGCCCGGCGTCGCCAAGCCGGATGAGCGCACGCTGCTGACGATCGCGCTGCGCGCCGACAGCTTTATCGAAAAGCTGTACGTCAACGAGACGGGCCGCCACGTTAAAAAGGGCGAGCCGCTGTTCCGCGTTTACAGCCCGGACATGGTCAAGGTGCAGGTCGACTACCGCATCTCGACCAATGCGACCGGCAACCGCGACGAGAGAGGCGCCCTGCAACGGCTGCAGAATCTGCAGCTCCCGCAGGCCGTGATGGATGAGATCGGTCGCACGCGCGAGCCGGTCATCTCGTTCGATTGGCCTTCGCCGGTCTCCGGCGTCGTCATGCAGAAGAAGGCTATCGAAGGCATGATGATGAGGGCAGGCGACGAGATGCTGCGCCTTGCCGACCTCTCCTCGATATGGGTGATCGCCGACATTGCCGAGCAGGATATCGGCCAGATCCGTGTCGGCGCCAACGCCAGGGTCAGCTTCCGTGCCTTCCCGGGCGAGACGTTCGAAGGCCGTGTCACCTTCGTCCTGCACGAGCTCGAGATGGCGACGCGCACGGCCAAGGTACGCATCGAGGTCGCGAACCCCGATCACCGCATCAAGCACGAGATGTTTGCTGACGTCGAAATCAATGCCGGCCAGGGCGAGGCCGAGCGTCTCGTCGTGCCGGTCTCGGCGCTCATCGACAGCGGCAATCGCCAGGTGGTGATCGTCGATCGCGGCGAAGGCCGCTTCGAGCCGCGCCCCGTCAAGGTCGGCTTGCGCGGCGACGGTTACGTAGAGATCGTGGAAGGCATCAAGGCCGGCGAGAACGTCGTCGTCGCTGCGAACTTCCTGATTGATGCGGAAAGCAATCTCAAGGCGGCGCTGGCCGGCTTCACGGCAGAGCCTCCTAAGGGCGATACGCCGAAGGCCGACCCGCCCGCGCTGGCGGTCATGGAGAAGCAGCCATGATCGCCCGCATCATCCGCTGGTCTGCTTCCAACCTGGTGCTGGTCCTGATCGCGACGGTGTTTGCGACGGGGGCCGGTCTTTATGCGCTCACCAAGGTTCCTCTTGACGCCATCCCGGACCTCTCGGACACGCAGGTCATCATCTACACGGAGTATACAGGGCAGGCCCCCCAGGTGATCGAGGATCAGGTCACCTATCCGCTCTCGACCGCGATGCTGTCGGTGCCGCGATCGAAGGTGGTGCGCGGGTTTTCGTTCTTCGGCGTCTCATTCGTGTACGTCATCTTCGCCGAGGGCACCGACATCTATTGGGCACGCAGCAGAGTGCTCGAATACCTCTCAGCCGCATCCCGCACGCTGCCGCAGGGCGTGGTACCGA
>JBFWXB010000077.1:0-11652 GCA_050187875.1 Variibacter sp.
GCCCACAGCGAGACGAAGAAGAAGCCGCAGACGATGCGGATCATAAGCTCGACGTTCGGAAGAAGATCGGCGGTCACGCGATCGATCGAGCGCACCATGGCGTGACCGACCGGCGTGCCCTAGACGAGGCATCCGGCGAGCAATGTCAGGATCGCAACGGCGACAAGCTGTTCAAAATCCGGGCAGAGGACATTCTCAAGCCCGCGAGGCTGTCCGGCGACGTCGTAGGCGCAAAACCATTTGACATGCGCGCTTGCTTCTCCGCCAAGACCAAAAACCCATACGACAAACGCCAAAAGAATAACGCTTGCCAGCCGGATAGACGCGCGGCCGACCATCGGGCCCCCTCGATTAGATATTGAGTAAAATCTTTTACCAGCTTTATGGGTTCTTGTTAATCACTTGGTAACCGTAGGTTGCCGAATTGTGGCCGCGTGGTTAATATTCCTTTCTAAGGTGCGATGGCACCGCCGCTCTGATGCAACCTCAGTTGCACCGTTGATGCGCCGAAACGGCCACGCTATTTTCTCGCCACGGAAACGGGCCGCAAACCCGGCGCGCGCGCAGAAGACGGGGCATCATGACGGCAGGGGATCGGGTTTTTTCGCTCCGGCGGCGCATAGGATTCAACACCCAGGGCCGACGCGATTTACGGTCAATAAACCTTAACGAATAGTTACGGGGCGGGAACGTCTTTTAATCAAGTCAGCGGCATCGCGACCCATGAGCATTAATGGGCATCGCGTATCTTCGAATGAAAGCCGAGGGGCAGGGAGATAAAAGATATGATTGCAGCGATCAGCCTGGCGAGCATGTTGTCGGGGGCGGCGTTGGCCTATTTCGCGCCGCAGGCGCAGGCGCGCACCGAATTGCTGGAAAAGTGCGCGGGCGGACTTCTGATTGCCGGCCTTTCGCTCATTGGCGGCGGCCTGCGCTTTTACTGCTGATTCATCCCGGCCTCCCTTAGCGCGGAAGGACAGGCACCGCCTCCGGCTTCATGTCGCCCGTCAGGGTCTCGAGGAACGCGATCAGGTCCGCCTTTTCCCGTTCGGTAAGCCCGAGAGGCTTGATTTCATTGGATCGGCTCGGGCGGTCGATTCCGCCCCGATTATAGAGTTCGATCACCTCCGCGAGCGTCGTGACGGAGCCGTCATGCATGTAGGGGGACCGGCGGGCCACGTCGCGCAGCGTCGGCGTTTTGAAGGCGTATTTGAGCTTCTTCGATGTCGGGAAGAATTGTCCGCGCCCGATATCGTCGCCCGTCGAAGAGCCGATGTCGTGGAAGGAGCCATCGGTGAAGGCCCAGCCTGAATGGCAGGCGGCGCAATTGGCCTTGCCGTTGAAAACGTCGAAGCCGCGTTTGGCCTGCTCGCTGATGGCCTTCTTGTCGCCGTCGATCCATCGGTCGAAAGGCGCCGGGGCCGAGACGATCGAGCGCTCGTAGGTCGCGACCGCGCGTTCGATGTTGCGCCGGCTGATGGCATCCTCTCCGAAGGCGGCGCGGAAGGCTTCGACGTAACCTGGAATCGCGGCGAGCCGTTTCACCAGGTCCGCTTCGGACAGGTTCATATTGTTTGCCGCGGTGATCGGACCGAAGGTCACCGCCTCCAGGCTGGGGAATTTGCCGTCCCAACCGAGAATCGGCACGGTGCCGACGTTGAGCAATGTCGGCGAGCGAAGCGGCATGGGAGTCTGTGTATCGCTGAGCGCGCGCGGCAAACTGTCCGTCCACGACAGCGACGGATTATGACAGGTCGCGCACGAGCGTGACCGCGAGCCCGACAAGATCGGATCGAAGAAAAGAAGCTTGCCGAGGTGCGCTTTAGCAGGTGTGTAGGGGTTTTCCTTGGGATAGCTCACCGGCACCGCGGGCCGCCTGTATTCGGCGCGCCAGGCAACACGATGCGTAGCGCCCGCGACCGCGGCCACGGAGCATGCCATAAGGAGCACAGACGCCAGTGCTCTGCATGTCCCAAGGTTCATAGAAGTCCTCAACACTATCAGGTTGGCGGAGGACTATTGACGATTCGCTAACGTAAGGCCGGCGGCGAGTCATCATTAAGGTTTAGTGCAAGTCGCGCTAATAGCGTCGGCTGCAATACTTCCAGGCAATCGATCTCTACTTATGCGTGTACGCGCCCGTTCTTATCGCGCCTGTCGGCCTGTGTGCGCCCGTCAGCGAAAATAGCGGGGGTGCCGTTGGCGCATGATGGGGCTGAACGCGATCGATTTCGACAAGTGCTCGCGCACACATTCCTGCGCGCGCGTCGCGTTCCCCTTTTCGATGGCGCTGGCGATGGCGGCATGATCGTCAATTACTTGGCGTGCCTTGCCCTCGACCGGCAAATGAAGGTGACGCAGGCGATCGATCTGGCCGTTATGCCGGCGGACCGTCGCCCAAAGGTCGGGAATTCCGGCCGCGCGATACATCGCGGCGTGAAACGCGAGGTCGAGATCCCAGAAACGGACGAGATCGCTGCGTTTCGCGGCCCACTCTTGCTGGTCGATGACGGAACGGAGTTCGGAGACGAGCGCGGCGTCCGCCGCCTCACTGAGGACGCGGGCGATCTCGGTCTCCAAGGCGCGGCGCAGAAACTGCGCCTGCCGCGCGCTCTCCACATCGATGAGGCTGACGATGGTCGTATGCTGCGGAAATATCTCGACGAGCCCTTCCTCCTGAAGGCGAAGGAGGGCGTCCCGGATCGGAGTGGAACTGAGTCCGAAGCGCTCCTGCAAGGCTGGCCGCAGCAGCGGGGTGCCGGGCGGGAGCGTCAGCGAGATGATCTCCTCACGCAGCACTTCGAAAACGTGCGCGGCGGCTTGCCGGGATTTGTCGCGCGAAGCCGGCGCCGGACGCGTCGCATGGTCCATCGATAGGCCTCCGATCCAGCTTGGGCCGTCAAGCACGCATAGGGTTGCGTTGGCACGCTAATGCATTAGTGCTTTTCGAGGTCAATGTCTGGATCGCGGGTGAGAGCCTGGAAATCCGAAAAAGGCGAGGAATTTCAATGTTGGATCGGCGTCAAACGCTGGCGTTGCTGGCAGGGTCGGCGGCTCTTGGATGGTCGGCCCGCGCCTCGGCGCAGCAAAAGTCTCAGATCGTCGTGTCACGCCAATTCGGCATCCTCTATCTGCCGACCCATGTCATCGAGAAGCAGGGGCTGATCGAGAAGCACGCGGCAAAGCTCGGGCTCTCCGGCGTGACTGCGAAATGGGTAACGCTCTCGGGCGGCGGCGCGCAGACCGACGCGCTCCTCTCGGGCAATGTCGATCTCGTCAATACCGGGACCGGCAACCTCTTGCTGCTCTGGGATCGCACACGCGGCGGTGTGAAGGGCATCGTGGCGTCGTCGGCGCAGCCGCTCGTCCTGATCACCCGCAATCCGAAAATCAAGGAACTGAAGGATTACGGGCCGGACGACAAGATCGCGGTGCCGACGGTGAAGATTTCGACCCAGGCCATTTTGCTGCAGATGGCGGCCGGCAAGATGTACGGCGCCGACCAATGGTCGAAATTCGACCCGAACACGGTGCAGCTCAGCCATCCCGACGCGGCGGCGGCGCTCGCCAATCCGAACCACGAGGTCACAAGTCACTTCTCGGCGCCTCCCTATCAGGCCTACGAACTCAAGAACGTGCCCGGCGCACACGCCGTCGTGGATTCGACGAGCATCATCGGCGGATCGCTGACGCAAGGGCAATTCTTCACGACCACCAAATTCGCCGACGCCAATCCGAAGCTCGTTCAGGCGATCCGTGGCGCGGCCGAGGAAGCGCGGGCCTTCATCCTGTCCAACACCAAGGATGCGATCGCGATCTATAAGGAGGTCACCGGCGACAAGGCGAGCGTCGAGGATCTTGCCGGCCTGCTCGCGCAGCCCGGCATGATGGCGTGGGACTTGCCGCCGCAAGGCACGATGAAATTCGCGCAGCATCTGCACAAGGTCGGGACGTTGAAGACGCTGCCGGCCTCGTGGAAAGACTATTACCTGCCCGCCGCCCACGATCTCGCGGGAAGCTGACGCGTCCGGTTGGGGCTTGATTCAACGGCGCTGAATGAGGCCCGCCGTTCTTCTCGTTGCTCGGGCATGCTCCCCCGGGCCGAGGCCCGAGGGCATGCTTTTCCGAAACCGGTGCCCGCGTTTCGGGATCATGGCTTTCGGCGCGATCAAGGCTCTGGAAAAGCCGGCCTTCGATCGGCTATCGTATGATGATCGTATTTCCCGCCGCCTCGACGGTTCGGTGACTGCGCGTCTTGTCGCTGCCGTCCGCAGAGTTCTCCGCTTGCCGAGATATCGCCTCCCGGGCGCGATAGCCACGAAAGAGTGACGCCATGTCCCGCAAATCGCCATCCGAGCTGAGAAGCGCCCGTTGGTTCGCCCCCGACGATTTGCGTGCCTTCGGACACCGTTCGCGCGCGATGCAGATGGGCTACGCGCCGGAGGAGTGGAAGGGGAGGCCGGTGATCGCCATCCTCAACACCTGGTCGGATGCGCAGCCGTGCCACATGCACTTCAAGACGCGCGTCGACGACGTGCGTCGCGGCGTGCTGATGGCCGGCGGCTTTCCCATGGAGCTGCCGGCGCTGTCGCTGTCGGAATCCTATCTGAAGCCGACGACGATGCTTTACCGCAACCTGCTGGCGATGGACGCTGAAGAGCTGCTGCGCGGCCATCCCGTCGACGGGGTCGTGCTGATGGGCGGGTGCGACAAGACCACGCCGGCGCTGCTTCTCGGCGCGACCAGCATGAACATTCCAGCGATTTATCTGCCGGCTGGGCCGATGCTGCGCGGCAACTGGAAGGGCAAAACGCTCGGCTCCGGCTCCGATGCCTGGAAATTCTGGGACGAGCGGCGGGCGGGTAAAATCTCCGATGCCGACTGGGTTGACGTCGAAGGCGGCATCGCCCGCAGCTACGGCACCTGCATGACCATGGGCACGGCCTCGACGATGACCGCGATCGCGGAATCGATCGGCATGACCCTGCCGGGAGCGTCGTCCATCCCCGCCGCCGATGCGGGGCATATCCGCATGGCATCGGAATGCGGCCGCCGCATCGTCGAGATGGTGTGGGAGGACCTCACGCCGAGAAAAATTCAAACGCGGGCGGCGTTCGAGAACGCGATCACGGTCGCGATGGCGATGGGCTGTTCGACCAACGCGATCATTCACCTGATCGCGCAGGCGCGTCGCGCCGGGCAGGACATCGGCCTCGACGATTTCGAGGCCGCAAGCCGCAAGGTCCCCGTCATCGCCAATGTCCGCCCGTCCGGCGACAAATATCTGATGGAGGATTTCTATTACGCCGGCGGTTTGCCGGGCCTGATGTCGCGCATCAAGAACCACCTGCACCTCGACGCGGTCACTGTCACCGGCAAGACCCTGGGTGAGAACATCGCGCGTGCCGAGGTCCACAACGACGACGTCATCCGCACCGTGGACAACGCCATTTACGCGGAAGGCGCGCTCGCCGTTCTCAAGGGCAATCTCGCGCCCGACGGTTGCGTCATCAAGCCGTCCGCCTGCCATCCGCGGTTCTTGAAGCACACCGGTCCCGCGCTTGTGTTCGACGACTATCCTTCGATGAAGAAGGCGATCGACGATCCCGATCTCGATGTCACCGCCGACCACGTGCTGATCCTGCGCAATGCGGGACCGCAAGGCGGGCCCGGCATGCCGGAGTGGGGCATGCTGCCGATCCCGACCAAGCTCGTGAAGCAGGGCGTCCGCGACATGGTGCGTCTGTCGGACGCGCGCATGAGCGGCACGAGCTACGGCGCGTGCATCCTGCACGTCGCGCCGGAAGCCTACATCGGCGGACCGCTGGCGCTGGTGCGCAACGGCGACATGATCACGCTCGACGTCGCCGCGCGCACGATCGATCTCGATGTGCCCGAAGCGGAGCTCGCGGCGCGCCGTGCCGCCTGGAAGGCGCCGGAGACCCGATACGAGCGTGGCTACGGCTGGATGTTCACGCGTCACATCAAACAGGCGAACGACGGCTGCGATTTCGATTTTCTCGAGACTTCGTTCGGCGCGCCCGTGGGCGAGCCGGCCATCTTTTGATTGGAGAATGGAATGTCCAACCTCAGCGCGGCGACGCGCGACAAGCTCAAGACCGTCAGCACGGCGACGATCTCGACGGCGCTGTTCAAGCGCGGCCTGCGCAACCAGTTCATCCAGGACGTGCATCCGATCAATCCGGAGCACGGCAACATGGTGGGTGAGGCGTTCACGTTGCGCTACATCCCCGCGCGCGAGGACCTCAACCCCATCACCGTGTTCCAGAACCGCGCGCACCCGCAGCGCAAGGCGGTGGAGGAATGCCCTCCCGGCGCGGTGATGGTGATCGACAGCCGCAAGGACGCGCGCGCCGCCTCCGCCGGCGCGATTCTCGTGCGGAGGCTGATGGTGCGCGGCGTCGCCGGCGTCGTCACCGATGGCGGTTTCCGCGACAGCCCCGAGATCGCCGATCTGGCGATCCCCGCCTACCACCATCGCCCCTCCGCGCCGACCAACCTCACGCTGCACCAGGCGCTCGACATCAATGTGCCGATCGGCTGCGGCGACGTCGCCGTGTGGCCGGGCGACGTCGTGGTCGGAGACGGCGAGGGCGTCATCGTCATCCCGGCGGGAATCGTCGACGAGATCGCCGCCGAAGCGGTCGAGATGACGGCATTCGAGGACTTCGTTGCCGAGAAGGTGCTGGAGGGGCGCTCGATCCTCGGACTCTACCCGGCGACCGACCCGCAGACCGGCATCGACTTCGCCGCGTGGCGCAAGGCAAAGAGACGCTAGAGCGGGATGAGGAAAAGTGTGGAGCGGTTTTTCGCCCGCATCCCGCTCTAAGTTATGAGAATCGATCACGTTCATGATTTTGAATCGATTCGATCCAAAATCATCGTGATCTCGAGCGCGAGCGGCCGATTCCGGATTTCGGCACTTTCGGCCAGCCGTTGCGTCGTCGGGCGCTTAAGGCGCCGTTAGGCCAGCGTCTCGTCGTCGGTCACCGGCGATGTCACGACCAGAAACACCAGGTCCTCCACGCCCGTATTGTGGATCGCATGCTCGATCCCCGGCGGCAGGAAGACGACGTCATGCTTGCGCACGACCCGGCGCTCGTCGCCGATCTCCATCAGGCCCTCGCCCTCCAGCACATGATAAACCTGCTCCTGCACCCGGTGCTCGTGCCGCTCGACATAGGCCATCGGCTGATACATCGAGATACGATAGTCGATATGCCGTGACCCGGCCGTCTCCGGATGCACCAGCGGCTTGGAGAGCGCTCCGCCGAAATGGTTGGGGAATTGCCGCCATGGCACTTCGGCGACGTGGCGGACGAAGGCTTTGCGTTCGGCGGCCATACGATGATCCTTTTGGCGGGCGGGCTTCATTCTTCGCGCGTTACGCCAGCATGGAACGCGAAGGTCGATGCTCAAGTGCGGCTTGGCCATCCTTCGAGACGCCGCCTACGGCCGCTCCTCGGGATGAGGTGCGGGTGCATTCGGCAGCATCGACGTCTACACGATGATGGTCGCCGCGCGCTTCAATTCAAGCAGTTCTTATAGAAGCGTCCGCCCTTCATGATCGCCGACAGATGCGCTCCCGCGTCCTGGAAAAGACCGAAGTCCTCGTAGGGGTTTCCGTCGACGACGAGCAGATCGGCATAGGCGCCGGGAATGAGCTCGCCGAGTTCGCCCGGCTTCTGCAAGATCTCCGCGTTGACGATCGTCGCCGAACGGATGATCTCGGCCGCCGGCAACGCTTCGCGGCGGATGAGGAACTCCTTGCTCTGGTCGTCCTGCAACTGCCCGAGCAGGTCCGAGCCGAAGCCGATCTTGACGCCGGCGCTGCGTGCGATCTCGAGCGAGCGCAGCCCGGCGTCGAGCACCACCTCGTTCTTCGCTAGGCTATATTCAGTGAGCCCATAGTCGCGCCCGCGCCGGCGCATGGCGTCGTAGGCGACGAGCGTGGGGACGAGGAACGCGCCCTTGTTCGCCATCAGCTTCGCCGCCGGCTCGTCGATCAGGTTGCCGTGCTCGATGGTGCGCACGCCGCCGTTGACGGCGCGCAGGATGGCGCGCGCGGAATAGGCGTGCGCGGCGACGTAGGCGCCCCAATGCGTCGCCTCCTCCACGGCCGCCTCGATCTCGTCCATGCGGAACTGCAGGCTCTCCAAAGGATCGCTCTGCGAGGCGACGCCGCCGGACACCATGATCTTGATGAGATCGGCGCCCTTGCGCAGCTCATCGCGCGCCGCCTTGATCACTTCGCCGACGCCGTCGGCCACGCGCGCGGTATAGGCGAGGCCGGAGCAGCAGGGACATTCGGCGACGCGCCGCTGCGTCCGCTTGCGGAAGTCGCCGTGCCCACCGGTCTGGCTGATCGCCTGCCCGGCGATGAAGAGGCGCGGGGATTCGATGAGCCCCTGATCCACGGCGGCCTTCATGCCGAAATCGCCGCCGCCGGTGTCCCGCACCGACGTGTAGCCGCGCATCAGGATATCGCGCAGCGCCACCGATCCTTTGACCGCCAGAAGGGTCAGCGGCGTGGCGTCGAGAAATCCGATATTCACTTCCGACAGAAAAATGTGCAGGTGACAGTCGATGAGGCCCGGCATGACCGTCCGGCCGCCGACGTCGATGCGCGTTGCGGTTGTCGATTTGATCGGCTTATCGGAAACCTCCTTGACCCGCTCGCCTTCGATCAGCAGTTCCACCCCTTCCATCAGTTCGGATTTCCGCGGGTCGAGAAACCGGCCGCCGTGAAGGATGAAAGACGTCATGGAAGCTCTCCTGGCGAACTGAGACGACCTGGGTTCCGCTCCGCCGTCGGCCGCAATTTTAAAGCTTGGCGTTGAAGGCGCGGACGAGCATTGTATAAATTATCCACGAACGCGGAAAATGAACAAGGCTATCGGGGAGAGAGCATCATGGATCGCCGCACGCTACTCAAATTGATGGGCGCTGCATCGCTGCCCGGCACGGTCGGGATGTCGCCGGCCTTTGCGGACGATCCGAAGCAAATTGTCGTGATGACCTGGGGCGGCCTTTGGGGCGATGCCGTCCGCAAGGGCGTCGACGTCGCCTTCGAGCAGGCGACGGGCGCCAAGGTTTTGCAGGATCGCAGTTCGAGCCCGGTCGAGCGTATCACCAAGCTGAAGATCGGATTGAACGACCAGAAGATCGACCTGGTGCAGATTCACGATGGCCTGGTGCCGCTCGCCATCAAGCAGGGCGTGCTGGAGAAGCTCAATCCACAGTCGCCGCGCTTGTCGAACCTTGCCGACGTCTTGCCGCAGTTCAGGAACGACTACTGGATCGGCATGATCTTCTCGGTCCTCGGTGTCACCTACAACACCAAGCTTGTGAAGAATCCGCCGACGTCTTTTGCTGATCTCTGGCGGCCGGAATTCAAGGGCCGCATCGTGCTGCCGGAGATTTCGCACTCGATCGGCAGCTACATCATTCCCATCGGCGCCATCGCGCAGGGCAAGTCGCCGAAGGACGAGGAGGCGGGCTTCGAGCAGCTCAAGCGCATGGTCGATCTGCAGCCGATCTTCGCCAAGGACACCGACTCGATCATGAATGCCTTCCGCAATGAGGAAGCCTTGATCGGGCTTCTCTACAAGTCGCAGACCTACACGGTGAAGGGGTGGGGCACGCCGGTCGATTGGGTCTACCCGAAGGAGGGCGGCATCACGTATCTCTCGGGAACCGGCATCGCCAAGGGCTCGAAGAACCTTGAGCTGGCGGAAACCTATCTTAACCTCACCATCGATCCGAAAGTGCAGCCGATCTATACGAAGACGTTCAACTACACCGGCACGAACAAGCATACGATCGACAACCTGCCGCCGGATCTGCAGGAGCGCGCGCGCTTCACCGACGATGAGATCAAGCGCCTGATCCCGCTCGATCATGAATTCATGAGCGACCGGCGCGCGGCCTGGACGCAGCGCTGGAACCGCGTCGTCGCGGGTGGTTGAGACGGATGGGGCTCGTTCGGTTCTCCTGGTGGGAGAACGGGGACAGTTTCGACGTGCCGCTCGTCGTCAACCGCCTCCTGGCGCGAGGCGCGCGCGGCTATTGGCTGACGGCGGACGACGCAAGCGCCGCCGCCGGCGACTTCATTCTTGATCTGACGAGCGCGCAGCGTGCCGCCGCGGCGGCGGCCGGCTTGAAGCTGTCGGACTTCGCCGGCGGTCCGGGCGGCGACGGGTGCATGCCGCTTCGTCCCGCGCGGATTGCGCTCTTTTCCGGCACGGCGTCGAGGTATCCTTACGACGCCTATTACGGCTTGGCGCTGCTGCGGCTCGGCTACGATTTCGAGATCGTCGACGGGCGGGCGATTGCCGAAGGCGCGCTGCGCCGCGCCAACGTCTTCGTCATTCCGGGCGGCTTCGCCACCTGGGGCATCGACGCGGCCGAGGAAAGCCCGGGCGCCGACGCGGAAGTGCGCGCGTTCCTTGATCGCGGCGGCGGTGCTGTCGGCTCCTGCGGCGGCGCCTACTATCTCTCCGCCGGTCGCCCCGGCTGGACCGGCACCGCCGATGCCAAGCCGCTTTTCAATCACGAGTACCTGCAGAGCGGCGTCGGCGTGGTTGAGGTCGCGCTGGCGCGAAGCGTGCTCACGCTCGGCTGCCCGCCGGCGCTCGACATGCCTTATTATCACGGCCCGATTTACAATGAGGTCGGTGCCGGCGCCGCGGTCGTCGGACGCTTCGCGAATCTCATCATGCCGGGCGCGGTGGCGATCGGGAATCCGCTCGACCGCGCCCTGTTCGAGAACGGCATGAGGGAGCATCCGGCCATCCTCTCCGCTGAGGGGCGGCGCGGCCGCGCCGTGCTGTTTTCGCCGCATCCGGAGATGGGCGACCTCGTGCGCAAATACATCGCCATGGACGGCTACGTGCGGAAATATCTGCCGATTCGCGGCCTGCCGACGATGCGCGATACCCTGCGCCACTACCGCGTTTCCGATGCGCCGAGCTTCCGGCTGATCGCCAACGCCGTCGCATGGCTGAGCAGAAGCGACGCCGACGAGGCGCCGCGCCTTGATCGTGATGCGCAGGATGATGCGCGCGCGGAGCTGGTCGCGTCGTTGCAAAAACGCGGCGAGAGGCTCGATCTCAGCGGCCGCACGAGCGACGAGAAAGCGCTGGCGCTGTTTTTGCGCGACGGGCTGCGCGCGCGCGCCGGAGCCATGGACGGCGCTCAAGCCGGACGCTCAAGCGCCCATCACGCTGCGCTCGCTCGCTTTGCCGCGGCCGCCGTCGCGCGATTGTCGACGGAGGGGCACTTGCCTCTGACGCAGGAATTGATGGAGATGGAACTGGCGATTGCGTTGCAGGAGTGCGGGCAGCGGATCGACGCCATCGATGCGAAACTGGATCAGACCCGATGAGAAGCCCGCAGGGAGACGTCTCGCTGATCGGCGTGCGCAAGACGTTCGGTACCACCGTCGCCGTCAACAATGTCGATCTCGATATCCCGAATGCGGCGGTCTTTTCGCTGCTCGGCCCCTCGGGTTGCGGCAAGACGACGACCTTGCGCCTGATCGCGGGATTCGAGCAGCCGAGCGCCGGCGACGTCTTCATCCGCGAGAAGCGCGTGACCAATGTGCCGCCCTACAAGCGCGACTTCTCCATG
>JBFWXB010000078.1:0-11173 GCA_050187875.1 Variibacter sp.
GCTCGCAGCCGACGGCCGCTTCGGCGTCTTCTTCGCCGCCCATCACGTCGCAACCATCGACTTGACCAAAACAAAAAGTGTCAGCCATGTCTCCGAACAGGTGTCAGCTATGTCTCCGGGCTGAACAACAGGCCCGGCGATGACGAAGAACGACATGATCGCGCGCAAAAATATCGCCGTCGTCGGCGGCGGGCCGGCCGGTCTCATGGCTGCGGACGTCGCGGCGGCCGGCGGCGCGCAGGTCACCGTCTACGACGCGATGCCCACGCTTGGCCGCAAGTTGCTGATGGCGGGGCGCGGCGGACTCAATCTCACCCACAGTGAAGACCTCGAAAAATTCTTCGCGCGTTATGGCGCCGCGGCGCCGTATCTGCGCGCGGCGATCGAGGCGTTTCCGCCGCAGGCGCTGCGCGACTTCGCGCAGGCGCTCGGACAGGAGACGTTCGTCGGCTCGAGCGGCCGCGTGTTTCCGAAAGCGCTGAAAGCCTCGCCGCTCTTGCGCGCCTGGCTGCGGCGTCTCGGCGATGCGGGCGTCGTCTTTCACGCGCGGCATCGCTGGATCGGTTTCGCTGGCGAACGCGGTCTGCGCTTCGCGACGCCGGACGGCGAAGCCACAATCGAGCCCGATGCCGTCGTGCTCGCGCTCGGCGGCGCGAGTTGGCCGCGGCTCGGCTCCGACGGCGCGTGGACTGACGTGCTCGCGCGCAAAGGCGTCGCCGTCACGCCGCTTGTACCGTCGAACTGCGGCTTCCGCGTCGACTGGTCGGAGCACTTTCGCGATCGCTTCGAAGGCGCGCCGCTCAAGCGCATCGCGCTTGCCTTCGGCGGCCGCATCGTGCGCGGCGAAGCCATGATCACACGCGACGGAATCGAGGGTGGTGCCGTTTATGCGCTCTCGCCCGCGCTGCGCGATGCAATCGAGGCAAAGGGCGATGCGTCTCTGACGATCGACCTGCGCCCGGACCTCGACGAGAACAATCTCGCCCGCCGCCTCGCAACGCCGCGCGGAAAAGCGTCGTTCTCGAATTTCCTGCGCAAGGCGACGAAGCTTTCGCCGGCAGCCATCGGTCTTCTCAACGAGACGAAAGACAAGCACGCATCGTTGGCAGCGATCGATCCCGAATATCTCGCGGTGCGGATCAAATCCGTGCCGTTGAAACTCGCCGGCATCGCGCCGATCGCGCGCGCGATCTCGTCGGCCGGTGGCGTGCGCTTCGACGCGATCGATGCGAATTTCATGCTGCGTGCGCGCCCGGGTGTCTTCGTCGCCGGCGAGATGCTGGATTGGGAAGCGCCGACCGGCGGCTACCTGCTGCAGGCCTGCTTCGCGACCGGCCGTGCGGCCGGGCAGGGCGCGTTGGGGTGGATGTCTACCGGCAATCGCTAGTGTCGTCCCCGCGAAAGCGGGGACCCAGTACGCCGCAGCTTTTCGAATCAAAGCTCGGCCGGTGCGTACTGGATGCCCGCTTTCGCGGGCATGACAAACACTGGCAACAACCGCAGACAGGACTCCCTCTCCCGTGGGGGGAGGGTTGGGGTGAGGGGCGTGGGCCTATCGAGAGTTCTGAGCCCCCTCACCCGGATCGCTTCGCGATCCGACCTCTCCCCGCAGGGGAGAGGTGACGCAAGCGCCTCACCGCCAGAACGGCTTCGCGATCTCGGCTTCGGCTTGCGCGCGCGTGATGCCGATGTCCTGCAGCCGCTGATCGTCGAACTCGGCCAAGATGCGTCGCTGCGTCGCGCGGGAGCACCACAGATCGATGGTGGCGAGGCCGGCGCGGATCGCCGCGAGAGCAGCGTGCCTCCAGCGCTTTGCGTCGTTGCGGCGCGCCATGCGCCGATCGATGAAAGCGCTCGCGCCCAGAACGAAGGCCGCGCTCAGCCTAGCGAGATGGTCGGGATTGAAAGCAATGCCGTTCATGGTGTCGCCTCCGCTTTGCGCCACCAAGACGCAAGCGGAGGAAAAAGTCGCGCGCCATCGCTACGGCAGCGATCGAACTTTTGCCCGGTGAAGATCGGACCACGCCGGTCTATATTCTCATCATGACAGCAACCCTCGATCTTGCTTCCATCGCCGCGCTGGTCGGTGATCCCGCTCGCGCCAATATCCTTTGCGCGCTGCTCGGCGGCCGTGCGCTCACCGCGAAGGAGCTCGCCTATGCGGCGCATGTCTCGCCGCAGACGACGAGCGGCCATCTCGGCAAGCTTACGGCGGCGAACCTGCTCACGCCGTGGCAGCAGGGCCGCTTCCGTTATTATCGACTGGCGAACCCGGCCGTCGCGGCGATGCTCGAGAGCATCATGAATGTTGCGGCGATGACGCCGCGCGTGCGTCCGCCGCGCATGGATCCGGCGATGCGCACCGCGCGGCTTTGCTACGATCATTGCGCCGGCCATCTCGGCGTCGGGCTTGCCGATGCGCTCATCGCAAACGGAGATATCGAGCTCGCCGACGACGGCGGTGTCGTCACGCTGCCGGGCACAAAATTCTTTCTCGACTTCGGCATCGATATCGAGGCGCTGCGCAATCATCGCCGCGTCTTCTGCAAGCCGTGCCTCGATTGGAGCGAGCGCCGCCCGCATCTCGCCGGCGCGGTCGGCGCGCAGATTGCGCATCGCCTGTTCGATCTCGGCTGGATTTCGCGCGTGCGCGACACGCGAACGCTGCGCGTTACTCCGGCCGGCGTAAAGGGGCTGCGCGACGTGTTTGGCGTCACGCTCGGCGGCGGCAGCGAAAGCGAAGTGATCCGCGCCGCGTCGTAAGCGGGACGGACGCAAGCTCTCGCGCGCGGCGCAGCTTCTTAAGGCCTCTCAGGGTTACAAAGTCCTTGATTTCCA
Organism: Variibacter sp.; assembly: GCA_050187875.1. Lineage (GTDB taxonomy): Bacteria > Pseudomonadota > Alphaproteobacteria > Rhizobiales > Xanthobacteraceae > JAFKKS01. The sequence goes on from JBFWXB010000078.1 coordinate 2,839, forward strand.
CGCGTCCGGCATGTGGAATTGGAGCGGGGATAGCGTTGGGCAGGGGGCGTTAGGTGTGCGGGTGTTTCGGCGTCGGCCGGGGGCTGGCCGCGGTTGCATTCTTTGCGATGGGGTGGAGTGGTGTCCTGCGAGCGCAAGAGCCGCTTGCGGTCTTCGACGCGCCGCCGCACTTTACCTTTGCCGAACGCTGGGAGGCGCGGGCGGGCTTCTTCTTCCATGACCGTTTGAGCCCGGGCCCGGAATCCAACACCTACGATCTTCACGGCGCGCTGGTGACGCCGCGCTTATGGACCGGTGAAGGCGGCCCCTGGGACGTTCTGCTTCCGCGGCTGCAGGTCGGCGGATTTCTCAATCTTTCCGGCCGCACCAGCGCTGCCTTCGTCGACGCGCTCTGGACGATCCCGCTGAAGGGACCGTTCTTCGCGGAGATTTTCGTCGGGCCGAGCATCCATGACGGCTCCCTGCGCAGCACGGCGACGATGGCGGGGCTCGGCTGCCGCATGCTCGTTCATGCCGGCGCGTCCGTCGGGATGCGGCTGAGCGAGCATGTGAGCGTGCTCGCGACGTACGCCCACATGTCGAACGCGAAATCCCTGTCGGACTGCCCGCAAAACCAGGGGCTCGACAATATCGGGCTGCAGATCGCGCACTCGTTCTGACCGGGCGGATATCCTTGCTGTCATTCCGGGGCGCGGCTGAAGGCCGCGAGCCCGGAATCCATAGCCCCGGCGCTGCGGCGTATGGATTCCGGACTTGCCGCTTCGCGGCAATCCGGAATGACAACGTGGGGGCTTGACTACAATAGGAAAATATACACATTAGAAATGCTCCCCGCTGCATCTCGAGGCAGCGGAGGCAATCGCGAAATTCTCTCCGGAGGATTTCGCCGATGGAGCGCCGGGAGGCGCTGGGTCTCCGATCGCAAGGAGGCCCGCGCGCCCCGGATCAGGCTTCGCAACCCTGGTCCGAATCCGGCGCGCATTGAGCGGGTCTCGCAAACCCGCTGAGGGGCCTCGCAAGCCCCTGGCGCCTCCCGGCGCTCCATCCCCTTTTCGGGGAAACGGAAAAAGGGACCCCGGCGTACCCGGCGCCGTAAACCTCGGGCCGCTACTTCTTGCGTCATTGCCGGGCTTGACCCGGCAATCCATCGGAAAAGGAATCCTGCGAAGATGATGGATGCGCGGGTCAAGCCCGCGCATGACGACGGAGAGCGTACGTTCCGCGCTCTCTCCGTCACCCTGAGGTGCGAGGCGCGAAGCGCCGAGCCTCGAAGGGCGGCGGCCCGGAATATGCGGCCATCCTTCGAGGCTCGCGCCATGCGCGGGCACCTCAGGATGACGGCCGAGTACGTGGCGCGAAACCCCCGTTAACCCTCCGCTAACCATAAACCCGGCAAATCTTGCCGGGTGGCGCCGTCCGCTTCGGAGGGCGCGCGGGTTTTGCGCATGAGCGACGTCACGGCGGGTCAGGGCAAGGCGGCGGGCTTCCAATTCCCGTCCTTCGCCGATATCGGCGCCACTTTGCGGCGCGGCGACATTGCGCTCGCGATCGGCGTGATGACGATCCTCGTCGTCCTCATCCTGCCGCTGCCGCCGCTCCTGCTCGACCTCTGCCTCGCCATCTCGATCATACTCTCGGTGCTGATCCTGATGACGGCGCTGTTCATCCACGCGCCGCTCGAATTCTCCGCCTTCCCGACTGTGCTGCTCATCGCGACGATGCTGCGCCTCGCGCTCAATCTCGCCTCGACGCGGTTGATCCTCTCGCATGGCCACGAAGGTTCGGGCGCCGCCGGTCACGTCATCGAGGCGTTCGGCCACTTCGTGATGGGCGGCAATTTCGTCATCGGCATCATCGTCTTCGCGATCCTCGTGATCGTGAACTTCGTGGTCATCACCAAAGGTTCGGGCCGCATCGCCGAAGTCGCCGCGCGCTTCAACCTCGATGCCATGCCGGGCAAGCAGATGGCGATCGACGCCGATCTCTCCGCCGGTCTGATCGACGAGAAGGTCGCGCGCGAGCGGCGCAAGAACCTCGAGGACGAAAGCGCGTTCTTCGGCGCCATGGACGGCGCCTCGAAATTCGTGCGCGGCGATGCCATCGCCGGCCTCCTCGTCGTCTTCATCAATGTCGTCGGCGGCATGATCATCGGCATCGGCCAGCAGGGGCTCGATTTCGCCGAAGCGGGACGCACCTACACGCTGCTGACCGTCGGCGACGGCCTCGTCACGCAGGTGCCGGCGCTGATCGTCTCGACTGCCGCGGGCCTGCTCGTGTCCAAGGCCGGCATCTCCGGCGCTGCCGACAAGGCGCTGTTGCGCCAGCTCTCCGGCTACCCGAAGGCGCTCGGCATGTCGTCGGCGGTGATGCTGATCATGGCGCTACTGCCCGGCATTCCGATGCTGCCGTTCCTCGCCTTGGGCGGCGGCGCAGGCGTGCTCGCCTATATCGTCGATCGCCGCGCCAAGGAGGCGAAGGCGGCAGCCGAGGTCGGAGCGACAGCCGAAGCCAAGGCCGAGCCGGCGGAAGAGCCGATCGCGACCGCGCTCAAGATCGACGATCTCAAGATCGAGCTCGGCTATGCGCTCCTCCCGCTCGTCAAGGCGACCGACGGCAGCGACCGGCTCACCGATCAGATCAAGGCGCTGCGCCGCTCGCTCGCCTCCGAGATGGGCTTCGTGATGCCGCCGGTGCGCATCCTCGACAACGTCCAGCTCGAGGGAAACACCTATTCCATCAAGGTGAAGGAGGTGGACGCGGGCTCGGGGCGCATCTGGCCGAACCAGTTCATGGTGATGGATCCCGCGGGCGGGCAGGTCGACCTGCCGGGCCTGCACACCACGGAGCCGACCTTCGGCCTGCCCGCGACCTGGATCGACGCCGCGCTCAAGGAAGAGGCGACCGCGAAGGGCTACACGGTGGTCGACGCCGCGACGGTCCTGTCGACGCATCTCACGGAAGTGCTCAAGGCGAACGTCGCCGAGCTTCTCTCCTACGCCGAGGTGCAGAAGCTCCTGAAGGAGCTCTCGAAGGAGCAGGCGGAGCTTCTCAAGGACATCATGCCGGGCCAGATCACGGCCTCCGGCATCCAGCGGGTGCTTCAGCTCCTGCTCGCCGAGCGCGTCTCCATCCGCGACCTGCCGACCGTGCTCGAAGGCATCGCAGACGGGCTTTCCGCGACGCGTAACCCGGCGATGCTGGTCGAACATGTGCGCGTGCGGCTCGCGCGCCAGATCTGTGCGCAGTACTACGCGCCGGCGGGCTACTTGCCGCTGATCGCGCTCTCCGCCGCCTGGGAGCAGGCCTTTGCGGAATCGATCGTCGGACAGGGCGAGGAGCGCAGCCTCGCCATGCAGCCCTCGAAGCTGACGGAATTCATCACCTTGGTGCGCCTGCGCTTCGAGGAAGCGGCCCGCGAAGCCGAGGCGCCGGTGCTGGTCACTTCGCCCGGCATCCGGCCCTTCGTGCGCGACATCGTCGAGCGTTTCCGCGCCCAGACAGCTGTTTTGTCGCAGGCGGAAATCCATCCGCGGGTGCGCTTGAAGACCGTCGGCAGCATCTGATCACGGACATCTGATGGACGCCCAGGACGGGCTCAAATCATGCGCAAAGCCGAAATTGCATATCCATCAGCTGTTTGCGGCCCTTTGTTCCAGCGCCGGTCGTTTTTCGCCGCGTTGAAACGAAACCGGTCAGCCCTACGTAGTCCCGGCAACGACGCGGAACCAAAGCTTGTCGGGATCGTTGTACCGGCACGAAAGCACTGTGCGCGTAGGTTCTCTGTTGGGACTTCGGTGGTTTTCAGTCGGGTTCTCGAACCTTCGGTAGCGTTCGAACGACAAAGCCCTGAAGGCAAGCACGAAGGGCAGCGTGTCATGAATCACTCGATCATCGGCGCAGATCGCAATACGCATGTGAAGATGGTTGTCGTGGCGCTCGTTGCGGCCATCATGGTCGTCACCGTTGGCATTGGCGCGCGCTTGAGCAATTCGGTCGATCTCGGCACCGACATTCTCGCCGCCCGTCCGGGCGAAGCCGTGAAGGTCGGCGTCGTGAAGGCGAGCAAGCCGGCTGCGTTCTCCAGCACGGGTGCGACGACCGTCCGTTAATCCATCGATTTTTCAGTAGGCCCTTTGATCCACGGCTGAGTTTTTACGCACCAACTTCGAGTCACGACTCCAAGTCACCTGGCGCGCCGCAAGGCGCGCTTTTTCTTTGCGCTGGCGCATTGCCTTGTCCCGTCGGGATCGATCATATCGCCGGCATGTCTAATCCCGCCTCTTCCTCCGAACTCGATGACCGCAAGGCCCGTGCGCGCGCCTGGTTCGAGGCGCTGCGTGACGATATCTGCGCGGCACTGGAAGCGATCGAACATGACGCGCCGTCGGCGCTTTACGGCGATGCGCCCGGCCGCTTTGTACGCACACCCTGGACGCGAACGGATCATACGGGCGCGCCGGGCGGAGGCGGCACGATGGCCATCCTCAAAGGCCGCGTTTTCGAGAAGGGCGGCGTCCACGTCTCGACGGTGCACGGCGAGTTCGCGCCGGAGTTTCGCAAAGAGATCCCGGGCGCGCAGGACGATCCGCGCTTCTGGGCGTCGGGGATTTCGCTCATCCTGCACCCGCGCAACCCGCATGTGCCGGCGGTCCACATGAACACCCGCTTCGTCGTGACGAGCAAAGCGTGGTTCGGCGGCGGCGCCGACTTGACGCCGGTGCTCGATCGCCGGCGCACGCAAGAGGACGCCGATACGATGGCGTTCCATGCGGCGATGAAAGCGCCTTGCGACGCGCATGCGGCGGTCGCGACCTATGAGAAGTTCAAGGCGTGGTGCGACGACTATTTCTATCTCAAGCACCGCAAGGAGCCGCGCGGCATCGGCGGCATCTTCTACGACTGGCTCGACAGCGGCGACTGGAATGCCGATTTCGCTTTCACCCAGGATGTCGGACGCGCGTTCCTCGCGATTTATCCGGAACTGGCGCGGCGCAATCTGGCGACGCCCTGGACGGACGCCGATCGGGAGGAACAGCTTGTGCGACGCGGCCGCTACGTCGAGTTCAATCTGCTTTACGACCGCGGCACGATCTTCGGGCTGCGCACGGGCGGCAATGTTGACTCGATCCTTTCGTCGCTGCCGCCGGTCGTGCACTGGCCGTAGATCACCGTGTCGTCCCCGCGAAGGCGGGGACCCAGTAACCACCGAGACCTCGGCACAAATGCACGCCGGGACTACTGGATGCCCGCCTTCGCGGGCATGACAATCAGAATGGGCCGCGCGTTCGCGAGCTACCGCAGCAGCGCATTGCCGACCATGAAGGCACCGCCGAGGACGACGACCGCATCGAGGATCGCGGTGTGGAAATGCACCGGCAGCCGGTCGACCAGCGCCTTGGCGATGAAGGCGCCGGGCGTCGCGATGGCGCCGATGAGGAGGGCGAAGACGACGACCTTCGGGCTCATGATCCCGGCGATGCCGAACACCGAAACCTTGACGAAACCAATGACGACCGAGATCGCGGCATCGGTCGCGATCACGCCCGCGCCGGCAAGTCCGGACGCCATCAGCAGCGAGAGCAGGATCACGCCCGATCCGGTCGTGCCGCCGACCAGCACGCCATAGCCGACCGACGAGAAGAGAAGCCCGCGCTGCTCCAGGACGAAGCCGCGCCGCTGCATCATGCGGCGCAGCGGCACACTGAGCAGCAGCGTCAGTCCGATGACCATCAGGGCGCCGCGCCCGGTGAGAAGCGTGAAGCCGTAGGCGCCGAGGATGCAGGTCGGGATCGCGCCGAGAAGCACGATGCCCCAGCGCGGCGCGCTCACAGCTTCGCGGAAGGCGAGCGCGCGGCTCGTGTTCGTGAATAGCGCTGTGATGGCGATGATCGGCACCACCGTCTCCGCGCCGGTGATCGGCACGAGCACGAGCGGCATGAGGACGCCGGTGCCGTAGCCGGCGACGCCGCCGACCAGCGAGGCGAACAACGCCATGCCGCCGACCAGGGCGATCTGCGTCAGCGTGACGCCGGCGAAGCCTGCGGCAAGGTCCATGGGTTTCTAGAGGCGGAGGCCGAAGCGCGAGGTTTGCAATCAATCGGCGGAGCGCAGCCGCCGCACGGTGAACTCGATACGCCCATCGGGAAGTTCGCGCCAGGTCTCGATCTCGGTCATGTAGGCGGCTTTGGGAAAGCGGTGGAAAAGATCGCGCGCCTTCTCCCGCGCCGCCTCGCGCTCGAGCGCGTAGGTCTCGCGGTGAAAGGCGTCGAACACCTCGCGCTTGCGCGCAGCCAAACCCTCGGCGCTGCGGCGCGCGATGTCCGATGGTTTGCGCGAGCGTTCCATGGGCTCACTTTATGCCCGAACCCGTAAGCAAGCGAGTCGCTGCAAGCGTATCCAAAGGCTCAGGTGTCGTCCCCGCGGAGGCGGGGACCCAGTAACCGCTGGCTTTTCCGCATCGCGAGGCAGTGCGTACTGGATGCCCGCTTTCGCGGGCATGACAATAAGAGGAATTGGCGACGCCTAGCCCTTCGCTGCCTTTTCTGTGATCTCCTCCAACGCAGGCCGATCCATCGGGAAATCGGCAGCGATCCAGGCCACTTCCGCCGCGGCAAGCGCCTGACCGAGCGCCGGCCCCTTCGGCACGCCGCGGGCGATGAATTCAGCGGCCTTCAGCGGGAATTTCGGCGCCTGCCAGCGTTCAGGGAGCGTGGCGAGCGTGTTCCAGCCGGCATCGTCGGCGGCGGCTTCCGCCCGCGTCCATGCGAACAAAACTCGTTCGCGATAGTGCTCGGGGCCGAGCCGGTAAAGCAGGGCGCGCGCCTCTGCTTCGGTCATCGCCAGCGTGATGTGCCACCAGTCCTGCGCCATCGCCGCCAGCCGGTCCGTCTCGTCATTGGCGAGGCGCAGCCGCTCGCGGAAGCGCTCGGCATCATCGAAGACATGCACCGCGAGCGCCGCGAGACGGCGTGCGGGATCGGGCGCAAGGCCGTAGCGCTCCTCGAGGGCCGCCATGCGGGCGAGATACGCGACCACCGGCGCGGCGCTGAGCACGCGGTCGAGGATGCCGGCATCGGCCATCACCGTGAGCGTCGCGGCAGCGCCGGGCGCGACCAGGAGCTTCATCAGCTCCATGCGAATTCGCTCGCGCGACAGGAGGTCGAGGCCGTCGCGACCCCGGATCGCGGCGCGCAAGCCCGCATCGTCCGGCGTGCCGGTGCCATACGCCGCATGGAAGCGGAAGAAGCGCAGGATGCGCAGATAGTCTTCGCGGATGCGCGTGTCGGCGTCGCCGATGAAGCGCACGCTCCGCGCCTCGAGATCGGCGAGGCCACCGACGGGATCGTGCACCGCGCCGTCACGGGAGAGCGACAGCGCGTTCATCGTGAAGTCGCGCCGCGCGGCGTCCTGACTCCAGTCGCGCCCGAAGCGCACGCGCGCCTTGCGCCCGAACGTCTCGACGTCCTCGCGCAGCGTCGTCACCTCGAAGGGCGCGCCATCGGCGATCACGGTGACCGTGCCATGCTCGATGCCGGTGGGGACGGCCTTGAGGCCGGTGGCGGCCGCGCGTTGCATCACGATATCGGGCGTCGCCGTCGTCGCGATATCGATCTCGCCGAGGGGCGCGCCCAGCAATGCGTTGCGCACCGCGCCGCCGACGATGCGCGCCTCCTCGCCGTCGTGATCGAGCAAAGCGAGAACGCGCGCCGCCGGTCCATGCAGCAAGGCGGAGACGTTGCCCCGGCCTTCAGCGCCGCCGCTCATTCGTTGTGTCCCGGCACGAATTTGCCGTTCTCGATGTGCGCCGGCACATAGGTGGAGTGCGGCGGCGCGCCGGTGAACTGCGCGAGCAGCACGAACGAAACGATCACCGACAGCAAGGCGATGATGGTGAGCGACGCGATCGTGCGCCACGACCAGGCCGCGGGCACGAAGATGCCCTTGCGTGTTGCCCACAGAAACGCAGCATAAAGGACGAACGGCGCCAGGAACAGCGCGAGCTCGGTGAGGATGGGGCGGATCATCGTGCCGCCCGTCAGGCTCGGTAGAGCCGCTCGTAAAGCCGCCGCAACATGCCTGCCGTCGCCCCCCAGATGTAACGATCGCCGAACGGCATGGCGTAATAGGTGCGCATCATGCCGCGCCACTCCCGGCTATGGCGTTGATGATTCTCCGGGCCCATCAGAAACGCCAGTGGAACTTCGAAGACATCCGCAACCTCGCTCGGATTGGGCGTCAAGGTGAAGCCGGGCGTCACCCGCGCGACCGTCGGCGCGATGCGATAGCCTGTCGTTGTCAGATGCGGATCGGAATAGCCGAGCGGCTCGACGAAGCG
>JBFWXB010000079.1:0-8406 GCA_050187875.1 Variibacter sp.
GCAGGAAGGGACACAAGCTGGAACCGTGGCCGTCTAACGAATGGCCGCGCACCGGCGTTTGCATCACGATCGACGATCGCAAGCGCGGCATCAAGCTCGGCGCCGCCGACTGCCGGCGCACGTCCTACGCGTTGGGCAGCTAGCTATGCCTTGGTCGGCGCGCTATCAGGCGGAAGCCTGGATAGACCCGAGAACTTTCCGCCGTATAGTGGTCGCACATCTTGAATGCAGGTGGTGATGCACTCTGCGCATCATCACCCTTCCCAAGCGTCAGCCCTGCGAAATCCAAACGTCGCTGGGGCAATGGCCTTCCGCCAGCGGATCGTCCGGGTCGATGAAAACGCTGTAGAGGCCCATGACCCAAGCTCGGCCGGAAATCTCCGGATGAATTGCGGGCAGACCGCCAACCGTCGTCTCACCGAGAATCCGGCCGCGATAATGGGTTCCGAAGATCGAGTGGTGGATAACGGTCTGCCCAATCTCGAGAACGCCGTCCTGCAGCAGAAGCGCCATGCGCGCGGAGACGCCGGTTCCACAGGGTGAGCGATCAAGCCTGCCGTTTCCGATCACCGTGGCGCTAACCGTCTCCAAAACGCCGGACGCGCCCTGCTCCATCTTGCCCGCGATGATGACATTCGCGACGCGCCTGATCTTCGGATTCTCGGGATGAACCGCATCGATCGTCCGATTGACGGCGTCCCGTATCGCAATGCCGGCGGTCGCAAGGGCTCTTGCCGACTGAGCATTGAGTTTGAGGTTCAAAGCGTCGGCATCTACGATCGCATAAAAGATCCCGCCATAGGCGATCGTGACGTTTAGAGCGCCGTAGCCTTGAACATCGACGGAAGTGTTTTTCTCCAGAACGAAAGACGGCAGCATCCGGAGCGTGACGCGCTCGACTTTCCCGTTGCGGCAGGTGCAGCGCGCTTCGATGAGTCCGCCCGGCGCTTCGAGGACCAGTTTTGTCTCCGGCTCGGTCATCGGGCGAATGCCGGTCTCCAGAATGACGGTGGCGACACACATGGTGTTCGAGCCGGACATCGCCGGATATTTCGTCGCTTCCATGATGACGAAGGCCATGTCGGCGTCGGGATTCGCCGTCGGCAGGAGCACGTTGACGGCCTGACAAACCGAACCACGCGGCTCGAACAGGATCGCGCGCCGCAAGCCGTCGTTCGAACCCCGTAGGTATTCCATCTTCTCGAACGCCGTTCGGCCGGGCACATCGATGACGCCGCCGACGAGCACATTGCCGACCTCGCCTTCCGCATGCGCCGTAACGAGCGATACCGTTTGCTTGACTCTCATATTCAAACCTTGTTTGCGCGGAGCTCGTGATGACCTCATGGCCGAGTTCTGACAACCGCTGTCCTATTCTTGGTTCGGCCTCCCCAAAATACGCGCACGGGCGGCGCGGAGCTGCGCGATCCCGCGGTCGCGACGCGAAATGCGCTCGGCCGCACTTTTCTTTTCGAGATGAGGGCGAAGATTCTTTGATATCTGCGCAATCAGCGCGTCGTTGAGCACAGGCTCGCTGCCGCGGCTGCGCGCAACGAGGTCGAAGATCGCCCCGTAGCGCTTCAAGTATTCGCCGATGCCTCCCGGCGCGTTCAAATCCATCGCCGCGAGAGGCCCTATGATGCCCCAGCGCAACCCGAAGCCCTCCGTGATCAGCGGATCGACGTCCTCAGGCGACACCACGCCATCGCGGATGAGTGCGAAGCATTCGTTCACCATGGCTCCGAGAATGCGGTTCAGAGCAAAGCCGGCAATCTCCGACCGCAAGATCACCGGATGCTGTCCGACAGCCAGCATGAAATCCCTGGCGGCTGAGACGACGGCGTCGCTCGTCTGCGGCGCCGCGCAAAGCTCTGTGATCGGCAGCAGATGCGGCGGCGTCAGCGGATGAACGACAAGAAATCGCTCCGGGCGGGACAGCGCACCGGCAAGCCGGCTGGGCATAATGCCGGATGTACTGCTGCCGATGATGGCATGCGCCGGCGTGAACGCCTCGATCGCGCGAAGGATGTCGTGTTTCTGGGAGAGATCTTCGGAAATCGATTCCTGCACGTAATCCACATCGCGCAGCACTTCTTCGAGCGAAGTCTGCACGGAGATCCGTGCCAACGTTCCGTCGTCTCCTTCGAGCCCGGTTCCGCGCAAAGCCTCGATCATGGCGGCCATGCGGGCCAACGTTTCCGCTTCCTGCCCTTCTTCGCGGCACCAGATCCGCACGTGTACGCTCGCGCGTGCGAACACGAGGGCCCAGGACGAACCGATGATGCCAGAGCCGACGATCCCGATCGTTTTCATATCAACCATTCGCCCTCCGGCACGCCGCGACTACGTTCAACGCTTGACTATCGGCATCACGAGAATTCTGAAGCAGCTGCGAACACCGATGCCGCCTAGCTCAGCGCGCGATCGATCTTGTCCTGAATTCCTTTCCAGCCGACCATGATCGCCATGCTGGGCGGGTAAAGAAAATGGAACGGTATCGGCGCGAGCGTGGAAACCGGCAGCACCAGGTCTTGCGGCGCTGCTCCCTGCACCCAGTCGGCCAATACCTTTCCGAGCGCCGTCGACAACGCGATGCCGCGTCCGTTGCATCCCAATGCCATTGTCAGGTTGGGTTGCGGCTCGTAAAGATGAGGCAGCTTGTCCGTCGTCACGGCAAACAGACCGCTCCAAAAACAATCCCACTGTAGTTCGCCGAAGTGTCCGAAGAGATCGCGCCCTGCGCGATGGATGCTGTCGCGGATGGCGACCGTTTCCGGCCCGCTGCTCGCCGTCGTACCGCCCATCATGAGCCGGTTATCGGGCGTGATCCGGAATGACGCGAGGAGGCGGCGCCAATCCGACACAGGCTGCCGGCCGGGAAGAATCTTCGACAGCATCTCGTCGTTCAACGGCTTCGTCGCGACCTCGCCCAGCCGAACGGCGGCGATCGTTTTGCGCAGGCCCGGCACCAGGTCTCCGCAGTACGCTCCCGTCGCCACGATCACATGATCGGCGGTGAACGACGCATTCGGTGTGGCAACGTTCCAAACGTTGCCGTTCCGCGTAAGCGTCTTCGCTGGCGTGGATGTGAAGATCGTTGCTCCGACACCGATGGCGGCCTTGGCGAGCCCGCGGCAATAGGCAAGCGGGTTGATTGACCCGGCCCGCCTGTCGATCCAGGCGCCGACATATTTCGGCGTTCCAAGAATTTCGGGCAGCTCCGCCGGGTCGAGCATCTCGACCGGCGCGCCGCGCTCCTGCCATTGCCGGCAGCGCGACGCGATGATCTTGAGGCTCGCCTTGGTGTAGGCCGGCTGAATCCAGCCATTGCGGACCGGGCTGCAGTCGATGTCGAACTGCCGGATTAGATCGAACACCAGGTTCGGCGCCGCTCCTGCCCATTCGACAACGCGCTTGCCGCGCTCCTGACCGAGAACGCGCAGCACGTCTTCCGGATCGACCTTCAGTCCCGGGATAACCTGCCCGCCGTTTCGCCCCGACGCGCCCCAGCCCGACTCGGCCGCCTCGAGCACGGCGACCTTGGCGCCCGCTTGGGCAAGATGGATCGCGGCGGAAAGGCCCGTATATCCGGCGCCTATGATCGCGACATCGACGCGTGCGTCCGTTACCGCACGCGTCGTCGGCGACGCCGGAGGCGAGATCTGCGCCCAGAGGGACCGCGGCAATGACGCGGGCTGCCGCCGCTCTTCATCCCAGGGGTCATTCTCGCCCATGTTCAGCTTCCACGAAACCGAGATGGGCGCCGCACGCTTGGTCCGGATCGATGACGATCGCTCGGCCATCGAGACGGAAGCCGACGCCATTCTTCTTCAGCACCGCCTGGAGAGCGTCGAGGCTACGCACATTGATCTCGAGCGAGGCCATATAGTTCGTGCCGCGCTTCGGCTGGTCGATGTGCCGCTCCTTTGCCTCCGCGGGCGTGATCAACTCGACCGGCGCGCCGATAGGGAAACGAAGCCACACGGCGTTTTCGCTGCGCGACACGACCTCTTTGCCGAAGAGCGTTTCGTACTTCGCTTGAGCCTTGCCGAGATCGTCGGTTACTCCGACCACCTTCCCCGCCGAAACAGCGGTGTTGGGATGGTCGAGCCACCCGGGTTGGCGAAGCTCGTCGAAGGTCAGGTGCTGACAGAAATTGGCGTGAAAGAATCCCGGGTGATCTCCCGGCTGTAGCATGACATTGCGGAAGCGCGGATTGATGGCGTTACCATCGGAAAGCTCCAGACGCCGCTGAAGACCGCGCGGCTCCGTCGCCGCGACGCCCGCCTCGCGCAGAGTCCGATAGCGCTCATCCGCCGACGGCGTCCCGAACGCGACGCCGATCAGGCCCTCTCCGTCGGCAAGAAACTCCTCCAGCCCGGCGAGATAACGGCTGCGATCCGCGATGCCGCGAATCTCGAGATAGTCGCGCGCGAACATGATGCAGATGTTGCCGGTTCCCCATTCCTGGTGCTTGCCGATCGGAGGCACCACGAAGCCAAGCTTGCGGAACACGTCGCTCGCGACACTCAGGTCATTCACCGCAAACACCGGGTGATCGACGCATTCAAGCTGAGCAGACATCTCGTGGCTTCCATGATTTCAAGAGACACCGAGCCCGTCGGCAAGCATCGCACGCGCTACTTCAGAATCTTGCCGAGGAAATCGCGCGCGCGTTCGGTCTGCGGGTTCGAAAAGAAAGTTTCAGGCGGAGCCTCTTCGACAATCTGCCCGGTATCCATGAAGACCACGCGGTGGGCGACGCGGCGGGCAAATCCCATCTCGTGGGTCACGACAAGCATCGTCATTCCGTCGCGCGCGAGCTGCGTCATGACTTCCAGCACCTCGTTGACCATCTCCGGGTCTAAGGCCGAGGTGGGCTCGTCGAACAGAATCGCTTTCGGACGCATGGCCAGCGCGCGTGCGATGGCCGCCCGCTGCTGCTGGCCGCCGGAGAGCTGCGCCGGGTATTTATCGGCCTGATCGCCGATGCCGACCCGGGCCAAAAAATCTCGCGCCTGTTTGTGCGCCTCGGCCTTGGGCTGTCGGCGCACTTTCATGGGTCCCAGCGCAATGTTGTCGAGAATGCTGAGGTGCGAGAAGAGATTGAACTGCTGAAAGACCATCGCAACTTCGGACCGCAGCCGCGCAAGGTCTCGCCCTTCGGCGGGAAGCGGCTCACCGCTCACGAAAATCGTGCCGCTATCGATCGTCTCTAGCCGGTTGATGGTTCGGCACATCGTGGATTTGCCCGAACCGGACGGTCCGGCAACGACGACGACTTCTCCCGCCTTCACGCTGAGATTGATATCACGGAGCGCATGCAGCCCGCCGAACCACTTGTTGACCTTGTCCAGTGCGATCAGCGAATCCAGCATGACCTGGCTCCTGGCATCTCGGTCAACGGGATTCGATCGTCGCAGCATCACCGACCGCAACGGGCTTCTGGTTCAATGCGCGCTTCTGCCGCTCGCCGAGATAAGTGCTCGCTTCCGACAGCACTGAATTGACGAGAATGTACACGATGCCGACGACTACATAAGTCTGCAGCGGATTGTTGAAAAGCAACGCCGCCGACTGCGCTTGAGCCGTGAGTTCCTGATATCCGACGATGAAGCCGAGCGCGCTGTCCTTGATCAGGACGACCAGCTGACTGATGAGGCTCGGAAGCATGATCCTGAGCGCCTGCGGCAGGAGGACAAGCCGCATCGTCTGCCACCACGTCAGGCCGACCGCATACGCGGCCTCCCGCTGCCCTTTCGGCAAGGTCAGCACGCCCGCGCGCACGATCTCCGCGATGACCGCGCCATTGTAGAGCGTGAGCGCCAGCACGACTGTCCAGAACGCCGGCAGATCAATGTGAAACGCCAGCGGGAACGCGAGGAAGAGGAAGAGCATGCTGAGCAGCACGGGCAACCCGCGCCCCAGCTCCACGATCGCGACACATGGCATACGTATGATCGCGGTTTGGGTCAGGCGTCCGACGCCGAGCGCAATGCCTATAACAAGCGCGAGCCCAAGCGACACGACGGCGGCTTCGACCGTGTAAGCAAGCCCTCGGAGTAGAAACGCGATGAGGTCGTGTTTTAAGAACGGCGACCATTTCGCTGCGCCGAGTTGCCCTTTGGCGGACAACTGCACCAGGACGTAAGCCATTAGCGCGACGGCGAGCGCGACGGCGATGCCGCTGCCGATCAGGGTTCGCCGGATCGCCTTCGGTCCCGGGGCGTCGAAGAGATGGCTGTCCGCGCCGGTCATCGGATGATCAACGCCTTTCGCTCCAACCAGGCAAACGCGCGCCCGAAGAGCAGCGCGAAAGCGATGTAAATGAGGGCCGTCGCGCCCATCACCCACAGCACGATCGTGCTGTGCACGTTCACCATGTTCGTCATGGTGCTGATCGTCTCGGCCACGCCGAAGGCGCTGGCGATCGACGTATTCTTGAAGAGAGCAATGAAGATGCTCGCGAGCGGCGGCACGACGCTGCGCAAGGCCTGCGGGAGCACGACGTAAGTCAGAATCTGGGTGAACGTCAGGCCGATGGAGCGGGCCGCCTCGATCTGTCCAATCGGAATCGCATGGATGCCGGCGCGGAGCGTCTCGGCGACAAAGGTCGCCGTGTAGAGCGTGAGCGCCAACAGCGCGAACGCGAAGAATGAAAAGCTTATCCCGACCGGGGGAAGACCGAACACGATGATGAAGAACACGATGGTGAGCGGCGTATTGCGCACGAAGCGCACATAGACCGACACCGCCCAGCGCAGCGGCGGCACCGGCGAAACGCGCATGGTAACCGCGATGATGCCGACGATAAGCGACGCCAGAGCAGACAGAAATGTGAGTTCGAGGGTCGTGACGAATGCGTGCAGAAGTGTCGGGAGAACGCCAAGGAGCTCGTTCAAAACGATAACCTCGCGACGATTTTGGCTATCCGCTCGACGGACACAAGCGGCGACGCGATGGCACGTTATCACATCGCCGCTGCAACGTTCGAAGCTCCATCGGGCTCATTTGTGCCCGGTCTATCGTGGCGAAGCTTCCCTTAGCCTGGGCAGGACGCGCCAACTTCCGGCGGCTTCGGCGCGCCGCCTGGGACGACCGTGCCGATGGTCTCATTGTAAGCCTTCGCCCAGGAGCCATCTTTTTCAAGCTCGACCAGCGTCTTGTTGATCCACTTGCAGAATGTCTTGTCCTCCGTCTTCGTCAGACCGATGCCGTAAAGCGACATGTCATAGTTGATGCCGAGAACTTGAAGCTGCCCTTCATTTTGTTTCGCCAGCGCCGCAAGGATCGCGACTTCCGTCGTTGACGCATCGGCCTGACCATTGATGACCGCTTGCGCGCATTTGGCGCTGGAGTCGAACAACACCATGGTCTTTCGCACGTCAGGGAAGTGTTCGCTGATGAAAGATTCCTGATTGCTTCCGCTTGGTCCGCACAAGCGCTTGCCGACCAAATCGGCCATCGTCTTGATGCCGAGCGGATTGCCCGTCTTCACCATGACGCCGCTCGGCGAGGGCAGATAGGGTCCGGCAAAGTCGATGACCTTCTCGCGATTGGGCGTGATGCTGTAGGCGGCAATCACCATGTCGACTTTTTGCTGCTCCAGAAACGGCTCGCGCGTCGGCGTCGTCACGGGAACGAATTCGATGTTCTCTTTTTTGATGCCGAGCTTCGCGGCAAGCAGCTTGGCGATATCGACGTCGAAGCCTTCGTAGCCCGACAGCGTCTTCATGCCGATCAGCGGATACTGCGTCTGGACGCCGACCTTGATTTTTCCGGCTTTGGCGAGCTCGGCCATCTTCGAACCTGCGGGGAAATCGACAGCGCCGGCTGAACTGCCCGCCGCAACTGCTATCGCCAGGCCGACCGCAGCCGCCAGTCTGTTCAATTTGCTCATATTGGACCTCCCTTTCGTTGGTTGAGAGTGAACTGATGCGATCCAGATGGTTTTTATTGGAAGCCGTGACTTCGATTGTGACCGTCTCAATGGGTATTCGCGGAGTTAGGATTTTGCATTCCGGTCTCTGCGCGCCGGCGCGTGATCCGCACTGAACTCCCTCGCATTCGCTACGAAAACGGACCGCCTTAGGATCGAGCGGCTTCCCCGCTTCGTTCCTACGGCTGAATTCTCGTATTCGAGTTGTGCAAATCGGATACTATTTTGTCAAGAAATAATATGGATGTCGCAAGGTGCCTCTTTCGATTTCGAGCTCCTCGCAACAAGTCGCTTGGGGCGCGGGTTGATCCGCGCGCCGGGCCCAAAACATAAAAGGAAATACGAGCGTGGCCTTGCGAGTGCGGCGTTGCCTTTCAAAATTTGAACCCTGTCGGGAACGGATCGGACGGGTCGACGATGAATTCGGACGTCCCCGTAATCCATGCACGGCCGTTGAGAGGAGGAAC
>JBFWXB010000080.1:0-7880 GCA_050187875.1 Variibacter sp.
GACACCTCGCGCCACGGCATGGAAGCCCTCCCTATCGGAACTTCCACCCTCTATCGATGTGTCAGCCATGTCTCCGAACACCCGTCAGTGATCTGTCCGGGCTAAACACTTGACCCGGCAATCCATCCCGTTCGCAAAGAGTCGCTTGGATGATGGATGCGCGGGTCAAGCCCGCGCATGACGACTTCACATCCCTGAGCGAATCACCCGTCCGGGAATCGCCGCGACGGCACGGACAATGCCACGAACCTGGGCGCGGGCGGAATCGAAGTCGCGGCTTGTATCCACCACGAAATGCGCCCGCCGCCGCTTTTCCGCGTCGGGCACCTGCTTCGCGAGGATCGCCGCCATTCGCTCTTCCGTCATCCCGGGCCGGCCAAGCACCCGCGCGCGCTGCACATCTGGCGGCGCGGAAACGACAACGATGGCGTCGACCCGGCCTTCGCCCTTGGTCTCGAAGAGGAGGGGGATGTCGAGCACGACCATGCGCGCGCCCTTCGCTTCCGCTTCGTGCAGGAAGCGGCCGGAGGCGGCGCGCACCAGCGGGTGGACGATGCCTTCGAGCTTGCGGAACGCCTCGGGCTTGCCGACGACCTGCTGCGCAAGCTTCTCGCGATCGACGCGGCCGTCCGCCGTCGTGCCCGGAAACGCCGCCTCGATCAACGGCACCGCCTCGCCTTCGTAAAGGCGATGCACGGCCGCGTCTGAGTCGTGCAGGGGAATGCCGGCCTCGGCAAACATCTTGCCGGTCGTCGACTTGCCCATGCCGATCGAACCGGTCAGGCCCAGGATCAACATGCCGCGCCCTCCTGTTCGGCCGCGTTACCCACGCAGGTAACCCCAGCCGCGCAGGAAGTTGAGAAGCGGCAGAAGCGGCAGTCCCATGATAGTGAACTGGTCGCCGTCGATGCGATCGAACAAATGAACTCCGGTTCCTTCTATTTGATAGGCGCCGACGCTGGCGCACACTTTGTCGCCGGCAGCGTCGATGTAAGCCTCTACAAAATCATCCGAAAACGCCCGGACATGCAAGCGCGCGGTTTCCAATTCAGCAAACACCTCCGCGCCGTCTTCAACGACGGCGATCGCGGCATGGAGGGCGTGCGTCTGTCCGCGCAAGGCCCGTAATTGCGCGGCCGCCCCCGCCCGATCGGCCGGCTTGGAGAAAATCCGCTCGCCCAGCGCCAGGGTCTGATCGGCGCCGAGGACGAGGCGGCCGGGCATCATCGCCGAGACCGCTTGTGCCTTCGCGAGCGCAAGGGCGGCGGCGACTTTGTCGGCGCCGGCCCCCGCCATGTCCTTTTCTATCGCGCGCTCATCCACATCCGCGGGACGAACGATGATCGGAATCCCGGCGTTCTCGAGAATGGTGCGGCGGACCTCGCTTTTCGAGGCGAGGACGAGAGGATCGCGGGCGAGCCACAGCGTCATGGCGTCACGCCATGGCGCCGGCGTTCGGCGTAAAGGGCCATGACCGCCGCCGCCGTCTCCTCGATCGAACGACGGGTGACGTCGATCGAGGGCCAATTGTGCCGGGCGCAGAGCCGGCGGGAGAAGGCTATCTCCTCGGCCACGGCCTGGCGGTCGACATAAGGATCGTCTTCATTTGCGCGCAGGCTGAGAAGGCGGTTCTGCCGGATCTGCACGATGCGCTCGGGGCTCGCATAGAGGCCGATGACCAGCGGATGCGACAGCTGCTCGAGCTGCGGCGGGATGGGAAGACCGGCGACAAGCGGAACATTCGCGGTCTTCACACCGCGATTGGCGAGATAGATCGAGGTCGGCGTCTTTGACGTGCGCGACACGCCGGTCAGCACCACGTCAGCTTCCTCGAGATTATCGAGGTGCTGCCCGTCGTCGTGTAGCATCGTGTAGTTGAGCGCATCGATACGCTTGAAGTAATCGGCGTTGAGCATGTGCTGCGCGCCGATGCGCGATGTCGTCTCCGCGCCGAGATAGGACTTCAAGAGCGAGAGCACCGGCCCCAGCACCGACAGGCTCGGCACGCTGAGCGCACGGCACTTCTCCTCCAGCCGGCCGGTGAGCGCGGGATCGAGAAGCGTATAGAGGACGATGCCGGGCGAAGCCTCAATCTCGTCGAGCACACGCTCGATCTGTTTCTGCGTGCGCACCAGCGGATAGACATGTTCCACCGCCGTCACGTTCTCGTATTGCGCGGCCGCAGCGCGCGCCACAGTGATCAGCGTTTCACCGGTCGCGTCCGACACGAGATGCAGGTGGAAGAAGCTTCCCTGGGTGTCAGCCATACAAGGTCGATGCCGGATAGACTGTGGATCGCTGGGGAGGAGGGCACGTTCTGAACGGCGCTGCAAGGCAAGGCCGGGGATAGCGGGCGGAATCGTCCACATCGTTCCCCCATTTGAGCGCGTCATCCACGGTTCCGAAAAACAAGCTCATCCCCAGGACAACATCGGCGCGCGATGGGACAGACGGCGCAATCCCATTGGTGTGACGTGAGAATCCGTGACCCGTCCCATCGTCGGCAATCATTGTGAATACCGAGGAGAAGAGAAGCGGCCCGTGATCGGTTGTTGAAAGCCAGGTACGAGTCTAATCAACCGTCTAAGAATCTCAGACTCTTAAGAATCGAAGATTCTTTTTAGGGAAAGGTGCGCAGAGCATGTATCTCTGGCTAAAGGCTGCCCATGTGATTGCCGTCATCGCGTGGATGGCGGGCATGCTCTATCTGCCGCGCCTGTTCGTCTATCACTGCGATGCGCCGAAGGGCTCGCCGCAGTCCGAGACGTTCAAGATCATGGAGCGGCGGCTCCTCAAGGGAATCATCAACCCGGCGATGTCCGTCACGTGGGTGCTCGGGCTTTATCTCGCCTGGGATGGCGGGTGGTTTGCGAGCCATTGGCTGCACGTGAAGCTTGCGGCGGTGATCGCGATGTCGGCGCTGCACGGCTATTTCGTGCGCGGCTGGCGCGCCTTCGCCGAAGACCGCAATACCCGGACCGCGGCGCATTGGCGCATGATGAACGAGGTGCCGACGCTCCTTCTCATCATCATCGTCATTATGGTTATCGTGAAGCCGTTTTGAGGGCCAATCCTCTTCGAGAAAAGTGAGGCGTCATGCGCGGGCTTGACCCGCGCATCCATCGTTCAAAAGACTCTTTGCCCAGTGGATGGATTGCCGGGTCAAGCCCGGCAATGACGACAAACGTGCCGCCCTCGAACGCTGCCCCCTCTTGCGCAAATCGGGGGATTTCCCTATGTTGACGCATCCCCCCGAACGCAGGCGGATGCCCTTCGAGCCCGGTTGGCGTATTTAACCGGCCGACGCATCGGGTCCCGAGTGCCCTCCGGGCCTCACTCCCCCAAGACCTGCGGTCATTCCTCACGAGAGCCTGACGTCGCCTCTTCTGACCAGCGACCTGCTCACCCAAGGACTCCCCGTATGCGGGAAATGAAACTCCAAGACCTGAAATCCAAGACCCCGGCCGAATTGCTCGCCTTCGCCGAAGAGCACGAGATCGAGAACGCCAGCACCATGCGCAAGCAGGAGCTGATGTTCGCCATCCTCAAGCAATTGGCGGCCAAGGAGGTCAACATCATCGGCGAAGGCGTCGTCGAGGTTCTCTCCGACGGCTTCGGCTTCCTGCGCTCGCCGGAAGCGAACTACCTGCCGGGCCCGGACGACATCTACGTCTCGCCCTCGCAGATCCGCCGCTTCGGCCTGCGTACCGGCGACACGATCGAAGGCGATATCCGCTCGCCCAAGGACGGCGAGCGCTACTTCGCGCTCCTCAAGGTCAACACGATCAATTTCGAAGACCCCGACAAGGCGCGCCACAAGATCAACTTCGACAACCTCACCCCGCTCTATCCCGAGCAGCGGCTGAAGATGGAGCATGAGGACCCGACGAAGAAGGACCTCTCGGCGCGCGTCATCGACATCGTCGCGCCGATCGGCAAGGGCCAGCGCGCGCTGATCGTCTCGCCACCGCGCACCGGCAAGACCGTGCTCCTCCAGAACATCGCGCATGCGATCACCGCCAACCATCCGGAATGCTTCCTCATCGTGCTGCTCATCGACGAGCGGCCCGAGGAAGTGACCGACATGCAGCGCTCGGTGAAAGGCGAGGTGATCTCCTCGACCTTCGACGAGCCGGCCTCGCGCCACGTGCAGGTCGCCGAGATGGTGATCGAGAAGGCGAAGCGTCTCGTCGAACACGGCCGCGACGTCGTGATCCTGCTCGATTCGATCACCCGCCTCGGCCGTGCCTACAACACCGTGGTGCCAAGCTCGGGCAAGGTGCTCACCGGCGGCGTCGACGCTAACGCCCTGCAACGGCCGAAGCGCTTCTTCGGCGCTGCGCGCAACATCGAAGAGGGCGGCTCGCTCACCATCATCGCGACGGCGCTGATCGACACCGGCTCGCGCATGGACGAAGTCATCTTCGAAGAGTTCAAGGGCACCGGCAACTCCGAGCTCATCCTCGACCGCAAGGTGGCCGACAAGCGCACCTTCCCGGCGATCGACATCACGCGTTCGGGCACGCGCAAGGAAGAACTGCTCACGCACAAGGACGTGCTCAAGAAGATGTACGTGCTGCGCCGCATCCTCAATCCGATGGGAACGATGGACGCGATCGACTTCCTGCTCGACAAGCTGCGCAACACGAAGAACAACGCCGAGTTCTTCGAGAGCATGAATACGTAAAGGGAGAAGCGGAGCTTATCCGCCGACCGCCTGCGGCAGGTTTAGCGAAGAGACGGCGGGTTGGCCTTTGGCTCACCCGCTGTTTTTATTGAGGCAATCGACTACGCCAACTGCAGCCCGCAATGTTTGGCGGAAGTTGCAATCATCGACGGTCGTGTTTGAGTTCGTCGGCCGTCATCGAGAATCTGTAAGTGCCGTATGTCATTCCGGGGCCGGCTGAAAGCCGGAGCCCGGAATCCATAATCCCGGTGTTCAAGATGATCCGATGCTGCGGCGTATGGATTCCGGACTTGCCGCTTCGCGGCAATCCGGAATGACGGTTTTCTTCCAGTCGAGCGCACGCCTCTACTGCACCGCTACCGCGTCGAGCCGCACCAGCTTGTCGGGATTGCGCATGACGAAAATATCCGTGGCTTTGCCCTCGGCGTCATAGCCGAAGGTCATTGTAGCGACGGGCTCCCCGTGCCGGCGCACGATCAGGCCGCGGCCGCCATTGATGTCCGTCACGGTCCATTGCAATTCGCTCCAGACGCGCTGGAGCACCCGCGTGACAAAATTGAGCACCTCGGCCTTGCCGCGCAGCGGACGCAGGACCGCCGGCACCTTGCCGCCGCCGTCGGCGCTGAAGGTCACGTCCTCGGAGAGCAGCGCGGCGAACGGCGTGGTGTCGCCGCTCGAGACCGCAAGCTGAAAGGCGTCGAGAAGCCGTTCCTGCTGCGCGAGCGGGGTGACGTTGCGTACCTTCGCCTGATCGATATGCGCGCGGGCGCGGGAGACGAGCTTGCGGCACGCCGTTTCCTGCAGGTCGAGCGTGCGCGCAATATCCGGATAGTCGATCTCGAAAATTTCGTGCAGCAGATAGGCGGCGCGCTCCTTCGGCGTCAGCCGCTCGAGCATCAGCATGAAGGCTGTGTTGAGCGACGCGGCAAGCGGCGCGTCGTCGCCGGTGTCGATACTGATCGTGGCCTGGATCGGCTCCGGCAGCCAGGCGCCGACATAGTCGACGCGGCTTCGGTGCGCGGCGCGCAGCATGTCGATCGCGCGCCGCGTGCAGGCGGTGGTGAGCCAGGCGGCCGGATTCTCGATCGCGCCGTGCTCCGCCTGACGCCATTTGAGGAACGTATCCTGCACCGCATCTTCCGCGTCGGCATGCGAGCCGAGAATGCGGTAAGCGAGGCCGAGCAATGTCGGCCTCGCCGCGTCGAAGGCATGATCGTCGTGCCGATCCGGCATCGCGATCCTCCGATTCTTGCTTCGCTCGCGTTCGCGCTAGTGCCGCGATATCTGCACGCGGTTCCAGAAGTTGATCAAGGCGATCGCGGCGGTGAGCGCGCCTATCTCCTTGTCCTTGAAGTAGGCGCGCAGCCGGGCGCGCAGGGAACCAAGATCCTCCTTCGGATCGAGCTCGGTCAAGGCTTCCGTCCAGGCGAACGCGGCCTTCTCCCGCGCGTCGAAATCGCTGACGTGGCGCCAGACGATCAGCCGCTCCAGGCGCTCTTCAGCCTCGCCGTCCTCCTTCGCTTCCTTGGTGTGCATCGTCACGCAGGAGGAGCAGCCATTGATCTGCGATGCCCGCAGGAGCACGAGGTGAAAGAGGGCGCGGTCGAGGTCCTGGTTCTTGATCACGCCGCTCGCCGTGACCATCGCCTGCAGGATGTCGGGATTAGTCTGCTCGTATGGGACGGGCTTGGTATTGTCGTATTGCGCGAGGCTGACATCGTTCATGGTTATAGTCCTTTCGTCGATTTTCAGTCCCCTATGCAGGCTCGACGATCGGGCGCGGCGCTTGTGACGCGGTGCGCAAAATTTTTTCAGAGAAGATAGTCGCGCACGAAGGCGACGCGTGCCTCGACCGTCACGCAGGGCAGTACGACAAGCTCGTAGCCGCAGGCGGAGTACGCCCCGATCATGGCAAGATAGGTCCTCTCGGCCTCGGCGAAATCCTGCTTGCGCTCGGCGTCCTGCGCGAAAATCTTCCGCCAGGGCGGGGCGACGAAGACGCGAGCGTTATAGCGGTAACGTTCTGCCGCGCGGCGCACGTCGTCTGGCATCGTGTGACCGATGAGCGCGTAATAGCCGATGAGGTCCGGAAGGCCGCGATCGAAGATCGTGATGCCGGGATGCGTCTGCGCAGTACGATACGAACGCAGCTCCCATGCGAACATGCGCGCGCCGAAGGCGACGGGGTCGATCCAAGGGAGCGCGCGGCCGCCCTGTTCGACCTCGGCGCGGATGATCGCGCGGCCGGCCTCGCTCGTGCGTGCGAAGCCGTCGCGTTCGAGCGCGTCGATCAAGGTGGTCTTGCCGGCGCCGGGACCGCCCGTGATGACGAAGAAGCGATCGGTGTCCATATGATGATCCGGTGTATAGGAAGCTCGCGGCGTCATTGCCGCGGACCGTCGCGTAGCGACGCGATCCGGCAATCCATCTGTTGAAAAACTTGGAAGATGGATGCGCGGGTCAAGCCCGCGCATGACGATGAGTTTGGCTACCGCGCCATCGCCTTCACGACGTCCGCTCGGGAAGCACTATTTATAAAACTTGATGTCGTTGACCTTGGAGGTCGGCGTCACGCGGTCGAGGCAGGCGGCCGCGTCGCCCGGCGCGCAGGCGGTGACGTCGTTGATCAGCACCGAGCCGATCTGGTTGCAGTCATTTTCGAACTCGAAGGTCTTCACGATCGTCTTCAAGCGGCGCAGCGGTCCCATCTCGGTGACGATGCGCCGCTGCACGACGCCGTCGCGATTGAAGATCGCGAGATCAAGCTTGAGGCTGTCGACGGCGGCCGGGCTTTTGTTGCCGATCACGAAGGCGACGCGGCATTTGCTCTGAACCGGCTCGGCGGCGTTGAGCTCGACGGTGATGGGCTCGTCGGCCGCCCGTACGGCCATCGGTGCGGTGAGATAAAGCGAGGCAAGCGCGAAAAGCGAAAGAGCCAGGCGGTGACGCATCGGGTCTCCTCGGACCGGCGCCCGGGGATGGACGCGGCGGTCGAAGCACAAAACGGCACGGACGCATGGCGAGCGGCTGGCGTCGGCAACAGGTTGCCGGATGCGGCGGGCCCTCGTCAACCGTCGGATTTTCGTCAAATCCAAAGATGCGCGCTCCCTCTCCCCGGCGGGGAGAGGGTTGGGGTGAGGGGGTGCCGAGCTATCGAGAGGACTGAGCCTCTCTCCCGCCCCCTCCCCTACCC
>JBFWXB010000081.1:0-7592 GCA_050187875.1 Variibacter sp.
CATGAGTGAGCCAGTATGGAAACAGCGTCTTCGGGCCTACGTCGACAACGACGGGCGAGGCATGAAAGCGATATCTTTGGCCGCCGGCCAAGGCGAGACATTTGTTCGCGACATCCTGCAGCGAGAGCGTATTCCGAGCATTGAAAATTTGATTGCTCTTGCCGACGCGCTGGGGACGTCAGTACCCGAATTGATGGCGGAAGATGAGCCTGACCAGGCTGACCGAAGTGTCCCGGTGATGGGCTACATCGGAGCGGGCGCGGAGATCATGCCTGAGTTCGAACAGGTGCCTCCGGAAGGTCTGGATACGATTGATCTTCCGTTCGCTGTACCCGATGAAATCATCGCTTTTCGTGTGAAGGGCGATTCCATGCTACCGGTCTATCGGGATGGCGATGCAATCTTAGTATGGAAAGACCAGCGTGCTCCGACCGAGGCTTACGTTGGTCAGGACGCTGCCGCCGTGCGGACCCATGATGGGCGTCGATATCTGAAAGAAATTCAGCGAAGCGGAAGACGCGGCATGTTCAATCTCTACAGCCACAACGCCAGGCTGATTGAGAGCGTCAAAGTCGCTTGGGTCGGTGAGGTCTATATCACCGTCAAAGCTTCGCAGTTGAAACAGATCGCCGCCCGTGCGCGGGCAAAATCACACCGGAAAGACGCGGAGCGGAAGAAAACGACAAGGGGCATGACGGAGCTGCCGCTCAGGTCAGCAAAAGGGTGACTGGGAAATTTCCCATTGACCTTGGGCAATTGCCCATTTACATTGACCCTCTCCAGGTGCGGAGAGTTCAATGTTCATCAAGTCCCCGCCATACAGCCTCGTCGAGCGCGACCACGGCGATGGTCACAAGCAGATCACCATCTCGGCCGCGACGCGCGCCGCCGCCCAGCAGGGCGTTGATGACCTATTGGTACGCGTCGAAGTGCGCGGCGGCTTCGCCGAAATCTCATTCCCTCGGCCGACCCAAGACGGCACTTGGATCGCCGCCGGCTACGCCTCTTATGGCGCGGCCGCCGATGCGGTGCTGGCGTGAGGTCGGTATCGGCCGGGAATGCCGCCGCGCTGGCGTGCATGGCGTTAGTGCTGCTCTTGCTCATCGGAGCGCACTAACCGGCCATGAGCGAGTCCCGCCCCTTGCCCAGCGCTCCCGATCCCGCAATCCTGCGGCTCGCTCGCGCGCTTGCGCGCCAAGCCGCGCGGGAAGATCATGCGCGGGAGCAGGAGAGGGTGAGGCAAGCTGATGATGCGCCGCGCAGCGATCTACGCCCGCTATTCGACTGACCTTCAAAGCGACCGATCCATCGACGATCAGATAGCGCTCTGCCGATCCTACGCCGAGCGGCAAGGCTTTCTTGTCGTCACGCTCTATGACGATCGGGCGGCGTCCGGCGCGTCGCTGCATGGCCGGGTAGGGATGCAGCGCCTCTTGGCCGACGTGAAGGCCTTGCGCGCCTTCGATGTCCTGATTTCCGAGAGCATGTCGCGCATCGGCCGCGACCAGGAGGATCGCGCCGCGATCCGCAAGCGGCTGGCCTTCGCCGGCGTCGAGATCGCAACGCCAGCCGACGGCATCGTGTCGCCACTCGTCGACGGCATCCGCGCTGTGATCGATAGCCAGCAATTGGAAGACATGAAGGCGCAGATCAGGCGCGGGATGGCCGGCGTCATTCGCGATGGTCGCGCCGCCGGTGGGCGCGCCTATGGCTACCGCAGCGTGCCGGGACGGCCGGGCGAGCTGGTGATCGACGAGGGCGAAGCCGAGACGGTGCGGCGCATCTTTGCCGAGTACGTCGAAGGCAGGAGCGCGCGCGACATTGCGGCTGCGCTCAATCGCGAAGGCGTCCAGGCCCCGCGCGGAGCCGCGTGGAACGCCTCGACGATCTACGGCAACAAAAGTCGCGGCTCCGGCATCCTCAACAATGAGCTCTATGTTGGCCGGATCGTCTGGAACAAGCTCCGGATGCTGAAAGACCCGGAAACGGGCAAGCGCGTCTCTCGCGCCAACGATGCCAGCGCGCGCCATAGCGTCCACGCACCGCAATTGGCCATCGTTTCGGAGGAGCTATTCGCCACGGCTACGGCACGTAGGGCCGCCCGCGCCATGACGACGCCAGCGCTGCGTCAGCGGACCCGTCACGTCCTCTCGGGTCTTTTACGCTGCGCGACCTGCGGCGGCGGTATGTCAGTCTTTGGCGCTGACAGGTCCGGCCGCAAGCGCATCCGCTGTTCGCGCTACACCGAAAGCGGCATCTGCGATTCGCCGCAGACCTTCTATCTCGACAGCGTGGAAAAAGCCGTCTTATCCGGCCTGAAGAGCGAGCTGCGCCAGCCGGCCGTGATCGCCGAGTACGTCCGCGCCTATCACGAAGAGCGGCGGAAGCTTACCGATCAGTCGGAAAAGATCAGGCGGCGATTGGAGCATCGCCTTCGAGACAATCATCGAGAGCACACGCGCATCATCGATCACCTCGCCAAGGGCACGGGCAAGGTCGAGTGGCTGGGGCCGCGAAGCCATGAACTCGGAGCCGAGGAAGAGGATCTGAAGGCGCAGCTCGCCGCGTTCGATCCGTCACCGGCTGCGCCGATCGTGCTGCATCCAGCCGTGCTGGCCAGATATGAACAGCAGATCGAGAACCTGCAGGCCGCTGTTGCAAGAGGGCTGTCGGCCGGGGACACGGAGGCGGTCAGCGCCCTACGGGAGCTCGTAGAAAGCGTCACCGTCGAGAGAGACCCTGAGCGCAGGGGCGGCGTGAAAGTGATGATTGCCGGACGCCTACGCGCGATGCTTGGACACAAGGCCTATCCTCACGGAGTGTGGGGACGTTTGGTAGCGGAGGACGGATTTGAACCGCCGACACACGGATTATGATTCCGCTGCTCTAACCAGCTGAGCTACTCCGCCGCCAGCCGTGCTTGCGACACGTGGCAGCGATATAGAGTGAAACGCCGGGCTAATCAACGCTTTGCGGCGTCGTGGCGAGGGCCTCGGCCGGGGCGTTGGCGCCGCGCTTTCGCAGTCGGATAAGCGTGAAGAGCCCGAGGGGGGAGAGCGGCCGGCGCTCGATGAGTTCTATGCCCGGTTTGCGCTCGTACCAGTTGCCGATGACCTCCCAGGGAAAGTCCGGCCGCCAGCCGAGCTGGTGGGTCTGCCGCGCAAGCCATCCCTCGAACATCGCGCGCGGCCCGCGCTCGGCGCCGATATGATTGACCAGGATGATGTCGCCATCGTCGCGGACGACGCGGGCGATCTCGTCGAGCGTGCATTCGGGCTCGGGGACGACCGTGATTAGATAGGGCGCGAGCACGGCGTCGAACGAAGCGTCAGGGAACGCGAGTTGCGTCGCGTCCATAACGCAAAGTCCGATCACCTGCCGCAGATGCGCGTCCCGCGCGCGCGCCTGCGCGCGGCGCAGCATCGGTTCGGACAGATCGATGCCGACGACGTTGGCTTGCGCATCGAAATAGGGAAGTTCGAGCCCCGTCCCGACGCCGACATCGAGAACGCGCGGGCCGACGCGGCTGGCGGCGGCGACGCCCGCGCGCCGTCCGCTGTCCATCACCCGGTGGAAGACGAGATCGTAGACGGGCGCCCAGCGCGCATACGCCGCTTCGACGCTGCGATTGTCGAGATCAGCCCCCATGATGCCGCTATGCCGACGCCGCCTCGCTTGGTGATCTTGCCGTGGCCGTCGCCGGCTGCGTCCCGGCGATGAAGCCGCCGCCGAGCACGCGCGCCTGCGCCTCCATCGAATCGTAGAATACGCAGGCCTGTCCCGGCGAGACGCCGTCTTCGCCGTCGACGAGCTCGACCTCGACCGTTCCTTCGCGCCAGGTGAGCCAAGCCGGTCGCGGCTTGCGCGTCGAGCGAACCTTCACGAAAACCTCGATGCGCTGATCGTCTCCCGCCAACGTCTCGAGAGCCGCGTCGCCAAGCCAGTTCACGTTGCGCAGCCGCATCCGTTGCGTGCGCAGCGCCTCGCGCGGGCCGACGATCACGCGGCGGCGCGCCGCATCGAGCGCGATGACATAGAGCGGAAGGCCGATGGCGAGACCAAGCCCACGCCGCTGTCCGACCGTGAAGTGGATGATGCCGGGATGCGCGCCCAGGACGCGACCCGTCATATCGACGATCTCGCCTGGTTCCGCGGCGCCGGGCTTCAGCCGCTCGATCACGTCGGTGTAGCGTCCGCTCGGAACGAAGCAGATATCCTGGCTGTCGCTCTTGTCGGCGACCGCAAGGCCGAAGCGGCGCGCGGCCTCGCGCGTCTGCGCCTTCGTCAAGGTCCCCAGCGGAAAGCGCACCGCGGCAAGCTGCTCGCGCGTGGTCGCGAAGAGGAAGTAGCTCTGGTCGCGGTCCTCCTCGCACGCGCGATAGAGCGCCCAGCGGCCATCCGCCTGCGGGCGGCTAATGATGTAATGACCGGTCGCGAGAATCTGCGCGCCCAGCGTCTTGGTGGTGTCGAGGAGGTCGTGGAACTTGATCGACTGATTGCAGGCGATGCAAGGCACCGGCGTCTCGCCCGCGAGATAACTGTCGGCGAAGCGGTCGATCACGGATTCCTTGAAGCGCGCCTCGTAGTCGAGCACGTAATGGGGGATGCCAATGCGGTCGGCGACGGCGCGCGCGTCATAAACGTCCTGCCCGGCGCAGCACGCGCCCTTGCGATGGACCGCGGCGCCATGGTCGTAAAGCTGCAGCGTCACGCCGATGACGTCGTAGCCTTCTTCATGCAGGAGGGCGGCGGTGACCGAGGAATCGACACCACCGGACATGGCGACCACGACGCGCGTATCCTGCGGGCGGCCTTCGAGGGCGAGACTGTTGAGCATGACCTTATCTATAGGAACGCCCCGCGCCGGCGCAACGGAGGCGCGCGGCACGGCACTTCCTGCCGGGTGACGGCAAGCGATGCCGGGCCGACGGCCGGTCTACGGCGCGGATGTGAGAGTAAGCCATTGAAATAGTTACGTTTTATTCTTCGCACAATTGGCGCGGCCTTTGCAGTTCCGTCAGACGGAGCATGCTGCAAAGGGTCCACCATCGTGCCGAGTGCGTTGTCAGCCGTCGCCAAGATTGCAAACCCGCGGCCGGATGCAGGTAAACTGGGCGCGCCGGAAGCGGCCGGGGATCCGTTCGCCGCGCTACTGAGCGGCTGCACGGACGGCGATGCCGGCACGGCCGCGTCGGCCGGCGGGCAATCCCCCTCGGCCGCGACGCCGAGCGTTGGCGCTGCGGCAGGGAATACCGATGTGGCCGGCGCCCTGACGCCCGCGCCGGTGCCTGCAACGCCGTCGCCGAACGCTGCGACCGTTGCTCCTCCCGTGGCTGCCGATGGCATGACAACCGAGACGATTGCGAAGGCGGATAAGTCCGACGTTGCGCAAAAAGCTGACGGCGCGCCCGACGACAAAGCGACAGGCGTCGATGGGGCGGCGAAGCCGGATGCGGCCGTTCCCACAGCTCTTGTCGTGATGGGCCTCGCACCGGTGCCCGCGCCTGCCGGCGCTTCTGCGGACGATGGCAACGCCGCGGCGCCAACCGTGCCGGCCGCCGCAGTTGCTGACGGGAGCAAGCCTGTCGCGGAGAGCGCACTTGGCTCGGGCCCGCAGCCCGAGGTGACGGCGCGGCCGGAGGCGAGCGCCAAATCCGACGCGGCAGACAAGACGCAGCCGTCGGCAGGCATCGCCACTGCACGTGGCAGCGTCTCGGATAGCGCGCAGACCGATGCTCATGCCGCGGTCGTTCTCAACACGGCGACCACGGAGCAGGACGCACCGCCAGCCCTCGCCGGTGCGTTGAAGGCGGTGGTCGGCACGAGCGAGACCGCAGCAAGCTTACCCGCCGCCGCCGGACTCACGGACAAGAAGAGCGTTGGCGCGGATCATGGGGTCGAGAACGCCGCCGCATCGGGCGGGGCCGATGCGCCGGCCGACGGCGACGATGGCAAGGCCAGCGGCGCGTCAGCCGCGCCGTCGAAGGCGCCAATCGACGTAACGTCCGCGAGAGCGGTCGCCGTCGCGGCAACGAACGCGGCGATGCCGCGAGCGGACGATCGCAAAACGAACGACGCGGCACTCGCGGCGCGAAGTGACAGCGCCGCAGGCAGCTCCATTATCGTCACACCCCTGATGCCGCACGCCGCTGGGGGAGCAGCGAACGCGCAACCGGCCGTTGCCGCGAACGCCGCCGCTGCCCCGGCGATCCCGATCGCGGGCCTCGCCGCGGAGATCACGGCGCGCGCCCTGGAAGGTAAGCGCCGCTTCGAAATTCGGCTCGATCCGCCGGAGCTCGGCCGCATCGACGTGCGCCTCGATGTCGGCAAGGACGGGCAGGTGACATCGCGCCTCGTCGTGGAGCGCTCCGAGACGCTCGACCTTTTACGGCGCGATGCGCCGAACCTCGAACGGGCGCTGGAATCCGCCGGTTTACGGACCAACGATTCCGGCCTGCAGTTTTCGCTTCGCGATCAATCCCCCAACGGCTATCGCCCGCGTCTCGACGACATGCCGCGCCCGAACCTGCTGATCGTGCCCGACAACGATGTTGCGGTGCGCGAGGCGGTCCGTCGCGGCTACGGCGCGCTGCGCGGCTTCGGTGCCGGCATCGATATTCAGGTCTGAGGATCTCGTCATGGCCACTGTCTCTTCCACGACGTCGAACACATCCGCGGCCGCTGCCGCCGGGGCGGTGTCGAACCCGACCATGATCGCGCAGAACTTCGATACGTTTCTGCAGCTCCTCACGACGCAGCTGAAGAATCAGAATCCGCTCGATCCTCTCGACACCAACCAGTTCACCCAGCAGCTCGTGCAGTTCGCAGGCGTCGAGCAGCAGATGGCGATGAACACATCGCTGAAGACGTTGATCTCGCTGCAGCAGACCAATCAGACCACGGCTTCGCTCGGGCTTCTCGGCGCGACCGTCACCGTCGCCGGCGACACGGCGAAGCTCAGCGGCGGCGCGGCGTCCTGGACATTTACGACGCCGACGGCGGGAAGCGCGACCATTTCGGTGAAGAGCGCGACCGGCGAGACCGCCTATTCCGGCAACTACACCTTCGAGGCCGGCGCACAGAAATTCACCTGGGACGGCGTCGGCAACGACGGCAAGACCTGGCCGGAGGGCAACTATACGATTTCGGTCGTTGGCAAGGACGCGTCTGGCAACAACATCGCCATCTCGACCGAAACGACGGGCGTCGTCGATGCGATCGACGTCAAACAGAATCCGCCGGTGATTACGATCGGAAATCAGACCTTTACCGTCGACCAGGTCAAGAAGATCAACCGGTCCGGGGTCTGACGGATGCTTGGCGGGGCAAGGTTTCGCGTCTGAACAACTTCTTAATCAGGGGGTTCTGCATTCCTTTCGCAATCGAGCGGCGTGCTTAGGCAAATTTTAAACCGGCGACGGTAGGGTGCTCTGGAGTTTGGTCTGTTTTGTGTTTGTGAGTGTACATAATGACCGAGCCCCTTCGCCCGAGGGCCAAATATGTCATCGGGCCCGATGGAAGCCCGCTGACCATTGCCGATCTGCCCGCGCCGGGCACGAAGCGATGGGTGATCCGCCGCAAGGCGGAGGTGG
>JBFWXB010000082.1:0-7355 GCA_050187875.1 Variibacter sp.
GATGCGCTCCACGCCGCCCACGCGGCAACAACGGCTCGATCCGCCGCCACTCCGCATCGCTCAGCCAGTAAACCTGCTTCGCCATCCAAGCCTCCATGGTCTGGGAAGCTTGAATCACATCACAACAAGCCGGGGAATCCCTATTGGGTACAGGCCCTAGAGCGGGACGAGGAAAAGCGTGCAACGGTTTTCCGCCCGCATCCCGCCCTAAGCTATGAGAATCGATCACGTTCATGATTTGAATCGATTCGATCCAAAATCATCGTGATCTAGGGTCTGATCCAACGGCATTGGACCAGCCCCGTCGTCATCGTTTCGTTTGAGAATGATCCTCCGGGTCGAGCCCGAGGGCATGCTTTTCCGAAAACCGGGTTCCCGCTTTTCGGGATCATGCTCCAACGTCGCGCGGGCGCGGATTAGACGTCGACGCTCGCCGCGAGCGCGTTCTCCTGGATGAATTCACGGCGCGGATCGACGATGTCGCCCATCAGCTTGGTGAAGATGTCGTCGGCCTCGTCGACCTCCTTCACTTTCACCTGCAGCAGCGAGCGCGCATTGGCGTCCAGCGTCGTTTCCCAAAGCTGGCCGGGATTCATCTCCCCCAGCCCTTTGTAGCGCTGCAGCGTAATGCCTTTGCGGCCGACCGCGGTCACCGCTTCGAACAGGCCGACCGGTCCGTACACCGGCGTGTCGTCGCCCTTGCGATGCAGCACGCTCGGCCGTCCGTAAACCTCCTGCAGCGAGCGGGCGTGCTCGTCGAGCTTCTTCGCGTCGGCCGACCCGAGCAGCGCCTGGTCGATGACGGCGGCCTCGCGCACGCCGCGCACGGTACGCGCGAAACGAAAACCGTTGTCGAAGCGGCCCTCCCAGCCGCGCTCGATCTCGTCGGCGAGCGTATCAAGGCGACGCGCGATGTCGTCCGCCGCTTCGCGTGCCTTCGCCTCGTCGTTGAAGATCGCGGGGTTGAGCACGCCGGCGATCGCCGCCTGCTCGACGACGCCACGGTCGTAGCGCGAATGCAGGCCGTGCAACAGACCGCGCACGGCGCGCGCCTCTTCCACGATCTTGCGCAGATCGCTGCCGGCACGCTCCTCGCCCGAGGCAAGCCGCAGCACCGCGTCGTCGAGCCCCATCTCGACGAGATAGTTCTCCAACGCGCGCTCGTCCTTGAGATACTGCTCGGACTTGCCGCGCGAGACTTTATAGAGCGGCGGCTGCGCGATGTAGAGATGCCCTGCCTCGATCAGCGCCGGCATCTGCCGGAAAAAGAACGTCAGCAGCAGCGTGCGGATATGCGAACCGTCGACGTCCGCGTCCGTCATGATGATGATCTTGTGGTAGCGCAGCTTCTCGAGGTTGAAGTCCTCACGCCCGATGCCGGTGCCGAGCGCCGTGATCAGCGTACCGATCTCCTGCGACGACAGCATCTTGTCGAAACGCGCGCGCTCGACATTGAGGATCTTTCCGCGCAGCGGCAGCACCGCCTGAAATTCGCGGTTGCGCCCTTGCTTCGCCGAGCCGCCGGCGGAATCGCCCTCGACCAGGAACAATTCGGATTTGGCCGGATCGCGCTCCTGGCAGTCGGCGAGTTTCCCCGGCAAGGAGGCGACGTCGAGCGGACTCTTGCGCCGCGACAGTTCACGCGCCTTGCGCGCGGCCTCGCGCGCGGCAGCCGCCTCCACCACCTTGCCGACAATCGCGCGCGCTTCCGCCGGGTGCTCTTCGAGCCAGGCGGCAAGCGCCTCGTTGATGATGCTTTCGACGACCGGCCGCACTTCGGACGAAACGAGCTTGTCCTTCGTTTGCGACGAGAACTTCGGGTCCGGCACCTTGACCGACAGAACCGCCGTCAAACCCTCGCGGCAGTCGTCCCCGGTCAGCGTTACCTTCTCCTTGCGCGTCATGCTTTCGGCATAGCTCGTCACCTGCCGCGTGAGCGCGCCGCGGAAACCCGCAAGGTGAGTGCCGCCGTCACGCTGCGGAATGTTGTTGGTGAAGCAGAGAACGGACTCGTGGTAGCCGTCGTTCCACCACAGCGCCGTCTCGACGATCACGCCGTCACGCTCGCCGCGGATGACGACGGGCTGCGCGACGATCGGGGTCTTGTTGCGGTCGAGGTAGCGCACGAACGCCTCGATGCCGCCATCGTAACGCATCTCCTCGCGCTTCTCGCTCGCGCGCCGCAGGTCGGTGAGCACGATGCGCACGCCGGAGTTGAGAAACGCGAGTTCGCGCAGCCGATGCTCCAGCGTCGCGAAGTCGAATTCCGTCATCGTGAATGTCGCCGGCGACGGCAGGAAGGTGACTTCCGTGCCCTTGCGGTCGAGCGCCTCGCCCGTGACGGCAAGCGGCGCGACGGCGACGCCGTCGCGAAACTCCATCGTGTGCTCGTGCGGCCCACGCCAGATCGTCAGCCTGAGCCACGACGACAGCGCATTGACGACGGACACGCCGACGCCGTGCAGGCCGCCGGAAACCTTGTAGGAATTCTGATCGAATTTTCCGCCCGCATGCAGCTGGGTCATGATGACCTCCGCCGCGGAGATGCCTTCCCCCGAATGGATGTCGGTCGGAATGCCGCGCCCATTGTCACGCACGGTGCAGGAGCCGTCCGGATTGAGGACGACGGAGACCTCGGTCGCATGCCCGGCAAGCGCTTCGTCAATGGCGTTGTCGACGACTTCGTAGACCATGTGGTGCAGGCCCGAGCCGTCGTCGGTGTCGCCGATATACATCCCCGGCCGCTTGCGGACGGCGTCGAGCCCCTTCAGGACCTTGATGGAATCGGCGCCGTAATCGAACGGGCCGTCGGAGCGGGCAGGCTCGGCCATTTAAAACCTTCGAATCATTCGCGAATTGGGGGCGGCGCCGGATTCTGTGTGCCACGAAACGCGGGCGCCGTACAGACCTATCAGATAGGCACTAAGCGATTGTTTTTCCAGGCCGTTTTCGAGCGATTCCGCCCCCTTTCAGAGGCACGGGCGCCGGGGATCGAAAAAGCGCTTCCCGCGCCGTTCGAGCGACGCTTCCAGAAACGACAAACGCCCCTCGCGGGGCGCGCGTGAACGCACGGCTGACGCGTGACGCTATCGCTGTTCACGCGGGAGTCGATAGACCCCCTCCGGGACGGGCTTCAGCGAACCCACCCATGCGCCGGTCCAGATATCGACCGCATCGATGGCGCGCTCGATCTCCCGGAACGTGCCGTCCATCGGCGCGGCCCCAAGGACCTCGTTCGTGTCGTCATCGCCCTGCATCGCGCGCTCCGTTGTCGGCCGGATAAGTTGTCGGCCGGATAAAGCGCGATGCGCGACTTGGTTCCCTCGGCGGTCCGCTCAGTAGCCGCGTGCGCGGTCGATCAGGTGGCGCAGCGGCTCGCCCCGCTCGACGGCCTCGATCTGGTCGAAGACTCCCTTCACCAACTCGGATGGCGCCAGATCGCCGGCATTGTGCGGGGTGACGGTGATCTTCGGATGTGCCCAGAGAGGACTATCCACCGGCAGCGGCTCAGTCGGAAACACGTCCAGAGTCGCCCCGGAAATGGCGCCTTCATCCAAGGCCGCGATGATCTCCGCATCAACCTGAAGCTTCCCACGCCCGGCATTGACGAGATACGCGCCGCCGAGCGCGCCGTCACGCTTGAGTTGCCGGAGAAGCCCGAGATTCAGGATGCCTTCCGTCGCGGCCGTATGCGGCAGCAGACAGACGAGGATTTCCGTTCGCGCAAGAAAGGGGCCGAGCCCCTCCGCGCCATGAAAGACCTCGACGCCGTCGACCTGCTGCGGCGTTCGGCTCCAGCCCGCCACCTGAAAGCCGATACGGCGCAGGACCGCCGCCGCCTCGCGTCCGATCACACCGAGGCCGAGGATGCCGACCGCGACGCCGCTCGCCGCCGGCTGATCGTGCCCCAGCCAGACTCGCGCGCGTTGCTGCGCCTCGTAGACCGGCTGCCGCCGGTGGTGCCGCAGCACGTGCAGCACGACGTATTCCATCATCCGCATGCTGAGATCGGGATGGATGGCGCGCACGATGGGAACGTCCGGCAATTGCGGATCGGCGATCAGGTGATCGACGCCCGCGCCAAGGTTGAACAACGCCTTGATGTTCGGAATGCCGGCGAAGGCGCCGTGCGGCGCCTTCCAGGCGGCGGCGTAGCCGATCTCCTCGGCGCGGCCGATGCGATCCGGCCAGAAGCGGAGATCGCGCCCGGAAGGATAGTCGGCGAAGCGTTTGTGCCATGCCTCCGTCGTCGGACCGGTCACGGCCACCAAAAGCGCCTTCGCCATCTCTGATTACTCCGCGACGATCCCCGCGCCCGCCGTCTCGATATTGAAGGCGGCGGCGAACAGCGCGCGGGTATAGTCGCTTTTCGGCGCGGCGAACACGTCTTTCGCCGAGCCTTCCTCGACGACCTTGCCGTGGCGCATGACCACCAGGCGACTCGCCAACGCCGCGACCACACGCAAATCGTGTGAAATGAAAAGATAGGTAAGATCGCGCTGCTTCTGCAGCGCACGCAAAAGATCGACGATCTGCGACTGGATCAGCATGTCGAGCGCGCTCGTCGGCTCGTCCAGCATGACGAAAGTCGGTTCGAGCACGATCGCGCGCGCGACCGCGATGCGCTGGCGCTGACCACCGGAGAATTCGTGCGGGTAGCGGAACCGCGTCTGCGGATCGAGGCCGACGTCGGTCAGCGCGCGCACGACCCGCGCCTCGCGCTCGTCCGCCGTCAGGTGCGGATGATGCACCCACAACCCCTCCTCGATGATGTCCGAGACCGACATGCGCGGGCTGAGCGACCCGTACGGGTCTTGGAATACGATCTGCATGTCGCGCCGGAACGGACGCATCTCCTTGAAGCGAAGTCCCTGCAATGCGTGGCCCATGTAGACGATGGGCCCGTCCGAGGAGATCAGCCGCAGGATCGCGAGCCCGAGCGTCGTCTTGCCCGATCCCGACTCGCCGACCACGCCGAGCGTCTCGCCCTTGCGCACCGCGACGGTGACGCCGTCCACCGCCTTGATGTGGCCGACCACCTTGCGCATCACCCCGCGCTTGACCGGGAACCACACTTTAAGATCGTTCGTTTCGATGACGACAGGCGCCTCCGGCTGCAGCGGCGCCGGATCGGGCTTCGGCTCCGCCGCCAGCAGCGCGCGCGTATAGTCATGCGCCGGCGCGCTGAACACCCGCTCGACCTCGCCATGCTCGACGATCCTGCCGTGCTGCATGACGCAGACGCGATCCGCGATCTTGCGCACGATGCCGAGATCATGCGTGATGAACAGCATCGCCATGCCGAGCCGCGCCTGAATTTCCTTCAAAAGCTTTAGGATCTGCGCCTGTACGGTGACGTCGAGCGCCGTCGTCGGCTCGTCGGCGATGAGCAGGTCCGGTTCGTTCGCCAGCGCCATCGCGATCATCACGCGCTGCCGCTGCCCGCCGGACATCTGGTGCGGATAGCTCTGCAGGCGGCCTTCCGGATCGGGGATGCCGACCTGGCCGAGCAACTCGATCGTCCGCGCACGCGCCGCCGCGCCTTTGATCCCCTTGTGCAGCAGCAGGATTTCACCGATCTGCTTCTCGATCGTATGCAGCGGATTGAGCGACGTCATCGGCTCCTGGAAGATGATCGTGATGTCGTTGCCGCGCACATGCCGCATCTCGCTCTCGGGCAGTTGCAGCAATTCCTTGCCCTTGAAATGCACCGAGCCGGACGGATGCGACGCCGACGGGTACGGCAGCAGCTTCATGACCGAGAGCGCCGTTACCGACTTGCCGGAGCCCGACCCGCCGACGAGCGCGAGCGTCTCGCCCCTGGCGATGTCGAAGGAGACGCGGTCGACCGCAAGCGTCTGATGCGCGCCTTGCCGGAACGCAACGGAAAGATCACGGACTTGAAGCAACGGTTCCGATGATTCGTTCATCGTCTCACCCGAACGTCTTGCGCGGATCGAAGGCGTCGCGCACCGCCTCGCCGACGAAGATCAAGAGCGACAGCATGCCGGCGAGCGTGAAGAAGCCGGTGAGGCCGAGCCACGGCGCCTGCACGTTCGCCTTCGCCTGCGAAAGCAGCTCGCCGAGCGACGGCGAGCCCGGCGGCAGACCGAAGCCGAGAAAGTCGAGCGCGGTGAGCGTCATCACCGACGACGATAGCACGAACGGCAGCATCGTCATGGTCGCGACCATCGCGTTCGGCAGCAGATGCCGCAGCATGATGGTGAAGTTGGAGACGCCGAGCGCGCGCGCCGCCTGGATGTATTCGAAGTTGCGGCCGCGCAGGAACTCCGCACGCACGAGCCCGACCAGCGACACCCACGAAAACAGCAGCATGATGCCGAGCAGGACGAAGAAGCCGGGCACAAGCACCGAGGAGATAATCAGCAGAAGATAGAGCGCCGGGATCGCCGTCCATATCTCGATGAAACGCTGGAAAAGAAGATCGGTCCAGCCGCCGAAATAGCCCTGCACCGCGCCTGCGAGCACGCCGACGAACGACGACACGAGCGTCAACGCCAAGCCGAACAGAACGGAGATGCGGAAGCCGTAGAGAAGCCGCGCGACGACGTCGCGCCCCTGGTCGTCGGTGCCGAGCCAGTTCCATTCAAGGCTCGCGCAGCCGGTGCCGCCCTTCTTCTCCGCCACCGCCTTGCACTGCGCGTCGCTCAGCATCCAGGTCGGCGGTGACGGCGCCGGCGTCGGCAGATCGAGATTATGCGTGTCGTAGGAGTAGCGGATCGGCGGCCACCACATGAAGCCGTTCTTCTCCGCGATGATCTTCTGCAGATAGGGGTCGCGATAGTCCGCTGCGGTCTCGAACTCGCCGCCGAGTTGCGCCTCGGTATAGGTGCGAAAGACGGGGAAGTAATAATGCCCATCCACCTTCACCAGGAACGGCTTGTCGTTCGCGATGAATTCCGAGCACATCGAGATGCCGAACAGAACCAGGAATATCCAGAAGGCATAGAAGCCGCGGCGGTTGGCCTTGAAACTCTCCCAGCGGCGCCGGTTGATCGGCGAGAGCCACCCGCGCGGCGGCGGCGGGAGCGCCGCAACATCCGCCTCGCCGGCAGGCGCGCCGACATGCGGCGCGGCGGGAGGCGCCGGCGGCGCCACGGACGGCTTGGTGTCGAGCTTCACGTCCATGCCGCTCATACTTCCCGCGTCTCGAAGTCGATGCGCGGATCGACCCATGTGTAGGTGAGATCCGACAAAAGGTTCACGATGAGCCCGACCAGCGAGAAGATGTAGAGCGTGGCGAAGACGACCGGATAGTCACGGTTGAGGACGCTTTCGAAGCCGAGCAGCCCGAGCCCGTCGAGCGAGAAGATCGTCTCGATCAGCAGCGAGCC
>JBFWXB010000083.1:0-7099 GCA_050187875.1 Variibacter sp.
CTTTTCATTTACCATGACGTCCGTGCCCTGTGCCGAATTATGCCATTCGTCAAAATCCTCCGCAAGCGCCGTGCCGTAACAACATCTCAGGGAGAGATAAGTTTCCCCGGCGATTCTTGGACCGGCTTTCGAAATGTTTAAGGTTCGGCGCGTAGTCTCAAGATATTGTCGTCATGCCTCCTGCCATTGCATCTCTTGAGCGATTCGATCCCATGGAGCCCAAGGAAAGCGAGCGCGCGGCGCTCCCCGGAGAACCTGATCCCATTCGGATTCTCACCGCCATCGGCGAGGTCGCCTACGATTGGCGGCTCGACAGCGATACGCTGACCTGGGGCCCGAATGTCGAAGCCGTGCTCAACATCGAAAGCTTGAGCAAGATCAGGACGGGGCGCGGCTATGCGCAGCTTTTCGACCCGGAAAATCTTGTGACCCCCTACGACGTCGTGATGCAATCCAGCCATCAGGACGATGGTCGCGGCGTCGCCTACCAAATCGAATATGCGCTGCTGCGCGAAGGCGGTGAGCGCGTCTGGCTGGAAGACACCGGACGCTGGTTCGCCGGGCCGAACGGACGGCCGGCCCATGCGCACGGCGTTGTGCGCATCGTCAGCGAGCGTCACGAAAACGATCAACGCCTGGCCTACCTCTCGCGTTTCGACGACCTCACGGGGGAAATGAACCGCTGGCGGCTGACGGAAATTCTCGGCGCCGCGCTCGACGACGCGATCAAAGGACGCTCTTCCTGCGCGTTCCTTCTCATCGCCGTCGACAACCTGGCGCGCATCAACGAGGCTTATGGATTCGGCATCGCCGACGAAGTGATCAGCGCCGTCGCGCGGCGGCTGCGCGCGAAGCTGCGCGCGTCGGATGCGCTTGGCCGCTTCTCCGGCAACAAGTTCGGGATCGTGCTGCGCAACTGTACACCGGACGAAATGGCGGTGGCGGCGGACCGCCTGCTCGCCGGCATCCGCGACGAGGTGATGCAGACGTCCGCCGGCGTGGTGGCCGTCACGATCACGATTGGAGGCATCGTCGCGCCGCGCCATGCACGCGACGTGTCCGATGTCCTGGCACGGGCGCAGGAAGCGTTGACGCTCGCCAAGGCAAAGCGGCCCGGTTCATTTCTCGCTTACCGGCCGAGCGTCGAGCGCGAGGCCATACGGCGCGAAAATATCCGCGCGACCGACGAAATCGTCGCGGCGCTGAACGACCGGCGCATCCTGCTCGCCTTCGAGCCGGTGGTCGATACCGTCACGCGCGAGCCGGTCTTCTACGAATCGCTGATGCGCATCCGTTTCGGAGACGGATCGCTGACCTCGGCCATAGGCATCGTGCCGGTGGCCGAGCGGCTCGGGCTCGTCCGCCTGCTCGACAACCGGGTTCTCGAACTGGTGATCGCGGATCTCGTCGCCGCGCCGAACGCCGTGCTGAGCGTGAACGTCTCGCCGGCCTCGACACTCGATCCCGACTGGTGGACGACGCTCGGCGCGCAACTGCGTGCCTATCCCGGCATCGCCGAGCGCCTGATCGTCGAGATCACGGAGATGGCCGCGATCCACGACGTCGAGGAGACGCGCGCGTTCGTCTCGCGCGTGAAGGATCTCGGGTGCCATATCGCGATCGACGATTTCGGGGCGGGCCACACCTCGTTCCGCAACCTGCGGCGCCTCGGCGTCGATATGGTCAAGATCGACGGCGCGTTCGTCGAGAACATGACCCGCTCGGCGGACGATGCGATGTTCGTGCGCACGATGATCGAACTCGCGCGCGGGCTCGACCTGCGGACCGTCGCGGAATGGGTCCAGGACGAGGAGGCGGCAGCCATGCTGCGCGAATGGGGCTGCGACTATCTGCAGGGATCCCTGCTCGGCACCGCCTCGACCGACCGGCCGTGGATCGCCGGACGGCAGGACCACGTCGCCTGATCGAGCGATCCGTCCGCGGGCGCCGCCCGCGCCGGCCTGACGTCAGGTCTTGTCTTTGTCTTTATCGCTGAGACGATCGAGACGCGTCTGCATTTCCTGCAACTGCCGGCGCAACTCCCCGAGATCGCCCTCGCTCACCGTCGCCTTCTCGTTGCTGGCCGGAGCGCTGCTCGGCTCATCCTGACGTCCGAAAGAACCGAACATCGAGAAGGTGCGCTGAAACAGCTCCATGTTCCGCCGCGCCTGCTCCTCCAGCGCCCCGAAGCCTCCCATTCCAAAAGCCTGGCCCATCTGCTGGCGCAGCTTGCCCTGCTCGCGGGTGAGCGAATCGATCGACACCTCGAGGAAACGCGGCACCAGCATCTGCATGCTGTCGCCGTAGAAGCGGATCAGTTGACGCAAGAACGTCACCGGCAGCAGGTTCTGGCCCTGCTTGCCCTCCTGCTCGAAAATGATCTGCGCAAGCACCGAGCGGGTAATGTCCTCACCGGTTTTCGCGTCATAGACGAGGAAGTCTTCGCCCATTTTCACCATGGCGGCGAGGTCTTCCAGCGTGACGTATGTACTGGTGCCGGTATTGTAGAGCCGCCGGTTCGCGTACTTTTTGATCGTGACCGGCTCTTCCGATTTAGCCATGAACACCTTGCCGACGAATGATCCGGTGAAGCACCGCGCGGGTTTCTTCGTTCGCCCGCGCATCACGCAGCACGAACGCCTCCTCGTTCTCCACCATGGCCGCGACGTCCTCAAACGAGAGGTAGGCCCCCGCGGCAGAGTTATAGAGTCGCCGGTTATCGTACCTTTTTTTCGTGACCGTCCGCTCGGGCATCCCGAAGGTCCTTGAGGCTGCAATACACGCGGCGCGCGCGAGCCAACCCAGGATAAACACTTTCCATCGGCAGGGGCTACCGTTTTATGCAGGGCGGTTCACGGCCTGCCAAACCGCCCCGCCATACTTAAATACGATACGCGCCCCGGCGTGGACGCTTGTTGATACGCCCTGATATGCTATCGAAACGGGTGAGGATCGAGGCACGCCGCAAGGCTTTTCGCATCACCCTCGGGGTTCGCCTTCAGCGTTCACGGGCGGCCGGATAGCAGTCTGGATCGGAGCTTCATCATGCAGGACGATATTGTCATTGTCGGCGCGGCGCGCACGCCCGTCGGCGCGTTCAATGGTTCTCTTTCAAGCCTGCCGGCGCACGATCTCGGCAAGATCGCGATTACGGCTGCGCTGGAGCGTGCCGGCGTCGAGCCGAGCCGCGTCTCGGAAGTCATCATGGGCCAGATTCTCACGGCTGGTCAGGGACAGAACCCGGCCCGGCAGGCGTCGATCAACGCCGGCATCCCGGTCGAAACGCCGGCCTGGGGCGTCAACCAGCTCTGCGGTTCCGGCCTGCGCGCCGTCGCGCTCGGCCTTCAGCAGATCGCGAACGGCGACGCCGACATCGTCGTCGCGGGCGGCCAGGAATCGATGAGCCAGGCGCAACACGCCGCGCATCTGCGTAACGGCACGAAAATGGGCTCGCTCGATCTCGTCGACACGATGATCAAGGACGGCTTGTGGGACGCCTTCAACGGCTATCACATGGGCACGACGGCCGAGAACGTAGCGCAGAAATACCAGATCACCCGCGCGCAACAGGACGAGTTCGCGGTCGCTTCGCAGAACAAGGCGGAAGCGGCGCAGAAGGCCGGAAAGTTCAAGGACGAGATCGCGCCCGTCACGGTGAAGACCCGCAAGGGCGATATCGTGGTGGACACCGACGAATATCCCCGTCACGGCGCGACGCTGGACGCCATGGCCAAGCTGCGCCCGGCCTTCTCGAAGGACGGCAGCGTGACCGCCGGCAACGCCTCGGGCATCAACGACGGCGCGGCCGCCGTAGTGCTGATGAAGGCGAGCCAAGCCAAGGCGGAGGGCCGCAAGATTCTCGCCCGCATCGTGTCGTGGGCGAATGCCGGCGTCGATCCCGCGATCATGGGCACCGGTCCGATTCCAGCCTCGCGCGCGGCGCTCAAGAAGGCGGGCTGGAAGATCGAAGACCTCGACCTCATCGAAGCCAACGAAGCCTTCGCCGCACAGGCTTGTGCCGTCAACAAGGACCTCGGCTGGGACGCCGCCAAGGTCAACGTCAACGGCGGAGCGATCGCGATCGGCCATCCGATCGGCGCCTCCGGCGCCCGTGTCTTGGTGACCTTGCTGCACGAGATGGAGAAGCGCAACGCCAAGAAGGGTCTGGCGACGCTTTGCATCGGCGGCGGCATGGGCATCGCGATGTGCGTCGAGCGCTAAAAATTTCCGAAGGACGGCGATGACGCGATGCCCGGCCTTGTGCCGGGCATCAACGTATTTAAGCTTAGCGCCGTGTGGGCCGCGAATGGCCGCGACAACGGGTTAGGTAACGGAGAGGGAGTAGATCACCATGGCACGAGTTGCAGTCGTGACGGGCGGTACGCGAGGTATCGGAGCGGCAATCGCCAAGGCCCTGCAAAAAGCGGGATACAAAGTCGCGGCGAACTACGGCGGCAACGACGAGGCCGCGCAGAAATTCAAGGCGGAGACCGGCATCCCGGTCTACAAGTGGGACGTCTCCTCCTTCCAGGCCTGCAGCGACGGTCTCAAGCAAGTCGAAGCCGATCTCGGACCGGTTGAAATTCTCGTCAACAACGCCGGC
The DNA here is from genome assembly GCA_050187875.1 of Variibacter sp. Taxonomy (GTDB): domain Bacteria; phylum Pseudomonadota; class Alphaproteobacteria; order Rhizobiales; family Xanthobacteraceae; genus JAFKKS01. The sequence goes on from JBFWXB010000083.1 coordinate 4,604, forward strand.
ATCACGCGCGATGCGATGTTCCATCGTATGACGCCCGAGAACTGGTCCCAGGTGATCAACACCAATCTCAATTCGCTCTTCAACATGTGCCGCCCGGTGATCGAAGGCATGCGCAGCCGCAAGTTCGGCCGCATCATCAACATCTCCTCCATCAACGGCCAGAAGGGGCAGATGGGACAGACGAACTACTCGGCCGCCAAGGCCGGAGATCTCGGCTTCACCAAGGCGCTGGCGCAGGAAAGCGCGAAGAGCGGCATCACCGTGAACGCCATCTGCCCCGGCTACATCAACACCGAGATGGTGCAGGCTGTGCCGAAGGACGTGCTCGACAAGAACGTCATCCCGCTGATTCCGGTTGGTCGCCTCGGCGAAGCCGAAGAGATCGCGCGCTGCGTCGTTTTCCTCGCGTCCGACGATTCCGGATTCATCACCGGCTCGACCCTGTCCGCCAATGGCGGGCAGTACATGGCCTGAAACAAGCGGGCCTTCAATGGGATCGCGTGGCGCGGCAACCGCCGTCGGATTCTGCGCGATCCTGTTGTGGTCGCTGCTGGCGTTGTTCACGACGGCGTCGGGGCGCGTGCCGCCGTTCCAGCTCGCGGCAATGTCCTTCGCAATCGGCGGACTGTCCGGCGCGGTGACGTGGCTCGTCCGCCGCCAGGGGCCGGCGGCGCTTCGCCAGCCCTGGCCCGTTTGGGCGCTCGGCGTCGGCGGCCTGTTCGGCTATCACGCGCTCTACTTCACCGCGATCAAGACGGCCCCGCCGGCCGAGGCCGGATTGATCTGCTACCTCTGGCCGCTCCTGATCGTACTCCTCTCCGCGTTCCTGCCCAACGAACGCCTACGCGCGCACTATGTCGTCGGCGCGCTTCTCGGCCTCGCCGGAACGTGCATCCTGTTCTTCGGCGGCCGCAGCTTCTCGCTGGACGCCGACTACATACCGGGCTTCGCCGCCGCCTTCGTCGCCGCGATCGTGTGGGCGATCTATTCGACGATGTCCCGGCGTTTCGCCGCGGTGCCGACCGATGCCGTGGTCGGCTTCTGCCTGGTGACGGCGCTGCTTTCGGCCGTTTTCCACGGGCTGGTGGAGGAGACCGTCTGGCCCGCAACCGCGCGTGAGTGGGGCGCCGTCCTGCTGCTCGGGCTCGGCCCCGTCGGCGCCGCCTTCTACGCGTGGGACCATGGCGTCAAGCACGGCGACCTGCGGGTGCTCGGCGCGGTGTCCTATCTCGCGCCCGTGCTATCGACCGTATTTCTTGTCATCGCCGGATTCGCCGCCGCCTCCACATCGCTGGCGCTGGCCGCAGCCTTCATCACTGCGGGCGGCATGCTGGCGGCCAAAGACATGCTTTTGCGACAATCCGATTGATCCTTTTGCGACAATCCAATTGATCGATCGAGGCAGCGCAACGGGCGCGAACCCTTGCAAAGCGCGCCCGCCATCTCCTACTTTCAAGCACGAGTCGGTCGAAAAAAGGGGAAGACCGGCACACGTCGGCATCAAAAGGCCATTTCGAAGCGGGGAGGCGCGACGACAATGAAAACAATTCTCGTTCCGACGGAGAAGAGCGATCTCATGACGTCGACGCTGGAAACGGCGTTGCTGTTCGCGCGGCAGGTCGGCGGCTACATCGAGGGGTTTGCGCTGCGCGCCGCCATCAGCGATTTCGTCGCGGCCGATCTCATCGTGGCCGACGCCTGGGCCGTGGCGGAGACGCGCGACGCGGAGCTCGCGAAAGAAGCGCGCATCCTGTTCGAGAATTTCATGGCCGCGCATGGCGTGCCGCTCGCGTCGACAACGAAGGAGCGCCCCTCTTATGGATGGACCGAGGCAGACGCCGCGCGCGACGCCTTCGTCGGCAGTTATGGCCGCGTCTTCGACATCATCGTATTCGGGCGGCCCGGCTCCTATCCGGCCGGCGCGAGCATGGCGGCGGTGGAGGCGGCGCTGTTCGAGAGCGGCCGCCCCATCCTGATCGCCCCGCCGACGGCGCCCACGCGCCTTGGCGATAACGTCGTCATCGCCTGGAACCGCAGCACGGAGACGGCGCGATGCGTCGCGCTCGCCATGCCGCTTTTGTATGCGGCGAAGAAGGTCACCGTTCTCACCGTGACCGGCGGCATGGTGCCCGGCCCGGACGGCGACGAGGTCGCGCGCTATCTTGAGCGCAACGGCATCGCCGCCGATTCGATAACAGCCGATCCCGGCAACAAGAACAGCGGCGAGGTGTTTCTGGAGCGGGCGGCCGAACTCGGCTGCGACCTTCTCATCAAGGGCGCTTACACCCAGAGCCGGCTGCGTCAGATGATTTTCGGCGGCGCCACGAGCCACATCCTGGCGAAAACGACAGTGCCGGTCTTCATGGCGCACTAGGGCCTGTACCCAATAGGGATTCCCCGGCCTGTTGTGATGTGATTCAAGCTTCCCAGACCATGGAGGCTTGGATGGCGAAGCAGGTTTACTGGCTGAGCGATGCGGAGTGGCGGCGGATCGAG
>JBFWXB010000084.1:0-6928 GCA_050187875.1 Variibacter sp.
AGGTCCGTGTCGCCCGCCTGATGCCGCGCCAGCCACTTGTAGCCAACCGCCGCGCTGATGCCGAACCGTCGGCACAGCTCACGACGGTTCGCTCCCTCCACCAGGGCCAATCGCACAAACTCGCGCCGTTGATCCATCACCGACACCTCGCGCCACGGCATGGAAGCCCTCCCTATCGGAACTTCCACCCTCTATCGATGTGTCAGCCATGTCTCCGAACACCCGTCAGTGATCTGTCCGGGCTAAACACTTGACCCGGCAATCCATCAAAAAAAATTGTGCGAAGATGATGGATGCGCGGGTCAAGCCCGCGCATGACGCTGTTGCTCCACCGTGCAAAACATTCAGGCGTCGTCCCCGCGAAGGCGGGGACCCAGTACGCCGCAGCCTTGTGGATCAAATCTCGACAGGGGTTACTGGATGCCCGTCGGAGCTTGTACTCGGGCTGGCCGAAGGCCAGACCCGGGTGCGGGCATGACAATCGGAGAGTGGGTCTCGGCCGACTCCCACCCCCGAAAAGCGAGGAAACCGCAGCATCGGTGCCGTTAGACGTCAGTCTCGCCGCGCATGCTGCGCAACTCCCTCTCCCGTGGGGAGAGGGTTGGGGTGAGGGGCGTAGGCTTATCGAGAGTGCTGAGCCCCCTCACCCGGCACGCTTCGCGTGCCGACCTCTCCCCGCAGGGGAGAGGTGAAGAAAGCGCGGATCACGCGAAATACCGATCGAGAATCTCGCGATAAATATGCGTCAGCGCGAGGAGGTCGGCGGTCGGCACGTTCTCGTCCACCTGGTGCATGGTCTGCCCGACCAGACCGAACTCGATCACCGGGCAATAGTTCTTGATGAAGCGCGCGTCGGACGTGCCGCCCGAGGTCGAAAGCGTCGGATGCCGGCCGGTCACCGCCGCGATCGCGTTGGCGACGGTGTCGACGAACGGGCTCGGCCGCGTCAGGAAGGATTCGGAATTTCCCTTCGCGTAGTCGATTTTCCAATCGACATCCGGTCCCGCCGTCTTGGCGATGCGCGTCTCGATGAAGGTGCGCAGCGACTCGAGCGTGTGATGATCGTTGAAGCGCACGTTGAAGCGCGCCGTCGCTTCGCCCGGAATGATGTTGGTCGCGCGGTTGCCGACGTCCACGGAGGTGAACTCGAGATTCGAGGCGTCGAAATGCGCGTTGCCGTGGTCGAGCGTCTCGGAGAGGAGATCGCTCATAATCCGCATCAAGGTGTGGATCGGGTTCTTCGCGAGATGCGGATAGGCGACGTGGCCCTGCTTGCCGGTGACGACGATGGTGCCGGAGAGCGAACCGCGCCGGCCGATCTTGATCGCGTCGCCGAGGTGCTCCGGGTTGGTCGGCTCGCCGAGAATGCAGTGATCGAACGTCTCGCCGCGCGCCTGCGCCCATTGGAGAAGCTTCGCCGTGCCGTTGACGCTCGGGCCTTCCTCGTCGCCGGTGATGAGGAGCGAGATCGAGCCCTTCGGCTGCCCGTTGTTGCGTCCGATGTGCTCGCGCGCCGCCGCGACGAAGCAGGCGATGGCGCCTTTCATGTCGACGGCGCCGCGCCCGTACAGCGTGCCGCCTTCGATCTGCGCGCCGAAGGGCGGATATTTCCACGCCGCTTCGTTGCCCGGCGGCACGACATCGGTGTGACCGGCGAAGACGAGATGCGGCTTAGCCGTGCCGATACGCGCGTAAAGGTTCTCGACGTCCGGCGTGCCGGGCTCCGAAAACGTCTCGCGATGCACGGTGAAGCCGGCGCGCTCGAGCCCTCGCGCGAGATAGGCGAGCGCGCCGCCTTCCTCCGGCGTGATGGAGCGGCAGCGGATCAGCTCTTGCGCGATGAGGACGGGGTCGATGGCGGGCGGTCTCATGCCGCCTGTCTTCGCAATGCGGGCAGGGGATTGCAAGGGGCGGGTTGTTGTCACTTCGGGGAAGGCGATGCGCAGCGGCGTTTCCCTCTCCCGCTTGCGGGAGAGGGTGGCTGAGTGACCGAAGGTCACGAAGCCGGGTGAGGGGGCTTCTTCTCGCTGGCGACTACCCCTCACCCGCCTCGCTCACTGACGTTCGCTCGGCACCCTCTCCCGCGAGCGGGAGAGGGGATGATCAATCCCGCAGCAATTCGTTGATCGAGGTCTTCGAACGCGTGCGCTCGTCGACGCGCTTGACGATGACGGCGCAGTAAAGCCCCGGGCCGGGCTGACCGTTCTTCATCGGCTTCCCAGGGAGCGTTCCCGAGACGACCACGGAGTAGGGCGGCACCTCGCCCATGAAGATCTCGCCGGTCTCGCGGTCGATGATCTTCGTGCCGGCGCCGAGATAGACGCCCATCGCAAGCACCGCGCCCTCGCGCACGATCACGCCTTCGACCACCTCCGAGCGCGCGCCGATGAAGCAGTTGTCCTCGATGATCACGGGGCCGGCCTGTAAGGGCTCCAGCACGCCGCCGATGCCGACGCCGCCGGAGAGATGCACGTTCTTGCCGATCTGCGCGCAGGAGCCGACCGTCGCCCAGGTGTCGACCATCGTGGCGCTATCGACATAGGCCCCGAGATTCACGAACGAGGGCATCAAGACGACGTTCGGCGCGATGAAGGCGGAGCGGCGCACGATCGCGCCGGGCACCGCCCGGAAGCCGGCGGCGCGGAAGCGGTTCTCGCCCCAACCCTCGAACTTCGAGGGCACCTTGTCCCACCAATGCGCGCCGCCCGGGCCGCCGGGGATCGCCGCCATATCGTTGAGGCGGAAGGAGAGGAGCACGGCTTTCTTGAGCCACTGGTTGACGACCCACTGGCCGTCGGCGCCCTTCTGCGCGACGCGCGCTTCGCCCTTGTCGAGCATGTCGAGGGCCGCCTCGACCGCGTCGCGCACCGCGCCCTTTGTGGCAGGGGTGACGCCGTCGCGCTTGTCGAAGGCGTCGTCGATGGTCTTGGCCAAATCGGTGTTGGCGGCGGCGTGCGGCATGGAATTCCCCTCGATGGTCGGCCCGGCTGTGTCGCGGAGCGGGGCCGGGCTGTCAACTGGGCTCTCCCTCCCCGGAGGGGAGGGTGGACGCCGCGAAGCGGCGGCCGGGTGAGGGCAGGCCGCGAAGATGTCCCCACCCGTCTCTTCACTCGCTTCGCTCGCTCAGAGCCACCCTCCCCTCCGGGGAGGGATGTTCACGCCCACCGGCAATGCAGCTAGAGTGCGCGCCGACTGATGCCGGGGAGGTTGGAATGTCACGCTGGTCTGTCATCGCTTTGCGCGCCACGGCGCTCGCGGCCGTGCTGGTGAGCTCCCCGGCCTTCGCGCATCACGTGATGGGCGGGAAAATGCCGTCGACCTTCGGCGCGGGCATTCTCTCCGGTCTCGGACATCCGATCCTCGGCCTCGACCATCTCGCCGCGATCGTCGCCGTCGGCTGCCTCGCAGCGGCGTTCCCCGCAGGCGCGCTGCTCGCGGTCGGGTTCGTCGTCGCGATGCTCGTCGGCGTTTCGCTGCACGTCGCGGCGGTGACGATCCCCGCGAGCGAGGCGCTGGTCGCGCTCTCGGTGATCGCGCTCGGCGCGGTGCTGATCCTGCGCCGGGCGCCGTCGCAAGTGCTGGTCGGCGTCTTGCTGCTCGCGGCGGGGCTGTTCCACGGCTACGCGCTCGGCGAGTCGATCGCCGGCGCCGAGCCGACGCCGCTCACCGCCTACTTCATCGGCCTCGCGATCATCCAGAGCGCCATCGCGCTCGGCGTGATGTTCGTCGTGCGCGCGCTCGCGCATCCGCGCGCGGGCGAGATCGCGGCGGTGCGGCTCATCGGTGCCGGCGTCGTCGGTGTCGGCTGCGCCGCGCTGATGGCGCAGATCGTGCCGGCGGTGTGAGCCTCCATCGTCATTGCCGGGCTTGACCCGGCAATCCATCGAACAAGAACTCTTGCGAAGAAGATGGATGCGCGGGTCAAGCCCGCGCATGACGAAGAACTCAGGTTGTCATCCCCGCGAAAGCGGGAACCCCTGCCTTCATTGTAATCGAGAGCGTACGGCGTACTGGGTCCCCGCCGGAGCCTGTGCTCGGGCCGGCGAAGCCGGACCCGAGTGCGGGGACGACAGGCGGCGGATTAGGAGGGACTCGCGCTTCCCCGTATCCCCGCCAAGAATCCCGCGAGATCATCCGTCACGTGATCGACATGCGGCGCCTCGCGGCCCGCGAGCTCCCAGTCCTCGCGGAACACTTCGCGCGTGCCTTCCGGCACGATCAGCACCGTCGTCATGCCGAGCGCATGCGGCACGGTGAGATTGCGCGCGAGGTCTTCGAACATCGCGGCGCGCGCCGGGTCGACGCCATGCAGCTTGAGGAAGCGGTCGTAGGTTTGCGGCGCCGGCTTCGGCTCGAGCTCGGCGGAGACGATATCGAAGACATCCTCGAAGTGATGATCGATGGCGAGGCGCGACATCACCGCGTTTGCGTGCGCCTTGGTGCCGTTGGTCAGCACGAGCTTGCGGCCCGGCAGCTTCTCGATGGCGTCGCCGAGCGCGGCGTTCGGCTCGAGCGGGGAATGGTCGATCGCATGCACGAAGGCGAGGAAGTCGTCGGGGTTGAGGCCGTGCTCGCTCATCAGCCCGCGCATCGTCGTGCCGTAGCGCTTGTAATAGTCCTTCTGGATGCGGAAGGCCTCGTCGGCGGTCACCTTGAGGAAATTCGCGACGTATTCCTTGATGCGCGCGTCGACCTGCTGCCACAGGTTCAGGTGATAGGGATAGAGCGTGTTGTCGAGGTCGAAGACCCAGGTGTCGACGTGGTCGAAACGGCGGCGGGTGCGTTGCGAGGAGGCATCATTCATGCGGGGGTTTTAGGGGGATTTCTCGGCGCTGTCATTCCGGGGCGAGGCGAAGCCGAGAGCCCGGAATCCATAACCCCGGCGCTGGCGATGGATCGCAAAGGCTGCGGCGTATGGATTCCGGACTTGCCGCTGCGCGGCAATCCGGAATGACAGTGAATCTATCCGGGAATTCCGCTCATTCCCGCGAAAGCGGGAATCCAGCGAATTTGGGTCTGGGTCCCCGCTTTCGCGGGGACGAGCGGCAGAGACGCTATTCCCTAAATCGTACCGTCGCACCGGCGTCGACCGGCGCGAAGCCGGTGCCGCGGAGCCCACGCGCGCTGCAGTCCTTCTGGTCGTCGATCTCGAATTTGAGGTCGCGCGTGCACAGGATCACTGAGCCGCCCCAGGCGAGCGTCGCCGTCCCCTTCGCGATCGGCGCGCCGTTCTCGTCGATCGCCTCGGCGAAGCTGTAGAGGTGCTTGGCGTCGGCGGCTTCGTCCGGCTTGGTGCAATGGCCGGGGCCGATGCGATACCAGCCGCGCGTCGCGACGCTGCTCTTTCCCTCGGCGCCGAGCGCGGCCATCACCGTGTAGCGTGTGTCGTTGCACCAGGTGAAGCTCGCCGCCTGCTCCTGGCGCGTCGCCGCGAGGAGCGCGTCGAAGAAAGCGGGCTTGCCTTGCGCGTCGGGGCTAAGGCCATGGTCGCGGACGAACTGGCCGATGGCGGCCTCCGTCCTCTTGCCTTCGAGGCCGTCGATCGGATTGGCGTCGTAGCCCGCGGCGACGAGCAGGCGCTGGATGCCGGCGAGGCGCGCCTGCTCGGCGTCGTAGTCGTCTTCCTCGGCGATGTTGGCGGTGAGCGCATCGCTGTTGCCTTCCGAGGGCTTCACCTCGTTGAAGGGCGTGAGGTAGTTCGAGCCGGACGGGCACTTCTGCGCGCCGGCGATGATGAAATTGTCGTTGGCGACACAAAGCTGCGGCCCGCCGGTCTGCACGAGCGGAGCGCTGCCGTAAAGCGGCAGCGCGCGCGTCGCGACGAACACCTTCTCGGCGTTAAGCTCGCCCGTGAGCACGGTGCGGCAGTCGCCGGGGTTGACGCGGAACCAGCCTTGCGTCGCCGTCGCGCCCTTGCTTTCGAGGCCGAGCGCGAGGTCGAAGATGTAGCTCGTGCGGTTGCAGAGCTGCAGGTCGGCATGCGCGGGCGCTGCGCTCAGCATGGCCGCGGCGAAGACGGCGAGCGCCATTAGAGCGGGATGAGGAAAAGTGTGCAGCGGTTTTCCGCCCGCATCCCGCTCTAAGATATTAGAATCGATCACGTTCATGATTTTGGATCGATCCGATCCAAAATCATCGTGATCTAGCCGCCGTGACGCGAACGCCCTCTGCCGCATCGCCGCCGCCATCCCCTCGCGGATACGAATCGCCACTGCCTAAACGGATGCGCTGAATGGGCGTGCGGGGCAAGGGGGGCGCGCTTGCCGGTTGCGGGACACTTCAGCGACAATCGCCTGCTACGATATTTTCCAGTAGCAACGTTGCCAAAGCTATTTATTGGCGTTACATTAAATGAGCCTGACGATCACCTTCGATCCGAAGAAGCGGGCGCAGACGCTAAAACATCGCGGGCTCGATTTTGTCGATGCTGCCGAAGTGTTTGCCGCTCGCACGGCGACGCGGCAGGACGATCGAAAAGACTACGGCGAGCCGCGATACATCTCCGCCGGCTATCTTCGAGGACGATTTGTCGTGCTGGTGTGGACGCCGCGCGACGGTGCACGACACATCATTTCGATGAGGCGCGGACATGGCAAAGAAGAAGCCCGCTGGCGCGAAGAGCTGGGTGGATCCGGATGATGCGCCGGAACTGACGAAAGAGTGGTTCAAGGAAGCCGATATCTATGATGGCGAGCGGCTCGTTCGCCGTGGCCGGCCGCCATTGGAATCGCCAAAGCAGCAGATCACGCTGCGTCTCGACGCCGATGTCATCAAAGCCATCCGCGCAACGGGTCCTGGCTGGTCCGGCCGCGTCAACAACGCCCTGCGCCGTTGGGTCGATCGGCAAAGGAAGGTGGGATAGCGATGTCGTAGCCCGCTTACCTCCCCCTGAAAGGGGGAGGTCGGATCGCGAAGCGATCCGGGTGGG
>JBFWXB010000085.1:0-6888 GCA_050187875.1 Variibacter sp.
TGAAGGACTCCAAGGTCATCGTCGCCATCAACAAGGACGAGGAGGCCCCCATCTTCCAGGTCGCCGACTACGGCCTCGTCGCCGACCTCTACCAGGCCCTCCCCGAATTGGCCGAAGAGCTCGGTAAACTTGGCCGTTGAGGGCTTTTCCGGCAATCTCGCGGCCGGTGCGCCGCGCGAAGGCCGTCCGCCGTTTGCGGCCCCGCGCGTTCCGGCGCATACCGGGTGCGCGTTGGCAGCGGTCGGCGATGTGAAACGTCAAACGCGTTGATCCGTATCGTCATCGAACGGAGATCATGGTGCCTAATATTCGCAAGGTCGGCGTCATCGGAGCAGGGCAGATGGGCAACGGTATTGCCCATGTCTGCTCGCTGGCCGGATTCGACGTGCTGCTCAACGACGTCGCGCCCGACAACATCAAGGCGGGACTTGCGACCATCAACGGCAACATGGCGCGGCAGGTCACGAAGAACGCGATCTCGGACGCCGAGCGCAAGGCGGCGCTGGCGCGCATCGGGCCGGCCGCCACCCTCGATGGCTTGGCCGATTGCGATCTCGTGATCGAGACGGCGACGGAACGCGAGGATGTGAAGCGCAAGATCTTCTCCGACCTGTGCGCGAGCCTCAAGCCGGACGCGATCGTCGCCACCAATACGTCCTCGATCTCGATCACACGGCTTGCCGCCTCGACCGACCGGCCGGAACGTTTCATCGGCATCCATTTCATGAACCCGGTGCCGGTGATGGAGCTCGTCGAGCTCATCCGCGGGATCGCCACGTCGGATATGACCTTCGAAGCGTCGAAGACCTTCGTGGCGGCGCTGCATAAGACGATCGCGGTGTCGGAGGATTTCCCCGCCTTCATCGTCAATCGCATCCTGCTGCCGATGATCAACGAGGCGATCTACACGCTTTACGAGGGCGTGGGGAACGTCGAAGCGATCGATACGGCGATGCGGCTTGGCGCGCATCACCCGATGGGGCCGCTCGAGCTTGCCGACTTCATCGGCCTCGACACCTGCTTGTCGATCATGCAAGTGCTGCACGAAGGCCTCGCGGATTCCAAGTACCGGCCCTGTCCGCTGCTGGTAAAATACGTCGAGGCGGGCTGGCTCGGCCGCAAGACGCAGCGTGGTTTCTACGACTATCGCGGCGAGAAGCCGGTGCCGACGCGCTGAGGCGCTTAACCGATCGTTCACCGTCAATCGTCTGTTAAGGGCGCTGGTCTAGGTCTTATTGCCGCAATTCCGGACGGAAAAACCGGTTTCCACTCTTCCTGGAATTGCCGGCTTGCCGGCGGAGGACGAAATGTCGTCGATCAAGCGCTTCAATTGGGTGCGCAATCCCTCCGCTTGGGAATCCACACAGGCTTGGCGGCAGAAGCAACGCGCCGCGAGCGACAGCTTCACGTCGGCGGCGTCCTTGGCTTTCGACGGGTTCCAGAGCGCTTTCACGAATGCCGTGTCCGGCGCCGTGCAGAACACGACGCAGGTCGCGGTCGCCCGCATCCAGGCGGCGAGCCAGTCCTCCTTGAGCTCGCAGATTACGTCGGCGCTGAACTCCGCGTCGAGCACGATCGATACGACGGTCTAGCGGCCTTAAGGCGACATTGAGATTTCAGCGCTAACCAAGCGCCATGGACGTCACCTCTCTCGCTTCCGCATTCGTGAGCGCGCAAACGGGCAAAATGCAGCTCGCTGTTGCGGCGAAGATGATGCGCATGAACGCGGACTCCCAGGCGGCGGTCGCGCAGCTCCTTGAAGCCGCGCAGCAGAACGGCGCCCAGCTTGCCGCGGCGGCCAACGGCCTCGGCGCCAACCTCGACATCAGCGTTTAAGCGCGTGACTGCTCGTCATTGCCGGGCTTGACCCGGCAATCCTCGGTCTTGCGAAGGAGATGGATGCCCGGGTCGAGCCCGGGCATGACGAATCTGAGATTGCCTATTTGCCGATCGCCGCTTCGACGAGCTTCAGCGCGTCGGGGCTCGCCCATTCGGCGGGCCCGGCAAGGGACGCGATCTCGCAGCCGTTGGGATCGACGAGCAGCGTCGTCGGCATGCCGAAGGCTTTCCCGATCGCCTTGAGCTCCTGGAACACTTTGGCGGTGGGGTCGGCGTAGTAGGCGAGCCGGTTGGCGCCCACCTCGTTGAGCCAGGCCTTCGGCTTATCGGTGTTGCGCGTGTCGATATTGATCGCAACGACCTGGAAGCCTTGGCTGCCGAGCTTCGCCTCCAGGGCGTCGAGGGCGGGCATTTCCTTCCGGCACGGTACGCACCAGGTTGCCCAGAGGTTCAGGAGCACGCTCTTGCCGCGCCATTCGGAAAGCTTGTGCGCGACGCCCTTCTCATCGTGGAACGCAAGGTCCGGCACCAGGCGGGGAGGCTTTGCCGGGGTCACGGCGGCGACCTCGCCGGTCGTCAACGCGCCGATCCGCTTGACGATATCGGTCGTCGCCTTGCATTCCGGCGCCGCCGCATTGCGCCCGAAGCCCGCAATCCCGTATACCGCCGCGAGGCCGGCGACGAGGATCGCGGCGGCTCCGGCGATGATCGGAGCGGTGCGGCGGCGTGACGGTTGGGGATTGGACGGCGTGGTCATGAACGGTGCGAGCTTAGTGGATCAACCATGAGCAACAAGATGTGGGGCGGCCGCTTCACGTCCGAGCCGGACGCGATCATGCAAGAGATCAATGCCTCGATCGATTTCGATCGGCATCTCTACCGGCAGGACATCGCGGCGTCCAAGGCGCATGCGGCGATGCTCGCCAAGGCGGCGATCATCTCCGCGGACGATGCCGGCAAGATCGCTCACGGTCTAGACACGATCCTGTCAGAGATCGAGGCTGGAACATTCCAGTTCAAGCGGGCGCTCGAGGACATCCATATGAATGTGGAGTCCCGTCTCGCCGAATTGATCGGCGCGCCGGCTGGGCGCTTGCATACGGCGCGCTCGCGCAACGACCAGGTCGCGACCGATTTCCGTCTCTATGTCCGCGACACCGTGGATGCGCTCGACGTGCAGCTTGCGGCCCATCAGCAGGCCCTGGTGGAGAAGGCGCTGGAGCATGCCGACACGGTCATGCCCGGCTTCACCCATCTGCAGACGGCGCAGCCGGTGACGCTCGGCCATCATCTCCTCGCCTATGTCGAGATGGCGGCGCGCGACCGCAGTCGCTTCGCCGACGCGCGTGCGCGCATGAACGAGAGCCCGCTCGGCGCCGCCGCGCTCGCCGGCACCTCATTCCCCATCGATCGGGAGATGACCGCCGCGGCGCTCGGCTTCGCGCGGCCGATGGCGAATTCGCTCGACGCCGTGTCCGACCGCGACTTCGTTCTCGAAGCGCTCGCGGCGGCCGCGATCACGGCCGTGCATCTCTCGCGTTTCGCCGAGGAGATCGTGCTCTGGACGTCGCCCCTTACGGGTTTTGTGCGACTGTCCGACAAGTTCACCACCGGCTCCTCGATCATGCCGCAGAAGCGCAACCCTGACGCGGCCGAGCTCGTGCGCGCGAAGACGGGCCGCATCATCGGCGCGCTCAATGCGCTGCTGATCGTCCTCAAGGGTCTGCCGCTCGCCTATCAGAAGGACATGCAGGAAGACAAAGAGGGCGCGATCGACGCGCTCTCGGCGCTGTCGCTGTGCCTGGTGGCGATGGCGGGCATGGTGCGCGACATGGCGCCGGATGCGGCCCGCCTGAAGAAGGCGGCGGGGGACGGCTACGCCACCGCGACCGACCTCGCGGACTGGCTCGTCCGTACCCTCGGCTTGCCGTTTCGCGAGGCGCACCACGTCACGGGACGGATCGTCGCGGCCGCCTCGGAGACCGGCGTGCCGCTGCACCGGCTGCCGCTCGAAAAGATGCAGGCGATCGAACCGCGGATCACAGACGCGGTCTTCGGCGTGCTTTCGGTCGATAAATCGGTGAAAAGCCGCGTGAGCTTCGGCGGCACCGCGCCGGCCAATGTCCGGCGCGAGGCGCGGAAGTGGTTGAAAAGGCTCGATAAGAAGTGACGCCGCCGTGTCAGCAGAGTGCGATTGCGGGGCGGGTGTGTCTCGCTTATCGACGATAATCTGATATGGTGCGCCGGCACTGAGGAGCGTTTCTTGTCTCGTGGTCTCCCCTCCGTTTCCCGCGTTGTTGGCGCTCGCGCTCGTAGCGGGTCGCGCTGGCTGGCGCTCGTCGCGCTCGGCGCGGCCGGTTTCGTGCTCGGCGGTTGCGGGGTGAAAGGGGCGGTGGAGCCGCCGCCCTCGGCGCATATTGCCCCCGCCACTGTGGAAGCGGCGCCGCCCGAGCCGCGCGCCTTCGATCCGCTCGGCAGCAACTATGCGGGGCCTAATACAACGCAACGCGTGATCTCCAGCGGCAGGTCGCCGCCCGCGGTCGCGAACGCGCCGACCGCGCACCAATCCAGTTTCCTCGACTGGCTCCTGAACTGAGCTGACGCGATGCACCACTTCGCCTATCGACACGGCGTGCTGCACGCCGAGGCGGTGAGCCTTGCCGATCTTGCAGCCGCGGTCGGAACGCCATTCTACTGTTACTCGACCGCGACCCTGACGCGGCACTACCGCGTCTTCGCCGATGCTTTCGCCGACGTGCCATCGCTGGTCTGTTACGCGCTCAAAGCGAATTCCAACCAGGCCGTCATCCGCACGCTGGCGCAACTCGGCGCCGGCGCGGACGTCGTCTCTGAGGGCGAGCTCAAGCGTGCCTTGGCGGCCGGCGTGCCGGCCGACAAGATCATGTTCTCCGGCGTCGGCAAGACCGCGCACGAACTCGCGCTCGCGGTCGATACCGGCATCCTCTGCGTCAACGTCGAATCCGAGCCGGAGCTCGAGCGTCTTTCGCAGATCGCGGCGGCGAAGGGGCGCACCGTCAACATCTCGATCCGCGTCAATCCCGACGTCGATCCCAAGACGCATGCGAAGATCGCGACCGGCAAGTCCGAGAACAAGTTCGGCATCCCGATCAGCCGCGCGCGGGCGGTCTATGCCCATGCGGCGAAGCTCCCCGGCCTGCGTGTCATCGGCGTCGACATGCATATCGGCAGCCAGATCACCGATCTGCAACCGTTCGAGGACGCCTTCGCGCTTCTCTCCGAATTCGTGCGCACACTGCGCGCCGACGGACACACGATCGAGCATGTCGATCTCGGCGGCGGACTTGGCATCCCTTATGTGCACAACAATGCGCCGCCGCCACTGCCGGACGCCTATGCGGCGGTCGTCAAGCGCGCGACGCGCGGGCTCGATTGCAAGCTGATCTTCGAGCCAGGCCGCATGATCGTCGGCAACGCCGGAATCCTCGTAACGCGGGTTGTCTATGTGAAGCGTGGCGAGGCAAAGACCTTCGTCATTGTCGACGCCGGCATGAACGATCTCGTGCGCCCGACCCTCTACGACGCGCATCACGACGTCCTCCCTGTGAAAGAGCCGAAGGCGAATACGCCGCGCCTCGTCGCGGATGTGGTCGGCCCGGTCTGCGAATCGGGCGATTTCCTGGCGCTCGGCCGGGACATGCCTGCCGTGCAGCCGGGTGATCTTGTCGCAGTCATGACGGCGGGCGCCTATGGCGCGGTGCAGGCCGGCACCTACAACACGCGTGCGCTCGTGCCGGAAGTCCTTGTGCGAGAAGAAGAATGGGCGGTGGTCCGGCCGCGCCTCGAAGTCGACGCATTGCTCGGCCTGGATCGCGTCCCTGCGTGGTTGGGCTGAACCCTGCTTGCCTTCGCGGGTTGTTGACTGACGCAAAGCGAGCCGCATGGTAATTTGCGGCCGATGGAGACGGGCGTGACACATCCGCCTGCGGCGCGTGATGACGAGGCGCGCCGCCGCGCCAATGCCAGAGAGGCTGAGACGCTGCTGTCGCGGGCGCTGACCCGCGCGTGGTGGTCGCTGCTCTGGGAACGGGTCTGGCCACCGCTCGCCGCTGTCGCAACCGCCTGCGGCATTTTCCTCATTCTGTCCTGGGCCGGACTTTGGCTCGCCGTGCCCGCTTATGCGCGGGTCGCCGGTGTCGTGCTCGTTGGCGCACTTGTCGTCGCAAGCCTCGTGCCGCTCTTCCGTCTGCGGCTGCCGTCCTATCGTGACTGCCTGCAGCGCCTCGACCTCGAAAGCCATCTTCCGCACCGCCCGGCGACGGCGATCCTCGACGACCTCGCGGTTGGACAGGCCGACGCAGGTTCGCAGGCGTTGTGGAAGGCGCATGTGCTGCGCGCCATCGCCGAGGCCAAACGGCTGCGCTCGGGGATGCCGCATCCGCGCGTGCCGCTGCGCGACCACTATGCGGTGCGCGCGCTCGTGCTTCTGCTCGTCGTCGCCTCCTTCGTCAGCGCCGGCGGCGACCGCACGCGGCGTATTCTTGCCGCGTTCGATTGGAGCGGCGTCGTCGCGAGCGCGAACTATCGTATCGACGCCTGGGTGACGCCGCCGAACTACACCGGCAAGCCGCCGGTGATCCTCCCTGGCGTCCGGGCCGGAGACCCGGTGCGGGACGCGCATGTGCTCACGGTCCCGGCGGGCAGCGTGCTGACGGTGCGGGCGAGCGGCATCACGCTCGATCTTGCGGCCAAAGGTCTGACGGAGGGCGCGGCCGACAGTGGCGCGCCGCCGGCCGGCACCGAGGAGCGGCGTTTCACTATCAATGACAGCGGCACGGTGACGTTGCGTGGCGCCGCGCGCGACGTGACATGGGCCTTCAACGCAGTCCCCGACCATGCGCCGACGATCACGCTGATCAAAGATCCGGAGCCGCAGGCGCGCGGCGCGTTGAAACTGTCCTATCGCATCGAGGACGACTACGGCGCGACCCAGGCGGAGGCGAAGTTTGCGCTGAAGAATCCGCCCACCTCCGAGAAGGGCAATGATCCGCATCCGCTTTAGATCGGAAG
>JBFWXB010000086.1:0-6565 GCA_050187875.1 Variibacter sp.
CTTCCGCAGATCATTGGAAAGAGGTCGAGCCATCAGATGCTGGCCTCCAGCCCAGCCAGCATCTTGAATCACAAACCCAAGTCCTAGGGAATCCCCGCGATTCAATTAAGCCGTGAACCGCTCTAAGGCCTAAACGATCAAGCCGCCTGCGCCTTGCCCTTCGGCTGCACCTCGGCGGTGTAGTCCGCCATCAGCTGCTCGGTGATCTTGCCGGGCTTGAAGCGCCACTGCGCGATCTCCGACACGGGCGTGACTTCCGCGGCCGTGCCGGTGATGAAGCACTCGGTCATGCCGGACAATTCGTCCGGCATGATGCGACGCTCGACCACCTCGATGCCACGGCGGCTGGCGAGCTCGATCACCGTCTGCCGGCTGATGCCGTTCAGGAAGCAATCGGCGATCGGCGTGTGCAGCTTGCCGTCCTGGGTGAAGAAGATGTTGGCGCCCGTGCACTCGGCGACGCGGCCCTGCCAGTCGAGCATCATGGCGTCGGCGTAGCCGTCGCGCTCCGCCTTATGCTTCGAGATGGTGCAGATCATGTAGAGACCGGCAGCCTTTGCCAGCACCGGTGCGGTCTTCGGATCGGGGCGACGATAATCGGCGAGCGCAATGCGGATGCCCTTGAGGCGCTCCGCCGGGTCGAAATAGCTCGGCCACTCCCAGGTCGCGATGGCGAGGTGGATTTTGTTCTGCTGGCCGGAAACGCCCATCATCTCGCTGCCGCGCCAGGCGACGGGGCGAACATAGGCGTCGGTCTGCCCGTTGCTCTTGAGCACCTGGCGCTTGGCTGCGTCGATCTCGGCAACGGAGTACGGGATTTCGAAATCGAGCACCTGGCCGGAACGCTTGAGGCGCTCGGAATGCTCGGTGCACTTGAAAATCTCGCCGCCATAGGCGCGCTCGCCTTCGAAAACGGCGCTGGCATAGTGCAGCCCATGGGTCAGCACATGCAGCTTCGCGTCGGCCCAGGGAACGAGCTTGCCGTCATACCAGATGACGCCGTCGCGTTGATCGAAGGTCAAAGCCATGGCATTTCCTCCTGGGCCCGGTGGCCCTGTACGATCCGTGCGACAGCCGGCCCGCTATCGCCCTCGGGATGCTATGATAACGGCCAAAGCGGAGGGCGTCCGATCAATCTGCCCGGCGTTTTGGCAAGATCATTTCGCAATTGACCCCTAGAACGTAACAAGCGCCTCAAAATATGTCAATATGACTGACATAAATTTCAGACCCTCACCCGCCGCAGCCGCCCCCGGTGCGGCCGAGACGCCGGCGGCTTCCGCGGAGCCGATCTGGGATCTCATCGAGCTCCTGTTCTTCGCCTATCGGGATTTCGTCAGCGATCCCGACCATGTGCTCGAAGCGCTCCAGTTCGGGCGCGCGCATCATCGCGTGTTGCATTTCGTCAACCGCAATCCAGGCATCAAGGTTGCGGACCTCCTCGAGATCCTGCGCATCACGAAGCAGTCGCTCGGCCGCGTTCTCAAGCAGCTGCTCGATCAGGACTATATCGTGCAGAAGGAAGGGCCGCAGGACCGCCGCCAGCGCCTCCTTTACGTCACACCAAAGGGCGAGGCTCTCGCCATGCGCCTCGCCCGCCTGCAGACGGATCGCATCCGCCGTGCGCTTTCCGGCCTCGGACCCGATGCCCATACCGATGCGCGCCGCTTTCTCGCCGCGCTCATCGACGATGACGAACGCCAGAACGTGCTAAGCCTGGTCGCGCGCACGCGCGGCGCGCCACGCAACGGCGCCTGAGAATGACATCCATGCGCGCAACCGCCTCCGCCCTGCCCGATAACGCCCCGCACCTCCTCGTCGTCGACGACGACCGGCGTATCCGCGACCTCCTTTCGCGCTACCTCGTGGGCGAAGGGTTCCGCGTGACGACCGCCGACAGCGCCAAGCAGGCGCGGGCGAAACTCGACGGGATGAGCTTCGATCTCCTCATTCTCGACGTGATGATGCCGGGCGAATCCGGTTTCGATCTCGCCAAATCCATCCGCGATACCTCCGACGTTCCGATCCTGATGCTCACTGCGCGCTCGGAAACGGACAGCCGCATCCGCGGCCTCGAGCTCGGCGCCGACGACTACGTCCCGAAGCCGTTCGAGCCGCGCGAGCTGTCGCTGCGCGTCGCCAACATCCTCAAGCGGGCGCAGACGGTGGAAACGGTCGCGGCCGAGAGCGTGCGCTTCGCCGAATTCGTCTTCCATCTCGGCCGGCGTGAATTGCGCCAGGGGGAGGAGGTCGTCCATCTCACCGACCGCGAGCGCGAAATGCTCGCCGTCCTTGCGACCAGCCCGGGCGAGACCGTGCCGCGCATGGAGCTCGCCGGCAGCGGCGCGGCCGCTAACGAGCGCGCGGTCGACGTGCAGATCAACCGCCTGCGGCGCAAGATCGAGCGCGATCCGGCCAACCCGCTGATGATCCAGACCGTGCGCGGCATCGGCTATCGGTTGATGACCTTGCCATGACGAGCGTCGATCTGCAGCGATCGACATTCCGCACGGCTGCGGAGCGCATCCGCAACGTTTGGGGCGAAGGCGCGCGCTGGCTCAACAGCCGCATGCCGAAGGGGCTTTATGTCCGCTCGCTCCTCATCATCGTCACGCCGATGGTGATCCTGCAGTCGGTCGTCGCCTTCGTGTTCATGGAGCGGCATTGGAACACGGTGACGCGCCGGCTTTCCGCCGCGGTGACGCAGGACATCGCGGCGCTGATCGACGTCTATAAGACCTACCCGCAGGATGCGGGGCGCGCGACGATCAAACGGATCGCGCAGGACCGGCTTGGCCTCGCGATCGATTTCCTTCCCGTGAACGAATTGCCGCCGCCGGGACCGAAGCCGTTTTTCTCGCTGCTCGATCAGACGCTGTCGGTCGAGATCAGCAAGCAGATCGCGCGGCCGTTCTGGATCGACACCGTCGGCCGCTCGGCGCTTGTTGAAATCCGCATCGCGCTCGACGATTCCGTGCTGCGCGTCTTCGCACGGCGCAACGCCGCCTACGCGTCGAACTCGCACATTTTCCTCCTTTGGATGGTGGGCACCTCGCTCGTTCTTCTCACCGTCGCGATCCTGTTCCTGCGCAACCAGATCCGCCCGATCCTGGCGTTGGCTGACGCAGTCGAGAGTTTCGGCAAAGGACGCGACGTGATGCCGTTCCGGCCGCGCGGCGCACGCGAGGTGCGCCAGGCCGCCGGCGCCTTCATCGAGATGAAGCGGCGCATCGAGCGCACCATCGACCAGCGCACGACGATGCTCGCCGGCGTCTCGCACGATCTGCGCACCGTGCTGACGCGCTTCAAGCTCGAGCTTGCGCTGATCGGCGACGGACCGGAAGTCGACGCCATGAAGAAGGATGTCGACGAGATGGCCAATATGCTCGAGGATTATCTCGCCTTCGCGCGCGGGGATTCCGGCGAGCAGGCGGAGCCGACGAACATCGCGGCGCTGCTCGAGCAACTCAAGGCGGACAGCGAGCGGCATGGCCACAGCGCGACGGTCTCGTTCTGGGGCCAGCCGATCGTGTCGGTGCGGCCGGCCGCCTTCATGCGCTGCCTTGCCAATCTCGTGTCGAACGCCGGCCGCTTCGCGCACAAGGTCGCGATCACCGGACATCGCGATCATCGCTGGCTGACGATCACCGTCGACGACAACGGGCCGGGCATTCCCGCCGAACTGCGCGAGGAAGTGTTCAAGCCGTTCACGCGGCTCGACGACGCCCGCAATCAAGATCAGGGCGGCAGCGGTCTTGGCCTTGCCATCACGCTCGATATCGCGCGCTCGCATGGCGGCGACGTGACACTTGGCGACAGTCCGCTCGGCGGATTGCGCGCGACGGTGCGCGTACCGGTCTGACTAAAGGACGACGGGCTGCTCGCCGGGATCGTTGCTGTGGTCGCGCGGCCGCCAGCGGCGGCTTCTGTGAAGCGGCGGCGGGATGCAGGCGCACAGCCGGTCGAGGCAGTGCGCAAACTGCTGACCGCGGCCGAGCGCACGGTCGAGCGCCGCCATAGTTCGCGCGAGGCCGGGATCATCGTCGTGAAGCCACGTGCGCAGGACGTCGATGTAAAGAAGCGCGAGGCCCTGCGCGCGCAGCGCGCCGCGCAAACCGTGCGCGGAGATGTTCGCGCCCGTGAGCATCCATTGCTGCGAGCGCGCGGCGATGCCGTTCAGCGCCAGCGCCAGCGGCGGATTGCGGCGCGCGGAGCGTGCGAGCGAGCGCATCGCGGCCTTATGGGGCGCGAGCGCTTCCAGGCGCCGCATGATGATGTCGAACAGCCGCTCGCGCGGGCTCTCCTGCGCCATGGCAGGATCGAGGCCTTCGAGCACCGCGGCGTCGATGCGCGCGACATGGGCCGCGTAGACAGCGATCAGCGCGTTGAATTGTCTGCGGCAGCTTGCGAGCGGCACGTCGGCTTTTGTCGCCACGTCGCCGAAGCCGATCTCCTCGAAGCGGCGCTCGGCGAGCAGCTCCAGGAACGCATCGATGATCTTGTCGCGATCGCTCCTGTCGGCCGTGGGCGGAACCTGATCGGATGTGTGAGCCATGACGCGCTCCCTGCCGAATGGACGTGCTTGATAAATAAGGCCGCCACGGCGAAGGTTCCACCCTCGCCCTACCCCGCAAGCTCCCGGGAGCGCCGGGCGGCCGCGGCGACCGCCGTCTTAAGCAGCGGGTCCAAGCCGTCGTCTGCCATCAACACCGCAAGCGCCGCCGCCGTCGTTCCCGCGGGCGAGGTGACGTTCTCGCGTAGCTTCGAGGCCTCGAGCTCGGAACGATGCAGAAGCTCGCCCGCCCCCGCGACGGTCTCGCGCGCAAGCCGCGCGGCGAGGTCCTGCGGTAGACCCGCCGCGGCGCCCGCCCGGGCAAGGCTTTCCGCCATCAGAAAGACATAGGCCGGGCCCGAACCCGACACCGCCGTCACCGCGTCAATCAGCGCTTCATCCTCAACCCACTCCACCTTGCCGCAGGCTGCAAGGAGCCGCGTCGTAAGGCGGCGCTGGGCGTCGGTGACGCGCGCATTCGGGACCGCGACCGTGATCCCCCGCCCGATGGCCGCCGGCGTGTTCGGCATGGCGCGCACGGCCGCCGCGCCCGGCAGGCCTTGCTCCATGAAAGCGATGGTCTTGCCCGCCATGATCGAGATCGCGACGGTGTCGCGACCAATGAGTGACGCAAGGCCAGGGATGACCTCGGGCGCGACCTGCGGCTTTACTGCGAGCACGAGCGCGGCCACATCCTTGAGCCCATCCAGAGGCGGATTGCATCGCACCGCCGGGTCGAGCCGCGCGAGCAGTGCGTCCGACGGTTTCGGGTCAAGGATGACGACGCGCTCGGGCGCAAGGCCAAGGCCAAGCCAGCCTTGCAGCATTGCACTGCCCATATTGCCGGCGCCGACGAGGACGATCGTACCCGCGACGTCGCGCAGGCTTCCGGTGAGAGGTGAGCTGTTGGCGGTCATGCGAGGTCCAGCGCTGATTGTTGGCGGCGACCCTAACCTTTGCCATGTCGGAAAAGAAATGCTTTCGGCCGCTCATTCCCGCGAAAGCGGGACTCCAGTGCTGTGTGGTCCTGGGTCCCCGCTTGCGCGGGGACGAGCGGAGCAGCAATCGAGGCTTATTAGCTCAGGCTTCGCCCGCCGTCTCGAACATCGCGGCGTCCATCGCCTCGCGCGCCGACTTGCCGGCCCAGACGACGAATTGGAACGCCTGGTAGTAGCGCTCGCAGGCTTCAAGCGCCGCCTCGAGCAGCACCTCGCATTGCCGATCCGACGCCTCGACGCCGCCGGCAAGGATCAGCGCATGGCGGAACATGATGACCCCGTCGCGGCTCCAGACGTCGAAATGTCCGACCCACAGCTGCTCGTTGACGTGCGAGATGAGCTGCAGGACCTCCATCTTGCGCCGCTCCGGCACGCGCAGGTCGAAGGCGCAGGCGAGATGCAGCGACTCGATTTCGTCCATCCAGGTGAAGGACAGGTGATAATCGGTCCAGCGGCCTTTGACGGAGATCGCAATCTCGTCGTCTGCGGCCCGATCAAAGGCCCATTCCTTGATCGCCGCGAGATGCTCGACGACGTCGACGGGGTTGCTCCGGCGATCATCGGAGATGTCGATCAGGGTCATGTCATCTCCTTCACCGTGGCGGCGCATGGCGCCGCACGCGCTGATCCCGAAGCGGCGCAAGTGCCGCCGCCATCGGCCGAATCACCCTGCAATCGACTATATCGCGGCAGAGTCACCGAACCAAAACAACGTGGTGATTGATTCTGATTTGCGGGATTCTGGCAACGCCCGCGCAAGGCTCGTCCACAAGGAGTGACGATCGCGCCGTCGATTGTTTGTGCACCGTCACCCTGAGGGGCGAGGCGCGCCTACCGCCGTCATGCGCGGGCTTGACCCGCGCATCCATCTTTCCTCGCAAAAGGGACGGATTGCCGGGTCAAGTGTACGGCCCGGAGAGATACCTGACAGCGTTCGGAGAGATGCCTGACACTTTTGGCCGTAAGGCGGAGGGTGTTGGGCATGGGCTGGCGGGAGGTTTCGGTGGCGGATCAG
>JBFWXB010000087.1:0-6072 GCA_050187875.1 Variibacter sp.
AGTACGAGAGGACCGGGATGGACGCACCTCTGGTGGACCTGTTGTCGCGCCAGCGGCACAGCAGGGTAGCTATGTGCGGACGGGATAACCGCTGAAGGCATCTAAGCGGGAAACCCACCTCGAAACCAGTACTCCCTTGAGAGCCGTGGAAGACCACCACGTTGATAGGCCGGGTGTGGAAGCGCTGCAAAGCGTGGAGCTTACCGGTACTAATAGCTCGATTGGCTTGATTGCTCTCATTAAGCAATGCTCATCTAATGCCTCACGCCGCGGTGGCGCGCTCTTCGAGCGCATCGCCGGCTGCGGCAGGGCGGCTCGTGCCGGCGCCTTCTTGGCGCTTGCGCCTCA
Organism: Variibacter sp.; assembly: GCA_050187875.1. Classification (GTDB taxonomy): domain Bacteria; phylum Pseudomonadota; class Alphaproteobacteria; order Rhizobiales; family Xanthobacteraceae; genus JAFKKS01. Next base: position 349 of record JBFWXB010000087.1, read on the forward strand.
CGGCGCAATGACGGTACGCCGCCTGATGAGCGTAGGAACGTGCAAAGACCAGTTTTCAGTCCCTTCACCCTTTCGCTGACCTGGTGATTCTGGCGGGGTGGCTGCACCCGATCCCATTCCGAACTCGGCCGTGAAACGCCCCAGCGCCGATGGTACTCCGTCTCAAGACGCGGGAGAGTAGGTCATTGCCAGGTCTGCCAAAGGGTGGATGGACGTCATCGAGATATCCCTTCTTCGCATGTTTTGCGCAACGCCGCGCCGGGTCCACCGGCGCGGCGTTTGCATTTGCACCGGCGCTTGTGCTTGTCAGCGGAGGCCAACGGCAATTTGCGCCGCGCTCACAGGTTGATTGGCTGGAGTGATGCGAATGGCGCCGCCGCTTCCAATCTCTTGCTTCATCATCGCGCTGAACGAAGCCGACCGCATCGCGCGCACGATCCGCTCCGTGCGCGCGCTCGCGGGCGAGGTGGTCGTCGTCGATTCCGGCAGCACGGACGGCACGCAGTCTATCGCTGAGGCCGAGGGCGCGCGCGTCATCTTCAACGCGTGGCCGGGGTTCGGGCAGCAGAAGCGGTTTGCCGAAGACCGGTGCCGCAACGACTGGCTGCTCAACCTCGATGCCGACGAGGTCGTGACGCCTGAGCTGGCGCAGGAGATCCGGACATTGTTTGCCGCCGGCGAACCGCCGCTCGCCGTCTACGGCATGCGCGTGTCGCAGGTTTATCCGGGCGCGCAGAAGCCGCGGCTCTGGGCGCGTGACCACTACTGCCTGCGGCTCTACGACCGGCGGCGCGTCCGATTCAAGAACTCGACGCTGCACGATTCCGTCGATCCGGGCAGCAAACGCGTCGGCGGCCTGTCGCACGACATCTACCATTTCTCCGTGCGCTCGCTCGACGATCTGATCGCCAAATGCGATGCGCGCGCGCGCTACAACGCCGAGCACAGCAAGCCGAAGTCGCGCCTGCTGCTGGCGATGCGGCTTGTACTGGAGTTTCCGGCCAGTTTCCTGAAGTACTATTTTTTGCGACTGCACATCACCGGAGGCCTCATGGGCTTCCAGTTCGCGATGATCGTCGCCTTCTTCCGCTTCGTGCGCATTTCCCGCCTCTGGCAGGCAACGAAAGCCGGTTCGAAATCGGGCTAGCCCGGCACGCGGCGATCATAAGCGCCGGTCGGAACAAACAATGGTCGCGATTCAATGTGTTGATGAAACCCGTTGCACGTGCGGGCGTTTGTTTTCGGATGTCGTTTATCCAAAGGGACCCGCCCTATGCCCGGATTTCGTCGTACAGCTCCCCTGTCGGCCATTCTCGAGCACATCTCGGCCCTGAGGCCGGGACAGGAACCGACAGAAAATCTCACCTTCACGTCGCATGGTCATCTGACGCTCGGCGCCGAGGTCGAGCTGCAGATCATCGACCGCGAGACGGGCGGCCTCGTGCCGCGCTCGGAAGACATCCTTGCTGCGGCCGGCGACTGGAAAAATCTGCACCCCGAATTCTATCTGAGTACGGTCGAGATCGCGACGGACAAGTGCGCCGATGCGCACGAGGTGCACCGCGACCTCGCCGACAGCCTCGATCGGCTCGATGCCATCGGCGAGGACGTGAATGTCGCGTTCGCCACGACGGCCTGCCATCCGTTCGCGCGCTATGCCGACTGCATCATCACGCCGACGCCGCGCTACAGCCAGCTGATCGATCGCAACCAGTGGCTGACGCGGCGGATGACCGTCTACGGCCTGCACATCCATATCGGCATGCGCTCGGGCGATGAATGCATCCGCTTCAACAATTTCTTCCTGCATTTTCTGCCGCACCTGGTCGCGCTCACCGCGAGCTCGCCGTTCTGGCAGGGCGAGGATACCGGTCTGGCGTCGTGCCGGCCGACGACCTACGAGGCGCTGCCGACGGCGGGACAGCCTTACATCGTCGGGAGCTGGGCCGAATTCGAGCAGATGTACACCACGCTCAAGGCCTGCCGCTCCATCGAGTCCGTGAAGGATCTGTGGTGGGACCTCCGCCCAAGCCCCGGCTACGGAACGCTGGAAATCCGGGTCTGCGACGGTCTGGCGTCGCTCGAGGAGACGGTCGCCATCGTCGCGTTCGTGCACGGCCTCGCGCACTGGTTCTCGGAGCACGCCAACTGGCTCGAGCAGGTGCCGCCGCCGCCGCGATGGCTGGCGCGCGAGAACAAGTGGCGCGCGATGCGCTTCGGCCTCGATGCCGATCTCGTGACAAGCCTCGACGGCAGCCTCAGGTCGGTCCGCGACGACATTCGGGACTGGTGCCGGCGCATTGCGCCGATGACCGACGAGCTGGGCTATGGCGCCTACATGGAGACGATCGAGCGGGTCCTGATGCGGGGCAACAGCGCCATGCGCCAGCGCGGTATCATGGCCGCCACCGGCTCGCTCAGGGACGTGTCACTGCACAATGTCGCCGAGTTCGTCGAGCGACGGCCGGTCTGGGGCAATACGCCGTCCTGATCACAGTGGACGGCGGGATGCGCTCGCGGGATTATGGCGCAGGCCAACCAAAGAGGGGCAGCGCCATGCAGTCGCCGGACGCCAGCGTTTTGCTTGCGGGGATCGCCACCTGGGTCGAAATCGAGAGCCAGACCGCCGACGTTCCCGGCGTGAACCGCATCATGGACCGCGTCGCGACGGGCTATCGCCAGGCCGGCGCGATTGTCGAGCGGATTTCCGGTGTCGACGGCAACGCAGATCACCTGTCGGTGCGCTCGCCGTGGGGCGGGGACGGGCCCGGCATTCTGGTGCTGTGTCACCTCGATACCGTGCATCCGAAGGGGACATTGGCGGAGCTTCCGTTTCGCGTCGACGGCGACAAGGCTTATGGCCCCGGCATATTCGACATGAAGGGCGGCGCCTATCTGGCCTATGCGGCGTTCCGCTCGCTCTCCGAGGCCGGGCGGACGACGCCGCTTCCGCTGCGTTTTCTCTATACGTCCGATGAGGAGATCGGCAGCCCGCACTCGCGGCCTCTCATTCAGGCCGCGGCCATGAACGCGAAGTACGTCCTTGTCACGGAGCCGGCGCGCGACGGCGGCAAGATCGTGACGGCGCGCAAGGGCGTCGCGCGTTTCGAGATTTCGACGCACGGCCGGCCGTCGCATTCGGGGTCCAAGCACGAGGAAGGCCGCAGTGCGATCGTCGAACTCGCGCGCCAGATCGTCGACATCGAGGGCATGACGGATTACGCGCGCGGGCTGACCTTCAACATCGGCCGCGTGCAAGGCGGGACGGCTGCCAACGTCGTGCCGGCCCATGCCTGGGCAACGATCGACGTCCGCGTCCGGACGGTTGCCGACGCCGACGAGGTGATCGGGCGGCTGCGCAACCTGAAGCCCTACAATCCGGACGTGAGGATCGAGGTCACCGGCGGGCTGAACCGGCCGCCCTTCGAGAAGAACGCCGGCGTCGCCAGGCTCTTCGATCACGCCCGGGACCTGGCGCGCGGGATCGGTTTCGATCTCGTCGACACGGCGACGGGCGGCGGCAGCGACGGGAATTTCACCGCGGACAAGGTGCCGACGCTCGACGGGCTTGGCGTCGATGGCAACGGCGCCCACACGCTTGAGGAGCACCTCTACATCTCTTCGCTCGTGCCGCGCATGCTGCTGCAGCGAGGCCTGTTCGAGACGCTGACCTGACCCCTTTGCGGGGCGGCCTTTTTATGGGGCGCTTCGTAAACGTGAACGCTTTCTTCAGGAATTGAACACCATTCTGCCACCAACATGCGCCAATGACTCAGCCTGGACGTGTTTGGGCTGGTCAATAGCGATGTGACACCCATCTCAGGTGTCATGACCTCTGGAGGCACAATCCCATGCTGAAATTCGCAAAGCCGCTGTCGATGGCGCTGATCGCCGCCACGATGAGCATGGCAACTGTCGATATGGCCAATGCGGGCTATCGCGGCCGGGTTGGCACCGGTGTCGCGGTCGGTCTCGGCCTTGGTCTCCTGGCGGGCGCTGCCGTCGCCGGCGAGCGCCGCTACGAGCCGGGCTACTACGGCTACGCCGATTGCAGCGAGCTGCGCCGGCGCGCCATGTATTTCGAGGACACGGGCCGTCCGGGCCGCGCCGACTACTGGTGGGGCCGGTGGCATGAGTGCACGGGCCGATAAGGCCGGCCGCATCCCGTTTGACGGGTACAAGGGCCGCGGAGATCCGCGGCCCTTTTTCCGGTTTCACCACTCAGCGATCAGACCGGTACCGCGGAAGCCGCCGTCGGCAGCGATGATTTCGCCGGTCACGTAAGCCGAGCGCTCCGGATCGAGCAGGAACTCGATGACGGTCGCCATCTCCTTCGGCGTTCCATAGCGCTTCATCGGCAGATAGCTCGTCCACAGCTCGCGGTCGGCAGCCGTGTGGACCTGGGCGACCATCGGCGTGTCGATCGGGCCCGGCGCGAGGGCGTTGACGCGTATGCCGTAGCGCGCGAGGTCGTTGGCCATCACCTGCGTCAATGTGATGACGGCGCCTTTCGATGATCCGTAGGCCGAGCGGCCCTTCGAGCCGCGCAGACCGGAGACGGACGCGACGTTGACGATGGAGCCGCCCACGCCCGTCGCCTCGAAGCTCTTCTTCATTACGCGCGCCGCTGCGCGGCCCACGATGAACGTGCCGACGACGTTGACGTCCAGGATCTTGCGGAAGAGGGCGACAGGCGTGTCGAGCGTCGGGATATCGGCGGCAATTCCGGCCGAGTTCACGATCCCGGTCAGACCGCCAAGCTCGCCGGCGATACGCTGCACCATGCGCTCGGCGGCCTCTTCGTCGGTCACGTCCAGCGGTGCGACGAGCATGTCCCTGGAGGCCGGCGCTGCCCGTGCCTTCTCCAGCGCCGCTTCGTCACGGTCGAGGATGGCGACTTTCCAGCCGGCGGCGAGCAGGACTTCCGCGGTCGCCCAGCCGATGCCGGATGCGCCGCCCGTGATTGCGACGACGCGCGGCGCCTTCGTGTCCTTTTGAGCCATCTCTCGGGTCCTATCGCGTGTTCGGCCGCGCGAAGGCGGCTTCCATTTCCCGGCGGAACTTCACCGCGTCGTCGGTTGCATCGAACGCCACGTCGCTCCAGCGCAGTGTCTGGCCTTCCGCAACGTCACGCTTCAACCTGACGTTATGCGCAAGACCGAGCGGCAGGAAGCCCTCGGCAAGAGATACCTCGGCCGGCGCCTGCCGGCCCCAGACGCAGAAGCCGCCCTCGCCGTCGAGAACCTCGCCGGCTTTCAGCGCACGCTTCGCCGTTGTGACGACATCGGAATTGAAGGTCACCGGCGCGCCCGTCGGCTCCTTGCGCAACGCCACCGATGCCACGGAAACCCCGAGCTCGAGCCCGATCATGTGCGTGGGGCGGTAAAGGGCAGCGTAGGTGCCCGAGCGGTCCGGCAGGCAGTTGTACTCGCGGAAGCACTGGCGCGCATAGGCGCTGTCGCTCTCGATGACGACATAGGTGCCCATCGCGAGGTGATGCGGCACGTCCTTCTCGTCCCGCGTGACGGACGAGGTGACCTCCGTCACGCCCTTCTTCTCCAACGTGCCGCCCTCCGACCGAGGCTTGCAGACGTCGGCGAGCTCGAAGCGCGAGGCAGGACGGAAGCCCAGCCCGCCACTTTGCGGGACAAGTCCGGGCGCGTTGCAGACGGCCGTCATCTCGATGCCGGACTTCGTCCCGTCGATGAAGGCGTTGAACATCTT
>JBFWXB010000088.1:0-5803 GCA_050187875.1 Variibacter sp.
CTCGTCGACAACGCGGCCGGTCAGCGGCGGAAAGGTCAGCGCTTATGCGAGCGTCGTCGCGCAGAACAGCGCGACGACGATGAGACAGGTGAGCGGATAGAATCGGCGAACCTTCAAGACAGCCTCGCGCGTATTCCCTTGGGTGTCGTCCCCGCGAAGGCGGGGACCCAGTCCTCACTGCCGTTTCCGGGTCGCAAGGACACGGCGCGCTGGATGCCCGCTTTCGCGGGCATGACAGCGCAGTTGACGTCCTAGAACTTCACCGCCGGCGGTTTCTCCGCGCCCTCCGACGCCGTGAACGTCTCCATCGGCTTATGCGAGGCGTAAAGCGTCTTCGCCCATAGGATGCCGGGGAAGGTGCGCATCTCGGTGTTGTAGGCACGCACCGCCTCGATGTAGTCGCGCCGCGCGACGGAGATGCGGTTCTCGGTGCCCTCGAGTTGCGACTGCAGCGCCAGGAAGTTCTGGTTCGACTTCAGGTCGGGATAGTTCTCGACGGTGGCGATCAGCCGGCCGAGCGCGCCGGAAAGCTGTTGCTGCGCGTCCTGGAACTGCTTGAACTTCGCCGGATCGTTGACGATGTCCGGCGTCACCTGGATCGATGTCGCCTTGGCGCGGGCGTTGACCACCGCTTCGAGCGTGTTGCGCTCCTGCGCCGCATAGCCCTTCACGGTTTCGACGAGATTGGGGATCAAGTCGGCGCGCCGCTGGTATTGGTTATTGACGTCCGACCACTTGGCCTTGGCCTGCTCCTCCAGGGTTGGGATATTGTTGATGCCACAGCCCGCGACGAGCAGGCCGAGCGCGACGACCAAGAGCGGAATGCGGAGCCGGACGAGCGAAGCGGACATGAAGGCCTCCCAAGATTGCCGAACGCGGTGACGTAAATGGCGATGCGCGCAACGCTTACAAGATTAATGGCACACATAGCCACCCGTGCGTGCGCTTGCGGCCATGCATTGCCGCGCTTTTTACCCTCCCCAGCGCCGCGCGGGGGGACGGGAGTCGCGCTGTTCCTTGCCGCTCTTCTCAGTCTTCCGTCTCCCGCAATTGCCCAGGACGCGACGCGGACCCCGCCCCCCATCTTCTCCGATGCGGCCCGGGTGCTGCCTGTCTTCGCCAAACACGGGATGGTCGCAAGCCAGGAGGCAAAGGCGACGCGGATCGGCGTCGAGATCCTCAAGGCCGGCGGCAACGCCGTCGACGCGGCGGTCGCGGTCGGCTTCGCGCTCGCGGTGACGCTGCCGCGCGCGGGCAATCTCGGCGGTGGCGGCTTCATGCTCGTGCACCTCGCCGAGGGCAACCGCACCGTTGCGATCGACTACCGCGAGACGGCGCCGGCGGCGACAACGCGCGACGTCTTCCTTGACGCCAGCGGCAATGCCGATCCGAAAAAGTCACGCGACGGCGGTCTTGCCGTCGGCGTCCCCGGCACTGTGATGGGACTTTCGCTGGCGCACCGGAAGTACGGCTCGGGAAAGCTCACGCTCGCGCAACTGGTCGCGCCGGCGCTGAAGCTCGCGCGCGAGGGCTTCGCCGTCGACGACGATCTTGCCGAATCGCTTGCGCGCGGCCGCGCCCGCATAGCGCGCTGGCCGTCGTCCGCGCGCATCTTCTACAAGCCGGACGGCGCAGCCTTCGACAGCGGCGATCGCCTCGTGCAGAGCGATCTCGCGCAAACGCTCGAAAGCATTGCGCAGCAAGGCCCGCGCGCTTTTTACGACGGACCGCTCGCGGCGAAGATCGCGGCGAGCGTGCAGGCCGCCGGCGGGCGCATGACGGCGGAGGATCTCGCGCATTACGCCGCCAAGGAGCGCGGCGTCGTGCACGGCACCTATCGCGGCTACGATGTCTATGCGATGCCGCCGCCGTCGTCGGGCGGCGTGCATCTCGTCGAGATCCTCAACATCCTCGAAGGCTTCGATCTGCGCGCGAGCGGCGCGGGCGCCGCCGACACGCTCCACCTGATGATCGAGGCGATGAAGCTCGCTTACGCCGACCGCGCGGAATTCCTCGGCGACCCGGATTTCGTGCAGGTGCCGGTCGGCGGGCTGATCGCCAAGCCTTATGCCGAGAAGCTGCGCGCGACGATCGACCGACAGCGCGCGCGGCCGGCGCAGGAAATCCGGCCCGGCCGGTTCCTCTCGCACGAAGGCGACCAGACGACGCACTTCTCCGTCGTCGACGCGCAAGGCAACGCCGTCGCCAACACCTACACGCTCAACTTCAGCTATGGCCTCGGCCTCGTCGCCGACGGCACCGGCGTCATCCTCAACAACGAGCTCGACGACTTCGCCGCGAAGGCCGGCGTGCCCAACGCCTATGGCCTTGTCGGCGGCGACGCCAACGCGCCGGGGCCGAACAAGCGGCCGCTCTCCTCCATGAGCCCGACGATCCTGACCAGGGACGGCCAGGTCTTCCTGGTGACCGGCTCGCCCGGCGGCAGCCGCATCATCACCACGGTGCTGCAGGTGATCCTCAATGTTATCGACCACGACATGAATATCGCCGAGGCGGTCGTGGCGCCGCGCATCCATCACCAGTGGCTGCCGGACGTGGTGGCGGCGGAGCATGGCCTGTCGCCGGACACCCTGCGCCTTTTGACGGCGCGCGGCCACGCCGTGAAAATCGGCAACACCTCCGGTTCTGCCAACTCGATTCTCAAGATTCCACAAGGGCTTACCGGAGCCTCGGACACCCGCCAGCGGGGAACGCTGGCGGCGGGCTATTGACATAATCGTGCGCGGCGAAACCTAAGAAAATACGTTTGACGCATGGACTTAGACCGCCCGCTTGTGGGAAAAGTCGCCTAACCCTGATCGGTTCGCACGCGAACCGGGTACCACCAAGTACCGGCCAGGGAAATTGCATGCCGCGCTACAAGACCGCCGCCGCCGGCTAGGCCTGAGAGGCCGGCGCCGGTTGCACAGCGGATCACCTTCGCTGCATCGCCCACACGGACAACGGAATCTCCTGGAATGCTTAAGACGACGATCACGGCGCTGGTCAATCGATGCACGGCGCATCCCTGGTTGACCCTCGCGATCGCCGCGATTCTTGCGGTGCTGTCGGGCCTCTACACGGCGCACAACTTCGCCATCACGACCGATATCGGTCAGTTGATTTCGCCCAATCTCGACTGGCGCAAGCGCGAGCTCGCCTTCGAGCGCGCGTTCCCCAAGCGGATGGAATCGATCCTCGCCGTGGTCGACGCACCGACGCCGGAATACGCCTCCCGGGCCAGCGGCGCGCTGGTGGCGAAGCTCCGCGCCAACCCCGCGCTGTTCCCGACCGTGCGGGAACTGGCGGACGATCCGTTCTTCAAGAAGAACGGGCTGCTCTTCATGCCGACCGACGAAGTCAAGCGCGCCACCGACGGGCTCGATCAAGCGGAGCCGCTGATCCAGGTGCTCTACTCCGACCCGAGCCTGCGCGGCATGACGCAGGCCCTGTCTGTGATCCTCGCCGGCGCCAATTCCGGCCGCGTCCCGTTCGATGACCTCGCCAACCCGCTCTCCAAGTTCTCGACCGTGCTCGAGAAGGTCGTGGCGGGGCAACCGGCCTCGTTCTCCTGGCAGGATCTCCTGAGCGGCAAGGAGTCGCCGCCGTCGGACCTGCGCCGTTTCATCGAGATCAATCCGAAGCTCAATTTCGATGAGCTGGAGCCAGGAAAGCAAGCTTCGGATGCGATCCGCAAAGCCGCCGCGGACCTCGACATCGGTTCGCTCTACAATGCGCGTGTGCGCCTCACCGGCCCGATCCCGATCGCCGACGAGGAATTCGCCACGGTGAAGCAGGGCGCGCTGGTCAACCATGTCGCCACCGTCCTGATCGTGCTCGCGATCCTCTGGCTGGCGCTGAAATCGGGCCGCATCATTATCGCGGTCGCGATCACCGTCACGGTCGGCCTTGCGTTGACCGCCGCGGTCGGCCTGATGATGGTCGGCGCGCTCAACCTCATCTCGATCGCCTTCGCGGTCCTGTTCGTCGGCATCGGCGTCGACTTCGCGATTCAGTTCAGCGTCCGCTATCGAGCCGAACGCTACGAGGTCGATGACCTGCGCCAAGCGCTCTCCAACGCGGCGGCGAACGCCGGCAGGCCGCTGACGCTCGCCGCGCTCGCCACGGCGGCGGGCTTCCTCTCTTTTCTTCCGACCGACTATCGCGGTGTCTCCGAACTCGGGCAGATCGCCGGCGTCGGCATGATCATCGCCTTTCTTGCCAGCGTCACGGTGCTGCCGGCCCTGCTGACGATATTCAACACGCCGGGAGAGAAGGAGCCGCTGGGCTACAAGGCGCTGGCCCCCGTCGACCGCTTCATGGAGCGTCACCGCATTCCGGTTCTGGTCGGAACGCTGGCGACGGTCATTCTCCTCTCCCCGCTGCTCTATTTCGTCGAGTTCGACTTCAACCCGATGAACCTGCGCAGCCCGAAGGTCGAGTCCGTCGCGACCTATCTCGACCTGAGAAAGGACCCGCAGACGGGCGCGAGCTCGGTCGAGGTGCTCGCGCCGAATGTCGCGGCGGCGAAGGAGATCGCCGCGAAGCTCGCCAAGCTGCCTGAGGTGTCGCGCACTTCAACGCTCGAAACCTTCGTGCCGCAAGACCAGGCCGCCAAGCTCGAGTTGATCCGCAACCTCGGCAAGACCCTCGAGCCCGACTTCCAGGAGGCGAGCGAAAAACCACCCACCGACGCCGAGAACGTCGCCGCGCTCAAGGAATCGCAGGATGAGATGCTCAAGGCGGCGGAGAAGCATCCCGGGCGCGGCGCCGACGCGGTGAAACGGCTCGCCGCCGTGGTCGGCAAGTTGGCGGAAGGCCCCGAAGCCACGCGCAAGAAGGCGGAGTTCGTCCTGACCGACCCGCTGAAATTCGACCTCGACCGAGTGAAGAACTGGCTACAGGCCGGGGAAGTTACCGAGCAGAATCTCCCGCCGTCGATCGTCAGCGAATGGATGACGCAGGATGGCCGCGCGCGGGTGCAAGCTTTGCCGAAGGGCGATCCCAACGACAACGACACGGTGCGCAAGTTCGCCGGCGCGGTTCTCAAGGTGGCGCCGCAGGCGACGGGCGGCCCGATCTCCATCCTCGAGTCGGGCGACATGATGGTGCGGGCGTTCGTTCACGCGGGAGCGTGGGCGCTGATCTCGATCTCGATCCTGCTCTGGATCGCGCTGCGCCGCGTCGGCGACGTGCTGCTGACGCTGATCCCGCTTCTGCTCGCGGGCGTGGTCACGCTCGAAATCTGCGTGCTGATCGGCCTCAAGCTGAACTTCGCGAACATCATCGCGCTGCCGCTGCTGCTCGGCATCGGCGTCGCCTTCAAGATCTACTACATCATGGCGTGGCGCTCGGGACAGACGCAGCTTCTGCAATCACCGCTCACGCGGGCGGTGTTCTACAGCGCCATGGCGACCGCGACCGCGTTCGGCAGCCTCTGGCTCTCGAGCCATCCGGGAACGTCGAGCATGGGCAAGCTGCTGGCCTTGTCTCTCGTCACCACGCTCGCCGCCGCGGTGCTGTTCCAGCCGGTCTTGATGGGGCCGCCGCGCGAGACGAACGACGGCTAGAGCGGGATGAGGAAAAGTGCGGAGCGGTTTTCCGCCCGCATCCCGCGCTAAGTTATGAGAATCGATCACGTTCATGATTTTGGATCGATTCGATCCAAAATCATCGTGATCCAGGGGTCGGCCGCCGCTCATCCCGCATCATCTTCTGTCATGCCTACGCATTGGAGAAGCTCGTGTTGAAATTCCCGGTTATTGCAGCATTGCTCGTGGCGTGGTCCGGCGTCGTCGTCGCG
>JBFWXB010000089.1:0-5313 GCA_050187875.1 Variibacter sp.
GAAATCCCGCACGCCATACATGCCGAGATTGGAGATGGCGCTGACGCCACCCTGGTACTCGTCCGGCTTCAGCTTCCTGTCGCGTGCGCGTTCGGCGAGCGCACGCATCTCGTTCGATATCGCACTCAGCGACTTGGTGTCGGCGGAGCGGATCACCGGCGTCATCAGGCCGCCTTCGAGCGCAACCGCCACGCCGATATCGGCGCGCTGAAAGCGCAGGATGCGATCCTCCGCCCACACCGCATTCGCGGCCGGCACGCGCTTCAAGGCAAGCGCCAGCGCCTTGATGACGAAATCATTGACCGAGAGCTTGTAGCCGCCCTCGCCTTGCGGAGCTGCCGCATTGGCCTCGCTGCGCAGCTTCATGAGCGCATCAAGCGTGACATCGGCGGTCAGATAGAAATGCGGGACCGTCTGCTTGGCCTGCGTCAGGCGCGCGGCAATGGTCGAGCGCATGCCGTCCAGCGGCACCTCCTCGAACGGCACATCGCGATAGAGCGCGAGAATGTCCGACGACGATGGCCCGGAGGATATCGCCCCCGCTCGCGGCGCCTGCGCGACGCTCGCTTCCACGTCGCGCGCAACGATACGGCCATGCGGACCGGTCCCCTTGATACGCGAAAGGTCGATGCCGTTCTCGCCGGCAAGCCTGCGCGCCAGTGGCGTCACCGTGACGCCGCCCGTGAGCCGTGCCGGACCGAAATTGCGCTCGGGGGTGCGGACTTCGCGGAACAATTCCATCTTGATGGGCTCTGACGGACGCCCCGAACTCCGCTCGTCCCCGCGAAGGCGGGGACCCGGTTGTTGAGTCTGGATTCCCGCTTTCGCGGGAATGAGCGGGGGAGAGACTGGCGACGACTTTGATGTTTGCGCCTGCGGCGTCGTTGGCTGCGCGACCTCGCCCTCGCCCAGGATCACCGCGACCACAGCGCCGACCTTCGCCACATCGCCGACCTGGACATGGATGGTCGACAGCGTTCCGCCGAAGGTCGCGGGCACTTCCATCGAGGTCTTGTCGGTCTCGATCTCGAACAGGTTGTCGCCCGGCGCGATGGTGTCGCCCGCGCTCTTGAACCACTTGACGATCTTGCCCTCGGCGACGGTTTCGCCGAGCTGCGGCATCAGCACGTCCATTCAGTTCCTTCCTCTACATGCCATTTCCGCAGTCGTCCCCGCGAAAGCGGGGACCCATACGCCATGCACTCACGATGGGCCGCGGAGTATGGGTCCCGGCTCTCGCTTCGCTCGGCCGGGACGACGAAAGAATATTCACCAGTTCACCGACACATATTGCGTTTCGAGGAACTCCATCAGCCCCTCATGCGCGCCTTCGCGCCCGATGCCGGACTGCTTCATGCCGCCGAACGGTGCCGCCGGGTCGGAGACCAGCCCGCGGTTCAGTCCGATCATGCCGAAATCGAGCTTCTCCGACACCCGCATGCCGCGGCCGATGTCCTTCGTGTAGAGATAGGCGACGAGACCGTATTCGGTGTCGTTGGCGCGCCGGATCGCCTCGTCCTCGGATTTGAAGGTCTGGATCGAGGCGACCGGCCCGAAGATTTCCTCGCTCAGCATCTTCGCATCGTCGGGCACGTTGGTGAGCACGGTCGCCGGATAGAAGAAGCCGGGCCCGTCCGGTGTCTTGCCGCCGGTCAGCAGTTTCGCACCCTTCGCCAGCGCGTCGTCGACCAGCTCGATCACCTTGTCGCGGCCTTCCTTGTTGACGAGGGGACCCAGATTGATGCCGTCATCGAGGCCATTGCCCATCCTGAGCGACTGCATCTTGCCGGTCAGCTTGTTCGCGAACTCGTCGTGCACGCTTTCATGGACATAGAAGCGGTTGGCCGCGGTGCAGGCTTCGCCCATGTTGCGCATCTTGGCGATCATCGCGCCTTCGATCGCCGCATCGATGTCGGCGTCCTCGAACACCAGGAACGGCGCGTTGCCGCCCAATTCCATCGCCGGCTTGATGATGTTGTCGGCGGCCTCGCGCAGCAGCACGCGTCCGACCTCGGTCGAGCCGGTGAAGGAAACGACGCGCACGCGGCTGTCATGCAGCATGGCGCCGACCACCTTGCCGGACGAGCGCGACGGGATCACGTTGACCACGCCGGCCGGCACGCCCGCTTCTTCCAGGATCGGCATCAGCGCCAGCATGGTCAGCGGCGTGTCGGAGGCAGGCTTCAGCACCACCGGACAGCCGGCGGCAAGCGCAGGCCCGATCTTGCGGGTCGCCATCGCCGCCGGGAAATTCCACGGCGTCACCAGCACGGCGATGCCGGCCGGCTTGTGCTGGACCAGGATGCGCGCGCCCGACGCCGGTGCGGTGGACAGGGAGCCGAGATTGCGCACGGCTTCCTCGGCATTCCAGCGGAAGAACTCGGCGGCATAGGCCACCTCGCCGCGCGAATCCGCAAGCGCCTTGCCGTTCTCGACCGTGATCAGCTTCGCGAGCCTTTCGGCGTCACGCATGATCAGTTCGAACGCCTTGCGCAGGATTTCACCGCGCTCGCGCGGCTTCTTCGCGGCCCAGGCGGGAAAAGCGGCTTCGGCGGCATCGAGCGCGGCGATGGCATCCTCTACTGTCGCACTCGCGACCGAGGCGACCTTCTTCTCGGTCGCCGGATCCATCACGTCGAAGCGCTGGCCGTCGGAGGATTTGCGCCACTTGCCGCCGATCCACAGATCGGTCGGAACATTGGCGAGGAGATTGTCGTACATGCGCTTTCCCTGGCGTTCGCTGATAATCTCTATTTGTTCGGCACTTCAGGCCCCGGCACCCAAAGCACATCGAGCGGAAAGGTGTGAGACTCGAATGGAGGAGCACTCACTGGGTCGGCATCCTTGAATGTCGCAGCGAGCAGCCATTTCCCACCCGTCAGAGCGAGCATTTCAAGCGTCTTCGCGATCGGATCGACATACCAGCAATACCCGACACCTGCTGCCGCGTAGACCGCAAGCTTGTCGGTGCGGTCGATCTGCTGCGTCGAGGGCGAAAGCACCTCGCACAGCCAGTCCGGCGGGGTTTCGATAAATGCCGTTTCCGGAAACGGGATGAGCCGCTCGCGCCGCCAACCTGCAATATCGGGAACCACGACATGCGGACCGAGATGCAACTCGGGCTCTACCATAAAACGCCAACCACCTGGCCCGCCGCGGCCGCGACCAAACGGTGGCGTCAGTTCGGTTTGCAGTTCGACGCTGGCCACGCTGTGCCGCGGTGTCGGCCGCGGATGCGCATGCAGCACGCCGAAGACGATCTCGCCGACCATGTTCGGCGGCAACGCCTCGATGTCGGCATAGGTCGCCGGGCGTGGTTTCGGCTGCCGCATGGCCGCGCGCCTAACTCCCCAGCGAGCGCCGCACCGTCTCGGCGATGCGATCGACATTCGGCAGCACGGCATCCTCCAGCAGGTCGGCGGACGGCAGCGGGATATGCGGCGTGGTGATTCGCACCGGCGGGCCGTCGAGATCGTAGAACGCCTCGTCGGCGACGATCGACACGATCTCGGCGCCCCAGCCACACAGGCGCGGATTCTCTTCCACGGTGAAAAGGCGGTGCGTCCGGCCGACCGAGCCGAGGATGGTCTGGGTGTCGAGCGGCACCAGCGAGCGCACATCGACGACTTCGCAATCGATGCCGTGTTCCGTCTTGAGCCGCTCGGCGGCCTCGATCGCGCGCGGCACCATCAGCGCGAGCGCGAGAATGGTCGCGTCCTTGCCGGGCCGCACGATCTTCGCGGTGCCGAGGGTGTCGACGATCTCGCCGTCCGGCACCTCGCCCTTGATCGGATAAAGCGACTTGTGCTCGAAGAAGATCACCGGATCGGGGTCGCGCACCGCCGCCGCGAGCAGGCCGATGACATCGTGCGGCGTCGACGGCGCCACCACCTTCAGCCCGGGGATCATCATGCACCAGTTCTCGACGCTTTGCGAATGCTGTGCGCCGAAGCGCGAGCCGGCGCCATTGCCGGTGCGTACCACCAGAGGGCACTTGACCTGCCCGTTGGTCATGTAGCGGCTCTTCGGGAATTCGTTCGCGATATAGTCGAAGCACACCGCGATGAAGTCCGAGAACATGATTTCGGCGATCGGTTTCAGTCCCGTCATCGCCGCGCCCATGGCGGCGCCGAGGATCGCCTGTTCGGAGATCGGCGTATCGCGCACCCGCAGCGGACCGAACTGCTCGTAGAGACCGACGGTCGCCTTGAACACGCCGCCTGCCTTGGCGACGTCCTCGCCGAGAAACACAACGTCGGGATCGCGCGTCATCTCCTGCGCGATGCCGCGCGCGACGGCGTCCCGGTAGGTCAGTTCCGCCATGTCAGTTTCTCCACGCGAAGCCGCCGTCGGCATAGACGTCGGTGTGGATGATGTCGTGCGGCGGCGGTGGCGACGCCTTGCACTTTTCGGTCGCTTCATCGACCTCGCGTCTGATCCCCTCGTCGATGCCTTTCATGACCTCGGGGTCGATGCCGAATTCAATGAGCCGCTCGCGATAGATCTTGAGCGGATCGCGCTCCTTCCATTTCTCCAGCTCGCCCTCGGGGCGATATTTCGCCGGGTCGGCGCGCGAATGCCCGCTGTGGCGATAGGTGATGCATTCGATCAGCGACGGACCGTCACCCTTGCGCGCATTCGCGTAAGCCGCCATCGCGATGCGATAGACCTCGTCGGCGTCGTTGCCGTCGACGATGATGCGCTCGAGCCCGTAAGCGGACGCGCGGTCGGCGGCCGGATGCGGCACCGCCGTCACCTCGCCGATCGGGGTGTATTCCATGTAATGGTTGTTCTCGCAGACGAAGATCACCGGCAGCTTCCAGACCGCCGCGAAATTCAGCGCTTCGTGGAACGCACCGATATTGGTGGTGCCGTCGCCGAAGAAGCAGACCGAAACGTCGCCATCGCCCTTGTATTGCGCGCGCCAGGCCGCGCCGCAGGCGATCGGCAGATGCGCGCCGATGATGGCGTAGGAGCCCATCACCCCGTGCTGAACGGACGTCAGATGCATCGACCCGCCCTTGCCGCGCATCAACCCGTTGTCGCGGCCCATCAATTCGCCGAGAACCTGCTCCACCGGCACGCCGCGGGCCAATGTGTGCGCGTGACCTCGGTAAGTGCAGAACGACAGGTCGCCCGGCTTCATGGCGGCGGCGAAGCCGGCCGCGACCGCCTCCTGCCCGAGCGAAAGATGGCTCGTGCCCTTCACCAGATTCTGCAGAAACAGGTCGAAGGCGCGCTGCTCCGCGTCCCGCAGCAGCACCTGCAGACGGTACAATTCCAGCCGCGTATCCTCGCCGATGTCGTCGTTCA
>JBFWXB010000090.1:0-5299 GCA_050187875.1 Variibacter sp.
AGCGCTGCGGGATTCTCGGCTTTGGGATCATTGGCAATCGTCTTCATCGGGCCTCTCGATGGTTCGATGTGCGGTCCCGACATCCTTAATAAAGTCTTAACGATTGCCAATACCTCTCGCTGTTCGTGGTTAACGCCGATGGCGCGTCGCGCGAGCGTCAATCCACGAACGGCGGCTTCTCGCCCGGCGGCATTTCGAAATTGAACGTGCCGATCTGCATCGCCATCAGCGCGTAGTATCCCGTGATGGCGACCAGCTCGACGAGGTCTTTCGCGCCGAGCACCGCGATGGCGCGGTCGTAGGTCTCCTGGCTGATCTTGTAGCGATCCATCAGCTCGGTGACGACGTCGTAGAGCACGGCGTCATCGTCGCGCGTGAAATCCGGCCGCCGCTTTTTCGCGAGCGCTTCGATGATCGGCTCCTCGATGCCCGACTCGCGCGCGTAGGGAAGGTGCAAGTACCACTCCATCGGCGACTTGGCGGCGCGACCGGTGATCAGGATCGCCAACTCGCGCTTGCGATAGTCGAGGCAGCGGTGACGCATGAACGAGCCGAACTGGACGATCAGCCGCGCAAGCTCGGGGCTGCGCATCCAGGTCAGATGCGTGATGGCGACGCCAGTGCGCGGATGCGCGGCCTGGAACTCGTCGTAGATGGTCCGCTGTTCGGCCGTCATTTCGTCCGGCGTCAAGGGTGGCAGCCGCGACATCGTCGATTATCCTTTCAGTGGATGGCTCATTGCGCGCGCGAATAAAGGCGGGATGGGGTGCACGCAGGGCGGCGAACCTTCCACACACGCCGTGGGCGGTCAATCAACGTTGGCGAATAGCTTGTCGTCGAAAACTGAGTATCGCCTGTTCGCACGAGAACGCCGCCGATCGCGTTGCTCCGCAACGCGCCGCGGATTAAATCGTCTGCGCAAGAAGAGACGCGGGAGGAGAGCTGATGGACATTCGCTTCGACGGCAAGGTCGTCGCGGTGACGGGTGGCGGCGGCGGAATCGGTGGCGCGATCGTCGAGGCTTTCGTTGCGGTGGGCGCGCGCGTCTTCGCCTGTGACCGTTCGCAGGAGGCGCTGGATCGTTTCTCCTCGGTGCCGAATGTCGCCCTCGCGATCGCGGATATATCGGATCGTCACGCCGCGGCGGCGTGGGTGAAGGGCGTCGAAGATACGTCCGGCCAGGCGATCGACGTGCTGGTCAATTGCGCCGGGGGCTCGCTTAGCTATCGGCACAAGCCGATCGAGGAGGTTTCCGACGCGGAATGGGACGATCTCCTCGCGACCAATCTGCACGGCACATTTGCGGTCTGCCGCGCGGCGGCGGGCGCGATGCGGGCCGCGGGACAAGGCCGCATCATCAACATCAGCTCGGGCGCCGGTGTGCGCGCGTCCCTGACGCGGATTCAGGCTTACACTGCCGCGAAGCACGCGGTGGTCGGCCTGACGCGGCAGCTCGCCGTCGAGCTTGGGCCGCACGGCATCACCGTGAACGCGGTCGCGCCGGGGCTTGTGCTGACCAACGCCTGGCGCCATCGCCAGTGGGAAAGCTACGGCGCGCAAGGGCAGGCGGCGCGGCTCGCGAACATCGCGATGGGCCGTCTGGCGACACCGGATGACGTCAAAAATGCAGTCGTGCTGCTCGCGTCGCCCTTGGCCGGCTTCATCACCGGCCACGTCATCGAGCCGAACGGCGGCGCCTTCTAGCGCCATTTCTTGATTAAATCGCCCCACTCACTCCGCTCATTCCCGCGCAAGCGGGAATCCAGTGTTCTTGGCTCTTGGTCCCCGCTTTCGCGGGGACGAGCGGCGAAAATCTATGCCGCCGCCCGGCGGTTCTGATAGACGCACATATGCGCGTAGGCTGTCGCGAGTAACGGCGTCGCGACGCCGGCGCGCTGCGCACGCGCGAGGAGGTCGCCGACGATCTGATCGGCCTCGATTGCATGGCCACCCTGCATGTCGCGATACATCGACGAGGCCATCGCGGAGCCCTTCATCGTCAGCGTCGCGGTCGCAGCCTTGAGGAAATTCTCGCTCGGCGCCTCGCCGACCTTGCGCACGGTGGCGACGACCTCGTCGAGGAAGTGACGGACGAAATCGTCTCCACCGTGTGCGCCTTGGATCTCGCCGATGTTGCCGCGCATCAGGCAGGTGATGCCGCCCATGGTCGCGAGCAGCACCCATTTCTCCCACATCTCGCGCTTGACGGTCGGCGAGAGCTTTGCATCGAAGTTTGCGCCCTGCATGAAAGCGTCGAGCGCCTGCATGCGCTGCGAGGGGCTGCCGTCCATCTCGCCGTAGACGAGCTCCTGAAACTGCGCTAGCTGGGCGATCCGGTTCTGCGCGTCGATGGTCGCTGCAATCTTGCAGACGCAGCCCGCGACCGCGTCCTTGCCGAAGCGTGATGTCAAAACGTCGACATGCTTCATGCCGTTGAGCGTTGGAAGAATCGCCGTCTGCGGTCCGACCGCCGGCGCGAAATCGTCGAGCGCCGCCTCGAGCGAATAGGCTTTGACGGTGACCAGCACCGCGTCATACGGGCCGTCGATCTTGTCGGCTGTGACGACCTTCGGCGTGAGCTTCGCGTCGCCATGCGGACTGACGATCTGCAAGCCTGTCTCTTGCAACTGTGCCGCGCGCCGTGGCCGGACAAGAAAGGTCACATCACGGCCGGCTTGTACGAGCCGACCCCCGAAATATCCTCCGGTCGAGCCGGCTCCGACGACGAGCAAACGCATAATCTCTCCTGCGACAGCAATCCTTTAGTTTGTGGATCGGCTTTAGCATTAAGCAAACGCGGTTGCGAACGCCAAAGTGCAACCTCACGCGGCAAATGTGTCCGGCGGTGAAGCTCGGCGCGTCGTTTGCGCGCACCACGCATGCAGGCCAAGCCTTGCGCTTTCTTCGACGCCCGTCAAAAATGTAAGGTTCAAGTCCCACCGCGTTCAAACCATCAGGACCACAATGACGCAAACTGGTCGCGGCCCGACGCCGAAGGAACAGGTGCGCACACACGACCCGATCGCGTTCGAACTGTTCAAGAATGCGGTCTTTTCGATCGCGGACGAGATGGCGCTGACGGTGTTTCGCACCACCTATTCTGGCGTCCTCAAGGACAACATGGACTATTCGACCGGCTTTGCG
Organism: Variibacter sp.; assembly: GCA_050187875.1. Taxonomy (GTDB): domain Bacteria; phylum Pseudomonadota; class Alphaproteobacteria; order Rhizobiales; family Xanthobacteraceae; genus JAFKKS01. The sequence continues at coordinate 3,145 of JBFWXB010000090.1, forward strand.
AACGCGAACGGGAAGCTCGCTGCGCAGGGGCTGACGTTGCCCGGACATCTTGGCTCGGTGCCGACGGCGATGGAATCGATCATGCGCCATTTCGGGGACGACATGGGCCCCGGCGACGTCTTCATCATGAACGATCCGTTCGACGGCGGCATGCATCTGCCGGACATCTTCATTTTCAAGCCGCTCTATCACGAGGGCGAGCGTCTCGCCTTTGCCTGCACCGTTTGCCATCACGCCGATGTGGGCGGCCGCGTTGCAGGATCGAACGCGTCCGACTCGACCGAGATCTACGCAGAGGGGCTGCGCATCGCGCCGATGAAGCTCTACGAGCGCGGCAAGCTCAACCAGACCATCATGACGTTCATTGAAAAGAACGTGCGCGTTCCGGTGCAAGTCTTCGGCGATCTGCGCGCGCAGCTTGCGGCGTGTCACATCGCCGAGCGGCAGTTTGCCGAGGTCGTCGCGAAATATGGACCGGAAGAGACCAAGTTCTATCTGAATGAGGTCATCGACTATGCCGAGCGTCTCACGCGCGCGGCGCTCGCCGAGCTGCCGGACGGGGAATGGAGCTTCGAGGACTGGATCGACGACGACGGTATCGATTACGGCAAGCCGATCCGATTGTTCGTGACCATCCGCAAGAAAGGCGACCAGATGGTCGTCGACTGGACCGGCACCCATCCGCAGGTGAAGGGCGCGATCAACAACACGCTCTCATTCACCAAGGCCGCATCCTACACTGCCGTGCGCTCCGTGCTGCCGCCGGGCATTCCCAACAACGAGGGCGTCTTCCGCGCGATCGAGGTGATCTGTCCGCCCGGCACCGTCGGCAATGGCGTCCTGCCCGCTGCTTGCGCGGCCCGCGGTCTCACCGGCTTTCGCATGACCGACTGCATGTTCGGCGCACTCGCGATGATGCTGCCGGACAAGGTCAAGGCGGCGGGCGACGGCGGCAACACCGGCATCTCGATCGGCGGCAACGATGCTCAGCGCAAACCGTTCATCTATGTGGATTTCACTTGCGGCGCCTGGGGCGCGCGGCCCTGGGCTGACGGCCTCGACGGCAACTCGCACATGTTCGCCAATATGGCATCCACCTCGATCGAGGTCACCGAGGCGGAGCATCCCATTCAACTGCTGTCCTACGAATTCGTGCCGGACAGGGCGGGCGCCGGCAAATTCCGCGGCGGCGTTCCGTTCCGACGTGATTATCGCTTCCTCGAAGACGAAGGCATCCTGCAGGTGCGCTCGGATCGCCGCGATCATCGCCCCTTCGGGCTTTATGGTGGCAGTCCGGGGCAGCCGTCGCAGAACTATCTTGATCCCGAGGGCGAGAAGAAGCTCCTGCCATCGAAGCTCACCATGACGATCCGCAAGGGCGACGTGTTCCGCCATGTGCTCGCCGGTGCCGGCGGTTGGGGCGATCCGCTCGAGCGTGATCCGGCTGCCGTCCTGCGCGATGTCCGCAACGAGCTGCTGTCGCCCGGGAAGGCGGAAGCGGACTACGGCATTGTGATCGACCTCAAGGCATGGCGCGTCGATGAGCCGGCGACGAAACGCCGGCGTGAGGCGATCCGCGCGGCGCGCGGATGGCCCGGTGTCCCGAAAGTGCAGTGGCACGACCCGTCGTCGCCCCGGCGGGCGGCAGAATGATCCTCCCCCGCGTAGCGGGGGAGGGGGACCATGCGAAGCATGGTGGAGGGGGCAAATGCGAGCACCGATTCTAACATTTAAGCGTGCACGTTCGTTACGTCGACGGATGAGCCTGCCCGAAGTCATCCTTTGGCGCGCGCTGCGAGGAGGCCGCCTGCACAATCTGCGTTTCCGCCGCCAACATCCGATTGGCCCATACATTCTCGATTTCTTTTTGCTCCGCCGTTCGGCTCGCGGTCGAGATTGACGGAGCGGTGCATGATACATCGACTCAACTGTTTCATGATGCGCGGCGAACTGCATGGTTGGCGGAGCAAGGCATCACAGTATTTCGCGTGCCGGCCAGTGATGTTCTTGATGAGGAGCGATTAGAAAGCGTGTTGCAGGCGATAGTGCAAGCCGCCGCCCCCTCCACCGCCTTCGGCGGTCCCCCTCCCCCGCAGCGCGGGGGAGGATCGCCCGGAGCAACCACGTCGGACATGAAATGACAGAAACAACCTAT
>JBFWXB010000091.1:0-4730 GCA_050187875.1 Variibacter sp.
ATCTGCTTCGGAGCTCATGAGATCGCAGCCCTCGATCTCAATAGCCCCGACAGCCTCCAATCCCTGTAAGGCATCTCTCCGAACACCCGTCAGGTATCTCTCCGGGCTTTACACTTGACCCGGCAATGACGCTTACTTTGCGAAGCGCGCGTTAAGATATGTCCGCGCCCGTCAACGAAGCACGCAACGCACGCGCGCCCCCCCCGACTCCTCCCCGCCAAGCGCGGGAGCGCCTAGGGAGAGGAGAAAGGAGGTCGTGCAAGCTCAGAGAAATGATGTCTGACGGTGACGACTATCGCGCCGCTAAAGACCGAGCCGCGCGACGACGGCGTCGGCCATGCGTTCGCAACGCTTGCCGGCGAACGGGAAGGCTTCCGTCACCATCGGGCCGATCTGCTTCTCGAGCGCGTCCTTGAGGAGCGCGCGGGCGCGATGCAGCCGCGTCTTCACCGTCTCGGGCCGTAGATCGAGGAGCTGCGCGGTCTCCTCCACGCTCATCTCCTCAATGACGCGGGCGATCAGCACAGTGCGGAATGCGTCGGGCAATTCGTCGATCGCGCCTTCGAGCAGAGCGAGGATCTGGCGTTGGGCCATGGTGCGCTCGGGGTCGGAGTTGTCGGTCAGGAGCGGGAAGGGGATCACCTCGCCGGAGGGGCGCTCGTGCACGCTGTCGAGGTCCATGAGCGGCGCGCGACGCCGGCGCAGGCGTCCGAGCGCCTCGTTGATGACGATGCGCGCGAGCCAAGTGCCGAAGCTCGATTCGCCGCGGAAGGCGGCAAGATTGGTGAACGCGCGCAGATAAGCCTCCTGCAGCGCGTCCTCCGCTTCGGCGTCGCTGCGCAAAATGCTGCGGGCGAGCCGGTAGAGGCGCCGGTTGTGCTGCCGGATCAGGGCGCGGACCGCCATTTCGTCGCGCGCCCCGGCGCGGGCGAGAAGCTCGGCCTCGCCGGCTGGGCGCAGTTTCTCGGCATGCTGGACGGACATGGGTCGCTCCGCTTCTCTCACGGGAGCTTAGATGATCGGACCGAAAAAAGGTTCCCGGGCCAGAGTGAAGCGGTCCTAGTCGCTCTCAACATCCTCCAGCGCGACGCCGCGGCCCGCCCGGAGACTGTCACGCGCCTGGGCGATCCGGCGGAGAAACAGGGGGTCGTTCTCGAGACGGTAATCGAACCAGTCATCGTCGGAAGCAAAGCCAATCAGCACGCCCGCTGGCTTGCCGTGGCGGGTGATCACGATCTCCTGCTTCTCAGCTTCCCGCAGCAAGCGAGAGAGATCGTCCTTCACTTCCGAGAGCGGGACCTCTTTCAATCTGGGTTTCCGAACTGTCTCAGCCATAGCTCCGCCTCCGACTTGTCGACGATCGCAAGCACTTCGACCGTCGATCCTGTCACGTCGTAAAACACGCGAATGTCCTCAACCCGGAGCCGGTATTGAGGACGACTCAGTCCGCGCAAACGCTTGATCCTGCTGCGACTTATTTTCTCAGGTTCGTGCCGCAGATGTGTTTCCAAAGCCGCGCGAACAGCTGCACGCTTGCTCGCCCTCAGCCCTCGAAGATCATCGACCGCTTCAGGAGCTAGAACGATCTGATACGGCATTCTGGCTATTATATAGCCAGAATTGACCGACCGGCAATGTGAGCCAATGGCGCGGCTGTAACCTTCACCATGCCGCGTCCATTAACCCATTGACCGGCATTGCGGAAAATGGCCTAGTCCGGTCGTCTTGGCGGCGCAGGTGGCGCGGCCGGAATGACTTGAAAGCCCCTGATGAGCACGGAACGCTACAACGCGCGCGAGGCGGAAGCGCGCTGGCAGAAGGTTTGGGACGCGCGCGGCATCTTCGCTTCGAAGAACGAGGATCCGCGCCCGCGCTATTACGTGCTCGAGATGTTCCCGTACCCGTCGGGCCGCATCCATATGGGCCACGTGCGCAACTACACGATGGGCGACGTCGTCGCGCGCACCAAGCGGGCGATGGGCCTCAACGTCCTCCATCCCATGGGGTGGGACGCCTTCGGCATGCCGGCCGAGAACGCGGCGATGGAGCGCAAGGTCCACCCGAAGGCATGGACCTATCAGAACATTGAAGCGATGAAGGCGCAGCTCAAGTCGATGGGCCTCTCGCTCGACTGGGCGCGCGAGCTCGCGACCTGCGACCCGGCCTACTACAAGCATCAGCAGAAGATGTTCCTCGATTTCCTGCGCGCCGGCTTGGTCGAGCGCCAGAGCTCGAAGGTGAACTGGGACCCGGTCGATCAGACGGTGCTCGCGAACGAGCAGGTGATCGACGGCCGCGGCTGGCGTTCGGGCGCGCTGGTCGAGCAGCGCGAGCTCACGCAATGGTTCTTCAAGATCACCGATTACGCGCAGGAGCTCCTCGACGCGATCGACACGCTCGATCGCTGGCCCGACAAGGTGCGCACGATGCAGCGCAACTGGATCGGCCGATCGGAGGGCCTGCTGGTGCGCTTCGCGCTCGATCCGAAAACCGTGAAGAACGGTGAGCGCGAGCTCGAGATATTCACGACGCGGCCGGACACGCTGTTCGGCGCGAAGTTCATGGCGGTCGCGCCCGACCATCCGTTGGCGACGGCGGCGGCGAAAAGGGACGCGAAGCTCGCCGCCTTCATCGAGGAGTGCAAGCATCGCGGCACCTCGGCGGAGGAGATCGAGACCGCGGAGAAGCTCGGCTACGACACCGGCGTCCGCGCCGTGCATCCCTTTGATCCGTCGTGGACGCTGCCGGTCTATGTCGCGAACTTCATCCTGATGGACTACGGCACGGGCGCCATCTTCGGCTGTCCGGCGCACGACCAGCGCGACCTCGATTTCGTCAATAAATACGGGCTCGGCGCGACGCCCGTCGTGTGTCCGCCGGATGTCGACCCGAAGTCGTTCGTGATCACCGACACGGCTTATGTCGGCGACGGGCGCATGATCAATTCGCGCTTCCTCGACGGCATGACCATCGCGCAGGCCAAGGAAGAGGTCGCGAAGCGGTTGGAGAATTCCTTTCTTTCACCTGCCCCTGAAAGGGGGAGGTCGACCGCGCAGCGGTCGGGTGGGGGTCAATCGACGCGACCCCCATCCCGACCTTCCCCCTTGCAGGGGGAGGGAGAAGAGAGCGTGACGCTAGAGAATCGGCCGGTCGCCGAGCGCAAGGTGAATTTCCGCCTGCGCGACTGGGGCATTTCGCGCCAGCGCTATTGGGGTTGTCCGATCCCGGTGATCCACTGCCCGGACTGCGGCGTGGTGCCGGTGCCGGACAAGGACCTGCCGGTGACGCTGCCGGAGGACGTCAGCTTCGACAAGCCGGGCAATCCGCTCGACCGGCATCCGACCTGGACGAAGGTGAAGTGTCCGCATTGCGGCAAGGACGCGCGGCGCGAGACCGACACGATGGACACGTTCGTCGATTCATCGTGGTACTTCGCGCGCTTCACCGATCCGCAGCTTGCGACGGCGCCGACCGACAAGGCGATCGCCGACGCGTGGCTCCCCGTCGATCAGTATATCGGCGGTATCGAGCACGCGATCCTGCATCTTCTGTATTCGCGCTTCTTCACCCGCGCGATGAAGAAGACCGGACACCTTGGCTTGGACGAGCCGTTCGCCGGCCTGTTCACGCAGGGCATGGTGGTGCACGAGACCTACCGCAAGGCGGACGGCACGTTCGCCGCGCCGGCGGAGGTCGAGATCGAAGGCGCCGACGACAATCGCCACGCCAAGCTCATGGCGACCGGCGAGCCGGTCGCCATCGGCCCGATCGAGAAGATGTCGAAGTCGAAGCGCAACACGGTCGACCCCGACGACATCATCGCCGCCTACGGGGCCGACACGGCGCGCTGGTTCATGCTCTCCGACTCGCCGCCCGAGCGTGACGTGAACTGGACCGAGAAGGGGGTGCAGGGCGCCTGGCGGTTCACGCAGCGGCTGTGGCGGCTCATCAACGAGGCCGCGCCGATCGCGAAAGCGGCGCCGGCGGAGCGCCCGGCGGCGTTCGGTGACGCCGCGACGGCGCTGCGCAAGGCCGCGCATGGGGCCCTCGCCAAGGTCACCGATGCGGTCGAAAAGCTGCATTTCAACGTCGCGGTGGCCCATATCTACGAGTTCACCAGCGCCTTTGCGGCGGCGCTGAACGACGCAAAGGCCACAGCCGGGGGGAAAGCCGGGGTTCCCGCCGATATCGCCTTCGCAGTGCGCGAGGCGGCGGATATACTCGTGACCCTGTTCAACCCGATGATGCCCCACCTCGCCGAGGAGTGCTGGGCCGCGTTGGGCCACACGACCCTGGTCGCGGAGGCGCCGTGGCCCAAGGTCGAAGAGGCGTTGCTGGTCGAGAATGTGATCGTGCTGCCGGTGCAGGTGAACGGAAAGAAGCGCGCGGACGTGACGGTGGCGCGCGATGCCGCTACGAGCGCCGTCGAGGCGGCCGCGCTCGCGCTCGAGCCGGTGCAGCGCGCGCTCGGCGGCAAGCCGCCGAAGAAGGTGATCGTGGTGCCGCAAAGGATCGTGAATGTCGTCGCGTGAGGGCAATCGATCTGGGCCTCTATCCTTGCTCAGCCTTTTCCCTCCCCCCTTGCGGGGGAGGGTCAGGGAGGGGGGTAGCCGTTTGAGTCGAGGCGCCGCCAACTACAACGACCCCCACCCCCGACCCCACCCCCCCAGGGGGAGGGGTGTCGCACGGGTCGCCCGTTGCGCGGTGTTTGGGGCGCTGCTCGCCGGCAG
>JBFWXB010000092.1:0-4167 GCA_050187875.1 Variibacter sp.
GACGGGCAAGGCGGACTTCTTGTCCGGCGTGTGGGAACCAATATTCACCACAGCAATCGACCGCGGCAAGGTCGCGCCGCTGCTCGATGTGACGGTGCCGAGACAACACGATGAGATTCTTGGCGGCGACGTAGCGACACTGGGTGTGGTGACCACCACTTCGGTGATCGACTCGAATCCGAAACTGGTCAAGAACGTGATGGCCGCGGTGGATCAGGGTCTCACCGACCTCCGCCGCTCGTCTGCGAAGGAGCTAGCGGAGATGTCGCTCGCGACCGGCGTAGTCAAGATGGACCCCGACCTGCTGACGCGTATACTCGACCGGATACGTCATAACTTCGAGGCGGACGGCAGACCGTCCATTTCTAAGTATGGGCGCGCCGTCGACGTGTACTTGGAAGGCGGCTATCTCAAGAAGCCGGTGCCGTTCGAGTCCATTGTGGCCGAGATCGCAGGCCGGAAAGCTTGATCGCGTGGTCTGAGAGGTCAGCGCGCTAACCTTTCTCGGTGCTGGATTGGTGGCTCGTTGTGGAGCTCAGTTTCGAGCGCAGCCCGCGATCGGAACGCGAGCTCCCAAGCTCATGTTGTCTCGTTGAAGGACGCAGGGGCGGCAGGAAATTTCCGCTTGTAATAGCGGCTAAGCGAAGCGCTGCGCAGGCGCGAGTAAGTGGGAAACCCGCCCTCTCAGCGACCGGATTCCTCGCTGATTAAGCGCCCTCCAATTTCCCGTCTATAGCGAGGATATTTGGTTTTCGCATTTATGCGATCGTTTGCGCGCGCGCCAGCAAGTTGGACACGGATGAAATATGCCATTTCCCGCGTATCCATCCGGCGTAGACCGCAGGCGGTTCAACGCCTGAGCAGCTCTGGGTGTTGCTTGTAGACGCTGACGAGTTCGACCAATTTCTCGATCCCGTAGTCGGTGAAGGCCAGAACTCCGTCTTCGGCGACGCCATAGACCCAGATGACGCCGTGCTCGATCTCCATTTCGTTGGCGACGTCGCGCAGCCAGTCTTCGTCCTCGCGGAGGTCCTGGGCGACGCGGGTGATGGTGGTGACGTGATGAACCTTGTTGACGTGCATCGTCACGCGGCTCGGGCGGAGATAGCCGGGTTCGGCGAGGTCCAGTTCCAGGGCAGCAGTTCGTCCAGCCGATGAGCCGGATGGGTGGCGATACGGGCGAGCACATCGGCGAGCCAGGCTTGTGGATCGATGCCATTCATCTTGGCGGTGACGATCAGGCTGTACATGGCTGCGGCACGCCGGCCGCCACGATCGGAGCCGCAGAACAGCCAGGACTTGCGTCCGAGTGCGATACCTCTCAGGCCTCTTTCGGCGGCGTTGTTGGAGAGACAGACCCGCCCATCCTCGAGGAACAGCGTGAAGCTCGCCCACCGCTTCAGCACGTAGTTGAACGCCTTGGCGAGATCATGGCCCCGGGACAGCCTGGCGAGTTGCTCGCGCATGTAGAGCTGAAGATCCTCGACCAGAGGCTGGCTCAGCGTCCGCCGCGCGTCTAGACGCTCCTGCGCGGTCCTGCCGTCGATGGAGCGCTCGATCTCGAACAAGGCATCGATCCGCCGCACGACCTCGATCGCGATCGGGGAAAGCGGGATTTCCCGGTTGCCGGCGGCCTTGCGGCGCGCGTTCTCCTCGATGTCGGCCATGACGAAGAACGGCCGCCGAGCATGCGCCCAGCACGCGGCTTCCCGGATCGGTCCGGGCTCACGCCCGGCCAAATAGAGCTGCTTGTACCCGTCATAGGCGTCGGCCTGCAGGATGCCGGCATACCGCGCCAGATGCGCCTGCGGATGCTCGCCCTTGCGGTCGCGCGAGTAGTAGAACATCGCCGCCGGTGGATCGGTCCCGCCGAACGACCGGTCGTCTCGTACGTAAATCCAGCATCGCCCCGTGTCGGTCTTGCCCTTGGCGAGCACCGGCACGGTCGTATCGTCGGCATGCAGCCGCCCGGCGGCCATCACATGGGTTTCGAGGCGGTGCAGCAGCGGATCGAGCGCAGCGCAGACCGATCCCACGGCGTCCGCTATGGTCGACAGTGCGATCGGCACGCCTTCGAGCGCATAGCGCGCGGATTGCCGGTTCAGTGGCTGATGCTGGCCGAACTTCTCGAACAGGATCATGGCCAGCAGGCTGGGACCGGCCCATCCTCTCGCTACCGCATGGAACGGCGCCGGCGGCTGGCTGATCTTCTCGCAGTCGCGGCAGCTGAACTTCTCCCGGATCGTCTCAACCACCTTCCACTGACGTGGCGAGCATTCCAGCGTCCGTGTCACGTCCTCGCCAAGCTTGCGCAGGCGATTGCCGCCGCAGCACTCACAACTCACCGGCGGATCGATCACCACCCGCTCGCGCGGCAGATGCTCCGGGAACGTCTGGCGCTCGGCGCGCTTGCGCGTAAACCCCCGCACCGTCGTCGTCTGGGCGGCGGCGCGCTCTGCCGCAAGTTCATCTTCGGTGGCGCCGGCTTCCAGCTCTTCGAACGTCAATGCCAGTTGGTCGATCAGCCGCGACGACCGTTCTGATCGCGGACCGTAGATATGGCGCTGCAGCTTAGCGATCTGCAGCTTCTGGAGCGCGATCAGCGCGCTGTCCTCCGCGGCCTTCGCGCGGGCAACCGCGAGCTCCGCCGCAACCTCCAGCGCCTTCGCCCGCTCGGTCGCCAGCGCCTGTTTCAGGGCGGCAACCTCATCCAGAATCACTTGGCGATCGGCATCCATGCGACGCAGTGAATCACAGATCGGATCGTTGTGATTCCCCAAAATGCGCAACGCTGCAAAATTATCCGCTCAGCCCGCGCTCCGCGGCCGCCAGGTCTGCTGTGGGTGTCGCCAGTCGATCCCTTCGAGCATGTAGGCCATCTGCGCCGCCGAGATCGACACCGCGCCTGCCGACGCCGCAGGCCAGATGAACTTTCCGCGCTCCAACCGCTTGGCGTAGAGCGACATGCCGAGACCATCGTGCCAGAGAACCTTGATCAGCTTGCCGCTCTTGCCGCGGAACACATAGAGGTCGCCGCCGTGCGGATCGCGTCGCAATGCTTCCTGCACCAGCAGTGCCAGCGAATTCATGCCCCGGCGCATGTCAGTGTGACCAGTCGCGATCCACACCCGGACCCCGGTCGGCAGCGGGATCATAGCTGCTCCAAGCCGCGCACGATCCGAACCAGAGCGGCGACGTCGATACCCGTCCCGACGACGATACGCCGGCCGTTCGCCGTCACGATCTCGATGCGGTCATCATCCTGCGGCACGCGCCGCTCGCCCGTGACCTCACGCTCCGGCGTTACGACCGCCGGGACAAAGCTCGTCGCGGTAACCTCTTCCCCGAGCCGACCCTCCCGCCAAGCTTTGCGCCAGTTCAGCAGGAGCTGCCGCGATATCCGGTGCCGCCGCGCCGTCGCAGACGTCAGCCGAGGCTCGGACAGGCTCTCTTGTACGATCCTCAACTTCTCGTCTTCCGTCCAGCGCCGACGCCGGCCAGTGTCGACAACTTCGAGACGGCGAACATGATGACTGTCGGTACGGTCGTCCATAAGGACAGTCAGCATGCGCCGCTTCATTGCCGCAAGGCGGCCGTCGCCGGAGGCTAACATCCGGCCCGCCATTGGCCCGTCGTATGAAGTATGGGTACGCTGAGAGCATAAGTCCGCGGCCGGGCTCGCGGTCCGTTCGTCCCCGCGCAAGCGGGGACCCAGAGCCAAGACCACTGGATTCCCGCTCTTGCGGGAATGAACGGACGTTGGGGCAACGCAGAACACCATGACCAAGACCCCCGACCTGCAGCAGGTCGTCGCCGAGATCGCCGAAGAAATGCGGCAACGTCCCGACCGCGGAACGGTCGCGACCTATATTCCCGAACTCGCGCGCGCCGATCCCGCAAAATTCGGCATCGCCGTCATCGATGCGCAGGGCAACGTGGCCGCGGGCGGCGATGCCGATACGCCGTTCTCGATCCAGAGCATCTCCAAGGTGTTCACGCTGACGCTCGCGCTCGGACGCATCGGCGACCGGCTGTGGCGCAAGGTCGGCCGCGAGCCTTCGGGCAGCGCGTTCAATTCCATTGTCCAGCTCGAATACGAGCAGGGCGTGCCGCGCAATCCCTTCATCAATGCGGGCGCCATCGCGGTGACCGACACGATCCTGTCCG
>JBFWXB010000093.1:0-2272 GCA_050187875.1 Variibacter sp.
AACCTTGTCAATGCCAACAGCGCCTTGATGTTGAACTGGCTTGCGGTCGGGCGTCTGCATGGCGCGATCGTCCGCCTGCCGATCTTTCAGGACAATCTTCGCGTCATTCCCATCATGCGCGAAAAGCTCGTCGCCGTTCTTCCCGAGGGCCATTCCGCGGCGCGCAAGAAGCGCCTGAGCCTGCGTGATTTCGCTGCGGAGCCGCTGATCGGTTTTCCGCGCGACCTGGCGCCAGCCTACTTCGATCTGATCTGTTCGGTCTGCAAGGAGAAGGGCGGTTTCATCTTCTCGCCGAGCCATACGGTTGAATCGATTCAGACCGCACTGGCGCTTGTCGCCGGCGGCATCGGCGTTTCGCTGCAGCCGGAGTCCGTCCATGTGCTGAACCGGACAGGCGTTGTCATCCGCCAGATCGCCGATTCGCCGGCCTGCGCCGAAATGGGTTTGGCGCTGCGCGACGAACAGCATTCGCCCGCGATGGAAATGTTCCTCAAGACCATCCGCTCAATGGCTGCCGACGGACAGAAGTGACCCGGATGGTCTAGCTCAAGACGGCGCTCTGCTTGCTCGTGAACGGCTCGCCGTCATGGCCGACGTCCTCGCAGGCCAGCAACCAGCGGCGGAACTGACGCAGCGCGCGGTGATCCGCCTTCGCCTTCGGGTAAGCGAGATAATAGGCGTTTGTCGAAAGCAGTGGACGATCGAGGGCAATCACGAGATCGCCGCGGTCGAGCTCGGTCCGGATAAGGAACTGGGGGATGATCGCAACGCCCAGCCCACCGAGCGCGGCGTGGGTGACGAGCGCGAACTGCTCGAGCGTCAGGCCGTTCGTCTCGTTATGCCGTATCCCGTTGGCGGCGAACCAGTCCGGCCATGCGCGCATGCGCGTCGCCTCGTGCAGCAACGGCAGGTGGAGGAGATCCTCCGGCGCCGTGCACCTGTGCTTCCTGGCGAAGTCGGCCGAGCAGACCGGCACGATCTCGTCGCGGAACAGGTAGTCGAAGCCAAGCTCGTCGCCGTACGGCTCGCCGAAGTAGACGGCTGCGTCGAGGTCGTCGGTCGCGAAGTCAACGGGCTGCCGGTAGCGCGTGACGAACTTGATCTGCACTGCGGGCTGGCAATTGAAGAAGTCCCGCACCCGCGGCATCAGCCAGCGACTGCCGAAGGCGGGGTGGACAGCGAGATGCAGCGTGTTGGCGCGCGTATCGCTCATGACCATGAGCGTCGCATTGGCGATCTTGGCCAGCGACTGGCGCACCTGCTCGGCATAGGCCTCGCCGCGCGCGGTAAGCGCAAACTGCTGGCTGGTGCGATCAATCAGCGACGAGCCGACGAAGCGCTCCAGCATCTGCACCTGCCGGCTGACGGCGCCCTGCGTGAGCCCGAGGTCGGCGGCGGCCTGCGTGAAGCTCTTGGTACGCGCAACCGCCTCGAACGCGGCGAGCGCGCTTATGGACGGAAGATGGCGGCGGCGGATGCTCATGGCTTATCCATTACCAAAGGTCATGGCCGGGGAACAATAATCGCTTTTCCGCGCCCGGGCGATCCACCTACCGTCACGTCCGTTTCGGCCGCGCGGGCTTCTCCGCCGGCATCCGGATTCGAGGGAGACCATGACATGGGGTGGCGCGTCGGCGTGGATTCGGGGGGGACTTTTACCGACGTCTGCCTATTCGACGACAGCACGGGCGACCTCAGCGTCTGGAAGATTTCCTCGACACCCGATGACCCCTCCAGGGCGATCGCCCAAGGAGTTGCGGAAGTTGCCGAGCGTGCCGGCATCGCGCCATCCGGCGTTGCCTATTTCGGCCACGGAACCACGGTCGGCACCAATGCCCTGATCCAGCATCGCGGAGCGCCAACCGGTGTCATCACGACCGACGGCTTTCGCGACCTTCTGGAGATCGGCCGCCAGAAGCGTCCCGAACTCTACGATCTGCAGGCAGACAAGCCACCGCTTCTCTCTTCTCGCGACATGCGGTGGGAAATCCGCGAGCGGGTGCGCCACGACGGTACTGTCGAGCTGCCGCTCGACGAAGACGCGCTGCGCCAGGCGGCCCGCAGTCTGAAGGCCGCCGGGGCCAAAGCCGTCGCCATCTGCTTCCTCTACGGCTTCGTGCGGACCGATCACGAGGCGGCGGCGGCCCGGATCGTCCGAGAGGAGTTCCCCGAGGCGTTCGTCTCGCTGGGCCACGAGGTGGCGCCGGAATTCCGCGAATTCGAGCGCATGACGACGGCGACCGTCAACGCCTATCTCGGCCCGGTCATGGAG
>JBFWXB010000093.1:2372-4017 GCA_050187875.1 Variibacter sp.
CGTCTCGCCAAGGCCATCGGGCTCGACCTCTTCACGACGGCTGAAGGCATCCTCTCGGTTGTCACCGCCAATATGGCGAAAGCGATCCGGGTTATCTCGACGCAACGCGGTTACGACCCGCGGGACTATACGCTGGTGGCATTTGGCGGCGCCGGACCGCTGCACGCGGGACGGCTTGCGCGAGAGCTCGACATTGCCCGCATCATCGTCCCACGCAACCCCGGCATTCTGTGCGCCATGGGGCTGCTGCTGACGGACCTGCGAGCGGATTTCGCGTCGACACAACTGAGTGCCTTGAAGGCAGGCGCCGAAACGGTCATCAAGGATGCGCTGGCCGGCCTCGAGCAGCGCGCGGCGAGCTGGTTTGCCGCAGAAGGCATTTCGGCCGAGGCGCAGCGCCTGACGCGGTCCGTCGACATGCGCTATGCGGGCCAGAACTATGAATTGCAGGTTCTGCTCCCCGACGGGCCCATCGGGCCCGCGACACTCCCCTATCTCGAAGCCGAGTTCATCGCCGCGCACGAGCGCGCTTACGGTTTCGCGCCGGGGGACGAGGTGATCCAACTCGTGACCTACCGCATCGAGGCGGCGGGTCTGGTGCCGAAGGCTTCTTTCGCGCCGCAGCCGATCGCCGGGTCCAATCCTGATGCGGCGCTCAAGGGGCACCGGGATGTCTGGTTTGCGGAGGCGGGCGGGTTTGTGCCGGCCCGTGTCTACCAGCGCGAAAAGCTCAAGGCCGGAAACGTGGTCGAGGGGCCCGCGATCATCGAGCAGATGGATTCCACAACGGTCGTGCCGCCGGGTCTCGTGGCGCGCGTCGAACCCTACCTCAATCTCATCCTGGTGCCGGCATGAACACGATAACGGTTGCCCCCGACGAGGCGGCGCGCGCAAACCGCCACATCGATCCGATCACCGTCGAAGTTATCGGGTCGGCCCTGGCCTCGACGGTCGAGGAAATGGGCGAGGCGCTGGTGCGATCCAGCTATTCGACCAACATCAAGGAACGGCGCGACTGCTCGACGGCGCTGTTCGATGTGAAGGGGAACACACTCTGCCAGGCAGAGCATATTCCGATGCATCTCGGCAGCTTCCTCGACTTCATACCGCATGTGATGAAGCGCAACGCGGCAAGCGAGATCAGGCCGGGAGATGTCTTCATCGGCAATGACGCCTACGAAGGCGGCGGCACGCACCTGCAGGACCTCGTGCTCGCCGAACCGATTTTCGTCGAAGGGCGCATGGTCGCCTGGGCAATCAACACCGCGCACCATGCCGATTTTGCCGACCGGGGACACGCGCACATCTTCCAGGAGGGGCTGCGCATCCCGCCGATCCGGCTCTATCGCGCCGGCGAGCTGAACAAGGACGCCCAGGATCTGATCCTTCTCAATTGCCAGGTGCCGCTCGAGCGCATTTCGGACCTGCGCGCGCAGATGGCGGCGAACCGCCTCGGCGTCCAGCGGATGACGGCGCTGTGCGGCAAGTATGGAACCGAGACCGTGCTGGCGGCGGGTGATGCGCTGCAGGACTACGCCGAGCGCAAGATGCGCGCCGGCATCGCGGCCATCCCCGATGGGACCTACCGGTTTTCCGATACTTTCGAAACGTCCGAGATCGCGCCGCGAACACTGGATTTCTCTTG
>JBFWXB010000094.1:0-3968 GCA_050187875.1 Variibacter sp.
AAAAACGCACAATCCCCGACACTTGGCGTCACATCGGTGATCTCGTCGCCGCAATCGAACCCCACGAATGCAGCAACTACTTCGCCAACGCCGGATATGCTTCCGTCAAAATGTGAAAGACTCTAGGTCTTGAACGCCTCGGTATCGCGCACGATTGTCGCGAAACGGTCGGAGAGCGCGGTCAGCGCATTGCGCTGGACCTCTGCCGCCGGGATGGTTCCTTCGCTGAGGGCATCGGGCAGATCGCGCGTCGCCGTGCCCGACGCCAACACCGCGACCTTGAATCCGTGGTCGAGCGCTGAACGGGCGGTCGCTTCGACGCACATATGCGTCATGAAGCCGGCGAGGACGAGGTCTTTGCGCCCGAGTGCGTCGAGGCGCGCCTTGAGGTCGGTGCCGGCAAAGGAATTGGGGAGCGTCTTCTCGACGATGGCTTCGCCATCCGCGGGAGAAACCTCGTCGGCGATATGGCCGCGCGTTGCGTCCGGGTCGAACGCGCCGCCCGCCTTGCCGCGATGTTTGACGTGGATCACCGGCGCGCCGAGATGGCGCGCGCGGTCGAGAAGCTTCGCGATCTCGGCGAGCGCGCCCTTGACGCCCGGCAGCGGCAGCGCGCCATCCACATACTCGCGCTGTGCGTCTATGACGACGACGGTGCAGTTCGCGATGTCCGGCGGCGCGGTGGTGGCGCCGGCCATTTCAAGAAGCGTCTTCGGTCGCATGCGATGTCTCCCTCGCCCACAAATAAAGAACACCGGAGAGCGTCGCTCTTCCGGTGTTCGGAATCGTTTTTGCCGTTGTCCTGACGATACGCCTCAGGATGAGGCTTTGTCTTGTGCCTCCCGCTCTTCAGAATGCGCCGACCAGGATCGCACCGATAAAAGCAAATGCCACGAAGGCGGCGACCATGTTCAGCTTCAAGGCAACGTCCATGGAAGAGGCCTCCTCGTTCGTTGCACAAAGCAAGTCTACCAGAAGGCAAACATTCCCCAAGCGCCAAATGTGCTGCAGCGCGCAAGAGCCCGTCGGCCGCTCTCAGCAAATTGTGCGCCATGGTTAATAAGCTACGGAGCATGCAACGCTTTCCGGAACGCGCGGGAATAAAGAAAACCATTGCCGTGCCGTGACATTTCGCGTCTGCGAGGATCGCAGCGTGGCATTTTCTTGGAATTCGCCCGGCCACGTGCGTTGATGATGCCTTAAGGGAATGCCGCACATTGTGCGGACATGACGCGAGTGGCCCTGTATCTCGTCGGCTCCGTCGTTGTCCTGACACTCACCGGCTGCGGTCGCGGCTTCGTTGGTGTGCAGGAGCGCGACCCGTGGCGCCGTGAAGCTGAGGCGGCGTGCCTGCAATCCGGCGCCGTGAAGCAAAACAACCTGATCGCTCAGATCAAGGCGATCAATGGCCCCGGTGTATGCGGCGCGGACTATCCCTTCAAGGTGAGCGCGCTCGGCGAGACGTCGGCGCTCGGCTTTGCCGAGGATATGCGCCCGCCCGGCGCGATCCCGACGCGCTTTCCGATTCCTGATTCGCCGCGCAACGCGCCCTATCCCGCGCGCTACGCAGATCCGGCGCCGGCCCCTGCGGCGGCGAGCGGGCCGATGTCGATTCGTCCGCCTGGCACCGACGGCGATGACGAAGAGGAAGTAATTGCCCCGGACGAGGGCGCAGGCGCACAGGCGCCGGAAGAGCCGCGCGCGCAATCTTATCCGCCGCCGTCGCGCTACCCGGCGCAACCGCAATACCAGCCGCCGCGTAATTTCAGCGAACGCCCCGAGAGCGCGCCGCCATCGCTCGGCCGCGGCCGCGCGCCGATGTCCATGGCCAGCAGCATGGCGATGATCTCGCCGCCGGCGACGCTCGCGTGCCCCTTGATTGCGGCACTCGACCATTGGATGGCGGGCTCGGTGCAGCCGGCAGCGCAGCGCTGGTTCGGTCAGCCCGTGGTCGAGATCAAACAGATTTCCGCTTACTCCTGCCGCGGCATGAACGGGCAGCGCGGCGCGCCGATTTCAGAGCACGCCTTCGGCAATGCGCTCGACATCGCCGCCTTCGTTCTCGCCGACGGACGCAAGATCAGCGTGCAGCACGGTTGGCGCGGCATGCCGGAAGAGCAGGGCTTCCTGCACGACGTGCAGGCCGCGGCGTGCGATCGGTTCTCGACCGTGCTGGCGCCGGGATCGAACGTCTACCACTACAATCACATCCATGTGGATCTCGCGCGCCGGCGCAGCGGCCGCGCGATCTGCAAGCCGAAGGCGATCCCCGGTGATGTCGTTGCGCAGCGGGCGCGCGATCGCTTTCCCGGCTTCGGCTCCGGCCGCATGGGATTTGCCGCCGAGCCGGAATCGAAATCGCCGATCGACGTGAAGCTGCCGCTCGCGATCCCCGGCGAGGACTGAGCCCGACAAGCGTACCGGATTAGTTCCGCCGCTTGCGCGGAGCGTCCCCGCTGCAGGCGGCAAGCGTCGTCGGGCATTCGACGATCTTGCGCAGCAGTCCTTCGAGGCGGCGCGCCTCGTCGCTCGAAATCTTGGCACCGATATGCCGCTCGATTGACGCCGCATAGGCGGGCCACATCTTCTTCTGCAGCGCGCGACCGGCCGCCGTGATGGCGACCATCTGCCCGCGCCCGTCGCCAGGGCAGGCTTCGCGCGCCACAAGCCCCGCGCGCTCCATGCGGTCGATCAATCGTGACATCCCGTATTGCGGAAACAGCATCGACTTTTCGAGGTCGAGGGGACGCATCTTCCCGTCCGCGAGCCGGGAAAGCTCGAGAAGCGCATCGTACCAGGCGAGCGGCGGAAATCCCGCCGTCTTGAGCTCCGCCTCGACATTCGCGAGCAGCACTTGCTGCACCCGCATGAGGCGCGCCCAGGCCGCGACGGTATCCTTGCTCGGTGTTGAGTTCGTCATCCTGCGTCACGATATAGAGATTCGATGCATCTGCATCAAACTTGACACTGCATGCAGATGCATTTATGTAGATGCATGTGCATGTAACTGCTGGATCCCGCCCCTGGAGGATTGACCATGAAGCTTTACTACTCGCCCGGCGCTTGCTCGCTGTCCCCGCATATCGTGGCGCGCGAAGCGGGCTTGAATATCGATCTGGAGAAGGTCGACGGCAAGGCGAAGAAGACGGAGAAGGGGACCGACTTCTGGCAGGTCAATCCCAAGGGCATGGTGCCAGCGCTTGAGATCGAAGATGGGCAGATCCTCACGGAGGGGCCAGCCATCGTGCAATATCTCGCCGACAAGGCGCCCGATGCGAAGCTCATTCCGGCTGTCGGAACCAAGGAACGCTACCGCGTGCTCGAGTGGCTCAACTTCGTGACATCCGAAATCCACAAGAGCTTCACCCCGCTGTTCAAGCCGAATACGCCGGACGCCTACAAGCCGATCGTGAAGGACAATCTCGCCTCGCGCTTCGCCTATATCGACAAGCAGCTAGCGGGTAAGAAGTATCTGCTCGGCGATCAGTTCACCGTCGCCGACTGCTATCTCTACACGGTGCTACGCTGGTCGAGCCTGCACCACATCGACCTCGCGAAGTATC
This sequence comes from Variibacter sp., assembly GCA_050187875.1. Classification (GTDB taxonomy): domain Bacteria; phylum Pseudomonadota; class Alphaproteobacteria; order Rhizobiales; family Xanthobacteraceae; genus JAFKKS01. The sequence continues at coordinate 3,564 of JBFWXB010000094.1, forward strand.
CGAACATCGCCGCTTTCATGACGCGCGTCGGCGAGCGGTCGAAGGTGAAGGAAGCGCTGCAGGAAGAAGGCTTGCTCAAAGCCGCGGCGTAAGAAGTGCGCTTCGTCATTGCCGGGCTTGATGTTTAGCCCGGACAGATCACTGACGGGTGTTCGGAGACATGGCTGACACATCGATAGAGGGTGGAAGTTCCGATAGGGAGGGCTTCCATGCCGTGGCGCGAGGTGTCGGTGATGGATCGAAGGCGCGAGTTTGTGCGATTGGCCCTGGTGGAGGGAGCGAACCGTCGTGAGCTGTGCCGCCGGTTCGGCATCAGCGCGGCGGTTGGCTACAAGTGGCTGGCGCGGCATCAGGCGGGCGACGTGGCATTGGCCGACCGCTCGCGCCGGCCGCATGTCAGCCCGC
>JBFWXB010000095.1:0-3819 GCA_050187875.1 Variibacter sp.
GGAATTCGAGTTCTTCCACCGGCGAAGCCGCACGCTGATCCTCACCGACCTGATCGAAAACTTCGAGCCGAAGAAGATAAGCGTCTGGTGGATGCGCTGGCTCACGCGCTTGGGCGGCGTGCAGGACCCCGACGGGAGGATGCCGCGCGACATGCGCGTCACGTTCAGAAGCCATGAAGCCGAGCTTCGTCGCGCGGTGAAAACGATGATCGCGTGGAAGCCGGCGCGCATCGTCCTGGCGCATGGGCGCTGGTATGAGGACAACGCGGAAGCGGAGTTGCGCCGCGCCTTTCGCGGCATCCTCAACGTTTGACGCTGCCGCCGCGGCTACTTGAGCACTTCGTCGGCGGCGGTGATCAAGCCGGCGCTCGGATTCTTCCCGCAGTATTCGCCGAGCTTCTTGCCGTTCTCCGCCATCTTGTCGAAGTCGATCAGCGGCGGATCGTCCTCTTCGGTGTAATAGCCCTGGATCCACATCAAGATGAGCGAGATATTGCGCTCGCCGCTCTCGACGAAGTCCTTGCATTTGACGGTTGAGAGATCGAGAACTTGCGCCGAGGCCGGCATCGTCGCGGTGAGCGCGAACAGGCAGATAAGAGCGAACAGAGCGCGCATGCGTCTCCCCTCGAATCGATGAAAAACGCTATCAACCGCTTGTGATGCCGTCAAAGCTTCCCCATGTCCGCTCACACAAACCTCGTTCGTCGTCATTGCAAGAGCATGGATCGAAGAGTCGGATGAGGGTCTGGACATTCAGCTCGCGCCATCCACCTGGCGCGGTAGCGAGGCGCTGATGGCGGTTTCCATGCTGACCGGGATTCGGGCCTGCGTCTTCGACGCCTACGGGACGCTGTTCGATTACGCGTCGGCTGCCGCACAATGCCGCGACGTGCTCGGCGACAGGATCACGGCGCTGACGACCCTGTGGCGCGACAAGCAGTTGCAATACACATGGCTGCGCACCATGCAGGATCGCTACGTCGACTTCTGGCAGGTCACCGGCGATTCCCTCGACTATAGCCTCGAGACGATGGGGATCGCCGATCCGGCGCTGCGCGAACGCCTGATGCGGCTCTATCTCACGCTCGATCCGTTTCCCGAGGTTCCCGGTGTGTTGCGGCAGCTTAAGGACGCCGGCCTCAAGACGGCGATCCTGTCGAATGGCTCGCCCGATATGCTGCGTCCGCTGGTGGCGAGCGCCGGCATCGGCGACGTGCTCGACGCCGTGTTGTCGGTCCACGAAGTGGGCGTCTTCAAGACCCACCCGAAAGTCTACCAACTTGCCGTCGACCGGCTCGGCGTTCCGGCCTCCGCCATCAGTTTCCAATCGTCGAACGCGTGGGACGCCTACGCCGCCTCCGCCTTCGGGATGCGCGTCGTGTGGTGCAACCGCTATGGGCAGAAGCGGGAGCGGCTGCCTGGCGAGCCGGCCGCGGAGGTGCGCACGCTCGCGGCGTTGCCGGCGTTGCTCGGCCTTTGAGGACTTCCGCAGCGCGGAACCGTGCCGCGGCCATCGCGTTGTCGTAACCGACGATTTCATGACGGAGGGCGCTTTATGACGGCCAATCTCGTAACCCTGCAACCGATTGTCGCTTTGGTCGCGGGCGTCTTGATTCTGATTATGCCGCGGCTTCTCAATTACATTGTCGCCATCTACCTCATTGTCGTCGGAATTACCGGGTTGGTGCACTGACGCGCACGCAAAGGCCGGCTCCTTTCGTCATGGCCGGCCGTTATTGAATCTGGCCTCAAAACGCGGCAAGACACGGCCCGCAAGCTCCCCGCACGCAAGGCCGTGCCCGCATTCATTTCAGATCGAGGACGATGCCGATGGCCCAGTGGGTCTACACCTTTGGTGATGGAAGTGCCGAAGGCGCAGCCGCGATGAAGAACCTGCTCGGAGGCAAGGGCGCGAACCTTGCGGAGATGGCGAGCCTCGGCTTGCCGGTCCCCCCGGGCTTCACCATCACCACCGAGGTCTGCACGCACTTTTACACGCACGACAAGACCTACCCCGAAGACTTGCGTGCGCAGGTCGAGAAGGCGCTCGCGCACGTCGCCAAGATCACGGGCAGGACTTTCGGCGATCGCGCCAATCCGTTGCTCGTCTCGGTCCGCTCCGGGGCCCGCGCCTCGATGCCGGGAATGATGGACACGGTGCTCAATCTCGGCCTCAACGACACGACGGTGGAGGCACTGGCGAAGCAGGCCGGCGACCGGCGGTTCGCGTACGACAGCTACCGCCGGTTCGTCACGATGTATTCGGATGTCGTGCTCGGCATCGGGCATCATCACTTCGAGGAGATTCTCGAGAGCTTCAAGGAGCGCAACGGCCACACGCTCGACACCGATCTGTCGGCCGACGACTGGATCGTTCTCGTCGGGCAGTACAAGGCGCGCGTGAAGTCGGAAAGCGACAAGGACTTCCCGCAAGACCCGATGGACCAGCTTTGGGGCGCCATCGGCGCGGTGTTCGGCTCGTGGATGACGCCGCGCGCCATCACCTATCGCCGTCTGCACGGCATCCCGGAAAGCTGGGGCACCGCTGTCAACGTGCAGGCGATGGTGTTCGGCAACATGGGCGATACGTCCGCGACCGGTGTCGCTTTCACGCGCAACCCCTCGACCGGCGAGAAGCAGCTTTACGGCGAGTTCCTCATCAACGCGCAGGGCGAGGATGTCGTCGCCGGCATCCGCACGCCGCAAGAGATCACCGAAGCCGCGCGGGTCGCGGCGAAATCCGATAAGCCGTCGATGGAAAAGGCGATGCCGGAGGCGTTCGCCGAGCTCTCGCGCATCTATGCCAAGCTCGAGAGCCATTATCGCGACATGCAGGACCTCGAATTCACGGTCGAAAAGGGCCGGCTGTGGATGTTGCAGACGCGCTCGGGCAAACGCACGGCGAAAGCGTCGCTGCGGATCGCCGTCGATCTGGCGAACGAGGGCGTGATCTCGCAGGACGAGGCGGTGAACCGCATCGATCCGGCATCCCTCGATCAACTCCTGCACCCGACCATCGACCCGAAGGCGGAGCGCAAGGTGCTGGCGACGGGCCTGCCGGCATCGCCCGGCGCCGCCTCCGGCGAGATTGTCTTTTCCCCCGACGTCGCCGAAGCAATGAAGGCGCAGGGCAAGAAGGTCATCCTCGTGCGCATCGAGACGAGCCCGGAGGACATCCACGGCATGCACGCGGCCGAAGGCATTCTGACCGCGCGCGGCGGCATGACATCCCATGCCGCCGTGGTGGCGCGCGGCATGGGCAAGCCGTGCGTGTCCGGCGCCGGCGGCCTGCGCGTCGATTACAGCGCCGGCACGATGCGCGTCGCCGGCAAGACGCTGAAGCAGGGCGAGACCATCACGATCGACGGGTCGACCGGACAGGTGCTGGAAGGCGCCGCGGCGATGATCGAGCCGGAACTGTCCGGCGAGTTCGCGACGCTGATGCAGTGGGCGGACAGCAAGCGGAAGCTTAAGGTGCGCACCAACGCCGACACGCCGAACGACGCGCGCGTCGCCGTCAAGTTCGGCGCCGAGGGCATCGGCTTGTGCCGCACCGAGCACATGTTCTTCGACGCCGAGCGCATCCTCGCCGTCCGCGAAATGATTCTGGCCGATGACGAGAAGGGCCGCCGCGCCGCGCTTGCCAAGCTGCTGCCGATGCAGCGCGGCGATTTCGCCAAGCTGTTCGAGGTCATGCAGGGCCTGCCGGTGACCATCCGCCTGCTCGATCCGCCGCTGCACGAATTCTTGCCGCATGGCGATGCCGAGATCGCCGAGGTGGCGGAGAGCATGGGCGCCGACCCGCAGAAGCTTGCCGAC
>JBFWXB010000096.1:0-3515 GCA_050187875.1 Variibacter sp.
CATGAGGTCGTCGACGAGAACCATGGCGTTGCCGCGGTTGGAATGCATGAGGCCGAGGCTCGGGTGCAGTCCGGCGGCCATGATGGCGCGCGCCGTCGCCGCGCGAAGGATCGCGTAGCCGTAATTGAGCAGGCCATTGATGCCGTCGCCGTCATGGTCGCGGCGAAAGCTCGGCCCGAAGAGAAGCGGCCAATAGCGGCGCGCCGCTTCCGCCTCGACATTGTCCGGGTCGCCGCTGCGCACTTTGCGCGCAAGCAGGCGGAAGCCGCCGGCTTCGGCGCCGACGGCGGTGAGTGTCGCCGCTTGCGCGAGGATCTTGGCTTGCACGATCTGCTGCCACAGCCGCTTCTTCAGCGGGGCCGACGCGCTCGCCTGATCGCTCATGCGTCCGGCCTGCGCATGATGCCCGTCGACCGGCCACACCACGGCCGCCGGCCGGTGATTGGCGCTGCACAGCACGACCGGCACGCCGCGCGTCGCGAGGTTGACAATCAGGTTGTTGGAATAGGTGAGGCCATGCGCGTTCGCGACGACGGCGGCGATGTCGTCGAGGGCGACGCGGCCGAGCTCGTTGCCTTTGTCGGCGACGGTCATGAAGCCGCGATCGATCGCAAGATGGCGCCCGTCGTTTGCGATCTCGATCACGCGCCCGCCCATGGATGCCGTCTCCCGCGGAATGCAATCTCAGCGAGATCGAACTATGCGGCTACAACCTCACCGTACGCAATGCGCAGGTTAATTTAGCGTTAACGCGGCGCCTTTCTCGGCGGTCGAGGCTGAAAAGGGGTGGCTCGCGGATGTATCCGCCTTACCTTTCCAAGCTCATTCACGCGCACGGGCCGTGCATTCCAATCCTTCAGCCGATGATAATAGCCAAAAATCCACTCAAAGGGGTCATTGTCTGCTTTATTTCGGTCTTCGAGTGATCCACTTTCGATCGATTCCGCAAGACGTATCCGTTTCGCTGATGGTTCGAGCCTTACGACCCGAACAATTTTACGCTCGCCGTCGTCGTGATCGATTTGTATCAGATCATCCTTGTAAACGCGCATGACCAAACGTGCGCCAGGATTGTCGGACTGCCAGCGCAGAACAGTGCCTTTGCGATTAGCTTGGTAGACAGTGACGGCTTCACCACCCCATTCACCGTCGATCTTCTCATAGATTTCCATAAAGAGGTTCGAGTCAGCCGCATACGCCTTGTAGGCAGCGTTCTCCCCTTTTTTTGAAAGTTGGAGCAGGTATTTTTGATCTTTCGTCTTAAACAGACGTACACGGCGGAGCCCGTGCTTAATGTGTGGATCACGTACGGTGGTCTGAAACTTCTTCAGAGCATCGGTCAACTTCATTCCGTGCGTCACTTCTTGATCAACGAAGTCGCGGACCATCCCGCGCAATCGATCGTCGCGGATGTTGTCGATCTCGCCATCCGTTAAGGCCGACAGCGGCTTTCGAAACACAAGGTTGTTCTTGTCCGGCTCTTTTGGTGCAGCAACAAAACCATATGCCGTTTCGTCGTGCAGTTTTCCCTCAACACCATGATCTGCGCGATGCGATGCGATGATGTGATCAAGCGCTCGACCCAAGTCCTCGCGGATGTTCTCCCACGGTTTCGGAACATCGACCTTATCGCGATCCACGTCGTACGCGCGTGCGATCTGTTGAAGCAAGGAGCGGCTCGTCATCGCGACGACGAAGGCGTCGATTGCGTGATGGCGATGATCAGCGCGTTTCTTGGCATCGGTAAAGTTGTGATCCGGAAGAAGCGAATTGAGACCCCATTTGGCGCGGATAAGCGCTGTATGCTGACCTGTGACGGCCCAGACCTTGTTTGGATCGCATATAGCCTGAAGATATTGTGCGGCGACGCGTCCGAGCCAGCGGGTTTCATGAAGCTGACGATCGAGAAAGTCCCGTCCCCCCCTATTCAGGCGCTCGCGTGCATCGGGCGAAAAACGCCATCGCTTGTTAGCGGGCAGGGCGTTGGCTCGCGCGAGGATATTTGGCCATTCGGGTAGGTGACCGAAGGCTTCATAGGGGGTTTGTTTTCCCTTCAATCGATTTGCGTCCTTGAAGCAGACGGTCAAATTGCGGGCCTTATTGTCCAAGCTGTCGGCAAACGGAATGAGATGTTCAATCTCCACCTTGTGCGAATGAAGATCGCTTAACGAGATAGTTCGGCCAGAAAACGGGCATTGCGCGAACGCCCCCAGTTCGTTCCAGAGCCGCATCTTTAGCAGGTCGTCCCGCGTCGCCCGCCGCGGCAGACCAGTCGCATCCTTCAATCCAAGTTCCTCGAACTTCGACCTGTTTTCATCATTCGCCTGTTGATTTTTTGTCTGCTCAGCCTCTATTTCCTTTTTCTTTTCAGGAGAGACTTGAAGATCGCGTGCGAGCTCGATCACAATTTCCGTCGGGTGACCGTAAGTCCCTATCAACTTGTTCACGACGCGGCGGATTTGTCCGAGCCCGATGTGAACGGTGGGATTGGGAAAGCGGCCGAAGCGCTTGGCGTCATCGTCTTCTGGGTCCCCGGTCCCGACAACCGCATCCGGCAGCCATTGTCCGTAGTAGGGCAATTCGTCGAGTATCTCGCCAGTCCGTCGGTCGGAATGATGATAGCCTGCGGAATTTGCCGCCTCGTCATAGCGCTGGCCGGCCTCGAAATGGGGCAGCATCTTTCTGATCGCGCGAAGACCAAGCCGACAATAGCCTTCGAGCGGGTTGACGTCGGCAATTCGTTCAGCTCGGTCGCGCTCGATTTTGCACTCCTCCATCAGCCACGAGATCAGAACATTTTCGTGGGGTTCACTAAGGAGCTTTTCGGCAATCCTGATTTGACGGTCCAGGTCGTAGCCTCGCCAGGCCTTATGAAACAGATTCTTGTTCGTCAGGCGTTCCGCAAGTTCGTCGCCTTTCAGAAACGTTCTCTTCTCTGTTTCGATATTGAAGCGCGCATCAGAAGGAAGCTTGAGTAGTTTGCGAATGTTGTCGAACGACATTTTGTTATTGCCGAGCAACGATCGATAGACTGTCTCTCGCTGCTCAGCCGAGAGCTTGATATTGTTTTGGCCGGTTTGTTGAATCTCCAGATTCGAAAGGTCCTGGAGAATACGGAACCGCTGAGCGAGTGGATGGGACCACGACAAACGATACCCATCCGGGTCTTTCTCGATCGGCTCTTGCGCCGGAGATAATGAACATTTGCCGACGATTCCCGGCCGCAGATCGCGCTGGAAGAAAACAGCATCGTGGATATTCTGCCGGATGTCATCGGCGAGCTCTGGATGATAACAAGCCTGAGCACCCCAGATGGCGTCGAACTCATCCTTAAGGTGCTGTCGGGTTGGATAAAAATCATAATCGACCTTCGGACCAGTCGACGTGTTGCGCGCCCGGACACCTTCTCGCTTCTGGTGTCGTTTCCAGAGAAACTCTCCCAGTGTTCGGCTGCTAGTCTCAGCTATCATCTCGGCAAGATGTTTTGCGGCGATCTTGATCGCTCCTTTTTGTTT
>JBFWXB010000097.1:0-3106 GCA_050187875.1 Variibacter sp.
CCACCAGCCGCTCCCCCAGCACCGCCGGCTCGCCCGCCCATACCGCCGGTAGCCGATCCCGCGCGCTTCTCAGCGGCTCGCAACAACTTCTCGCGTTTCGCTGGTTCGGGCGGCAGCGACCGCAAGAGTCTCGGCCGAGCCGTGTCGCACTATGTGGGCTCATCGGCAGGTGGCGCGCGCACGGCGGCCGCAAGGATGGGATCGGCGCGCGGCGCAGGCAGCCGCTTGCTTGGCTTCCTGTCGGACGCCGTTGCGCGCGGCGCGACCGAAGCGCTTCGCGCGCTCAACCTCGGCGCTCTCGCAGGCCGCCCGATCGAAGAAATCTTTCTCGGTCTGGCGGACTATGTGTGTCCTGACGGCGGTTCGATCGACGAAGGCATCGCTCGCGAAGCGTTCATCGAAACCATCACGGACCTCGCCGGTGCAGGCATTACCGACCTTGATGGCCTCACCGCCGATCAGATGCAGACTGTGTTCGAACTGTATGCGACCAACGCGATCGAAGCACGGCTCTGCAACGACATCGGCGCGAAGACGATCACCCTGCCGTCGGATAGCCGCGAAGCCGCACGCGTGCAGGCGCAATTGAACGACTTCATTCGGCGCGGGGTGGCCGATGCGCTCACGGTCGCCCGCGCCGCGGCTGCCGCGCTGACGCCCGATCGCGTGCTCCAGTTCGTCGGGCGCATCTACGAGCAAGCGTTCGGGATCTTGCAGATCATGGGCGATGCGGAGGCGGAAGGCACATGAGGAGACACGTCATCATAGGCCGATACGGCCCCGGCGACCGCAGCCGCTTTCCACTTGGCGATGGGGAAGTCGAAACCCGCCTTGACTTGGTTGTCGGCGAGCGAACACTCGATCATGGGATCGGCCGCGCAATCGGCGATCTGTCGCGGCTTGGCGTTCATCCTTCAGAGACTGGCGTAGATATCCTGGTCCTGGCCGCCCACGTCCACGCTGCTGACACGCGCATTTCGCGGGCGAGTGAATCGCAGGATGGCTGGACCCGCGAAATCCGGCTGATCGTCCCGGTTTCCGATCCTGATCGATGGACAGCCGTCGCGCCGACCTTCGTCCGGATGCTGAACTTTCTCACCGGCGACCGCTGGTCGATCGCGTTTCGCGCCCGACCGCGCCGTTTCGTCAGGGTCGCTCCCGCACGCCCTGCTCGGCTCATCGGTCCTCCCTTCGACGACCTCGCCCTCTTCTCGGGCGGCCTCGACAGTCTCATCGGCGCAATCGATGCCCTCGAGAATGGCCGTACACCGCTTCTCATCAGTCACGCTGGCGAAGGTGCGACCAGCGATGCGCAGTCCACCATCTTCGACACATTGAAGACCCACTATCGAGGCCGCGCCTTCGATCGCTTGCGCCTCTGGATGGCATACCCGGACGGTTTCGTCCGCGGTTCAGGCGGAGAGAACACGACCCGCGGCAGGTCGTTCCTGTTCTTCGCCCTCGGCGTCTTCGCTGGAAGCGGACTTGAGGGGGCGTTCACCTTGAAAGTGCCCGAGAACGGCCTCATCGCCGTCAACGTGCCGCTCGATCCATTGCGCCTCGGCGCACTGAGCACGCGCACGACCCATCCTTTTTACATCGCCCGTTGGAATGACGCCCTCCATGGGCTCGGCCTGAACGGCAGGATCGAAAACCCCTATTGGGATAGGACCAAGGGCGAGATGGTCGCGGCCTGCGCCAACGGCGCGTTGTTACGTCGCCTCGTACCCTCATCGCTATCCTGCGCGTCCCCAACCAAGGGGCGCTGGCAGGGTCTCGGCACACAGCATTGCGGCTATTGCCTGCCTTGTCTCATCAGACGGGCATCACTCGTTGCCGGCCTACACCCCGATCCAGATCCCACCGTCTACACGGTCGATGACCTCACCGCCCGCGCGCTCGACACACGCCAATCAGAAGGCGTCCAGATTCGCTCTTTCCAGCTTGCGATCGAGCGGCTTCGCGCCCGACCGGCACTGGCGCCGATTCTCATCCACAAGCCGGGGCCGCTCTTCGATGAATCGCCGGCTCGGCAAGCAGCCCTCGCTGGCGTGTACCGGCGCGGCCTTGAAGAGGTTGGAGCACTCCTGGCAGGTGTGAGGACGCGGCCGGGATGACCGAGAATGCTCAAGCCATCGGTGTCGATTTCCACTGCCATCTCGACCTCTATCCCGACCATGAGGCCGCGATCGCAAGGGCAGAAGCCGCTCGTATCTACACGCTGACCGTCACGACGACACCGAAGGCCTGGGCGCGCAATCATGAGCTCACGCGTCACACCCGCTTCGTGCGCGCTGCGCTCGGCCTGCATCCGCAGCTTGTCGCGGAGCGCGCCGGCGAGCTGCCGCTATGGGAGCGCCACCTACCTGAGACACGCTACGTCGGTGAAGTCGGTCTTGATGCCGGCCCGCGCTTCTACAAATCGCTAGATACCCAAAAGCATGTGTTCCGCAGCGTCCTTGAGCGATGCGCAGAAGCCGGTGGCAAGATTCTCACGGTCCACAGTGTCAGAAGCGTTCCAGCGGTGCTCGAGATGATCGAACAATATCTCCCGCAGGATCGCGGCACCGTCGTGCTTCACTGGTTCACCGGAAGCAAGAGCGAGGCTCGACGTGCGGTGACGCTCGGCTGCTATTTCTCCGTCAATGCCGAGATGACCCGCTCCGATCGCGGCCGCTCCCTCGTCTCCGACTTGCCCATCGATCGGATACTGACGGAGACAGACGGCCCCTTCACTCAGGTTGACGGTCGTCCCAGCGAGCCCGCTGACGTAAAAACCACGGTCGCCGCGATCGCCGACGTCCGGAGGGTCCCGGTCGATGCCGTCACGACAGCGGTAAGATCGAACCTTCGCTCTCTACTGAGGTGACCCCCTCAAGGGTCTAGGAAAATTGTAATCTTCGTGCTACATATCTGGCCGATCTGTAGTGCGAAGGTGTCAAAATGCCCACTCCACACAACCCTCCTGCTGCGGTGCGGCGCGCACTGCGCAAGCTTGGGGCGGACATCCATGATGCCCGTCGACGCCGACGGCTGCCGATGGCGGTCGTAGCCGAGCGCGCCTTCACGTCTCGCTCGACATTGCAAAGGGTCGAAGCTGGGGACA
>JBFWXB010000098.1:0-2655 GCA_050187875.1 Variibacter sp.
CTTCCGCAGATCATTGGAAAGAGGTCGAGCCATCAGATGCTGGCCTCCAGCCCAGCCAGCATCTTGAATCACAAACCCAAGTCCTAGGGAATCCCCGCGATTCAATTAAGCCGTGAACCGCTCTAAGAATTTCTCACGTCGGCGGCGTGCCGTTCGCCGCGAGCACTTCGCCGGCGAGGTAGAGCGAGCCGGTGATGAGGATGCGCGGTGCGGCGAGGCCGAGTTGTCCGCTGCGCGCGAGCGCCGTTTCGACGCTGAGGCTCGTCTCCGCTTCGATGCCGACGCGGCGCGCCGCTTCGACGATCGTCTCCGGCGAGCGCGCCTTCTCCTGATTGACGATCGGCACGGCGATGACGCGCCGCGCGAGCCCGGCGAAATTGCCGAGGAAGCCTTCGATATCCTTCGTCGTCAGCATGCCGACGATGAGGACGAGGGGGCGGGGCACGCGCTCCTCGAGGTCGGCGAGCGCGACCGCGATGGCGCGGCCGCCGTCGACATTATGGCCGCCGTCGAGCCAGACCTCCGCGCCGTCGGGCGCCAGCGCAACGAGGCGTCCGGCGAGCAGGCGCTGCATGCGCGCGGGCCATTGCGCGGCGGCCATGCCGTCCTCGTAAGCCGCAAGCGGCAGCTTCAGCGTGTCGATCGCGCGCAAGGTGGCGATCGCGGCGCCGGCATTGTCGAACTGGTGGCGTCCGGCGAGCCGCGGCGGCGGCAGATCGAGAAGTCCGTTCTCGTCTTGATAGACGAGACGGCCGTGCTCCTGCGACACCACCCAATCCTCGCCGGCGAGGCGGAGCGGCGCGCCAACGGCACGAGCGCGCTCCTCGATCACGTCGCGGGCCTCGTTCGATTGCGGCGCCATGATTGTGCGCACGCCACGCTTGAGAATGCCCGCTTTCTCGGCGGCGATCTGCGCCACGGTGTTGCCGAGGAATTCGGCGTGGTCGAACGAGATCGGCGTGATGACGCTCGCGAGCGGCCGCTCGATCACATTGGTCGCGTCGAGCCGTCCGCCGAGCCCCACTTCAAGCAGCAGCACGTCGGCGGGATGACGCGCGAACAGCAAGAAAGCCGCGGCGGTTTCGATCTCGAACACCGTGATCGGATCGTCGCCGTTCGCGTGCTCGCATGCGGTCAGCGCGTCCGCCAATTCGGCGTCGGAGACGAGCACGCCGCCGCCTTTGCGCCCCAGCCGGAAGCGCTCGTTGACGCGCACGAGATTGGGCGAGGTGTAGACGTGCACGCTTTTGCCCGCCTCCTCGAGGATCGCGCGCATGAAGGCGACAGTCGATCCCTTGCCGTTCGTACCGGCGACGTGGATCACCGGCGGCACGCGTTGCTCCGGATTGCCGAGCCGTGCGAGCAGCCGCGCGATGCGATCGAGTGTGAGGTCGATGCGCTTGGGATGCAGCGCAAGCAGGCGCGCGACGATGGCGTCGATCGGCGTCATGGGAGGAGGAGCGGCGGTGCGCTCACGGCGTGAAGCCGGCGGCAAGCGGCGGCTCGGCTGCGGCCGTCGGCGCCGGGAGAGCGGCGGCCTCAACGGCGAGGGCCGCCGCCGGCGCGCGCGTCAGCAGCCGGCAGAGGCGCGAGAGCGTGTCGCGCAGCTCGTGACGATGCACGACCATGTCGACCATGCCGTGCTCGCGCAGATATTCCGCGCGCTGGAAGCCTTCGGGCAATTTCTCGCGGATCGTCTGCTCGATGACGCGCGGGCCGGCGAAGCCGATCAGCGCGCCGGGCTCGGCGATATGCACGTCGCCGAGCATCGCATAGGAGGCGGTGACGCCGCCGGTCGTCGGATTTGTGAGAACGACGATATAGGGAAGGCCGGCGTCCTTGAGCATTTGCACGCCGACGGTGGTGCGCGGCATCTGCATCAGCGAGAGGATGCCTTCCTGCATGCGCGCGCCACCGGAGCTTGCGAACAGGATGAAGGGTGTCGCCTTCTCGATCGCGGTCTCGAAGCCGCGCACGATCGCTTCGCCCGCGGCCATTCCGAGCGAGCCGCCCATGAAGTCGAAGTCCTGCACCGCGGCGGTGACCGGGAGCGCGTCGAGCCGGCCATAGCCGATCTTCACCGCGTCCTGCATGCCGGTCTTGGTGCGCGCGTCCTTGAGGCGGTCGGTGTAGCGGCGCTCATCGCGGAACCGCAGCGGATCGGTGGCCGCCTCGGGCAACGCGATCTCCTCGAAGGCGCCATGGTCGAACAGGCCCTTGAGGCGCGCCGCCGCGCCCATGCGCATATGATAGTTCGAGCCGGGGATGACGAACTGGTTCGCCTCCAGGTCCTTGTAGAAGACCATCTGCCCCGTCTCCGGGCATTTGACCCAGAGGTTCTCCGGCACCTCGCGGCGCAGGAAGGAGCGGATCTTCGGCCGCACGACATTGGTCAACCAGTTCATCGGACGATCGGGCCTCGGTGGGTGGTGCCGGCGCTCATATAGGCACTCATTGCGGCGATGTCTTATCGTGTTTCGCGGCGCGACGCGCGCTCCACTGTCATTCCGGGCGCGCCTCCGCAGGAGGCGAGCCCGGAATCCATAATCCCGGTGCTGCGGCATGATCATGAAGACTGCGGCGTATGGATTCCGGGCTCGCCGCAAGAGCGGCGCCCCGGAATGACAGCAACCGTAGCCCGGATTGAGCGCAGCG
>JBFWXB010000099.1:0-2639 GCA_050187875.1 Variibacter sp.
ACGATCATCGCCGTGAATACCGACCCAGGGGCGCCGATCTTCAACGTCGCCCACTGGGGTGCCTGCCTCGATGTCCTGGAGCTTGCAAGCGCGCTCGAAACGCTCCCTGATTGAGTGGTCTTGCTGCTCGGGGACTTTGCCGACGCTTTCCCCGCTGGCCCGGAGCGCAAAGGGGTAGGGCAAGGAGTTGGCAGGTGCGGAGAGGCTCGCCCCAGCGTGCGCTAGCTTGGCCGTCGAAAATGCCACCGTCGCGGCAACCTTCCGTGTTCAAGCAAACATGGCCTACTGACGTAGGCGGCAGGGACCTGCGCCTCGGCCTCGATGCGCTCGCCCGCGAAGTTACAGGCGGCGACGGCACTCGCCTCGTTCGTCCAACCAAGACAAGCGCGGCGCTATCGAGAGCCTGATAACCGTTGCCCTCTCTCAAGTCACATACCTGAGTATCTTTTAGTTATATAGAGGCGATGTGATGGTGAAGCGATAACCTGAAGTTGATGCCCAAAGAGTGTGGGGCATTTTTCGATACGACCGTGTAAGAGACAGAAGATCATCAATATTGTATTGGAACACATCGACGCGAAACGCGTCATTCGGGGGAGACAGAGGGCTGCCGTCCATGCTCGGCTGGATTCTGCTCTCGCGCGAAGCGGTCGCTCGCGCTGAGGAGGCACTTGCCTCTGACGAGAAGGGCGTGCGCAACGAGGTGGGGTTCCTCGTCTTGCATCAAGGGTTTGCAGCCCGGTTCTTCCCAGGGACATCGGTTCTTCATACGCGGCTGCGCTACGCCCTATTCGTGCCTTGGCAGATCGCGAGGGTCGCCGCGAATGGCGGCCCAGATCTTACCCAAAGACTTTCGAAGGCAGAGAACTCCCTCGTTGAACAGCTGACGAGAGATCTTGAAGATCGCCAAGTGGGTATGGGTCACCTCGTAGACGAGCTTGCGCGCGCAGGGCTCGCCGATCCGGCTGCCGCCGAGATAGTCGCGCTGCTGCTGCCGCCGATTGCGTGCGACCAGCGCCGCATCGATCAGGGCATTGACCCGATCGGACACGCTGATCGCGTGGCCGATGCGGCCATAGATGAAGCCGGAGCCGTGGTTGAGATCGATTCCCATGCGCCACCTCAAAAGGGAATCGGATCGTCGAGCGGGTCGCGGGCGGCTGCCTGGCGCTGCATCGACTCCTGAAACCCGTCGACGCAGGCCTCGATGATGCGATCGATCTCTTCCGGCTTCCGGTCGTAGAACGGCGCCATCAGGTCGAGCTCGGTGAGCGTCTCGGCGAGAAACCGGCGCGCCTCCTTGATCGCTCTGATCTCCATGTCGGTCTTGTCGATCATCCCGTTGTTCCTGTTGGCGAGCGCCGCGCCGACGTCGAGGCAGCGCATCGAGCAGAAGCGGTGGTAGGGAAAGCGGTCCCAGCGCAGCTGGTGGACGTAGCCGAAGCCCCGCGCCTGCCCGCGATCATCTGGACGAGGTCGGGATAGCTTTCCCTGAGATGCTGGTAATGCGCCTCGGAGAAGAAGCCGCTCGGGTCGGCCGACGGATTGACCCCGCCGACGAGGCAGCCGATATCGAGGGCGTCGGCGAAAGTGCGCACCGGGATGCTATCGCCGGGCCAGTCCTGGACCGACTTCATGCCGGCCTCGAGATCGATGCAGAGCGTCTCGGCCGGCGGCAGCGATTTCAGCAAGGATGTCTTGCCGACGCCGCTCGGGCCGAAAATCGCCATGGTGGTCTTGGCGCCGACCGCGGACAGCCGTTCGTCGGCGCTGACGATGCGCAGCGCCATCAGCGGCCTCCCGCGTCGCGTGACGCGACATCAAGAGCGCATTCGCTTCCGCGCGCGCCCGCCTGCCGGGCAAGACCATAGAGTTTGCGCAAGGCGTGAAGGCGGTCGCCGACCGCGCTGAACTCGGCTTCGACGCCCAGCAAGGCGAAGGCAATATCGTCGAGCGTGGCGTCCTCGATCGGCTTGACCACCTGCTCGCGGCGGATCTCGCCGAGCACCGGGATGACGATGGTGTCGGGTAGCGCTTCGAGCGCGTAGTGGCGCTTGCGGATCTCGGTCAGTGCAGCAGAGCTGGTCATCGGGCATCCTCGGACTTGATGGTGAGACGGAAGGTCGGCTTGGCGGTCCGCATCGTGCGGGCGGCGGCGAAGGCCTCGCGGACGGCGGTGGGCCAGGCGGTGTACTTGCGCTCGGGGACCTTGAAGCCGATGTCGACGTAATCGGCCGGGTTCTCCCCGCTCGCACGGATGCGCTCGACGAGTGCGGCGAGCAGCGATTGGTCCCAGTCGACCTTCTTCGGGAGATCGGCCGCGACGACGACGGCGCCGTCCTCAAAACGAACGAGGCCGGTGTCCTTGCCCTCGGCCCGGCGCACCGTCGCTGCCGCGTCGGCGTAGCGACGCGCGATCGCACCTTCGAGCCACTCCTTGAGCCGCTTGGCGGCATCCAGGGCGGCGTCGGCATCCTCCTGGAGCAGCGCCAGATGCTCCGCCGGAAGCTTTGCGATCTCGCCGACCGGCATGGTGCGGATGTCGTCGAGGCTGGGGCGGTTGTTGCGATCAGATGCCATCACGCCACCTCCGCCAGCAGGAGGGTGGACAGCGATACCGAGGCCTGTTTCGGCTTCGG